>NC_013729.1:631624-1263248 GCF_000024345.1 Kribbella flavida DSM 17836 | reverse complement strand
TGATGCGCGACGAGAAGAAGCTGTAGAGCTTGAACACGTTCAGCGACAGGTCACGCGCCACCGCCGAGCGGTCCCGGATCCGCTCCAGCTGCGCGTCCTCCAGCCGGTACGCCCGGACCGTCGCGGTGCCGCGCAGCGACGTGATGATCGCCTCCGACCGCTCCCCGAGCGCCACCCGTTCGCGCCGGTAGAACGGCGCCGACCGCGGCAGGTACCAGCGCAGCGCCCACACGTACATCGGCAGCGACAGCAGCCCGGCCAGCCCGAGCCGCCAGTCCAGCGCGAACATGCCGACGGTGGTCAGCACGATCGTCAGCGTCGCCGACAGCAGGACCGGCCCGACCTGGGTCAGCGCCGCGGCAACCGACGAGACGTCGTCACCGACCCGCGAGAGCAGGTCACCGGTCCGCACCTTGTCCAGCACGGGTGCCGGTAGGTGCAGCACGCGGTCCAGCACCTTCTCGCGCAGCCGCGCCAGCACCGTCTCCCCGACCCGCGCCACCAACGTCACCCCGACCGCAGTCAGTACGCCGGACACCAGCGCCGCCCCACCGATCAGCAGCACCACCCGTACGACGGCCGACCGGTCGGCGCCGGCCGCGATGTCGTCGACCAGCACCCCCAACGCCCAGGGCGCGACGAGTCCGGCCGCGCTCGCTCCGGTGATCACCACGGCGGCAACCACCGACATCACCGGCAGCCGGCGGATCTCCTGCCACAGCACGGACCACGTGCCGCGCGGACCGGCGACGGGCAACAACTCCGGCCCGCTCATCGCAGGACCACCTCGGCGTAGATCGAGTCTGCGGCCGCCAACTCGGCGTGCAGCCCTTCAGCCACTACAGCTCCGTCCGCGATCACGACCACCCGATGCATCTTCCCCAGCAAGGCCGGACTGCTGGTCAGCACAAGCGTGGCCAGCTCGGGCACACCGCGAACCTCCGCAAGCCCCTCGGCCAGGATCTCCTCGGTGACCGCGTCCACTGCCGTGCTCGGGTCGTGCAGCACGAGCACCGGTGGTTCGGCCAGCAGAGCTCGCGCCAGGCCGAGACGTTGCCGCTGTCCACCCGACAAGGTGCGGCCGCGGTCGGCCATCAGGTGATCCAGCCCGCCGGGGAGACCGTCGATCACGTCAGTGGCAGCTGCGGCCGCGACAGCCGAGTCGAGGCGGCTGCTGTCATCAGAACCGGCCAGAAGGTTGCCGCGCAGCGTCCCCTCGAACAGATCGGTGTCGTGCTGCTCGATCAGCACCGACCGCCGCAGCAGGTCGATGTCCAGCTCCTCCATCGCCAGACCGCCCACCGACATGACGCCCTCATGCCCCGGTGCGCGGCCGGACACGACCGCCAGCAAGGCGTCCGCGTCGCGCGGGTCGTAGCAGAGCACACCGACCAGCTCCCCGCGCTGCAGCGTCAGGTCCACCGCCGACAGGGTCTTGTAGGTGACGTTGTCCAGCGCCAGCAACGGCTTGGCCGGGTCCAGTGCGGTCGCCGATCCAGTGGTAATCAACGCTGGCGATCCGAGCACCGATGCCAGCCGCCCGGCTGAGGCCTTGGCCATCGCGGCGACCTGGCTGCAGTACCCGAGCGTCCCGACCGGCTCCGCCACGAACTGCGCGAGTCCGACCACAGTGATCAGCTCGCCGACGCTGATCCGCCCGTTCAGCGCGAACCACCCAGCGACTCCGGCGACAGCGGCCAGCAGCAGACCACTGAGCGCCGTCGTCACGCCGTCCTGCAAGCCATTGGTGGAGGCAGCTCGCAGCGTGGCCTGCAGAGTCGCCTGGCTGGACCGCCGGTACCGCTCGGCCGCGTTGTGCTGTGCTCCGATCCCTCGCAGCGCCCGGAGCCCGTTGACGAGGTCCGTCGCCAGTGCCGTCGTACTGGCGATCGCCTCCTGCTGCGTCGACGTACGACGGGTCAGCAACGGCGACAGCGCCTGGATCCCCAGTACCAGCAGCGGTACGCCGATCAGGACGCCGACCCCCAGCGGCACGTCGACCATCAGCAACGCCACCGAGGAGACAGCCAGCGCGGTGGACGCCGAGACGCCCATCGCCACGGCCCGCATGATCAGCGACGCCTTCTCCGCGTCGGAGGTAGCGATGGACAGCAGCTCACCGGCGCGCAGACCGGTCTGGTGGCCCCGCGGATCGAGCACGCGCCGGGCGATCTCCAGCCGGACCAGATGCGTCTCGTGCTCGATCGAGCGGACGACCTGCCGGGCCCCGGTCTTCCAGGCGTTCGACAGGACGGCGAACAGCGCCACCATCATCAGCACGCACCACAGCAGCGGCTCCAGCTTTCCGGTGGAGACGGCCCGGTCGACGAAGATGCCGATCGCCACCGGCACCGCGGCCTCGGTCGCCTGGTGCAGCGACAGCACCAGCACGCCGAGCGTCACCCGGCCCCGGTGCCGGCGGACGGACCGGCGCAGCATTCTCCCGGCGGTGAGGTCTTCCCCCAGATCGAACGTCACGGACAGACCTCTCCACAGGCGGCGGCAAGTTAGCCCACCCTAACCTCAGCGGTGCGCAACGACCGCCCGGAGTTCCGCGGATCGATTGACACCGCCCGAGGACAGCCCGTACGGTCTCGGCGCAATAGGAAACTTTCCTAACAATTGATGCATCTGGCTCGGCGCGGTGGTCACGAGCGGGAAGGAGGGCAGGGTTAGCACATGGCCAGCACACCCGGCACTCCCCGCCTGCTCCGCGCGATGAACGACCGCGCCGCTCTCGACCTGCTGCTCACCCAGGGCCCGCTGTCCCGCACCACGCTCGGCAAGCTCACCGGCCTGTCCAAACCGACCGCGTCCCAGCTGCTGTCCCGGCTGGAGAGCGCCGGTCTCGTCCGAGCCAGCGGCACCAGCGGCGGCCGGCCCGGCCCGAACGCGCAGCTGTACGAGATCAACGGCGGCATCGCGTACGTCGCCGGCCTGGACGTCACCCCGGCCCGGATCCGCTCGGCCGTGGCGGACCTGACCGGCCAGGTGATCGGCCGGTACGAGCTGCCGACCCCGGGCCGCAGCGCGAAGGGCACCGTCGAGCGGGTGGTCAAGGCGATCGACGGCGCGCTCGGCGACGCCGGCCTGGCCAAGGATCGGCTGCACCGCGTCGCGATCGGCACGCCCGGCGGGTTCGACCCGACCACCGGCCGGCTGCGCTACGCCACCCACCTGCCCGGCTGGCACGCCCCGCACCTGCTGGACGAGCTCGCCGCGGCCATCGGCGTACCGCTGGAGGTCGAGAACGACGTCAACCTCGCCGCGGTCGCCGAGCAGCGTCTCGGACACGCCCGCGCCAGCGACAACTTCGTGCTGCTCTGGGGCGAGGAGGGCATCGGCGCCGCGATCGTGATCAATGGCCGGCTGCTGCGCGGCGCGACCGGCGGCGCGGGCGAGGTCGCCTTTCTGCCGTTGCCGGGCACGCCTCTGGTCCGCAACGTCGGCCGCAACAACGCCGGCGGCTTCCAAGAGCTCGCCGGCGGCGAACCCGTGCTCGCCCTGGCCCGCTCCCAGGGCCTCAAAGCCCGTACGCCGCAAGCCGCGATCGCCGCCGCGCTGGAGACGCCCGGCGCCGGCGACGAGGTGCTCACCGAATTCGCCCATCGGCTGGCCGTCGGCCTGGCCGCGGTCGTCGCGGTCGTCGACCCCGAGCTGATCGTGCTGGCCGGCGGGGTGATCACGGCCGGCGGCGAGCGGCTGCGCGGCCTGGTCCAGGCCGAGCTGGCGGAGCTGGCCGTCCCCCGCCCGCGACTGCTGATGACGGGCGTCCCCACCGACCCGGTGCTGTCCGGGGCCCTGCAGTCAGCCCTGAGCGCCACCCGCGACGAAGTCTTCGACACCGCCGGACCGGCCGTTGGCGGCGGCACCGACCAGCCCTACCCGCACCAGTCCTAACGGCCTTCACCGAAGGCGTCACACGTACAGGGGTCACAGGTTGAAACTCACAGTCGTAGGCGGCGGATCCACCTACACTCCCGAACTCATCGACGGCTTCGCCCGGCTGCGTGACTCGCTGCCGGTCGACGAGCTGGTGCTGGTCGACCCGGCCGAGGACCGGCTCGCGCTGATCGGCGGGCTGGCCGAGCGCATCTTCGCCAAGCAGGGCCACCCGGGCCGGATCAGGACGACGACCGACGTCGACGCCGCGGTGGACGGGGCTGACGCGGTCCTGCTGCAGCTGCGCGTCGGCGGCCAGGCCGCGCGCAACCAGGACGAGACCTGGCCGCTGGAGTGCGGCTGCGTCGGTCAGGAGACGACCGGGGCCGGCGGGCTGGCGAAGGCGCTGCGCACAGTGCCCGTCGTCCTGGACATCGCGGACAAGGTGCGGGCGGCCAACCCGGACGCCTGGATCATCGACTTCACCAACCCGGTTGGCATCGTGACGCGGGCACTGCTGTCCGAGGGGCACAAGGCAGTCGGGCTCTGCAACGTGGCGATCGGCTTCCAGCGGCGGTTCGCGCGGCTGCTGGACGTGGCGCCCGAGCAGGTCGCGCTGGACCACGTCGGACTCAACCACCTGACGTGGGAGCGCGCAGTACGGGTCGACGGCGTGGACCGGCTACCGGAGCTGCTGGCGGCGCACGTCGGCGAGCTGGCCGAGGACCTGCATCTTCCGGCCGAGTTGCTGCTGCAGCTGGGCGTCGTACCGTCGTACTACCTGCGGTACTTCTACGCGCACGACGAGGTGGTGCGCGAGCTGCTGGAGAAGCCGTCCCGGGCCGCGGAGGTCGCCGCGATCGAGAAGCAACTGCTGGACCTGTACGCCGATCCGGCGCTGGACGAGAAGCCCGCGCTGCTGGAGCAACGCGGTGGCGCGTACTACTCCGAGGCGGCCGTCGCGCTGGCGTCCTCGCTGCTGAACGACACCGGCGACGTGCAGGTGGTGAACACGCTGAACAACGGCGCCCTGCCGTTCCTGCCCGACGACGCGGTGATCGAGGTCCCGGCGACGGTCGGGGCGACCGGTACGACGCCGCTGCCGATCGCGCCGCTGGAACCGCTCTACGCGGGACTGGTCGCGAACGTCACGGCGTACGAGAATCTGGCTCTGGAGGCTGCTCTGAAGGGTGGTGCGGACCGCGTGTTCACCGCGTTGCTGGCACATCCGCTGGTCGGGCAGATCGAGTACGCGCGGGCGCTCACCGATCAGCTGATCGCCCACAACCGCGAGCACCTGCCATGGGCGTGACCGTGGCGGACGAGACCGAGGCCGTGCGGGCACCGCTGGTTCCCGGCGGCGTGCTCGCCTTCGACGCCGGCAACAGCAAGACCGACGTCGCCCTCGTCTCCGCCGACGGCCAGATCCTCGGCACCGCCCGTGGCGGCGGCTTCGAGCCCCACCTCGTCGGCGCCGAAGCAGCAGTCGCTGGCCTGGCCCCGCTGGTATCCGCAGCAGTCCGCTCCGCCGGCCTCACCCTGCCCGGCGGCGGGATCGCTGTGGTGGAGCAGGTTTCCGCATGCCTGGCGAACGCGGATCTCGTGGTGGAGGAGGAACGGCTGGCGGCCGCGTTCAGGTCGTACGGGTGGGGCCGCCGGGTGCACGTCGCGAACGACACCTTCGCGCTGCTCCGGGCCGGGATCGACGAACCCCGCGGTGTCGCGGTGGTCTGCGGCGCCGGCATCAACTGCGCCGGACTGCTGCCCGACGGCCGGACCGCCCGGTTCGCGGCGGTCGGCAAGATCTCGGGCGACTGGGGCGGCGGCCAGCAGCTCGCCGACGAGGCGTTCTGGGCGGCTGCCCGCGCCGACGACGGCCGGGGACCGGCGACCGCGCTGACCACCGTGCTGCCGCGGCACTACGGCGTACCGTCGATTCCCGCGCTGATCGAGGCGCTGCACCTCGGCGACATCCCCGCGAGCCGGCGACTGGAGGCGACTCCGCTGCTGTTCCAGGTCGCGGCCGGCGGCGATCCGGTGGCAACCGACGTCGTCCGGCGCCAGGCCGAGGAGATCGTCGCCATGGCGGTCGTCGCCCTGCGCCGCCTCGACCTGCTCGGCGAACCCGCCCCGGTGATCCTCGGCGGCGGCGTGCTCACCGCCAACCACCTGCTGCTGCTCGAGACCATCACCACGATGCTCGCCGCCGAAGCCCCGTACGCCGTACCGCAGGTTGTCGAGGTGCCGCCGGTCGTCGGCGCGATCCTGCTCGGCCTCGACCACACCGGCGCACCCCGGGACGCCCACGCCACCACCCGCGCCGCCTACGCGTCGATCGCCTCGGCTCCATCCCTTGCTTGACGGTGTGCATGCGGTGTAATCATGATTACATGAGTACACAGGTGGAGGACGAGCGGGTCCGCGGCTGGCTGGCCGGGCGGTTGCCGCAGGAGTGGTTCGACGGGGAGCCGGAGGTGAGCATCGACCGGGACGAGATCCTGGTCGTGGGCACGATCCCGGCTCCTCAGCAGGAAGGCGAGGTCAGCGCCGCCGCGCGGTCGGCGGCCGAGGAGGGCCGGATCAAGCAGTTCCGCGAGGACACCCGCGAGCGGCGGATCGAGATCGCCCGCGAACTGGAGCACGCGACCCGGCGAAAGGTCGCCTGGGGCGTGCGATGCGGGGAGACGCGCACCGTGTTCACCTCCCTGTCCGCGCCGGTGATGACGCGACTGCGCCAGCCGGAGCGGCAGGTCCTGGACACCCTGGTCGACGCCGGCGTTGCCCGCTCACGCAGCGACGCCCTCGGCTGGTGCGTCAAGCTCGTCGCCCAACACAGCGAAACCTGGCTCAAGGACCTGCGCGAGGCGATGGAAAAGGTCGAGAACGTCCGCCGCGCAGGCCCCGACGCCCAGAGCTGACGGCGGGCCTGCGACCACCGAGCCGGGACCTCGGACAGGGAATAGCCTGTCCGAGGTCCCGGCTTGGGGTGCGAGGTCCCGGCTTGGCGTGCCAGGTCTCGGCGCGTGGCCGGGCGGGCGCGATCCGACCTGGTCGCGTCCGCCCGGGGTGCGTGAGGTCAGCGCTGGCCGTCGGACCAGGTGCCGTTGGAGCCGTTGGACCAACTGCCGGACTGCGGGGCGCCGTGGCTGGCCGGGTACTGCTCACTCGAGTGGCCACCCTGATCAGTCTGGTAGCCGTTGCCGCCCTGGTAGCCGTTGCCGGGCTGTTGGTAGCCGGTCTGGCCGCTGGTGCCGTTCGAGCGGTCGGCGGCCAACTGCGAGCCGCGGTCGAACAGCGTGCGCAGCGCCTCGCCGGCCATCTCGCGGCCCCCGAGACCGAAAGCGAGGCCGAGGGCGAGCGACAGGCCGCCGAGCACGATCAGCAGGGTGTTGCCGGTGAGCTGGACGGCGATGCCCAGCTGGGTCAGCGCGGCGAACGCGGCGTACACCAGGATCGCGTACTTGCCGACCTTGGCCAGCGTCTCGTTGCCGGTGGCACCGCGGATGATCGCGGCCAGGAAGTTCGCGAACAGCGCCGCCAGGCAGACGATCACGATCGCGGCGAAGATCCGCGGGATGTAGCCGAGCATCGCGCTCATGAAGTTCGAGATCTCCGGTACGCCGAGCGCCGAGGCGAACATCGTGAAGCCGATCAGGAACACGAACCAGAACACGACCTTGCCGAGCATCGCCGACGCGGTCAGCCCCGTCCCGGAGCGCTGCAGCACCCCGGACACGCCGGCCCGCTCCATCCACTGGTCGAAGCCGACCTTGCCGAGCAGCTTGCTGACCAGCTTGCCGAGCACCTTCGCGACCAGGTAGCCGACGGCCAGGATGACCAGGCCGCCGATCAGGTTCGGGACGAAGCCGAGAAGCTTGCCGAAAGCATCTTCGAACGGCTGGGTGAAGTCGATTGCCAGTGCGGACATCGGACATCTTCCTTCCGGACCGAGCCCGCACCGCCGCCACGCACACCGAATCCACGCGACCCCGGCCACGGGCGGATGTGGTGTCTGGTCCACCCGTGCCCGGCCGGCCCGCGCGCAAACGCCTTTCCGGTACCGCAAAGTGATTGCGTAAGGCAAGGACTGTGACGACCGGACGTTGCTGACCCGGCGCCCGAACCGGTTCAGCGCCCTGTCATCATGGCGCCATGACCGATGCCGTGATCCGCCGCGCCACCGCCGCCGACGTCGCCGGGATCGTCGCGCTGATCGCCGAGGACCAGCTCGGCGCCACCCGGGAGTCGCTCGACGACCTGACCCCGTACGACGCCGCCTTCGCCGCCCTCGACGCGGACCCGAACCAGGTCCTCGTGGTTGCCGAGAGCAACGGCGAACTGGTCGGCACGCTGCAGCTGACGATCATCCCCGGCCTGTCCCGGCGCGGTTCCTCCCGCGGCCTGGTCGAGGCCGTCCGGGTGGCCGCCTCGGCCCGCGGCACCGGTCTCGGCACCACCTTGATGCAGTGGGCCGTCGACGAGTCCCGCCGCCGCGGCTGCACCCTCGTCCAGCTCACCTCGGACAAGACCCGCACCGACGCGCACCGCTTCTACCAGCGCCTGGGCTTCACCAACAGCCACGAGGGCTTCAAGCTCCGCCTGGACTGACCCCCTTAAGGCGTACCGGCGTCAGCTCACCTTCGCGGCGGGGGCGACGAAGGTGTTGCAGGAGGCAGGGTTGGCGGTTTTGAAGGAGACGCCGGCCCACAGCCACTGGTTCTTGCGGGAGCCGTGGTCGCGCTTCTTCTTCGGGTTGTACTCGTCGCCGGAGTGCTTGGTCTGGAACTCCCAGGCGGTCAGGCGGCGACCGGTCAGGCCGAGCGCGGCCTTGTTCGCGCCGAGGAAGGCCGCGCCGAGGCAGCTCGCCTGGAGCTCCATCCGGCGGTTCTCCTCCAGCTTGGCGGGCTCGGTGGTCGCCCAGCCCTCGCGCGACCTGGACGAGATCAGGATGTTGGTGAGCATCTGCACGTGGTGCGCGTACTCGTGCGACAGCGTGCTCATGATCGCGGCCCGGCCGGACTCGGGCGCCTGCCGGAAGAGCTTCGCGTCCTGGTCACCGCGCATCGTGATGGTCTCGTCCTCGCCGCAGTAGAAGGCCAGGTTGCTCTCGCCCGTGCAGGACGTCTGGTTCTTCGCGTACAGCACCAGCTTCGGCGCGCGGAACGGGTAGCCGGCCTTGCGGACCAGCGGCTCCCAGGCCCGGTTCAGGCACGGCAGCAGGGCCCGGTAGTAGCGCAGAGCCGCGGCTTCGGAGCTCGGCTTGATCTTGGGGTCGGCGCAGTTGACGGCCGGGACCTTGCCCACGGTGTAGAGGGCGTTCTGCTTCACCCGGACGGCGTCGGGGACCGGCGTGGCGGTCACCGTCACGGTCGGCTGCGGCGGAGCCGGCAGCGGGGCGTCGGTCTGCTTGACCGACGGGCGGGCGAGCGGGTTCGCGACGGTGTCGTAGGAGTCCATCATGCGGTAGCCCGCGACGCCGGCGCCGCTCAGGGCGATCACCGCCAGCACCGCGACGGCGACGATCACCGGCTTGGAGAACTGCCGTGGCGGCTTCACCGGCACCGGATCGGCGGCGAACTGCGGCGTCCTGCGGGCCGACGACGAGCTCCAGCCGACCGGCCGGCTGCCGCCGCGCTGACGGCTTCCGGTCAGCGGCGCACTCGGTGCTCCCGGCAACGGAGCGGGCGGTGGGGCGCCGTACCCGCTCTGCCCGGGCTCGGTCGGCAGCGGCGCCGCCACGCGCGGCCGCGGCTCGCCGGCGCCGACCGGTACCGCTTTGCCCAGCCCTGTCGCCTGCCCCTTGGCACGCAGCGGCCGCGGCGTCTCGGCGCCGCCGACCTGCCCGTCGCCACCCGGCAGGAAGTGCCCAGGACCGGGCGCAACCGCGGGCGTGCTGATCTCCGGGCCCGTGGCAGGATCCGGGGTGGGCGGTGTCGGCTCGTCGGGCATGCGTCGTTCCCAGTCCTCGATGGGTCAGCTGACCTTGGCAGGGGCTGCGACGAAAGTGTTGCAGGAGCCCGGATCGGCGGATCCGAAGCCCCGCCCCATCCACAACTCGACGTTGCGGCGGGAGCCGTGGTCGCGCACCTTGTCCTTCGAGTCCTCGTCGCCGTTGTGCTTGCTGCGCCACCGGTACGACTCGAGCAGCTCGCCGCGAATCGGGAACGTGGCCTTGACCGTGCTCAGGAAGACCGAGGACAGGCAGACCGCCTGCAGCGCCTGCCGGCGGTCCTGCTCCAGCCGGGCCGCCGCGTTCGGCGCCGTGTCGCCGAGGTTCTCGGTCGCCTCGAAGATGCCGGTCAGCTCCTGCACGTGCACGCCGTACAGGTAGCCGAGCTCCTGGGCCATGTCGATCCGGGTCTGTGAGCGGTCCTTGCCGTACTTCTCCGGCAGACCCTCCCAAGGCAGCGTGACGGCGCCGCCGTCGGCCGCGCAGTACGACGGGACCTCGTGCTGGACCCCGCAGGCCGTCTCCTGGCCGTTGTCGAAGATGATCAGCCGCGGCTTACGGAACTCGTGGCCGGCCTTGCGCACGGCCGGCTCCCACGCCTTGTCCAGGCAGCCGAGCAGCGTCTGGTAGTAGGCCCGCACGTTCTCCTTGGACGTCGGCCGGTACTGCGGCTCCCGGCAGTTCGCCGGCGCCAGCTTGCCGGTCCGGTAGAGCTTGTTCTCCTTCGCCACCACGACGTCCGGGGTAGGCGCGGCGACCGGCTCGTTCCCGTCGGCGGGCTCGTCACTGGCGCGGACCGACGGCGTGCCCATCGGGTTGGCGACGAAGTCGTCGTACGCCGGCAGCAGCTTCACCGCGGCGAAAACTCCGCCGCCGACCAGGAGCAGCGCACCCGCGACCAGCCCGGACACCAACGCCTTCGAGCGCTTCTTCTCGACGTACGGGATCGGCTCCGGCTGGTACCGCGCCTTGAACGCGGCCGCGGCGGGATCGCCGGGCGGCGGCGGGCCGAGCCGCGATCCGCTCAGCTGGGGCGGTCCGGCCGGCGCCTCCGCTCCGAGCCGAGGCGTCGGCGCCGTCAACGGCGTACTGCCGGACGACGCCGGGCTCGGCGATGTGCCGGCGACCGAGGTCGCGTCGGGTCTGGCGGAAGCGGGGGGCGGGGGCACGGGCTGGTCCCCGGCGCCACCGGGCAGAAAGTGCCCAGGCTTGGGTGCTGCATCGTTCGCCATGCTGTCCCGCATCTCCCCCAGTTCGCGGCACGCGGCCGGCCCACCCACGGTGATCGGCGCGGAACCACCCCCAGTCCCGAACCGCCGCCTGATGCTACTTGCGGGCGGGCCCGACGGTGTACTGGATTGCAGTGATTGACATCGATCCGCGACCTCACGCCGCACTTCGGTACGCAGCGTGACCGCTTCCTAGCGTTACGGAGTACCGGATGAGCGTGCTGGACACTTTCGGGTTGGACGGACGCCGGGTCCTGGTGACCGGCGGCAACCGCGGTCTCGGGCGGGCGTTCGCGCTCGCGCTGGCCGAGGCCGGAGCCGACGTGGCGATCGTCGGCCGGGACGCCGGCCGCAACGACCAGGTCGTCGCCGAGATCGCCGCCCGCGGCCGGCGAGGGCTCGCCGTCACGGCCGACATCACCCGGCGCGCCGACGTGACCGCGATGGTCGACCGCGTCACCGAGCAGCTCGGCGGGATCGACGTGCTGGTGAACAACGCCGGTGTTGCGATCCACCGCCCGGCGCTCGAGGTCCCCGACGACGAGTGGCAGCAAGTGATCGACCTGAACCTGACCGCGCTGTGGAACACCAGTACGGCCGTTGCCCGCGGCATGATCACGGCAGGCAACGGCGGGGTGATCGTCAACGTGGGCAGCATGTCCGCGCAGATCGTGAACCGGCCGCAGTGGCAGGCGTCGTACAACGCGTCGAAGGCGGCCGTGCACCACCTGACCCGCAGCCTCGCCGCGGAGTGGGCGCCGTACGACATCCGGGTGAACGCGATCGCTCCCGGCTACGTGAAGACCGACATGGCGCCGGTCGACCGGCCCGAGTTCCGGCAGCACTGGATCCTGGACGCACCGCAGCAGCGCTACGCCACCCCCGAGGAGATCGCGCCGTCCGTGGTCTACCTGGCCAGCCGGGCCTCGGCGTTCATGACCGGCTCGGTCCTGCTCATCGACGGCGGCTACTCGGTGTACTGACTGGAGCTCGCCCTAGCATGGCGGCATGGTGTTGAACGACGCGGTGCGCGAGTTGCTGGATGGCAAGAACCCGGCGGTGCTGACGACGCTCAACCCGGACGGCAGTCCGCAGAGCTCGGTCGTCTGGGTCGGCCGCGAAGGCGATCAGGTCGTCATCTCGAGCACCGGGGGGCTCCGCAAGGTGCAGAACCTGCTGCGCGATCCCCGCGCGAGTCTGCTGGTGATCGACCCGGCCGACTCCGGCCGGTACGCCGAGCTCCGCGGCACGGTGCAGGTCGCCGAGGACGCCGGCCGGGAGGTCGCCATCCGGCTCGCCGAGCACTACGAGGGCGACGGAGCCGGCCAGGAGTACGCCGACCTGCCGGCCGAGGTGCAGCGCGTGGTCCTGCGCCTGACCCCGACGAAGGTCCACGCCCACACCTGATCCACCGGTGTCACTCCACCCGGCCGACGGCCAGCTGAAGGAGGCCGCAGGCAGCGGTCAGACCCGCCGCCAGTTGTCCTCCCCAGCGGCGCACTCCCCGCGCCAGACCCAGCTGGTGACGATCTCCCCCACGCCGATCCGGGCGGCGGTGGTGCCGCCGGTCCCCTGGGTGAAGTTGGCGGGACCGTAATGCAGGCAGATCCGCCACCGCGCCCCGTTCAGGCTGGTGGTGAGGGTGATGTGGTCGGCACCGGGGTAGCGATCCCCGTTGTTCCAGACCCAGGCACCGCGTTCCCCCGGGTGGAGCAAACCGCTGAGGTTGCCGTCGTCCTGGTACTTGAGCGTGCTGGTGCCGTTGGCGTTGGTCCAGTAGAAGCAGGTGTTTCCGGCAAGGCAGGACGCCGCGCTGGCCGGTGGTGCCGTCACGATTCCACCGACGGCCGTCAGTGCCAGTACGGCGCCCAGCCCTGCGAGAGCGCGTCGGGTACGGAGTCTTGCTGACATGGGTCCTCCTGAATGACGGGCGAGTGCTCCAAAGAGCGGTCGCACAGCACTCAAGGCGAAGCCGCTTTCAAACGGCTTTCACGGATCCGGGTCGGCCGGCCCGCGGTGTCAGCCGACCCGGCCGATGGCCAGGTAGTGGAGGCTGGTGGCGATCATCGCCGGGTCGGACTCGACCAGGCGCGCCAGCGTGATCGCGGCCGGCATCAGACGCGGGACGTCGGACGGAGCGGCGTTCTCCAGCGTGTGCGCGGCCGGGCCCTCGACCCCGAGCACGAAGACCTCGTTCAGGCCGGCGTCGTCGAGCTCGGCGCCGAGTTCGTCCGCGTGGTGGAAGTACGCCGTGGTGAAGCCGTTCGGGTCGTCGTGGTGCAGGCCGGTCGCCAGCACGTCGACGAACGAGCCGAGGTTGTCCTCGGACAGCTGTCCGTTGTTGCCGCACTCCAGCAGACCGGCGTACCGACTGATGCCGACGGCAACCACCAGTCCGCCGCGCCGGGTGACGCGACCCGCCTCACGCAACGCCTGCAGCCGATCGGCCCGATCCACCAAGTGGTACAGCGGACCCAGCAGCAGCGTCGCCCCCACGCTGTTGTCAGCTTGCGCCAGCTCGCGCGCATCGCCGAGCGAGGCCGTGAACCCGCCGGCGGCTGCGGCCACCGCCACGTGCTCCTCCAGCGGATCGACCAGCTCCACCTCGTAGCCGTCGGCGGCCAGCCAGCGGGCATGCACGCCCGTCGCCCCGCCGACGTCGAGCACCCGGGCCGGTGCCGGCGGCAGGTACCGCCGGATCAGTTCCTGCGTGCGGAGGAACTCCAGCTGACCGTGCCCGCTGCGCGCCAACCGGTCGTGCTCGACGTACCGGTCGCGGTAGAAGCTGCGGATCAGCGGATCGAGTGGCGTCATCCACTCATGATGGTCAGCCCGACTGGTCAGGACACCTGGTTTTCTCCGCCGGGCAGGGCGAGCACGAACTCCGCGTCGCCGTACTGGTTGGTGCCCAGGTCGGTGAAGCCGGCGGCACGCAGTACCTTCGCGCAGGCCTCGTTGGCGGGTTCGACCTCGGCGTGGACCGAGGCGGCGCCGTGCTCGCGAGCAAGGTCGACGAGCAGCGCCAGGGCCGCGTGGCCGAGCCCGCGCCCTCGATACGCCGGCGCCAGGTAGTACATGATCTCCGCCTCCCCGTCGAGGATCTCCAGGTCGACGAAACCGATCGGTTCGTCGCCGTCGCGGACCAGTCCGCCGGCCCGGGTGGGGGCCTCGAGCAACGGTGCCCACCTGGTCACGGCCTGGCCGTAGAACTCGAGCACGGCGCCGCCGGCCGGGTCGTCGGCCGTCCACCGCTCGACCAGTCGCAGCCCTTCGGCATCCATCGGCTCCACCCGCATGCGACGACTCTGCCGCGCGCCGCGACAGTTGTCGACCCCCGGTGAAACCCCCTTGCGAGGCACCTGGTGGACCGGGTTGGCTGTGCCGATGCAGTGGATGCAGCGGGCGGAGTACCCGCTCTCGTCGAAGTACGACCCGGAGTGGGTGCTTGCCAACGACATGGGACCGCACCCGCTCTGGCTGCTGGAGGACCTGGCCCGCGACCTGGACCTGCGGCCCGGCATGCGGGTGCTCGATCTGGGCTCCGGCAAGGGCGTGACCAGTGTGTTCCTGGCCAAGGAGTACGGCGCCCAGGTGTGGGCCGCCGACCTGTGGATCGACCCGACCGACGCCGCCGCCAACTTCACCGGCCTCGACATCACCGCGCTCAAGGCGGAGGCGCACGCGCTGCCGTTCGCCCGCGAGTTCTTCGACGCGATCGTCTGCATCGACGCCTACGAGTACTTCGGCACCGCCGACAACTACCTCGCCTACCTCACCTCCTTCCTCCGGCCGGGTGGTCAGCTCGGCGTCGCCACCCCCGCGCTGCGCCGGGAGATCCGCGAACTCGGCCACATCCCCGAGCACATCAAGAAGCTGGTCGGCTGGGAGGCGATCGCCTGGCACACCGCCGACTGGTGGCGGTTCCACTGGGAGATCACCGAGCTGGTCGAGGTCACCTCGGCCCGGCTGCAGGAAACCGGCTGGCAGGACTGGCTGACCTGGTCGCGGGCCGTCAGCGAGCACCGCGGCACGACCGACGACTCGCTCGCGATGCTGGAGCAGGACCAGGGCGAGTACCTCACCTTCGCCCTGCTCACCGCCCGCAAACCCGGCGGCAGCTGACCCCCGTGCCGGCCGGGCCGGGCCGGCACGGGATGCTTGGGGGCATGAGCTGGGCTATCTACGCGATGCGAGGGCCGGGCGGCGTGCGCCGGCTGGACGAGATTCCGGAGGGCTACGCACCGCCTTCACTGGGGACCGCGGACGAGGTGGTCGCGATGGTCCGCGAGGTGGTGCCGGCCGTCGACGCCACCAAGAAGTCCTGGCTGGTGCTGCGCAGCGACGACTACGACGTGGAGCTGTCGATCGGCAAGGGGGTCGACGTGCACGACGTCACCTTCTACCTGAACGACGGCCCGCGCTCGATCCCGGTGGTGATGGAGATTAGCCGCCGCCTCGGCGCCACGCCGTACGACACCGAGTCCGGCGACTTCCTCACCGAGGAGTCCCGGCCACCGGTGCCGCCGCCGCTCACCGAGGAAGAGATCAAGGCCAACAAACCGAAGTGGTGGAAGTTCGGCCGGGCCTGAGCTCAGCGCGCGGGGCGGGTGGCGACCAGGGTGCCGATCTTGTTGATGCGGTGCTCGGGGTTGCCGAGTGCGTCCTTCCAGTAGTTGCCCTGGGCGTGGTCCTCGGGGGTGGCGCAGGTGCTGAGCGTGATCATCGCGCGGGCCGGGACCACGCCGGGACGGCCCGGGACGGCGGCGTTCTGCTTGGCCAGGTCGGCCGGTTTCCGGAACGAGATGGTCATCGTCTGCTGGATCACGTAGTCGTAGACCGTGCCGCCGGCCGTCACCAGCACGTGGTCGCCGGGATCCAGGGCGGGGATTCGCCCGAACGGGCGGCCGTGGGTGGTGCGGTGGGCGGTGACGATGAAGTTGCCGATCTCGCCGGGGCCGACGCCGCCGCGCGGGCCGCGGGGTGATGCGGCGACGCCACGGTTCTGGATGACCGTGCCCGGCCGGTCGTCGGCGGTGCCGTTGTAGGCGACCACTCGCAGGCTGCTGATGCGGAGGGCTGGGATGGCCAGTCGCTGCACGGTTGAGGCGCGTGCCGGAGGCGGTGCCTGAGTGGTCGGCCTGGCCGACGGCGTGGTGGGCCGACTGGTCGACGCGCTGGGGCCGGTGGACGGAGCGGGCGGCGTACTGGGGGCGGGCGTGGTGAGGGGTGCGGTCGGCGGCGTACCGGCCGAGTCCTCGGTGACCTCCGAGCACCCGGTCAGCACCCCCGTCAGCAGCACTGCAGCCACCAACCGCCTCACCATGTCAGCAAGGTAGACCCACCGACCGAAAACCACCCGAAAACGCCAGGTCAGCCGAGCAGTTCCAGCCTCGCCGGGCCCAGGCTGAGCTGACCGTCGTCCAGCGGTTCGCAACGGATCCCACCCCGTCCGCGCAGCCCCTTGAACGCTCCGGCACCGAGGACGCTGTCCATCCACGCACACGGATTCGCCGGCCGGTGCGCCTGGAACCGCACCGGCCCGGCACCCGAGTCGAGCGCGAACCGCGCGCCGTCCACCCGCTCCCCCGACGGCAGCCTGCGCGCGGCCAGCTCGTCGACCGGGAACCCCCGCAGTACGACGTTGCGGCGGAGCAGGTGCGGATCAGGCCCCTCCGGCCACCCCAGCTCACCAGTCAGCGCGTCCAGGGCCTCCGCGGCGAAGAACGTCACCGCCCCCTTCCGGTGCACGGCCTGGTTGAAGTAGCGGTCGCCGACCAGCCCCAGTCCGGCCCGGACGCTGACCCGGTCGACCACTCCGTCCAGCGGATCGGCCCGCGGTCCGTCCGCCGGTCTGCCCTCGTAGGCGTGGACCGGTGACACCAGCAGGGCGACGATCTCCACCCGTACGATGCCGGGCCCGTCGTACGGCGTCACCCGTCCGCCTCGGGTCGCGGCAACCACGCGTCGGCCGGACCGCCGAGCCAACTGTTGGCCGCAGCCAGCCGATCGACTGCGGCGTGGAGGGCAATCAGGCCCGGGTGATCGCTGTTACGCCGCCAGTGCATCGCCCACGGATACAGCGGCACCGGATCGACCACCGGGCGCAGTACGGAACCCGGCACCTCCGGCTGGGTGCTCAACGCGAGGATCGGCGCGTTGCGGTCGTGCAGGTGTTTGGCGAGCTCGTCAGCGCCGAGCACATGCGGGTGAGCGCCGCCCACCTCAACCCCGAACGGCGCCAGGAGCTGCAGTACGGCGTGCTCCCAGCCCGGCGTCACGTGATCACCAGCACGGAAGCACACCCCGGCACTGTGCAGCTGAGCCAGCGGTACGGCGTCCAGCTCTGCCAGCGGGTGCTCCGCAGGTAGCAAGACCGCCAGAGGTTCCCGGCGAACCTCACGCCCTTCCAGCTCGGCATAGGTCTCGGTGACCCTTCCGAAGCTCACGTCGAGCCGCTCGGCCAGCAGGTGTGGCACTGCTGCTTCTCCACCGGTGTGGAACCGGGCGAAGAACTCGATCCCGGGCGCGAGCCGTCGAGCCTCGGCCAGCACCAGCGACGGAGTCAGACCGGGCCCGACCACGTCAACCGTCAGCGAGCGTCCCTCGCCGCGCAGCTCACGCACAGTCGAGTCATGCAGGGCCAGCAGCTGCCGCGCCCGGTCCAGCAGCGTCAGGCCGGCCGGAGTGAGGGTGACCCGGCGGGTGGTCCGGTCGAGCAGTCGTACTCCGGCGCGCTCCTCCAGCCGCTGGATGTCCCGGCTGAGCGCCTGCTGCGCGACGAACAGCTTCTGCGCGGCCCGGCTGAAGTGCAGCTCCTCCGCCACGACGACGAAGTACCGCAGCAGCCGGATCTCCAGGTCGTCGGGCATGTCCCCTTGTTAACACACCTGGCGTGTTGATCGGCGGCCAAGAGGTGTTGGAGTCTCGCCGGGTGCCTGCGGGATCGTCGATGGCATGACAACGATCACGCAGACCTCGCTCACCGTTCCCGGTGCCACCCTGTACTACGAACTGCGGGGCAGCGGGCCCCTCGTCGTCCTGGCCGGAGCGCCGATGGACGCCGACTCGTTCGCGCCCCTGGCCGAGCTGCTCGCCGCCGACCACACCGTGCTCACCACCGACCCGCGCGCGATCAACCGGAGCCAGGTCGAGGACCGCGACCAGGACTCGACACCGGCCCAGCGCGCCGACGACCTGTCCCGGCTGATCGCGCACGTCGACGCCGGACCGGCGGTGGTGTTCGGCTCCAGCGGCGGCGCGGTCTCGGCGCTCGCGCTCGCCCAGGCCCATCCCGAGCAGCTCACCGCGGTGATCGCGCACGAGCCGCCGGTCGTCGGCCTGCTCGACGACGCCGCGACGGTGCACGCCGGAACCGATCAGCTGTGCGCGACCTACCTGGCCGGCGACGTGCTCGGTGCCTGGCGGATGTTCTTCGCGCAGGCGAACCTGGCCATCCCGGACGAGGCGCTGGCGATGATGTTCGGCGGCGACCGGGACCCGCGGGCCGTAGCGGACGAGCGGTTCTGGTTCGAGCACGAGCTGCGGCCGAGCACCCACTGGATGCCCGACCCCGCCGTACTGCGGTCTGCCGGGATCCAGGTGCTGGTCGGCATCGGGCAGGAGTCGTCGGGACAGCTCTGCGACCACACCTCCCGGCGGCTCGCTGCAGCGCTCGGCGTACAACCGACGCTGTTCCCCGGCGACCACACCGGTTTCGCCGAGGGGCCCGAGGCGTTCGCGGTGGTTCTGCGTGACGTACTGCGCCGAATCCACGCCTAGGTCACCCGCTTTCCGCTACCGAGCGTGACAGTAGCGATCTCGGCGCGCCTCGGTGACGTGGGCCGGTTCCCGGGTGACAGTGGTGGGGATGACCATCGTCGACCAGGCACCCGCCGCGCGGGTCGTGTGCAAACCGTGGTGCAGTCCCAAGCACTACCGGTTTTGCGGCGGCCCGTGCTGCCCGCACCTGCACAGGATTCCGTCGCTCACCCCAGACGGCAAAGACGCCGGCCGAGACCCGGCCCGCCGAACTGGCCGCACTCGTACCGGCGTCTGAAATCCACCGTTGAGGTGTTGCACCCCGCTTGGTACCCGACGGCCCGAATCGCATGCGCCGTCAACACTGTGATCTGGACCACTCAGGGGTTCAGCGCCGGTTGGCGACCTCGAACGCCACCACGGCCGCCGCGACCGCGACGTTGAGCGACTCCACTCCGTTGTGCAGCGGGATCCGCAGGTCGGTGTCGGTGGTGACCGAGATGCCGTGCGTCTCGCCACCGAGCACGAACACCGCCCGCGGCGCCAGCTCGGTCCGGAACAGCGAGCGCTGGGAACGGGCCGACAGCCCGTAGATCTCGTACCCGGCGGCCCGCAGCGCGTCCACCGCACCCTTCGCGGTCGGCGCGTTCACGATCGGCGCCTGGAACGCGACCCCGGCCGAGGCCTTGATCACCAGCGGCCCGACGTGCGGCGTACCGGCCCGGGGCAGGATCACACCGTCGAAGCCCGCGCCGGTGGCGGTGCGCAGGATCATGCCGACGTTGCCGGGATTCGTCACGCCGTCGAGCAGGAACACCTTGGTCGGCCGCCGGCCGCGCTGGCGCAGGAAGTTCGGCAGCGGCGTCATCCGGGGCGCGTCGACGTCGGCGACCACGCCCTGGTCCTGCTTGCCGTTGCCGGCCAGCCACTTCACCCGGGTCGAGGAAGCCCGCTCGACCGGCGTCCCGAGCCGGCGCGCGGCGGCCAGGATCTCGTCCAGCGAGCCACCGCCCGCGTTGTCCGCGACCACGACTTTCGCCACCGACAGGGCGGGGTCGTTCAGCGCCTCCAGCACCGGCTTGCGGCCGTAGATCGTGATCCACTTGTCCCGCGGCGACAGCTCGGCCCGGTCGGCACCTGACTGGTCGCGGGCACCGCCGCCTGCTCGGTTCCCTGCTGCACCACCTGTCCGCCGACTCACCGCGCCACCCTACTGCGGACCAGCGAGACGGTCCGTCAGCTGGGTACGGTCCCGGCACCCGCATCGCGTCAGCTGACCGGCTCCGGAACGGTGCCCCGGCGTGGTGCCCGGCGTGGTCGGCTCATCGTGATCCCGCCCAGCACCAGGACCAGCCCCACGACCTGTCCGAAGCTGAGGCGATCACCGGACAGTGTGGTGCCCAGCAGCACGCCGGTGACCGGGTTCAGCAGCCCGACCAGCCCGACCGTCGCCGCGTCGAGATGCCGCAGCCCGGTGAACCAGGCCAGGTACGCCGCCGCGGTCGCCACCAGCCCGACGTACGCGAAGCCGGCGACGGCCTGGGCGTCCAGCGACGGCGGTGCTCCCTCGACCACGATCGCGACCGGGACGAGCACCAAGCCGCCGGCGACCAACTGCCAGGCGGTGGTGGCGATCAGCTCGCCGCCCGATCCCCACTTCTTCGCCAGCACGTAGCCGCACGACGACATCGTCAGCGCCGCCAGCGAGGCCAGTACCCCGCCGGCATTCACCCGCTCCACCCCGCCGCCGAGCATCAGGCAGACGCCCGCGATGCCCGCACCGGCGCCGAGCAGCACCCGTGGCGCCGGCCGCGCGCCGAGCAGCATCCAGGCGAACAACGCCATCGTCAGCGGCGTCGCCGACATGATCGTCGAGGCCACACTGACCGGCAGCAGCTGCGACGCGACGTAGATCAGCGCGAAGAACGCCCCCATGTTGCAGATCCCCAGCACCACCGACCGCCACCACCAGGCGCCGCGCGGCCTGCTCCGGGCGAAGGCCAGCAGCAACAGACCCGCCGGCAGCGCGCGCAGCACCGCGCCGTACAGCGGGTGACCGGACGGCAGGTACTCGTGGGTGACGAAGTAGTTGGTGCCCCAGGCAACCGGTGCGATCGCCGTCACCAGCAACCACCGACGGCGATTGTCTTCCATGGAAACTACTATATCTTCCCCGGAAGAGATAGGCTGACGCGGTGACCGAGGACCACGTCGACCGGATCCAGGCCGCCTGGCACACCGAGCGCCCCGACCTGGACGTAAGCCCGCAGGGAGTGATCGGCCGGCTGCACCGGATCGCGGCGCACCTGACCGCGGAGCTGGCCGTCGGCTACGCGAAGTACGGGCTGTCCGAGGGTGAGTTCGACGTGCTGGCCGCGCTCCGCCGCGCCGGTACGCCGTACGAGCGGGCGCCCGGCGAGATCGCGCTGCACACGATGGTCACCACCGGCGCGGTGAGCAAAAGGGTCGACCGGCTCGAGCAGGCCGGGCTGGTCCGCCGGCTGCGCAGCAGCACCGACGGCCGCGGCCGGATGGTCCGGCTCACCCCGGCCGGCAAACGCCTGATCGACAAGGCTTTCACCGCCCACATGGCCAACGAGCAACGCCTCCTGGCCGCCCTCAGCGCGTCGGAGTCGGAGCAGCTGGAAGCCCTGCTCACAACCTGGCTGGCCGCCCTGGAACCGCCCGACTGACTTCTTCGCCGCTCGAGCTGTCAGAGCGCTTTCGCCCAGCCGGCCGGGTCGTCGCCGGTCGGCACGGCTTGGATTCCCACCCACAGGGCCAGGGTTTCCAGCCAGGCATGTTCGGCCGGGCTGAGTCGGCGCACCGACTCGTAGCCGGCCAGGAAAGTACGCCGTACGCCGGGTGCTGTCGGCTTCCACTCGGTGAACAGGGTGCTGAGGTAGACGAACGCCTTCGCCAGGTCGTGCACCGGGTGCTGCCGGGCGATCTCGTCGAAGTCCAGGATGCCGACCACGGCGGAGTCGCGGGTCAGCAGGTTGGCGGCCCGGTAGTCGTTGTGCACCAGTTGCTCGCGGGTATCGAGCGGCGGCAACGCGGCCACCGCCGCGGCCAACCGCTGAGAGGCCGCAAGCGTCACCCCACGATCGTCCGTCGCCAACCACTTCGTCAGCCGCTCGCGCAGATCCTCGCCCGAGTCACCGGTTGCGCCGTGGCTGACCGCCGGGTCGGCGTCGGCGTACTCCGCCAGCGCGTGGTGCAAGCTCGCGAGGCACGCGCCGGCCGCGTGCACCGCCGCCTCGTCGCCGACGTCGAGCCAGTCCCCGTCGATCTCCGGCAGCACCGCCACCGACAACTTCCCCGACGGACCACCGAGCACCACCCGAGTCCGGCCGTCGACCGCCGGCACCGGCGCCGCCACCGGAACCCCGCGCGCAGCCAGTGCCCCCAGCAGCCGAGCCGATGCCGCGAGCTCCTCGAACCTCTGCTCGGCCCGCGACCACTTCACCACCAACCGGCCTTGCTCGGTCCGCATCCAGACGATCGCGTTGGCATCACTGATCACCACCCGGTCGCACCCCTCGACCGCGATCCCCCAGACCTCGGCGAGCACCTCCGCCACCCAGTCCGACGCCCCGTCGAACCCCAGGAGCCCGAACCGCTCCCGCAGCGCCCCTTCCGGCTCGACCGGCTCCCACAACATCGACAATCCCGACGGCAACATCACCACAACTTACAAGTGGAGAGAATCAGGCAAGAGTCGAAGAGAATCCGTCTACTGATCCGACACGCCACAGCATCTACTGGAAGCAGCAACACTCACCCAGACGAAGGCGGAAGCACGATCATGCAAATCGCGATTATCACCGGCGCAAGTTCCGGCATCGGCCGCAGTACCGCTGTCCAGCTCGGCCGGCGCGGCGTGGCGGTCATCCTCACCTACCACGGCAACCAGCAGGGCGGCCTCGAGACGGCCGCGCAGATCGAGCAGGCCGGTGGCCGGGCCGTCGCCCTGCCGCTCGACGTCGGCCGCAGCGAGACCTTCCCCGCGTTCGTGCACGCCGTCCGCTCGGCCCTGACCGGCTGGGACCGGACCACGTTCGACCAGCTGGTGAACAACGCCGGCATCGCGGCGGCGGCGCCGTTCGAGGACACCAGCGAGGAGTTGTTCGACCAGCTGCTGCGCGTGCAGTTCAAGGGACCGTACTTCCTCACGCAGCGGCTCCTGCCGCTGCTGGCCGACGGCGGCGCGATCGTCAACACCACCAGCAACTCCGCCCTGCCCAGTGGCCTGACGCCCGGATACTCGGCGTACGGCAGCCTGAAGGGCGCGCTGATGGTGCTCACCAGCTACCTCGCCAAGGAGCTCAGCCCGCGCGGGATCCGGGTCAACTCGGTGGCTCCCGGCGCGACCAGGACGCGGCTCGGCGGCGACGCGTTCGACAAGTACCCCGAGGTGATCGCGCCGCTCGCGGCCAGGACCGCCCTGGGCCGGATCGGCGAGCCCGACGACATCGGCCGGTTCGTCGCGGCGCTGCTGTCCGAGGACGGTGCCTGGGTCACCGGCCAGAACATCGAGGTCTCCGGCGGCTTCGGACTCTGATCCGGCCGGTCCCAGGCGGTGCGGTGCCGGGAACTGGGGGTGGCTGCCTCTACGATTCCGCGAGTGACCAGCTACGACACCCTTGACCCGTTCGAGCACCTGGACGCCTCCTCGCTGCCGGAGCGCCAGCAGCGCATCCTGGTCGCGATCCGGGACTGGGTCGTGCGGCACGGCTACTCCCCGAGCACCCGGCAGATCGGCGAGGCGGTCGGGCTGCGCTCGGCGTCGTCGGTCTCGCGGCACCTGGCCAGCCTGGAGGAGAAGGGCTTCCTGCAGCGCGGGGCGTCCATGTCGCGGCAGCTCGACGTCCGGCTGTTCCTGCAGGACACCGCGTCCCGAGCGGTGGCCGACGACTCGGTCTCCGTCCCGGTCGTCGGCGACATCGCCGCCGGTACGCCGATCTCGGCCGTCGAGCACCTCGACGACCAGCTCACCCTGCCCCGCGGCCTGACCGGGCGGGGCACCGTCTTCGGTCTGCGGGTGCGCGGCGAGTCGATGATCGACGCCGCGATCTGCGACGGCGACATCGTCGTGGTCCGCCAGCAGAGCGAGGCGCACTCCGGCCAGATCGTCGCCGCGATGATCGACGACGAGGCGACCGTCAAGGTCTACCGGCGCCGCAACGGGCACGTGTACCTCGAGCCGCGCAACCCCGACTACGAGGTCATCGACGGCGACCGTGCCGTCGTGCTCGGCGTCGTGGTGTCGGTCCTGCGCAGCGTCTGACCCGGCAGAGCTGAGGCGGGTGCGGTGGTGGAACGGGCCGGCCGGCGCGGCACGTGGTGGATGGTGGGTCTCGTGGTCCTCGCCGTCGCCGCGGCCGGTACGACGTACTCCGTGCTGGGCCGGCGGGCCGAGGAGCCGGCGACGGCCGGACCCCCGAGCCCGCCCGTCACGCGCCCGTCGGCGGCTGCCGGGTCCTCCGGACCGCCCGGCGACAAACGCATGCTGGCCGAGATCGACGCCGTCCTGAAGACCCGGGCATCGGCTGTGCGGACCGGGCAACTGGCGCAGTTCCTGCAGCACCTCGACCCGCAGAACTCCGCGCTCCGCCGACGTCACCAGCAACTGTTCGGCAATCTGCGCAAGCTCGGCCTCCGGCATCTCAGCTACCGGCGCGAGGGCGGCTGGGTCCCCGAGCCGCAACCGCAGCACGGCAGCGAGGCGCGCGCCTTCCGGGTGATGATGCTGGTCCAGGTCACCGGTATCGATCCCGCACCCCGCTTCGTCCCGCTCGGGTACACCTTCGCCGAACGCGGCGGCCGCTGGCTGCTCGTGGACGACGACGACCTCGCGGGCGAGCAGGACCGCGGTACCTACCGCGAGCCGTGGGACCTCGGCCCGATCGAGGCGGTGCGCGGACCGGGCGTGCTGGTCGTCGTCCCGGCGAACGAGCGCGCCAACGGCCGGCGGCTGGTCGGCGAGGCCCGTCGCGCCACGCCCGCCGTGCGGGCCGCGCTCAAGCGGTCCCCGGCCGGCGTCCTGGTGATCGCGATGGCCGACCAGCGCTCGATGGACACCGGCTGGCAGACCGGTGGGCACCCGGCCGCCGCGGTCGCCGTGCAGAACTTCAGCCCGGTCACCGCGGCGGCGACCCGGTTCGAGGTCACCGGCAGCCGCGTCGTCATCAATCCCACCGAACGCACGAAGGCCGACCGCTTCCTGCTCGCCCACGAGTTCACCCACGCGGCGATGGCACCGCTCGGCGGCAAGGCGCCGACCTGGCTGGTGGAAGGCCTCGCCGAGTACGTCGAGTTCCGGCTGACGTCGCGGCACGGCGACCACCAGCGGGTCGCCGACCGGCGGCGCACGCTGCTGCGGCAGGCGATCCCGGCGGTGCGGCGGCTGCCGACCGACAACGACTTCCGCGGCGCCTACGACGAGCAGAGCTACGGCGTCAGCTGGATCGTCGTCGAGTACCTCGCCGACGAGTACGGCATCAGCACCCTCAACGCCCTGTACGCCGACCTTGCGCGCGGCCCCGAGGATGCCGCCGCCCGCGAGCGGGCCCTGCGCCAGCACCTGGACACCTCGGAGGCCGAGCTCGTTGCCGCCGTCAAGGAGTACGACGGCTGAATCCCTGTCCCAGCAGACGTTCCAGGGTCCGGCGGCCGAGCAGACTCATCGGGGGATTGCTCTGCTCGTAGTACCAGACCAGCCCCATCGCCTGTTGCAGTGCCCACGCCTTGCCCCGCTGCCACTCCAGGTCGGAGCAGCCGAGGTGGTCGCGGAACGCCTGCCGCGGCTCGGGGTCCAGCAGGTGCCAGGCCGCGACCAGGTCGAGCGCGGGATCGGCCGGACCGAACCCGCCGACGTCGATGATCCCGGCCAGCCGATCCGCGGCGACCAGGACGTTGCCCGGGATCAGGTCGCCGTGGGTCATCACGTCGGCGCCGGTCCGCGGCAGCTCGCGCAGGTCGCTCCAGAGCCGGCGCAGCGCGGAGACGTCCATGAGCCGTTCGCTGCGCTCGAAACACGTCTCCATCCAGTCGTCGCTGTCCGGCAGGAGGCCACCTCGTCCTTCCCGGTCGAACGTCCTGCCGGCGGTGTCGATCGTTCGAACCTCCCGGACGAACGTCGCCAGGTCCCGCGCGAACGCCACCGACCAGCCGGGCGCGTCCGGGGTGGCCGGCGTACCCGGGACCCAGGTCTGAACCGACCACGGCAGCGGGTATCCGGCGCCCGGCTCACCGAGGGCGACCGGCTCCGGCGTACGGAACGACGTCCGCCCGGCGAGCTCCGCGGCGGCGGCCGCCTCGGCCTCCAGCGATCGCCTGACTGCGGCGGGATCGTCACCCTGCAAGGGGAACCGGACGCCGAACCGGTCGCCGATCCGGAACAAGGCGTTCACGGTGCCGTGGGACACCACCTCGGTGACCGGCTCGTCGGCCCACTCCGGAAACTGTTCGGCGACCAACTGCCGCACGGTCGCCGCCGATACACTCAACTGCCCCTCGTGCATCACCACCCAGCGAGCATGCCATCTACCGTGAACTCGTCCGGGCGAGGGCCCTGGCGAGTCGTGCCCCTGACCTGTGACCAGGGGCACGGCTCAGTGGTCAGCGGGTGCCGGCCCGGAGCTGGGCGACCTCCTGCCGGGTCAGCTCGCGCAAGGCGTCCGCCGAGGTCGAGACCTTGTGCTGCTCGCCGCCGCCGCCGACGTCTCCGCCGCCGAACCTGATCGAGGCCCAGTTGTTCTGCGCCGCCAGGGTGGTGCTGCGGTTGTCGTCGTTGACGTCGGCCGCCGCGGTGTCGGTGGTGTCGCCGTCGCAGTTCCAGTCGATGCCGAGGTTGGCCGCCCCCGAGGTCCGGGTGGTGCCGTCCGGGCACTTCCACTTCGTCCGCCAGGTCGAGGCCGCGCTGGTGTTCAGGCCGACGGACTCCCGCAGGCTGGTCTCGGTGAGCGCGGGCGGCGCGAAGGAGGAGTAGCTGAACCAGGCCGAGCCGCTGGTCCGCGGTACTCCGTCGAACTGGAAGAAGTAGTTCATCACGCTGAGGTAGTTCGGCTTGTAGTTGGCGTGGTCCGTGCCGCCGTGGGTGAGACCGAGGTTGTGGCCGAGCTCGTGGATGAACGTGCCGACGGCCATGTTCTCGGTGACGGTCCACTTGCACTTCGGGCCCATCGTGACGATGAACGTGTCGTTCGGGATCGCGAAGGCGTTGCCACTGCTGCACGTGTTGTCGTAGTCGTCGGCCCAGAGCATGTAGTGGAAGACCGCCTGCCGGGCCGGCGCGAAGTGGACCGCCTTGATCGCGTCGGTCTGCTGGACCGCCGGCTGCAGGTTGCTGTCGTACGGCACCTCGTTGCCGCCGCCGAGGTCGTACGCCGTACCGCGGGCCGCGCCGGCGTCGAGGTGCAGCCGGATCCCGGTGCTGCCGTCGGGGTTGCTGACCGGCGCGGTGGCGAACACCTCGACGATCCGGTCCAGTGCGGTCGTCGATGCGAGCCGCCCGGCCATGTAGTCCATCTCGACGAACAGGTCCTTCTTGGTCGGCGTCGCGCCGAGCGCCGGCAGGTCGACGTCGATCGTGCCGTTGCCGTCGGCGTCGTACCCGTTGGTCTCCCAGAGGTCCGGCAGTGCGTCACCGTCGGTGTCGGTCGCGGCCGGCGACCGGACGCCGCCGGGCGCGGACGCCGCGTCGGCGGCCGTGGTGCTCGGGGCGGGCGGCGCGTCGGCGGCCGTGGTGCTCGGGGCGGGCGGCGCGTCGGCGGCCGTGGTGCTCGGGGCGGGCGTGTCGGCCGCCGGGACGGCGGCGACGGCCCCACCGGCCGCGACGGCGGCCAGGGCGAGCGAGGCCGTCGTGGCCAGCACGACGGGGCGGGGGCGGAATCTCATCGGATCTCCTCGATCGTCTCAGCGGCCGGAGCGCTCAGCCGAACGCTCCTTCTCACGACCGCGCTGCGGCTGCCTGACCGCGCAACCTTCGGCAGGATGTAGCCAACCGGCCACTCTGCGCAAGAGGTGTTCCGGCGCCGGTCGCCGGTTGCGGGCACTTTCCCGGGGTACCGCGAAGGCATGGCTGACCAACGACCTCTCGCCCTGATCACCGGAGCCTCCAGCGGAATCGGCTTGGAGCTCGCCAAGCAGTTCGCCCAGCACGGCTACGACCTTGTCGTCGCCGCCGAGGACGGCGGCATCGAGTCGGCCGCCGTCACCCTGCGCACAGCCGGCTCCGAGACCGTGCAGGTCGAAGCGGTCCGCGTCGACCTGGCCACCTCCGACGGCGTCCAGCGGTTGTACTCCGCCCTCGGCGGGCGCGCCGTCGACGCCGCCGCGCTGAACGCCGGCGTCGGCCTGGGCGGGGCGTTCCTCGACAACGACCTGGGTGACGAGCTGAAGCTGATCCAGCTCAACGTCGTCTCCACGGTGCACCTGGCCAAGCTCCTGCTCCGCGACATGATCGCGGCCGAGTCCGGCAAGCTGCTGATCACCTCGTCGATCGCGTCGACGATGCCGGGCTCGTTCCAGGCGATCTACAACGCCAGCAAGTCGTTCCTGCAGTCCTTCGCCGAGGCCCTGCAGAACGAGCTGAAGGACTCGCCGGTGACCATCACGTCCCTGATGCCCGGCCCGACGGAGACCAACTTCTTCCACCGCGCCGGGATGGACGACACCCCGATGGGCCGCGCCGGCAAGGACGATCCCGCCACCGTCGCGCGGCAGGGCTTCGAGGCCCTGATGGCAGGCAAGGACCGCCAGGTCACCACCACCTTGAAGACCAAGGCCCAGGAGCTGAGCAACAAGATCCTGCCGGACAAGCTGAAGGCCGCGGCCCACCGCAAGATGGCCGAGCCCGACGAGCACAAGGACGACTGACCGCCGCCCCGGCGTACGCCGTCAACTGGTCGGAGGGCGGCCTTCGCCGGCGGCCTCGACCACCTCGGCCGCGACGGTGCCCAGGGGCCGGCCGCGCTCCGCGGCCAGTGTCAGCAACCGGTCGAAGGCCTTGTCCAGCTCCAGCTGATCGGTCTGGGCCAGGACACCCTTGGCCTGTTCGACCACCACCCGCTCGTCCAGGGCGGCCCGCGCCTGCGCGATCACGGCGTGCGGCATCACCCTGCCCGAGTGCACGATCGCGATGGTGGCGATGTCCGCGAACGCCTGCGCCACGGAGCCTGAGCCCTCGACCGCCGCACTGTCGGCGAAGAACAGGTTCATCGCGCCGAGCGCATCCCCGTGCCAGAGCAGCGGTACGGCGCGCACGCCCCCGACGCCGACCGCGCGGAACGTGTCCACCAGCAGCGGCCAGCGGTGCTCGATCTCCCTGACCCCGGTCGCGGTGACCGTCTCGACCGTGCGCACCGCGTCGAGGCAGGGTCCTTGCTCGACCTGCAACTGGTACAGGTCGAGCTCCTCGGCCCGATGACTGGTGGCTGCCAGCAGCTCCAGTTCCCGGTCGTCGGGGCGAGCCAGCAACACTCCGGCGGCCGCGGCTCCGACTGCCCGCGCGCAGCCGGCCAGCAGCAGCGTGGTGGTGCCGACGACGTCGTGGTCCGCGGTCAGTGTCGAGGTCGCCGCGGCCAGCTCGGTGAGCGCGCGGTCCGGGCGAGCGGCTCCCGGACGGGCGGCCTCGTGCGGATCGACGGCTTCCGGCTGGCTGCCTTCGTGACCGGTCATGCAATCCCCTCGGTGAAGTCGAGCTCACGGCGGACGACCTTGGCCGCGATGTCGCTCAACGTGGTGTCGTGCGCGTAGGCGTGGGCCCGCAGGATGGCCAGCGCGTCGTCGGTGGACAGGCGCAGCTGCGCGATCACCATCCCGGTGGCCTGGTGGATCTGGGCGCGCGCCGACCAGGCGCCGCCGCCGGTGACGCCGTCCTCCGACGTCGGGTCGCGCAGCAGCGCGGCGCCCACCGCGTCGGCCAGGAACTGGGCGGTGTCGGTGGACTCGGGCAGCGTGTCCCCTTCGGTCACGTACAGGCTCAGCGTGCCGAACACGGACTGCCGTGACGGTCGCATCGGAAAGCAGCTGATCCGGAGCTCGCCGACCGCCTCCCGGGCGGCCCGGGTGAACTCCGGCCAGCGTTCGTCGGCCTGCTCGCCGAGGTCGACCGTCACCGGCAGCCCGGTCTGGAACGCCTCCCGGCACGGCCCCTGCCCGAGCAGTTCCTGCAAGTCCTCCAGCCGGGCGGCGACCTCGTCGCTGGACGCGAGCGTGATGCGGTTCGACGTCGCGGTGTCGACGGTGATCGACGCGCCGGTGACACCGAGGATCAACCGGCTCGCCTCGCAGAGCCGCTCGGCGAGGTGCCGTTCCTTCGCGTCCGCGGCGGCCAGCCGGGCCAGTTGCGCCAGGATCGCCGCATGATCCGTCAACGGTTTCTCCCGGCGTGGGACCGGTCGTCCCACTGATCAGTGATCACAACCCAACGGTACGCCCACGGCAACGAATCCTGCCGCCGATCCGCTGGTGGCACGCGGTTTGTCGCCGACTACGCAGGGTACCGATCAACTGAACGTCGACGAGACGACGAGGTGAGTCGGATGACGGACGGCCTGCGGCAACTGCTCGGCCTGACCAGCTACGACGTGAACGGCGCGAAGATCGGCCCGGTGGTCGGCCTGCACCCCAGCGAAGGCGGCGAGATCGAGTGGGCCACGGTCGCCCGCGGCCGGGCCGCCGGGAAGCACCACCTGGCACCACTGGTCGGAGCCCGGCTCGGCGCGCACGGGGTTCACCTGTCCGTGCCGAAGGCAACCATCAGGAAGGCGCCGGAGATCGAGGCCGAGGGCCCCTTGTCCGTGGCGCAGTCCGAGCGGCTGATCGGCCACTACGGCCTGGCCCGGCGGGAAGCGGCCCCGGATTCCACCGCCGAGGTGCGCCCGGTCGCCCGCCGCCGCCGCGGTACGGCGTACGCGAGACTGGGCGGACGCCCCCGCCGGTCACGACCGGCCGGCCGGCCCGACCGCGGCCGCTCACGCGCCACCGAGCCGAGCCCGGCGATCGTCGACCGCGCCCCCGACCCGCTGCCCACCCCGCCGCCCCAGTCGCCCGCCACCTTCGACTGGCGATCGGCGGCCGGCAAGCTCTCGGCCTTCGTACGCCGCGCCGCCGGACGCCCGCCGAAGATCTGACGACCCGAGCCGCGTCGTCGGCCAGGACCAGGTCCGCGACGTCCGCGGCCGACCGTTTCGCCCCGGGTACCTGCCGGGCAGCACCCGGTCGGCGTCGTCGCTCGCACGAAGGCGCCGACTGGGTCTCCACTGCTAGGGCGTGTTGATCAGTTCCCAGCAGTCGCGAGCAGGTGCCCCGTGCCGGGTGCCGCGCAGCACGCAGGGAATTGATCAACACGCCCTACGGGCAGCTGCGGGTGATCGTCCGGGCCGAGTCCTGGTCGGCTTTGGTGACGGGCAGTGCGTACTTGCGGGCGACCTGGAGATAGCGCAGGACGTAGGCACAGCGCGAAGCGCGGTTGACCGGCAGCCACTCGCCAGGACCGTCATCGTTCTTGGAGGCGTTGGTCGGGCCGTCGACGGCGAGCAGGTTGAGGCTTTGGTCGTTCGCGAAGTCGACGCGGCGTTGCACCGGCCACCGGGCCGCGCCCAGGTCCCACGCCCGGCCGAGCGGGTACACATGGTCGATCTGCACCTTCGATGCCTCCGCCTTGCGGAACTCGGTCCGCCGGCCGGTGTACGGGTCGGACGGCAGCGTCCCGGCCACGACGACACACTTCGACCGGGCCCGGTACTGCACTCCGGTGAGCTGGGCGGCGAGCACGTCGTTGCGGGTGTCGCAGCCGTTGTGACCGCCCGGACCGGTGTGGTCGTCGGTCCAGCTCGGGCCGAAGTTGTCCCGCCGGTACCCGGGAACGTCGGGCCGCGCGGCGACGACCCGGACCTTGCCGAGCTCGGCGGTGATCAGCTTCCCGATCCCGGTCGCGGGTGGCGGCGCGACCGGCGTACGGGTCGGGGCGGAGCGGCCGGGAGACGGTGCACCGGGGTCGGCACCGGCCCCCGGATAGTTGCATCCGGCAACAAGGAGGGCGAGCAGGGCGAAGGCGGGGGGAAGGGGACGCGTCACCGGCCGAAACGTACCGGTCGGCGCCGACAACCTCTCACCGGGTCAGGCCCGGGCAGCCAGCGCGTTCGTCAGCAGTTCCACCAGCGCCTCGAGCTGGACGTCGGCCGACGCCCCGACCTCCTCGTCGGAACCGTCCAGCGCCATCGCGGCCAGCCCGGCCTTGGCGTCGATCAGGTCCGCGATCCGGGTGTCGATCGTCTGCGCGGCGATGATCCGCCACGCGGTGACCGGCTCCTCCTGCCCGATCCGGTGCACCCGGTCGATCGCCTGCGTCTGCTCGGCGTTCGTCCAGGACAGCTCCGCGAGCACGACGTTCGACGCGACCTGCAGGTTGAGGCCGACACCGGCGGTCAGCAACGAGCAGACCGCGATCGCGACGCCCGCGTCGTTCACGAACGCGTCGATGTTCTTCTGCCGTGCCGTCGACGACTGGTCGCCGCGGATCGAGCAGTAGCGGATGCCGCGCTCGGCGAAGGTCTGCTCCGCGACGTCCATCACCTCGATGTGCCGGGCGAAGAACACCACCTTGCCGACGTTGTGCGCGAGCTGGGCGGCGTAGTCCGCGGCCAGCCCGGCCTTCGCCTTGCCGATCCGGCGGACCAGGCTGAACACGTTCTCCGCGGACTTCGCGGTGTCGGCCCGCTCCCAGCCGGCCACCCGGCGGACCAGGTCGTGGTCGATGCCGTCCACCTCGCTGCCCGAGCTGCGGGTCGCGATCGCACTGTCGTACCGCGCGACCAGGCGGTCGGCCAGTTCCCGCTCGGCGTCCCGGATCGACCGGCCGACGGCGCCGTCGAGCTCGACCGGCAGGTCGGCGACCCGGCGGGCCGGGATGTCGGCGGCCACGTCGACCTTGCGGCGCCGGACGATGCCCAGGTCGATCACCCGCGCCCGGGCGGCCGCGGCGAAGCCCGGGTCGGCCGGGGTCAGCCCGGTCTCCTCGAGCGCCTCCATCAGCTCGGCCCCCGGGCTCTTCTCGTCGATCCAGCCGAGGAACTGCCAGATCGCGGTGAAGTCCTCGATGTCGTTGATCAGCGGCGTACCGGTCAGCGCCATCAGCAGCGGCCGGCCGGCGCGGGTCCGGATCCGCTCGGACAGCTGCAGCACGTTGCGGGACCGCTGGGACTTCTTGTTCTTGATGAAGTGCGCCTCGTCGACGACCATGCCGCGGAAGCCCAGGTCGCCGAGCCAGCCGACGTGCCGGTCGAGCACCTCGTAGTTGACGACCACGATGTCGGCGAAGCCGTCGATGGTGTCGCCGTCGCCGTGGATCACCGTCGCCTTCTTGTGCGGCGTCCACAGCCCGGCCTCACGGGCCCAGTTGGTCTTCACCACGTTCGGTACGACGACCAGCAGCGGGTACGCGTTGGCAGCCTGCGCGGCGAGCAGCGCCTGCGCGGTCTTGCCCAGGCCGGGCTCGTCGGCCAGCAGGAAGGTCCGGTGACCCGCGGCCGCCGCGGCGACCAGTCGCGCCTGGTGCGGCATCAATTCCCGCCCGCCCGGCGCCAGCAGCGACGTGGGCGCGGGCAGGGTCTTGCTGGCCGAGGCGGCGGCGTGCTCGAACGACCTGAGCAGCGGGCCGATCAGCTCCCAGCCGGCCAGCCGGCGGGCGCGCGGCTCACGCGGCGCGGCTGCGGAGAAATCGGGAGCCAGGAACGGGTTCGCCAGCTGCCGGGAAACCACCGACTGCGGCACCACCCGGCGGGCGGGCGCGGCGGGCGCCTCGGTCGGCTCGGCCGGTGCGGGCTTCTCGGCCGGCGGCTCGAGACCGGCGGCCAGCATCATCTCGCGCTTGAGCGCCACGGCCGCCTCGGACATCACCGCGTCCTCGGCGAGCAGCGCCAGCAGCGAGGTGTCCCGCGCGGCCGTCTTGGCCAGGATCGTCGCCACCCCGTCGAGGCGGCGCAGCTGCTCGGCGCGGTAGGCGTCGGTGGCCCCGGGATCGGCGTTCACCCGGGTCCGCTCCTCGCGGACCAGCAGCGCGACCACCTGGAACTTGGTCCGGACCGACGGCTGGGCGGTGCCGCGCTCGACGGCGGCCTCCACCTCCCGGACGGCCTTGGCGAGCACCGGGATGAGCCCCTGGGCGTCGGCGTCGCGGACGCGGCGCCGGCTGCGGGAACCGGTACGGGTGGCGGCGCCGGGCTGGCGCTGGCCTCGTCGGGCCAAGGATCCTCCTCGGGACTGCCAGGGCACGCTGCCATGGCGGACGGCAACACCGCACACCCGGCTGCAGGACATCGCCGGGAGTGGCCTGAGGTGGCGACTCTTCATCGCGCGGCGCGGTCCACCACTGCTGTGAGCGATCGACGGGTCGGACGTCCGGCCGGACCGGCCGGTGGGTGGCTCCGACAGCGAGAACCGAGGCACAGCGGGCTGGGCGATCGGCCTCACCAAGGGATGTCGCCGAGGTTCGGTGCGCCCCCATACTAGCGCCCACAGCGGTTCGCGTCCCGGCCCCGGCCCCTACGGATCCGAAATTCGTCGTCCGGGCCCCCGCGTCCCCGACTGCTCCGCGCCGGTGCCGAGCTCGGGCGGCAGCCCGAATGCGGGGAACCGGGAGTAGCCGAAGGTGATGATCTCGGCGATCGCGCCGCCGGAGATCCGCAGTACGTCGAGCTTGAACGCGCGGAACACCGTGTCGCCCGGCCGGCGCAGGTACGTCGCGGCGGCCGGCAGCCGGTTGGCCGAGGTCGGCACCAGGCGCCACTCCCCGTCGCGGTCCGGCCCGAACGCCCGCTCCAGCAACGGCCGGACCGCGTCGAGCCCGGCGAACGACAGCTGGTCGGGCGGCATCGACACCCGGATGTCCTCCGCCGCGATCGCGACCGCCGCCGCCACGTCACACCGCTCGTGCGCGTCGATGAACCGATCCAGCAGCGCCCGCTCCTCGGCCGTCGGCCGGGCAGCGCTCCAGTCCGTACGCCGTACCGGCAAGTGCTGCTGCATCGTCGCGCGGGCCCGCTGCAGGGCGCTGTTCGCCGCCGCCACGCTCGTCTCCAGCAGGGCAGCGGTCTCGGTGGCCGGCCAGCCGAGCACGTCCCGGGCGATCAGGGCGGCCCGCTGCCGCGGCGGCAACGCCTGCAACGCGATCAGGAACGTCAGCTCGATCGTCTCCCGGTCCACCGCCACCGCGTCCGGCTGGTCGGTGGGCGGGGCGACCTCGTCCAGCAACTGGTCCGGGTAGGGCTGCAACCACACCATCTCCCCCGGCGACGCGGCCTGCCGCCGGGCGTGGCGCCGGGAGACGTCCAGGCACACGTTCGTCGCGATCCGGTACAGCCACGCGCGGAAGTAGGTTCGGCCGTCGAACCCGTCCCGGCCGCGCCAGGCCCGCAACAACGTCTCCTGGACGGCGTCCTCCGCGTCGTCGAAGGACGCCAGCATCCGGTAGCAGTGCAGGTGCAGCTCCCGGCGGTGCCGCCCGGCCAGCTCGGCGAACGCGGCCTCGTCACCCGCGAACGCCGCCTCCTCCAGCACGGTCAGAGCCGGTCGGGGTTCGTCGTCCGGACCTCCTGGACGGTCCAGCCGTTGCCGTCCGGGTCCTCGAAGGTCAGGAACGTGCCGTAGTCGGCCCGGTTCGGGTCCAGTCCGGGCTGCTGACCCTCGGCGGTGAAGTGGAACGGCTCGCTGACGTCCACGCCCCGCTCGACCAGCTCGGCCCGGGCCGCCTCGATGTCGTTCACCACCAGGTGCGTGCCCTGGTAGGTGCCCGGCGCGGCCTTCGTCAGCCCGGTGCCGATCGTGATCGAGCAGGCCGAGCCCGGCGGCGTCAGCTGCACCACCCGGAACGCGTCGCCGGCCCGGTGGTCGACGTCTTCGCGGAACCCGAGCTGCTCGGTGTAGAACGTCTTCGCCCGGTCCACGTCCGACACCGGCACGATCACGAGTTCGAGCTTCCAGTCCATCAAGGCCTCCCAGCATCGCGGTCGGCCTCAGTCTGGCCGACACTCTCACCCGGTAGAACGACGGCCGGCCCGGAAACTCATCGGTGCTGCGATGACACGTTTCGCGGCCGGCCGGCCGGGCTACCGCGTCAGCGGGTTCTCGGTGTCCAGGTAGGCCATCTTGTGCGGGTTGCGGACGGCGTAGATCCGGGTGATCCGGCCGTTCTCGACGGTCAGGCTGAGGGCGGTGTCCCGTGCGCCGCCCGGGTCGATCCGGGCGGCGGGCGCGCCGTTGAGCCAGACCGAGGTCAGCTGCAGGTCCGGCGCGTGCGTCGCGATGCCCGCGAGCAGGGTGCTCACCCGGCGAACGCCCTCGAGCGGCGCCATCAGCGCCTGCACCACGCCGCCGCCGTCGGTGACCAGCACCACGTCGGGCGACAGGACGTCGAGCAGCCCCTGGACGTCGCCGGTCCGGACCGCGGCCAGGAACCGGTCGACGACCACCTGCTGCTCGGCCGGGGCGACCCGGGTCCGCGGCCGGCGCGCGGCGACGTGCCCGCGGGCCCGGTGCGCGATCTGCCGGACCGCGGCCGGGCTCTTGCCGACCGCCGCCGCGATCTCGTCGTACGGGACGTCGAAGACCTCACGCAGTACGAACACCGCCCGTTCGATCGGCCCGAGCGTCTCCAGCACGGTCATCATCGCGATCGAGACGCTGTCGGCGAGCTCGACGTCCTCGGCCACGTCCGGACTGGTCAGCAGCGGCTCCGGCAGCCACTCCCCGACGTAGTCCTCGCGCCGGCGCGACACCGTCCGCAGCCGGTTCAGCGCCTGCCGGGTGGCGATCCGGACCAGGTACGCCCGCGGCTCCCGCACCGCCGCCTGGTCCGTGGCAGCCCACCGCAACCAGGTCTCCTGCACAACGTCTTCCGCATCCGCTGCCGACCCGAGCATCTCGTAAGCCACCGTGAAGAGCAGCCCTCGATGCGCGACCAACGGATCCTCTTCCTCCGTCGTCACCCCACCACCACTACCGCCCACCATCGTCCCTCCACCCGTCTCGGCACCAACACCACCAAGACACCACCCACCCCTCCCCTGTGACACCCCACCCCACCCTCAGCCGCCACATGCTGGGTTCTCCCCCGGAATACGGACGGGTAGACCCACAATGTGGCGGGTTATCCCCCCACGTTGGGGCGGGGGTGGGAGGGGTGGGGGGACGGTCAGGGCTTGATGTAGGCGGCGAGGTGTTTGGCGGTGAGGGTGGTGGAGTCGGCGACGAGGTCGGCGGGGGTGCCTTCGAAGACGATCCGGCCGCCGTCGTGGCCGGCGCCGGGGCCGAGGTCGATGATCCAGTCGGCGTGCGCCATCACGGCCTGGTGGTGCTCGATGACGATGACCGACTTGCCGGAGTCGACCAGCCGGTCGAGCAGGGTGAGCAGCTGCTCGACGTCCGCGAGGTGCAGGCCCGTGGTCGGCTCGTCCAGGACGTAGACGCCGCCCTTCTCGCCCAGGTGGGTGGCGAGCTTCAGCCGCTGCCGCTCGCCGCCGGACAGCGTGGTCAGCGGCTGGCCGAGGGTGAGGTAGCCGAGCCCGACGTCGGCGAGCCGGCCGAGGATCGCGTGCGCGGCCGGGATCTTGGCGTCGCCGTCGCCGAAGAACTGCTCGGCCTCGGCCACCGACATCGCCAGCACCTCGCTGATGTCGCGGCCACCGAGGTGGTACTCCAGCACGGCCGCCTGGAACCGCTTGCCCTCGCACTCCTCGCAGGTGGTCGCGACGCCGGCCATCATGCCCAGGTCGGTGTAGATCACGCCCGCGCCGTTGCAGGCCGGGCAGGCCCCCTCGGAGTTCGCGCTGAACAGCGCCGGCTTCACCCCGTTGGCCTTCGCGAACGCCTTGCGGATCGGCTCGAGCAGCCCCGTGTACGTCGCCGGGTTGCTCCGGCGGGACCCCTTGATGGCGCCCTGGTCGATCGACACCACCCCGGCGTCGGCCGGCATCGATCCGTGCACCAGCGAGCTCTTGCCGGACCCGGCCACCCCGGTCATCACGCAGAGCACGCCGAGCGGGATGTCGACGTCGACGTCCTTCAGGTTGTTCGTGGCGGCGCCGCGAATCTCCAGCCTGCCGGTGGGGGTCCGGACCTCCTGCTTGAGCGCGGCCCGGTCGTCGAGGTGCCGGCCGGTGATCGTGCCGGACTTGCGCAGACCGTCCAGACTGCCCTCGTAGCAGATCGTGCCGCCGCCGGTTCCGGCGCCGGGACCGAGGTCGACGACGTGGTCGGCGATCGCGATCGTCTCCGGCTTGTGCTCCACGACGAGCACCGTGTTGCCCTTGTCCCGCAGCTGCAGCAGCAGTTCGTTCATCCGCTGGATGTCGTGCGGGTGCAGCCCGATGGTCGGCTCGTCGAAGACGTAGGTGACGTCGGTGAGCGAGGAGCCGAGGTGGCGGATCATCTTGGTGCGCTGCGCCTCACCGCCGGACAGCGTGCCGGCCGGCCGGTCGAGCGAGAGGTAGCCCAGCCCGATCTCCGCGAACGAGTCGAGCAGGTGCTGCAGCCCGGCGAGCAGCGGCGCGACCGAGGGTTCGTCGAGCTCGCGGATCCAGTCGGCCAGGTCGCTGATCTGCAGCGAGCAGAGGTCGGCGATGTTCTTGCCGTTGATCTTCGACGACAGCGCCTCCTGGCTGAGCCGGGTCCCGTCGCACTCGGGGCAGGTCGTGAACGTCACCGCCCGCTCCACGAACGCCCGGATGTGCGGCTGCATCGCCTCGACGTCCTTGGACAGGAACGACTTCTGGATCTGCGGGATCAGGCCGAGGTAGGTCAGGTTGATGCCGTCGATCTTGATCTTGGTCGCCTCGCGGTACAGCAGGTCGTGCTGTTCCTTCTTGGTGTACTTGCGGATCGGCTTGTCCGGGTCGAAGTAGCCGCAGCCGCGGAAGATCCGCCCGTACCAGCCCTCCATGCTGTAGCCGGGAATGGTCAGCGCGCCCTCGTTGAGCGACAAGCTGTCGTCGTACAGAGCCGACAGGTCGATGTCGGTGACCGAGCCCATGCCCTCGCACCGCGGGCACATGCCGCCGAGCCGGTTGAACGTCGCCTTCTCGGCCTTGGTCTTGCCGCCGCGCTCGACGGTGATCGCGCCGCTGGCCCGGACCGAGGGCACGTTGAAGGAGTACGCGTTCGGCGAGCCGATGTGCGGCTTGCCGAGCCGGCTGAACAGGATGCGCAGCATCGCGTTCGCGTCGGTGGCGGTGCCGACGGTGGAGCGAGGGTTGGCGCCCATCCGCTCCTGGTCCACGATGATCGCGGTGGTCAGGCCCTCCAGCAGGTCCACGTCAGGGCGTGCCAGTGTCGGCATGAAGCCCTGGACGAAGCTGCTGTAGGTCTCGTTGATCAGCCGCTGGGACTCCGCGGCGATGGTGCCGAAGACCAGTGAGCTCTTGCCCGAGCCGGACACCCCGGTGAACACCGTCAGCCGTCGCTTCGGGATCTCGACGTCGACGTCCTTGAGGTTGTTCACCCGGGCGCCGTGCACGTGGATCAGGTCGTGGCTGTCGGCGTCGTGCGGCGCGGGCGACCGCCGGGCCTTGCTCGGGGCCTTGCTCATCGTCTCTCCAACTGTCGGGCGGAACCGTCTCCGGTCTCCGTCGGCGTCGTCTGGGGCAGCCGGCCGGCCTCGAGCCGGACGGCGGGTGGGCTCGCGGCGCTCAGGCCAGTTGCTGGATCCGGAGCAGGTTGCCGGCCGGGTCGCGGACGGCGCAGTCGCGGATTCCGTACGGCTGGTCGGTCGGCTCCTGCACGATCTCGGTGTCGCCGGCCTGCAGCTGCTCGAAGGTGGCGTCCAGGTCCTTGGTAGCCAGCAGGATCGCGCCGTAGGTGCCCTTGGCCATCATCTCGGTGATCGCCTTGCGCTCCTCCTCGGTGATGCCCGGGTCGGCGGCCGGCGGGTGCAGCACGATCGAGGTCTGCGGCTGCCCGACGGGGCCGACCGTGATCCAGCGCATGCCGTCGTACCCGACGTCCTTGCGGACCTCGAAGCCGAGCGTGTCGCGGTAGAAGTTGAGCGCGGCGTCCGGGTCGTTCTGCGGCAGGAAGCTGCTGTGAATGATCAGGTCCATGGCGCTCACGCTAGCTGCGGCTCGGTGACCGGCGCTTCTCGATTCCTGATCGGTCTGGTCACCTGTTTCGCGACGCACGACGGAATGCCCTCCGTCGCGGCGGCCGCCTCCCGCCGGTAGGTGCTCGGCGGCACCCCGACCAGTTCGGTGAACCGGGTGCTGAACGTGCCCAGCGACGAGCACCCGACCGCGAAACAGACCTCGGTGACACTCAGGTCACCCCGCCGCAGCAGCGCCATCGCCCGCTCGATCCGGCGGGTCATCAGATAGCCGTACGGCGACTCTCCGTAGGCGAGCCGGAACTGCCGGCTGAGGTGCCCGGCCGAGATGTTGACCCCGCGGGCGAGCGCCTCGACGTCCAGCGGCTGCGCGTACTCCCGGTCGATCCGGTCCCGGACCCGTCGCAGCAGCGCGAGATCCCGCAGGTTCTGCTCCGCGCTGGCTTTGCTGGTCACTCCCCGATCGTGCCATGGCCCGGGTTCGTTGCCCAGAGCGCGGAAGCGGTGGGGGTCGCCTGGGTCATCAGGTCCCGGACAGTGCCCTCGTACAGAACCCGTCCGCCGTGCTGGCCCGGTCCAGGCCCCAGGTCGACGACCCAGTCGGCCTGCCGGATCACGTCGAGGTTGTGCTCGATGACGACGACGGTGTGGCCGCGGTCCACGAGCTGGTCGAGAATGCCGAGCAGCGTGTCGATGTCGTTCAGGTGCAGTCCGGTGGTGGGTTCGTCCAGCACGTAGAGCGTCGGCTTGTCGGCGTCGTGCAGCTCGCGGGCGATCTTGAGCCGCTGGCACTCGCCGCCGGACAGCGTGGTGAGCGGCTGTCCCAGCCGCAGGTAGCCGAGGCCGACGTCGGCGATCGCGCCCAGCGCCTTGACCACGGCCCGGTCCGGGAAGCGCCGGACAGCCTCGTCCACGGTGAGATCGTCGATGTCGGCGATGGACAACCCGGCGACCTGGTACGCGAGCACCTCAGCCGTGTAGCGCCGGCCGTCGCAGCTCTCGCACACCGTCTCCTGCCCGTCCATGAACGCGAGGTCGGTGTGGATCACGCCGAGCCCCTTGCAGGTCGGGCAGGCACCTTCGGAGTTCGCGCTGAACAGAGCAGCCGAAACCCCGTTCCGCTGGGCGAAAGTACGCCGGACAGCGGGCGCGATGCCGGTCCAGGTGATCGGCGTGGACCGCCGGTTGGTGGTGACCGCCTTCTGGTCGATGACCACCGCGGCATGCTGCTCGACCAGCTCGGCGGCGAGGCTGGACTTGCCCGACCCGGCGACACCGGTGAGCACCGTGAGCACACCGGCCGGCAGGTCGACGGTGACGTGGCGCAGGTTGTTGCGCGTCGCGTCCGCGATCGTGATGCTGCCGTGCCCGGTGCGCGGTACGGGCGTGATCGGGCGGCGTCTGCGCAGCGCCCGGCCGGTCGGCGTACCGGCCTCGAGCAGCTCGCCGAAGCCGCCCTGGAACACCAACCGCCCGCCGTCGTCGCCGGCCCCCGGACCGACCTCGATGATCTGGTCGGCGACCGCCATCACGTCGGGGTCGTGCTCGACGACCAGCACGCTGTTGCCCTTGTCCCGCAGTTGTTCCAGCAGCGCGGTCATTGCCGGGGTGTCGTGCGGGTGCAGCCCGACGGTCGGCTCGTCGAACACGTACAGCATCTCGGTCAGGCTGCTGCCGAGGTGCTTGACCGTCTTGATCCGCTGCGACTCGCCACCCGACAGGCTCGTGGTGGCCCGGCCAAGGTGCAGGTAGCCCAGCCCGATCGTGATCATCGCCTCCAGCCGCGCGGTCAGCGCCCGGACGACGGGAGCCACGGCCGGGTCGTCGACCTTCGTCACCAGCGCCGCCAGGTCGGTGATCTCCAGCCGCGCCAGCTCGCCGATCGTCCTGCCGAGCACGGTCGCTGTCCGGGCCGCCTCGGTGAGCCGGTCGCCGTGGCAGTCCGGGCAGGTCGTCGACCGGGTGAAGCGGCGGATGACGTCCTGCTTGCGCTCGGACAGGTCGCCCGAGGTGTGCAGGTAGATCCGCTCGAAGCGCTCGACGACCCCCTCGTAGTCCCTGGGCGGCTTGGTTCCGAGCTTCGCCGCGGCCTCACCGCCGTACAGCAGGGCGTCCCGTTCGGTCGGGCTCCACTCGCGCAGCGGGGTGTCGAGGTCGAACGAGCCGATGTCGGCGTACTGGTTGTACCAGTAGCCGCCGTGACCGAAGCCGGGCAGCAGAATCGCGCCGGCCGCGAGCGACTTGTTGAGATCGAGGAACCGGTCGACGGCACTGACGACCACCTCGCCCAGCCCCGCGCAGGCCGGGCACATGCCGGCCGGATCGTTGAACGAGAAGTGCCCCGACTCACCGACGTACGGCGTACTGGTGCGGGAGAACAGCAGCCGCAGGTAGGTCCAGGTGTCGGTGATCGTGCCGACGGTCGAGCGTGCGTTGCCGCCGAGCCTGCGCTGGTCGATCACCACCACCGGCGACAGCCCGTCGATCTCCTCGACGTCCGGGCGGCTCCACCGGGGCAGCCGGTTGCGGGCGAACGGCGGGAACGTCTCGTTGAGCTGGTGGCCTGCCTCGGCCGCGACGGTGTCGAAGACGAGCGACGACTTGCCCGAGCCGGAGATGCCGGCGAACACCACCAGCTGGTTGCGAGGGATGTCGGCGCTCAGCCCGGCCAGGTTGTTCGTGCGCGCCTCACGGATCCGGATGTGCTTTCCCATGACTGCGAACGTAACCGGATATGTGGCCGGATCCTGACCGCTTAGTGCGGAAGAATCGAGGCGTGGCCGATGTGACCGAACGAATGCTGGCGTTGCTGGCGACGTTGCAGACCGGGCGGGCATTCAGCGGCGCGGAGCTGTCGAGCCGGCTCGGTGTCAGCGCGCGCACGCTGCGCCGGGACATCGACCGGTTGCGGGGCTACGGCTACCCGGTCGACACCCAGCCCGGCCGGGGCGGGTTCTACCGGCTCACCGCAGGCCGCGCGTTGCCACCGCTGGTCCTGGACGACGACGAAGCAGTGGCGACGCTGCTCGGACTGGCGACACTCGCCGCCACCGGTGAGGCCGGCGAGGGCCGGTTGGACGAGGCAGCCACGCGTGCGTACGGCAAGATCGACCAACTGCTGCCCGGCCGGCTCCGGCCCCGCGCGGCCGCGATCCGGTCCACGCTCGAGGCGGCTCACCAGCTCGCCCCCGCACCGAGCCCTCAACTCCTGGCCGACCTCGCCGACGCGATCCGGGCCCGGCGGACGGCGGTCTTCGAGTACCAGAGCCCCACCGGACGTCCCAGCAGCCGCCGCGTCGAGCCGCATCGGCTGGTCCACCTCAATCTGCGCTGGTACTTCGTTGCCTGGGACGTCGAGAAGCAGGACTGGCGCGTCTTCCGCTGCGACCGGATCGAGCAGCTGCAGATCATGACGAGCCAGTTCGAGCCCCGGCCGATTCCGGCCGACAGCGCTGTCGACTACCTGCGGCAAGGGCTTGGCAAGGAGCGACAGACCATCCGCCTCACCGTGCACGCTTCGCTGACCCGGGTCGCCGACGCGCTCCGGCACCAGGACGCCGACCTGGTCGCCGTCACCGACCAGCAGGTCGACGTCACCCTCAAGCTGGACAACTGGCAGTGGCTGCTGCTGAACCTGGCCTCCCTCGACGCGGACTTCGTCGTGCACGAGCCCCCCGGGTTCGTGCACGCACTGCGCGCCTTCACCGACCGTCTCGCCCGGGCTACCGCTCGAGGCTCGTCAGCGTGAAGGCGGTCAGGAACCCGAGCATGGTGATCAGGCCGATCGCCAAGTGCGCCTGCTCGAACGCCTCGGGAATCATCGTGTCGGCGATCATCGTCAGGATGGCTCCCGCCGCCAGCGCCGTGATCGCGGCGAGCACCGCCGGGCCCGCGTCCCCGAGCACGGTGTAGCCGGCGACCGCCGCCAGTCCGCTGACGACCGCGATGCCGGTCCACAGGCCGAACACGTACGCCCGGGAACGCCCGGCCTGTCGCATGCCGGCCGCACTCGACAGCCCTTCCGGCACGTTGCTGATGAAAACAGCAGCGACGGTGACGGCGCTGACCTTGCCGCCGCCCAGCAGGCTGGCGCCGATCACGATCGACTCCGGGATTCCGTCGAGCAAAGCGCCGAGCGCCAGGGCGGTGCCCGAACCGGCTTGCTGCTGCTCCGACGGCTGCCGCGTTCCCGACCGCTTCCGGTGCCGCGCACCGCGCCGGGCCAGGAGGACGTTGCAGCCGGTGTAGATGACCGCGCCCACCACGGCACCCAGAACCGTCGGCCCGAGGCCCGCTTGGTCGTAGGCCTCGGCGATGAGATCGAACGACACCGCCGACAGCAGGACACCCGCACCGAAGGCCATCACCGACGCGATCAGCTTCTGCGGTATCCGCGCCAGGAATCCGACCGCCGCACCGACCAGCAGCGCTGACCCGGCCAGCAATCCCCAGCCGCCCGCTTGCAACCATTCCGGCACACGCCCTCGGTCCCCTGTTCCGCCGGACCGAAACGAAGGCCGACGTCCGGAGTACTACGCGACGTCGGCGGCGCCGGGCCCCGGGAGCAGGTCGATGTCTCCGGCGTGCATGGGCTCTCCGCAGTGGGCGCAGCGCAGGTCGACCTGGCTGACCTCGCCGCAGGCGTGGTGCCGGTACAGAACCGGCGGACCGGCCGCGCCGGCGAGCCACTTGTCCCCCCACCGGACCATCACCATCAGCAGGTCGACAAGCTCCGTCCCCTTGCCCGTCAGCACGTACTCGTAGCGCGGCCGGTTGTCGTACGGCCTGCGGTCGAGCACGCCCTGCGCGACGAGCCAGTTCAGCCGTTCCGTCAGCACCTTGCGGGAGATGCCGAGGTCGGCCTGGATCTCGTCGAACCGGTTGATGCCCACCCACACGTCCCGCAGGATCAGCGGTGACCACGGCTCGCCGATCACGTCGAGCGTGCGGGCGACCGAGCACGCCATCTTGCCGAAGTCCGTTCGCTGCATGCGACCAGGCTAGCAAGGGGGGTTCCCTCAGGGAACCCGAGCCTGCTACGGTCATGGAGTCTCTTCAAGAAACTCGACCGAACCGGAGGTCAGACCGATGCTCGACAGCGACCTGCGCCGCATCCTCGACGGCACCGTGTACGCCCACCTCGCCACCGTGCTGCCCGACGGCTCCCCGCACACCGTTCCGGTCTGGGTCGGGACCGAGGGCGACCACATCGCCTTCCTGACCGGTCCGGAATCCCGCAAGGCCCGCAACCTGCGCCGCGATCCCCGGGTGGCGCTGTCGGTGGCACCCGCCGACAACCCCCACGAACCCCTCGTCGTCCGCGGCCGGGTAGTGGAGTGGCTCGAAGGCGACCGGGCCTGGCCGATCATCGACCGCATCGCCCTGAAGTACCTCGGCCAGCCCTACCCCCGCGACGAAGAGCGCGTCGTGGCGCTCATCCACCCCGAACGCCACACCATCGGCGTCGGCTGACGCGCGATGCTCAGTCGTTCGGCTCCAGCGCCGCGGGCAGACCGGCCGCGGCGGTGAGGCCGGCGTCCGGGAAGACGACGACGCGGCTGATGCCTCGTGCGGTCATCGTGAAAACGCCGACGACCGCGGCGGTGTAGCGACCGTCCGGCTCACGGTGGTACGCCGCGGCCGCGGGTTGCCCGTTGACCTCGGTGCCGACCAGGCGCCACGTCCCCACGTCCTCCAGAACGTGCCGGCCGAGGTACGGCAGGCAGACCTGGATGCCCTGGAACCAGGTCGTACTGGGCGGCACCTCGATCGAGGCGTCCTCGCACAGCAGGCGGCCGAGCTCCGCGACGTCGGCGGTCTCGAACGCGGTGATGTAGCGCCGCAGCAGCTCCTGGGCCTGCGGGTCGTCGAGCTGCAGGCGGTCCTCCGGCTCGGGTTCCAGCTCGGCGATCCTGCCCCGGGCCCGCTGCAGCAGGCTCTTGACCGCGGCGACACTGATCCCCATCACCTCCGCGACCTCGGCGGCCGGCCACGCGAGGACCTCCCGCAGCAGCAGTACGGCGCGTTGCCGCGGCTGCAGGTACTGCAGTGCGGCGACCAGCGCCAGCCGGACCGAATCCCGCTCGACCACGATCGACTCCGGCGTCTCGTTCGCGCGCAGCAGAGCGTCGGGCAGCGGCTCGACCCAGGCGACGGACTCCGCCGGTCGCGGCGGCTCGTCAGGATCGTTGCTCGGAGCCCCTGTTCCGGCCGGCAGGAACCGCCGCCGCCGCTGGTCGAGCGCGGTCAGGCAGGCGTTGGTGGCGATCCGGTAGAGCCAGGTCCGCAGCGACGACCGGCCGTCGAAGCCCGCAGATCCCCGCCAGGCCCGCAGGAACGTTTCCTGGACGAGGTCTTCGGCGTCGTGCACCGAGCCCGTCATCCGGTAGCAGTGCGCGAACAGCTCGCGGCGGTATCCCTCCGCCCGGTCCGCCAGCAGCGCCGCGTCGGCCACAGTTCGCCGTACCTCCCGTTCGTCGACCGTCGCCATCAGCCGATGAACTCCTTGGCGAAGCGACGGATCGCGTCGGGATTCAGGCTGTCGTGGAACCCGATCACCAACTCTTGCACGCCGACCGCCTCGTACGCCGCGATCCGGCGGCGCACGGTGTCGACCGTGCCGTAGAGCAGGTACGAGGCGAAGTCGCCCGGGTAGAACAGACCGGTTTCCGGCGCCAGCGCGCCCTGCGCCTCGTCGTCGGTGCCGGCAATCAGGCAGGCCGTCGTCACGGTCCGGCGGATGCCGTCGAAGTCGGACCCGACTGCGTCACAGTGCGCGCGCAGGATGCCGAGCTTGCGCTCCACCTCGGCCGGGGACGCCATCAGGTTGCAGGCGTCGGCGTACTGCGCGACGAGCTTCAGCGTCACCTTCTCGCCCCCGCCGGCGATCATCAGCGGGATGTGCGGCTGCTGGACTCCGCGCGGCTGGTTCACCGCGTCGACGAGCCGGTAGTACTTGCCCGCGAACGTGGTGACGTCCTGCGTCCAGAGCGAGCGAATCACCTGGACCGCCTCCCGCAGCCGGCGAAGCCGCTCCGGCCCGTCGTCGTACGGGTAGCCGAAAGCCTCGTAGTCGCGCTCGTACCAGCCCGCTCCGATGCCGAAGTCCAGCCGGCCGTTCGACAGCACGTCGACCGTCGACGCCATCTTCGCCTGCAGCGCCGGATTGCGGTACGCGTTGCCGCTGACCAGCTGCCCGAGGCGGATGCGCTCGGTGCGCGCAGCCAGCGTGGTCAGCAGGCTCCACGACTCGAAGACGTAGGCCTGGGACGGCGGGACGGTCTGCAGGTGGTCCGGCAGGTAGACCGCCGCGAACCCGGCCTCCTCCGCGGTCTCCGCCAGGCGGGTGACCACCGCGGCCGCCTCGACGGGATCGTCGAACGACGCGAGCTCCTGCCCGAATCCCGTCGGCAGAAAAAGGCTGAACGCCAAGGGCATGACCGGTTCCTTCCAGCTGGTGACGACCACTCGCCGTACAGACCGCGCGCGGACCGGAAAGGAATCGCGGCCGGAGGTACGAAGTAGGCGATCGTCACCGACGCGAGACACCGCACCGGCGCTCGAGACTGAAACCATGACAACCTTTCCCACTCAGATCGACCTGACCGCACCGGTCGTCGTACGCCTCAGCATCGAGATCGCGGCGCCGCTGGAACGTGTCTGGCAACTGCACACCGACGTGAACCGCTGGGCCGACTGGCAGACCGATATCGCCACCGCCGTCACCGACGCGCCGCTCGCGCCGGGGGTCAGCTTCCGCTGGACCACTCATCACCTGGACATCGTCTCGACGGTGTACGCCGTCGAACCACCGCAGCGCATCCTCTGGGGTGGGCCGGCGCACGGCATCACCGGAATCCACCAGTGGACCTTCGAGCAGGCCGGCGGCATCACCACGGTGCGCACCGAGGACTCCTGGGCCGGCGAGCCGGTCCTCACCGACATCGACGGCATGCGCAAGGCGCTGACCGCATCACTCGAGGCCTGGCTCGACCGGCTGAAGGCCACCGCCGAGGGTCTTCAGCCATCACCGACCACGCCGACGTCCTGACCGATGCACTGCCGAAACCGGCTCGCCGCTGTTCGGCCACCTGACCGCGACGGCAGCTCGAACGCACTCGGAGGACTACGCTGGCCGGAACTGCCCGGACCGAGAGGGGTCGTCATCAGACCGAACCCGATGGTGGCCGTCACCGAGGCCGACCTGGACGACCTGCGACGCAGACTGCGCGCCACCCGCTGGGCGCCCGACTGGCCGGACGCCGGGTGGTCGGCCGGCACGGACGCCGGGGAGCTACGGCGACTCGTCGACTACTGGTCGTCAGGCTACGACTGGCGTGCGCAGGAGGCGGCGATCAACGCTCTGCCGTCGGACGTCGCCGCAGTCGACGGCGGCTCCGTCCACTACCTGCGGTTCGATGGCGAGCGTCCCGGCGGGTTGCCGATCGTGCTGACCCACGGCTGGCCGAGCACGTTCCTGGAACTGGTCGAGCTGGCCCGTCGCCTCGCCGCGCCCTCGCAGTACGGCGGGCAGGCGGCGGACGCGTTCACGGTGATCGTTCCGGCGCTGCCCGGCTTCGCGTTCTCACCCCAGCAGACGACGCTGCCGCCCGCCCGGCCGACGCACGAGCTGTGGCACCAGTTGATGCGCGACAAGCTGGGGTTCGAGCGCTATGCCGCGCACGGCGGGGACCTCGGGGCGGGCGTCACGTCCCGGTTGGCCGAGGCACATCCCGAAGCACTGGTCGGCATCCACCTGCTCGCTGTCGCGGATCCGCCGGAGGTCGAGCCGGACAGCATCACGCCGGAAGAACAGGCCTACCTCGACGCGCGCGCCGCCTGGACCACGGACGAGGGGGGCTACCAGCACCAGCAGATGACCCGCCCGACGACCCTCGGTTTCGGGCTCTCCGACTCACCGGCCGGGCTGCTGGCCTGGATCCTCGAGAAGTACCGCGCCTGGACCGACACCGCCGATCGGCCGCCGACGTTCGACGACGACTTCGTCCTGACCCAGGCGTCGCTGTACTGGTTCAGCAACACGATCTCGACCTCGTTCCGCCCGTACTACGAGTACCACCGGGCCATGACCAACCGGCTGCGGCAGGTCTCGGTGCCGACGGCGCTGGCGGTCTTCCCCGCGGACCTCGGCCGGCCGCCGCGGAGCTGGGCGGAGCGCACCTACAACCTCCAGCGCTACACGACGATGCCGCGCGGCGGCCACTTCGCGGCCCACGAGGAGCCGGACCTGCTGACCGACGACCTGATCCAGTTCTTCGGCACGCTGCGCTGACGCCGGCTTTTCGGTGCTCGTCGCAACCGCCGGCTGGTCACTCCACCGGGAGAGCGCCAGACTCCGGCAGGTTGCGCAAAGCGTCTTCGAGGAGCCGGGCGACGGCCCGGTCGGAGCAGGTGCGGTCTCCCTGCCAGACCTGATGGATGAAAATGTCCGCCACCTCGTCCGGTGGACAGTCACACTGCCGGGCCCAGCCGTGGACCAGCTCGCCCGCCTGCCGCGCACTCACTCCGAACGACTCCATCAGCACGCCCTTGGCCTGCTCCACCGCTGCCGAGAAGCCGTCGTCCGGCTGGGCGCCGTTCGGCTCGGCGAAATCCGTCTGCACCATGGTCCCGCACCTCACAACGAGAGCTGGCCGCGATCCCGGGCTGGATGTGCAACCCGTACCGCCAGCCCCTCACCAGTACCCCTCGGAAACCGCCGACATTCCCGGCCGTGGGGCGGAGGCAGGCGAGCAACGGTGTGTCATGATTGAGATCGTTCACTCCGGCAGCGTGGGTGCGCTGGTAACGCGCGCCCATCTGGAGCCGAAGTGTGACGACGTTTCACCCTGGCACCGCCCATGCGGCGGACACCTTCGCCCGGCTGGCGATGGAGCTCTACGACGCGCCCACGGTGAACGAGACCGTCGAAGCGGTCGTGCAGTTCGCCCTGCAAGCCGCCAACTGCACGCATGCGGGGGTCGCTCTCGCTGTCCGTGGCGGCCGGGCCGAGATCGCCGCGGTGACCGACCCCGCGGTGCACTCGCTCTACCAGCTGCAGATCGAGCACGGCGCCGGCCCGTTGTTCGCCGCGCTGACCGGCCGGACCGTCGTCAACATCCCGGACGTGAGCGCCGAGAAGCGCTGGCCGCAGTGGCGCGCGCGGGCGAGTGCGGTCGGGATCTGCAGCGTGCTGCACGTGCCGATGGCGGCTCGCTCCCAGGCGATCGGCGTACTGTCGCTCTACAACCGCCGGCCGCACGCGTTCACCGTCGACGACGAGGCGATCGCGCATATCCTGGCCCGGCACGCCTCGGTCGCCGTCGCCTCCGCGCGGCACGACCAGAGCATGGCCCAGGCGGTCGACGCGCGAAAGCTGGTCGGCCAGGCGATGGGCATCCTGATGGAGCGGTTCGACCTCGACGGCGACCGCGCCTTCGCGATCCTGAAGCGCTACTCCCAGGACACCAACACCAAGCTGCGGGACGTCGCCCAGCACCTGGTCGACACCCGAGCCCTGCCGACCCACCGGCAGTAGTCCGCGGATCGCGGAAGCCGAACGTCCGGGAGCTGTCCTACCGTCCGAGCATGGACATGTTGACGGGCAAGCAGATCGCCGAGGCCGGACTGAGCGACTGGCGGAGGCTGGCACAGGGACTGCACGCGCGGTACGTCGTCGGCAGCTTCGGCGCCGGCGTACGGTTCGCTGCGGCGGTGGGTGAAGCCGGGGAGGCGCTGGGTCACCAGCCCCGGGCGACGATCGGCGGCGGGCACGTCGACCTCAAGCTGGTCAGCGACGACGCCGTGTACCGCGACGACAACGGTGTCGAGCACTTGGTGCACTGGGTGACCCAGAAGGACGTCGACCTCGCGCGGCGCATCACCGAGATCGCTGCCGCGCAGGACGCCAAGGCCGATCCGGCCTCGATCACCGCGATCGAACTCGCGCTGGACACGGCCCAGGCGGCCACGATCGCGCCGGTGTGGGCCGCCCTGCTGACCGGCAGCACCGATGCCCGCGGGCGCGGGACCGTCGGCGACGACGTGCGCGACGTCTCGGGGCAGGTGCCGACCTTGTGGTTCCAGGGGACCGACGAGCACGCGACGCCGCGCCAGCGGTTCCACCTCGACGTCTGGGTGCCGCCGGAGGTCGCCGAGCAGCGGATCGCGGCCGCCGTGGCCGCCGGCGGAGTGGTCGTCGACGACAGCGAGGCGCCGTCGTTCACGGTGATCGCGGACCAGGACGGCAACAAGGCCTGCGTCTGTACGTCGCTGTCCCGCGACGGCGGCTGATCCCGCCCGAATTATTCGTTGACAAGAATATTCTTTGTGATGAATACTGAACGGCATGGACGACCTCCTTGCCGCACTGGCTGATCCCGCGCGCTGGCGGCTGGTGAGCCTGCTGGCCGAGCGACCCCGCTCGGTCGGCGTGCTCGCCCAGCTCGCGCAGGCCCGGCAGCCGCAGACCACGAAGCACCTGCAAACGCTCGAGCGCGCCGGCCTCGTCACCTCCCAGCGCACCGGCCAGCGCCGGATCTACGCGCTGCGGCCCGGTCCCCTGCGCGACCTGGCGACCGCGCTCACTGAGCTCGCCGACACCGCGGACCAGACCGGCGGCCCGCGGGCGACGTACGACCGGTACGGAATGGCGCTCGACGCCGAGCGGCTGGCGGCGGAGAAGCCTGGATGGGCCGACGGCCGGGTGTTCAGGTTCCACCGATCGTTGACCGGGCGGCCCGACGTCGTCTGGCGCCACCTCACCGAGGCCGACCTGCTGGCCCGATGGTGGACCTCCGACGACCTCCGCGTGTCCGAGCTCGTTCTGGAGGCGCGGCCGGGTGGCCGCTTCGTCCTGGAGTACCGCGACGCCGAGGACGACGGCTCGGACGTCGTCGCCGGCCGCGCCGAAGGAGTCGTCGACGACGTGACCGACGGCGAGCGCTTCGCGTACCGGCTCTCCCCGCTGCTGCCCGACGGCAGCGTCGCGTTCACCGCCCACGTCGACCTCACCCTCCGGCCGACCGACGCCGGCACGGACGTCGACGTGCTCTACCGCATCACCGACAGCACCGTCGACTCCGCAGACTTCGTCGCCGGCATCGAGATCGGCTTCGGCCAGAGCCTCGACCGGCTGGCGACGACGATCGCCACCACCACCACCCACACCAGGAGCACGCCATGACCGACTCGACCGCCCGCAAGGTGACCGCCAACCTCTCCCTCAGCCTCGACGGCCACTACAACGGCCCCGGCGGAGCGAACGACTTCGGCGCCTTCATGCCGTACGTGTCCACCGATCTCGCCCGCGACCACATGACCAGCCTGTGGGAGAACGCGACGACCGCCGTCCTGAGCCGGGGCAACGCCGAGGGCTTCTGGGGCTACTGGGCGCCGCTCGCCGCCGACGAGAACGCCGACCCCCGCGACCGCGGCTACGCGCACTGGCTGACCACCACCGAGAAGGTCGTCTTCTCCACCACGCTGACCGAGGCCCCGTGGGAGCGCACCCGCCTGGTCAACGCCCCCGCCGCGGACGTCGTCGCCGAGCTCAGGACCACCGGCACCGGCGACATCCTGGTCAACAGCAGTCCCAGCATCATCAAGCCCCTGCTGGCCGCGGACCTGGTCGACCGTCTCTACCTGATGATCTTCCCCGAGATCACCGGCGGCGGCGGACGCCTCTTCGACGACGGCCTGCCCGCGTCGACCTGGACCCTCACCGACCAGCAAACCGGCAAACTCGGCGAACTCGCCCTCGTCTACGACCGCTCCCGTTGATCCCCGACGACAAAACCTGCCCACCCCCGACGGAGGGGTGAGCAGGTCCTCGGGACGTCAGCTGCTGGGGCAGGTGTCGCGGTACTCCGAGATGGCGCGGTCGCCGGTCGGAGCCGGGCAGAGGAACTGCTCGTAGCGGGTGTCGTCGTCGACGAACCGCTTGAGCCAGGAAATGCTGTACTTCGCGATCGTCGTGTTCGACGTGTTGGGGGCGAAGTGCGAGGCGCCGGCGAGTTCGAGGTACGCCTTGTCCGGAGTGCTGGGAAGGCTGTTGTAGAAGGGCTCGGCGTGGGTGGTGACGGACGCCACCGAGTCGTTCTGCGCGCCGACGATCAGGGTCGGCACCCGGTTGCCGGACCAGTTCTTGGTCGTGTTCCACGGCGTCAGCGGGATCGCCGCCTGCAGGGCCGGCCGGTCCTTGGACGCCTCGAGGCTGCCGCCGCCGCCCATCGAGTGGCCCATCACGCCCAGCCGGGAGGCGTCGATCCGGGTCCGGACCGAGCTGCGCTGGGTGAGGTAGTCCAGGGCCGCGAGCAACTGGTCGCCCCGGCTGGACGGCTGGTCGTACCGCGACAGGGTGTCGATCGTGAAGACCACGAAGCCCTGCGACGCCAGCCGCGGACCGAGCCAGCTCATGCTCGACTGGGCGGCGGTGTAGCCGGGCGCGATCGCGACGGCGCCGAAGGTGCCCTCGGCGGTGCTGGTCGGGTAGTAGATGGTGCCGCCGCCGAAACCACTGACGACGGCCCGGGAGACGGACTGCTGCGACGTCGCGAACGGGCCACGAGCGGCCTCGATGCTGGAGGTCGTCGGGGCAGGCCCGCGTTCGTACGGGTTCTCGGCCGCTTGCGCTCCCGGCACGACGGCCAGGCCGCCGGCGGTGAGGGCAAACACCGTGGTGACCAGACCTAGCAGCCGCGCGGCCGGTCCTGTTCTGCGCGCATGGTGATTCATCAGACCGCGACTCCTTGCCAGAGGAAGGTCCCGCCCCGTCGCCCTTCGGCAACACCTGGTGAGACATTAGAACCGAATGTCTCACTCGGCAAGCAGTTGCCTACGATTCGTGAGAAGGGCCACGCGCAGCGTCACCGAGCACCAAAGCCCGGTACAGTCTGCCGACCTCGGCCGGACGGGCCGGCCGCCCGGCGATCACGTCGGCGTAGAAGAACGACTCGGCCATCCGGACCAGCGCGTAGGCCAGGTCGTCGATGTCCAGCAGCGGCGTGAAGCCACCCGCCTCGGCGTCCCGCCGCAGCAGCCGGGCATGCGCCTGCCGTACGCCGGGGTGCACCGTGCCGAACGGATCGGTCAGCACCCGGATCGCGAGCAGCGGTTCCTCGTCGAGCAGCCGCCGTACGCCGGTGTTGGTGGCGGCGCGGATCCCGTACCACTCCAGCTGCTTCAGGCACCGCAGTTCGCCCTCGGGGGTGTGCAGCGCATCGCCGTACTGCTCGGCCCAGCGTCGCTCGCACAGGTCCAGGGACCGGTCGGACAACCAGGCGAGCGCGAGCCCGAGCAGCTGCTCGCGGTTGCCGACCCGGCGGAACAACGTTGCCCGCGACAACCCGAGCTCCGCGGCCACCCCGTTCAGCTCCACGCGCTGACCGTCCGCGATCTGTTCCGCCGCGTGACGAACGATCCGCTCCGCCGAAACCACCACCACGTCCGCAGTCTAGGGCGTGTCGATCACCACGCCCTAGGCGGCGGTCAGCGGCCGATGGAGCGGAGGTACTCGGCGAGCTTCTCGGCGGCGTCGGCGTTGCGGGGACCGCTGACCAGTTCCCCGATGCTCAGCACGAGGAAGCGGTTGTCGCGGACCGCCGGCACGGTCCGCAGCGCCGGCTGCTTCTTGAGGAAGGCGATCTTGGCGGCGGCGGGCTGGTCGGCGTAGTCGACGACAACGATCACCTCGGGGCGCCGGCCGGTGACCGCCTCCCAGCCGACCGAGGTCCAGTCCTGGTCGAGGTCGGCCATCACGTTGACGCCGCCGGCCGCACTGATCACGTCGTTCGGCGCGGCGTACCGGCCGGCGGTGTACGGGCTGTCGGTGCCGGAGTCGTACACGAAGACCCGAGCCCCAGGACCGCTCGGCGCCGTACTCCGGACAGCCTCGAACCGGCGACGCAGCCCGGCGACCAGCCGGTCCGAGCGGTCCTGGACGCCGAAGATGCGGCCGAGATTGCCGAGGTCGGCGTAGAGCGCCTCCAGCGGTGGCATCGCGACGGGAGCCGGGCCGTAGCCGAAGCACGTCTCGGTGTGCACGTAGCTGTTGATGCCGAGCCGGCCGAGCAGCTGCGGGGTGATCCCCCGGTCGTCGGAGAACCCGGCACCCCACCCCGCCAGGACCCAGTCGGCCTTGGCGTTCACCACGATCTCCCGGGTGATCCGGGCATCGCCGAGACGCTCGACCTTGCGGTAGTCGCCCTTCCACGGCGAGTCGCTCAGCGCCGGATCGAAGATCTTGTTGACGACGTAGCCGCGCATCCGGTCGGCCAGGCCCAGCGCGAACATCTTCTCCGTGCCGCTGACGTCGTACGCGACCGGCCGCTGCGGGACGGCGTACGTCTGCTCCTGCCCGCAGTTCTTCACGGTGACCGTCGATCCGGCCGGTTGATCGGTTCCTTCGACGGTGGCCCCGCAGGCCACCGTGAGGGTGAGGACGGGCAGCAGGCCGAGAACGCGGCGGGCGATCATGAGTGGGCCTCCGAGATGGTGGGAGCGAGATCGTGCAGCAGTTGCGGTACGCCGGTCGTGGGGTGCGCCACGACCGTCATCGCGACGCCGAACACGTCGCGCAGCAGTTCCGGGGTGAGGACCGTGTCCGGGGTGCCGACGGCAACGATCCGGCCGTTGTCGAGCACGGCCAGCCGGTCGCACACCGCGGCCGCGAGGTTGAGATCGTGCAGAGCGACCAGCACAGTCAGCTCGGTCGTCTGCAGGAGGCGCAGCAGCTCGGCCTGATGCCGCAGGTCGAGGTGGTTGGTCGGTTCGTCGAGCACCAGGACGGACGGTTGCTGGGCCAGCGCCCGGGCCAGCGCAACCCGTTGCCGCTCCCCGCCGGACAAGGTCAGCACCGAGCGATCCGCGAGCCGGTCGACGCCCGTCTGCTCCATGGCGGCGCGGCAGATCTCCAGATCGCTCCGACCGAGGGCGCGGTTGCCGCGCAGGTGCGGAGTACGGCCGAGTTGCACGATCTCGGTGACGGTGAAGTCCAGGTCGGTCTGCTGGTCCTGGGTCATCGCGGCGATGTGGCGCGCGCTCTCCCGCAGGCCGATGCCGGCCAGGTCCGCCCCGTCGAGCAGGACGGCTCCGGCGGTCGGCCGCAGCGCCCGGTAGACGCAGCGCAGGGCGGTCGACTTGCCGCTGCCGTTCGGCCCGACCACGCCGACGACCTCGCCGGCCACCGCGGTCAGCTCCAGCCGGTCGACAAGTGCGCGGCCGGCGACCTCGACGGTGACGCCGGTCAGTGCGACCTCCATCAGCGGCCTCCGAACAGGTACCCGCGCCGCTGCAGCAGCACGACGAACACCGGTACGCCGATCAGCGCGGTCACCACCCCGATCGGCAACTCCTGCGGAGCGACCACGGTCCGGCAGGCCACGTCGACCCAGACCATGAACACCGCACCGGCCAACGGCGCGACCACCAGCACACGGCGATGTCCCGCGCCGACCAGCATCCGGGCCAGGTGCGGCAGGACCAGTCCGACGAAACCGATCGCACCGCTCACCGCGACCAAGACCCCGGTGACCACCGCGGTCAGGGCGAACAGCTTGCGGCGAAGGGTTTCGGCCGGCGTACCGAGGCTGGCCGCCGTTTCGTCGCCGAGCGCCAGGACGTCCAGCTGACGGCTCCACCGCCACAGCAGCACCGACCCGGCACCGACCGAAATCGTTGCCAGCGGCAAAGATGCCCAGGTGGCCGACCCCAGACTGCCGAGCAGCCAGAACAGCACCGTGCGCGCCGCCTCGCCCTGCGGGGACAGGAAGACCACCAGACTCATCGCGGCCTGGAAACCGTAGGCCATCGCAACGCCGGTCAGCACGAGCCGCAGCGGACTCAACCCGGCACCGGACCGCGCCGCGGCGTACACGAGCACGGACGCGATCAGCGCGCCGAGAAAGGCGGCGAACGACAACGCGTAGATGCCGAGACCGGCGAACAGCCCGAACACCACGACCGCGCTCGCCCCGACCGACGCCCCCGAGGAGACACCCAGGACGAAGGGATCGGCCAAGGCGTTGCGGACCATCACCTGCACCGCGACCCCGACGCCGGACAATCCCGCCCCGACCACGGCCGCGAGCAGCACCCGCGGCGCGCGGACGTCCCAGATCACCGAGTACGCCGTCACCTCCGAGCCGTCGATCACGCCGCCGGTGAGCCCCGCCCACAGGTATCGCAGCGAGTCCCCGTACGGGACCCGTATCGCGCCGAATCCCATCGCCAGCAGCACGGACACCATCAGGACGACCGACAGCCCGGCCACGATCAGGGCCTGCCGGTCGCCCCGGCCTGGTCCGGTCTCCGCACCGGGAGCGGGCCGAACGGTATCCACTGGTAACACGAGCACTCCTGACGGTTGTTGCCGCATCCTCCAATCGGTCAGTACGAGCGGCTCTGCGGCACAGTTCCCCGGCAGCGTGTCGATCGCCCGATCGGTGGAGAATGTCGCTTTTCGCGGTGCCGGCTGTCGCGTCCGGAGGACTGTGTACGGCGGCCGGCGCGTCTACCGTGCGGAAGCATGAGCTCGAATCCTCAGCAGACCACAGCCCGCACTCTCGGTCTGCCCGTCTGGGCACTGGTCGGCCTCGCCCTGCTCGCGGCGCCTCGGGTGGTGCTGCACGACCTCGGGCTGGCGACCAACGGCCCGCTGGCCGGACTGCTCGCCCTCGGACCGGCGGCGGTCTGGATCGCGGTCGCGGTTCTCGCCCGGCTGCCTCGCCCCTGGGTCTCGCTGCTCGTGGTCGGAGTGTTCTACGGTTGTTTCCTGGCGATCGGGCACAACATCTTCTGGGACGAAGCGTTCGGCGACTCGCCGCCGCGCCTGGGCGGCAACCTCGACGGTGAGCTGTCGCCCGGGACCGAGGAGCTGCTGGCCCGCGGCGCGACCACGATCAGCAGCGTGTTCACCGGCGCCGCTGTCGGGTTGATCTGCGGCCTGGTCGCAACCGTGATCCAGCGCTTCACCACGAGAAGGAGCTGACCTGCATGGCCGCCCCGGCGCAGAGCGAGCAGATGCGCAGGCTCGCCGGCCTGCTCGGGGTGAAGCTCGACCCGTTCAGCACCGGCGGGGAGAGTCTCACCTTCGGCATCACCGGGACGGAGCTGCTGGTCACGATCCCCACCGAGCCCGGCGAACAGGACGTGCAGCGGCAGGCGGAGCTCACCCGGCGCGTCGCCGACCGAATCAGCATTCCCGTGCCGGAGATCGTCCGGGTGGTCGCGGAGGCCGAAGCGGTCGTCGTACGGCGTCTGCCGGGCGTGCCGCTGATCGCCGTACCGACGCCGCAACGTGCAGCGCTCACCCGTTCGGTCGCGCTGGCCGTCGGCACCGTGCTGGCGGAGCTGCACACCTGGGACCGGGACGGCTACGCGGATCTGGCGCCGGTCGACGAGTACTCGCCCGAGGAGTGGCGAGCCGAGACGGCCGAGCTCGTCTCCGACCTGACTCCGCTGCTGACCACCGACCAGCGCGACGACGTACGCCGGTTCCTCGGCCGGCCCGCGCCACGACCGGCCGGACGGCACGTTCTCAGCCACAACGATCTCGGTATCGAGCACATCCTGGTCTCGCCGGACGCGGTGACGGGAGTCATCGACTGGAACGATGCCGCGATCACCGATCCGGCGTACGACTTCGGGCTGCTGCTCCGGGACCTCGGTCCGGAGGCGCTCCGGACCGCGCTCGCCCGCTATGCGCACCAGATCGGCGGCGATCCGGAGCTGCTGGAGCGCGCGAGCTACTACGCTGTCTGCGCGCTGCTGGAAGATCTTGCCTTCGGCCACGAAACCGGGCGGGTGGAGTACGTGGCAAAGAGCCTGCACGGCTGGCGATGGACGTTCCAGGCGGCCGGCTGAGCGCGCCGATCAGTCGACCAGTCCGGCCTTGTGCGCCAGCACCACCAGCTGCGAACGGTCCCGCACTCCCAGCTTCGCGAGCAGCCGGCTGACGTAGGTCCGCGCGGTCTCCGGGCTCAGGAACAGTGCCTGACCGATCTCCTCGTTGGACAGTCCCCGGCCGACGTGCGCGAGGATGTCGAGCTCGCGCGCGGTGAGCCCGGCCAGCGTCTCCTCCTGGACCTTGCGGGACGGCATCCGGCTGATCCGGTGCATCATCAGCTTGGCGACCTTGGGCGCGATCGGCGCCCCTCCGGTCACGGCGGTCCGAATGGCGCCGCGCAGCTCGTCGGCGGCGAGATCCTTGAGCAGGTATCCCGACGCGCCCGCCTGGACGGCGTCCACCACGTCCGCGTCGTGGTCGAAGGTCGTCAGCACCACGACAGGCGTGTCCTTCAGCAGCGGGTCCGCACGGATCGCGGCCGTCGTCTCCACACCGCCCATCACCGGCATCTGCAGGTCCATCAGCACGACGTCCGGCTGGTGCTCACGGGCGAGCGCGAGCGCCTCCCGGCCGTCGCTTGCCTCGCCCACGACCCGAAGGTCGTCGGTGTTGTCGATCAGCAACCGAAGCCCCGCCCGGACCAGGTCCTGGTCGTCCACGACAAGTACTCGGATCATGGCTGGTCCTCTCGGGAGTCCGGGGCTTTGCGCGGCAGCTTCGCCTCGACGTACCAGCCGTCGGCCGCGGCCCGAACGGTGAGCGAGCCCCCGGCGGCTTCGACCCGCTCCCGCATGCCGGCCAGACCGTGCCCCGGCGAGTACGTGGGCGGTCGGGCGGCCTTTCCGTTGTCGCGGACCAGCACGTGCAGCCGGTCCTCGTCGTCGACGCGGAGCCGTACGCCGAGGTGGTCGGCGTCGGCGTGCCGGAGCGTGTTCGTGACCGCCTCCTGGACGACCCGGAAGGCGGCTGCCTCGATGTCCGGCGAGGCACTCGCTCCGTCCGCCAGGTCGAACTCCACGGTGTACCCGGCGGCCCGCGGTGCCCTGAGCAACTGCGGCAGCTGGTCGAGGCTCGCGGCGGGGGCCGCCGCCGGAGCCGAGGAACGCAGCAGCGCGACGGTCGACCGCAGCTGGGTCATCGCTTCGCTGGTCGACTGCCGGACCAGGTGCAGCGCCTGCGACCGCGCCTCGGCGTTCGGAGCCTCCCGCGCCACGTTCGTGTGCAGGGACGCGACCGCCAGCGCGTGGCCGATCGAGTCGTGCAACTCCCGCGCCAGGCGAAGCCGTTCCTCCCGGGCCCGTGCCTCGGCGCTGAGCAGAGTCTGGTGCTCGGTGAGCCGCGCCACCTGGTCGGTCTTCTCCCGCAGCGCCCGGTGCGCGCGGACGCTGGAGCCGAGCGCGACGACCGAGGCGATCAACGCTGTGTGCCCGACCAGCTCGTACCCGACGACGTACCCCACCGGCTGCCCGATCAGGAGGCGGAACGTGGTCGACACCGCCAGCACCAGCACCGACGTCAGGATCGCCGCGCGCAGGTACCCGGCCTCCGTCGCGGAGTACACGGCCGCCGCGATCGGCACCGCGACCCCGATCGCGGGGAATCCCGCGGTGTAGTAGGTGAAGTAGCCGAGCGCGGTCAGCAGCAGCACGGCCAGCGGCATCGTCCGCCGGACCACCATCAACAGCCCCAACCCGGCCGCCCACAGGTACGCCAGCGGATCGACCGGCCCCGAACTGCCCTGACCGGCCGACACCGCGATCGAGATCACCACCGTGACCCCGACAGCCAGCAGCACGTCCGCCGCCCGCGGCGTCATCCGGAACGAGTCGATCACCTCCCGATCGTACGAGCGCCACCCCGCCCCGGCGTACGCCCTCAGGCAACCCCACCCTCTCCTGAAAGCGACCACCGGCGGCACCACCCGCTGGCTCCAGTCCTCACCGCACCGTCCACAACCATCCGAGCGGCTGCAGACCCAGCTTGGCGGCGACTGACTGGGACGCGACGTTGTCCCGGCTGGTGCTGTAAAAGACGACCTCGCGACGCAGACGTTCGAGCTTCCACCAGGCGACGGCCACTGCCGCGGCGAGTCCGGCCCCTCGATGGTCCATCCGGGTCCACACACCGGCTTCAGCGCTGGCCGGCGTGGCGGTGGGCGTGTGGCAGATCGAGACCGGCTCCAGACCGTCCACGGCCATCGCCCAGGATCCGAGCTCTCCGCTGATCAGCTGTCGCCACTCACCGACCTCCCAGTTGTCCGGGCGAACAAATCGCTGTGCGGCCACAACACCGGCGTCGTCGGACACGACGATCGGCAAGCTGCTCTGCGGAGCGTCGGCGGTAGCAGGAAACACGTAGCAGGGACCGCCGTCCACGGTGAGCGCTGACGGAAACGCTGCGCTGTTGAGCAACTGGTTCTTCACCTGGGTCACCACAGCCGGTTCACTGTCCGGTGAGAAGCTGCCGATGAGGGCAACGTCGACCACCGCGGCGGCCGCCGCGCTCAGAGCGAGTACTCGGGCGTTCGGCGACCAGCCGAAGACCGCGGCGACGTCCGATGTCGCGAGGCGCGGCCAACCTGCCGGGCGCGGACGGACCAACCCGAAGATCGTGTCGATCTCCAGCTCCAGTAGGCGCTCGTCGTCACTCGTCACGGTCTGAGAGTACGAGCCCGCACCTCAGGGTCGAGCATTCTCAACGGCCGGCGGCGGGTGGTTCGCGCAGCGATGCGTCCAGGATGCGCAACAGCTCCCCGGCGCGCCCGCCGCCGGGAGGTGCGGCCGGGTAGCGGGACAGGACGTCGGTGACGACGGCGCCGGCGAGGGTCCGGGCCGTCTCGACGTACGCGGTGCCGACGGCGTGGTCGTCGCCGGCGTCCAGTTCCAGCGCCCGGGCGGTGTGGGCCGCGGAGCCCAGGATGTGCAGGACCTGGGTGGCCTTCGCCAGCGGATGCAGGTACGCCGATGCGCCTGCGTGACCGGCGGCGCGAGCCGCATCAGCCGCGGCAGCACGTCCTGCCTCGCGGGCCGACTTCGCTGCCCGGTGCGCCGCCAGCGCGGTCACCCGGAGCGCCTTCGTCCGGCTGCCTCCGGCGACGAACGTGCGGGCTTCGTCGAGCACCGCGCGGGGGCGCGGATCGTCAGGACAGTCACGCTCGAAGACGACCAGGGCCGGCTCCGCGCAGGCGACGGCGTACGCGGTGATCTCGCGCAGCTCCGGCAGGCTGAGCTCGATCGTCAGAACTTCGGGAGTCTCCATGGGCTTCAACGGTATCGTTGAAGCCCGGAGTTGAAACTTGCTCACGGCATCCAATCGGGATGCGCGCGGAGACCCTCAAGAGCAGGGTCAGTCCGAGCCGCCACCCGGCAGCCGCTTCAGCGCCTCGACCAACTGCCCCCGGCTGGTGATGCCCAGCTTCGGGAACACCTTGTACAGATGCGCCGCGACCGTCCGGTGCGACAGGTAGATCTGGTCGGCGATCTCCTTGTTGGTCAGCCCCGCCGCCGCGAGCCGCATGATCTGCAACTCCTGCGGCGTGAACGCCACGTCGCTGCCCGGTCGCCGACCTCCCGACGGCGGCGTGATGCCCGCGGCCCGCAACTCCGCCGCGGCGCGTTCTGCCCACAGCCGGGCGCCCGACCGGTCGAACACGTGATGCGCGGCAGCAAGCTGGTCCCGCGCCGCGGCGATCCGCCGCGTCCGCCGGAGCCATTCGCCGTACGCCAACTGGGTCCGGCCGACTTCCAGCGCCGCCGGGCACTCCTCCGCCTGCGCGACGGCCGCCGCGAACCGTTCGCCAGGATCGTCGGTGCCGAGAACGGCGTAGCTGCGATGGACGAGCATGCACAGGTGTGCGGAGTCGAAACCGGCGGCCTCCTTCTCGGCACCGGCCACCACCTCGGCGACCTCGCTGGTCTTGCCCGACCGGACGCCCGCTTCCGCGAGGTCTGCCACCGCCCACAGCATCGTCGTGCGATCCATCGACAGGTCGCTGAGCAGCGTCCACGCATCCCGGAAGCGCCGCTGCTGCAGGGCGATCAGACCGGCGGCCCAGTTGCTTCGGGCAACCGTCGACGTCCAGGTTAGCTCCACCGGCTGAGCCATGCTGCGCTCCACCGCTCGGGAAGCTTCCGTCGCATCGCCCCGCCAGGCCTGCGCGAGAGCGCCGGAAGCAGCAGCCGCCGTCGCCACCGACGTGAGCCCGAGATCGGCGGCCATCCGCTCGGCCAGCGCCCCGTCGGCGATTCCGTCCAGCACGCCACCGGTGAGAACGCGGCTGCACGCCAACCACGCCAGGAGATGCGCCTCGTCGGCCGTGCCGCCGGTACCGCGCAGATGCTGGTACCCGGCCAGCAGTCCGGCGCGCGCGGTGCCCAGATCCTGCGTTCTCTCGGCTGCCAGCCCGACCGTCAGCAGCACCCGCGGATCGGTCACGGCGGGAGGCAGCAACTTGCGCAGGTGTGCTGCGCGCCCCGGGGGATCCAGCAGCGCCAGCGCGATCTGCTGCAGGGGATCCGGCCGCCCGAGATCGATGGACTCCAGCTCATCGACAAGGAGCTGCAGGTTGCCGGAACGCTGGGGCCGCAACGCGAGCTGAACCGCACCGGCCCACAGCAGCACCACCCGTTCCTCGGCATCGCCACTGGCGAGACGGTGCAGAAGCTGCGTCACCGTCGCCTCGCTGCGCAGCGGCAGGCCGGCCATCAGCGTGCTGACGATCTCGGTGCTGGCCAGTTGGACGCTCACCCGCGCGGTGTCGGCCAGCGGCAGTGCCTCCTCGACGGCACGCACCGCCTCACGGGTCAGCCCGGCACGGCGTGCGTTCTCGGCCGCCGCGGCAAGCCGCCGACCGCGCTCGCCCGGGTCCGGTGACAACGCCGCCGCGCGCTCGTACAGGGCCGACGCCTCCGCCTGCGCGCCCCGGCCGCCGGCGTACGCCGCGGCGGATTCCAGCTCCGCGGCCAGTTCCTCGTCGGCCGCGAACGCCGCGGCGGCGCGGTGCCACACCGAGCGGACCGGGTCACCGATCACGCCGCCCAGCGCCCGGTGCGTACTGCGGCGCTCGCTGGTCGACGCGGCGCCGTACACGACCGAGCGCATCAGCGGATGGCGGAAGCGGATCACCCCTTGGCTGACCTCGACAACGCCGGAGCGTTCCACCGCGTCGAAGGCCTCCGGCCCCGATCCGAGCGCTCGGCCGGCCGCGAACAGATCGTGGACTCCGAGGCCTTGGTCCGCGGCGGCCAGCAGCAGCAACGTGCGAGACTCCGGCCGCAGTCCGGCGACCTGATCGAGGAAGGCCTGTTCCAGCCGGCGGGTCGTCGGCAGGAACACCGGCAGCGCACTCCCGTTGGGGAACTCGTCCTGCACCACCCTCGACAGCTCTGCGAGCGCCAGCGGATTGCCCGCCGCCTCACGCAGTACACGCTCCCTGAGGGACCGGCTCATCGGCCCGGCCACGCAGTCCAGCAGCCGAGCCGCCTCGTCGTCGGCCAGCGGGCCCAGATCCAGCTGGAGGGCCGGGATCGACCGCAGCGCGTCGACCTCGTCCGCGGGCGTGCGGGTGGTGACCAGCAGCAGAAGACGGTTGGCAGCCAGCCGGCGGGCGACGAAAGCGATCGCATCGGCGGTCGAACGGTCGAGCCACTGCAGATCCTCGACAACCACCACGACCTTGCGGTCGGACGCCAGCTCCTCCAGCAGGCCGAGCACGGCGAGGTGGATCATCAGCCGTTCCGGTGCGGGACCGTCCTCGAGACCGAACGCACCGAGCAGGGCCTGGCGTTGCCGCGGCGGCAGCGAAGCGGCCCGGTCGAGAACCGGGTGCAGCAATTCGTGCAGCGCCGCGAACCCGGACGGCGTTTCGCTCTGGATCCCCGTGCACCGCAGTTCCAGGAATCCTTCGTCGCGGGCCAGCGCCGCGGCCCGGTCGGCCAGCGCCGACTTGCCGATGCCGGCGTCACCGGTGATCACGACCAGGACGCCACCGCCACCGCCACCGCCGGCGTCGGCGTCGGCGGCGGCCGCGCTGGTGATCGCCTCACCCAGGCGACTCAGCTCGGCCGTGCGGCCGATCAACGACTTTGCACCCACCGGCTTCCCGTCACCATCCCGAGGCATCGGCCGAACAGCTCGGCACGCTCCGCCATATTAGGTGACACTTCACCTAACCGCAAAAACAGCCTTGACGCAGGAGCAGTCAGATGACGGATGCCGCCCGGCCGGGCCGCCCCGCAGGATCGGTTCCGAGCGAACCGCTCACCGAAGAAGGGAACGATCCGATGAGTGACCCCGTGAAGCCGGTCCTGGAGCCGGCGGCGCAGGCCTTCGCCGACGCGAACTCCACGCCGCCCTTCCTGTACCAATTGACGCCGGAGGAAGGCCGCAAGATCGCCGACACCGTGCAGACCGACCCGACGCCGGTCCTGCTCGACGCCGACATCTCCGACCTCAGCATCGACGGTGGCCCGACCGGCACCGTCCGGGTCCGCATCGTGCGGCCCCCGAACGCGACCGGTGTGCTGCCGGTCATCCTGTACTGCCACGGGCTCGGCTGGGTCTTCGGCGGCCCGACGACGCACGACCGGCTGGTCCGCGAGCTCGCCGTCGGCGCCCAGGCCGCGGTCGTCTTCCCGGACTACGACCTGTCCCCCGAGGCGAAGTACCCGACCGCGATCGAGCAGATCTACGCCGTCGCGACCTGGCTCCGCGACAGCGGCGCCGAGCAGAGCTTGGACAGCACCCGCGTCGCCGTGGCGGGCGACTCGGTCGGCGGCAACATGGCGACCGTGCAGACCATCCTGTCGAAGCAGCGCGGCGGACTGCAGTACAAGGGTCAGCTGCTGTACTACCCGGTCACCGACGCGAACTTCGACACCGGCTCGTACGAGCAGTTCGCGGAGGGCTACTTCCTGCCGCGCGAGGGCATGAAGTGGTTCTGGGACCAGTACACGACCGACCCGGCCGAGCGCGCCGAGATCACCGCCTCCCCGCTGCGCGCGTCGCTCGACGACCTCGCCGGCCTGCCCGAGGCGCTGGTGATCGTCGCGGAGGCCGACGTACTGCGCGACGAGGGCGAGGCGTACGCCGCCAAGCTGCGCGCCGCGGGAGTTCCGGTGACGGCGGTTCGGTACGGCGGTGTCATCCACGACTTCGTCGGCCTGAACCCGTTGCGCCGGACCTTCGCCGCCGAGGGCGCGATCGCCCAGGGCGCGGCGTTCCTGGCCAGGGTGCTCGGCACCGACTGACCGGCACGGGCCGACGCCGGCCCGGTACGGCGAGCAGCTGCGCCCTGGCGCGACGATGACCATGCCGAGTGCGATGATGCTGACGACCCGAAGACGTCACGGTCAGCTGAAGCCGAGGATATGTCCGACAACCATCGTCTGCCGCCCGAGTCGCCGTACGCGTTCCTCTCGCCGGCCGAGGCCCGCGCCTGGTTCGCGTACATGCGGCTGCAGCTTCGGCTGCGGTACGAGATGAACCGTCAGCTCCGCGCCGACAGCGGCATCTCGCTGGCCGACTACGACGTCCTGGTCGCGCTGACCAGCGAGCCGGACGGCCGGATGCAGATCTCGGCGCTCGCCACCCGGATCGGGTGGGAGCGCAGCCGCACCTCGCACCACGTGAAGCGGCTGGAGACCCGCGGGATGCTCACGCTCACCAGGTCGGCCCACGACAAGCGGGCGGTGGACGTCACACTGAGCGCGCAGGGCTGGCAGAAGCTCCGGGAGGCGTCTCCCCAGCACATCGAGCTGGTCCGGTCGATGTTCTTCGACGGCCTCGGCAGCGACGCGCTCGAAAACCTCACCAGCGCGCTCGAGGACATCTACGAGACAGTGATCGAGCGCGGCACGCTGCCTCGGCCCGTCGACCACCCCTGAGCCCAGCAAGCAATCCAGCGCCGGCGGCGTTCCCGCCCCGGCGTACTGAGTCCTGCGCTGCCCTCCGGCGTACGGCGAACCGGTCCGTGGACCGCCACGCCCCGGGGCGCGCGGACCTTGATCCACACGGAAGGAACACTGATGGCCGACACGATGGCCCAGTTGATGAAAAGCAGTTCGAACCTCGTCTTCGGTGAGCGGGACGCCGCCGCCCGGCGCGTGGTGATGGACCGGATCTTCAGCGAGGACGTCACCTTCGCGGACGCGGAAGGCGTGCTCATTGGCCGCGACGCGCTGCACGCGAAGGCACAGCAGCTGCTGGACGGCGCTCCCGGGTTCGTCTTCACCGAAGCCGGTCCGGTCTACCAGGCCCAGGACCTCGGCTGCCTGGCCTGGAACTTCGGGCCCGCCGGACAGCCGCCGGTGGTGTCCGGGATGGACATCGCCATCGTCAGGGACGGCCGGATCGCCTCCCTGCACACCGTTCTGACCAGGTCGTAAGGGGATGGGAGCCATGAAGACCCTCGGAATTCTCGGTGCCGGCAACCTCGGATCGCAGGTGGCCCGCGCTGCCGTGGCGGCGGGCCTGTCGGTGGTGATCGCGAACGCGCGGGGCCCGGAGTCGCTGGCCGAGCTGGTGGCCGAGCTCGGTCCGGCGGCACGAGCAGCCGACCCGGCCGAGGCCGCCGAAGCCGCCGACCTCGTGATCCTGTGCACGCCGCTGAACGCCTACCCGGACCTGCCGGCCGACCAGCTCGCGGGCAAGGTGCTGGTCGACGCCACCAACTACTACCCGGAGTTCTTCGGGGCGATCCCGGAGCTCGACACCCGGTCGGAGACGACGTCGGAGTTCCTGCAGAGCCGGTTGCCCCGCAGCATCGTGATCAAAGGGCTGAACAACCTCGGCGCGGCCGACCTCACCACCGACGGCCAACCCGCCGGCTCCGCCGACCGGCGCGCGCTCGCGGTGGCCGGCGACGACCAGGACGCCAAGTCCCAGGTCGTCTCGCTCATCGACACGCTCGGCTTCGACGTGATCGACGCCGGCGCCCTGAGCGAAGGCTGGCGCTTCGAGCGCGACCAGCCGGCGTACGGGACGCGGCGCGACGCCGACCAGATGCGGACCGCGCTGTCGCAGGCCACCCGGTAGCCTCCCCGCCGCGAAAGGGGTGGTGCTGCCGCCCACCGCCGCTCACACTGGGACATCCGGCGTCACGCCGGATGTCCCAGTCACGTCCGCGGCTGTCACGGAAGGGCGGTACCAGGATGGGAGATCGGGCGAGGCGGCAACCGCCGGTCGGCACGCCGCCGTCCCTGCAGGGCATCGATGCCGTCGGCAACCCGCACGCGCAGTTCCTCGCCACCGAGCACTGGAGCCTGCTCGCCACCCGCAGCATGACGTGGAGCGAGATCTTCAGCCGGACCGGCACCTACCTGACCGTGCTGTCGGCAACCGTCATCGCGCTCTCCCTGGTGGCGAACGCGAGCGGCTTCGGGCGCGACTTCCAGATGTTCGCCCTGCTGGTCCTGCCGGTGGCGCTGCTGATCGGGCTGGGCACGTTCTTCCGCCTGATCGAGGCCGACGTCGAGGACGCCTGGCTGGTGATCGGCATGAACCGGCTCCGGCACGCGTACCTGGAGCTCGCGCCGGAGCTGGAGCCGTACTTCGTGACCAGCCACCACGACGACGCGCCCGGCATGATGACGACGTACAGCTTTCGCAACCGGGTCGGGCTGACCCACTGGATGTCCGGGTCGCCCGTCGTCGTCGGCATCATCAACGCGGTCGTCGTCGGTGTGCTCGCCGGAGTGATCTGCGAGATCGCGAACGCCGGTGACGTGCTCCGCACCGTGGCCGGCGCCACGGCCGCCCTGCTGGCCGCGGCCGTGCTCGGCGTCGTCGGCTACCGCAGGGTCCGCGAGGTCTCCCGCGAGTACCAGCCCCGCTTCCCTGGCTGATCCCGATCGAACTTATGCACCCGGCTGCCCTCGGGACGTCGGATGCATAAGATTTCAACCACTGAGCGCGAGGCGGTCGCGCGCGCTGCTGAGCCCAACGCGCGCGACCTGAGCGACCTCTCTTCCGCGCGGATTCACGGTCACCTGGCCCGTAGGTGCCCAGATTCGCCGGTCCCACCCCTGTTCGGTCCGCCCAACTGCGATCAAGCGAGTGCTTGACGCCGCAGGCATCCGGCCGGATATGCTCCGCTGGCCATCGGCACTGGGGGGAATCCAGTGCCTTCTGCCACTGGAAAGAACCCTTTGATGAAGCTTCGTCGTACCGTCATGTCCGCTGTCGCCGCGCTCAGCGTCGCCGCCGTGCTCCCGCTCAGCGCCTCGGCCGTCCGGCCCGGCCCGACCCCGCCGGCCGACGCGCCCGCCAAGGCCACCGCGGCCACCGCAGCCGGCGTCTGCAACCTGTCCGCGCCGACCCGGGTCGCGATCAGCCGCCCCTACCTGGAGCTGCCGATCCGCATCAGCGGCAACTGCACCGCCGCCGGCAGCACGTCGTACTGGGTCCTCACCCACCCCAGCCGGGGCCCGGTGAACGAGGTCGGCTTCGAAGACACCACCACCTACCCCTGGGACATCCTCAGCGACGACCCGATCGGCGTACAGAAGTTCGTCGCCGACGGCGCCTGGGACCCGGCTGACCAGCCGCTCACCCAGAACTCCCCCACCACCACGATCAAGCTCGCCGCCGGCGCCTGGATCTCCTCGACCCGCACCGCCGACGTCGTCACCCTCAAGGGCACCTCGCTGCTGTACTCGGTCAGCAAGAACATCTTCTTCAAGCGCTCCGCCAGCGGCGTCTTCCAGTACCGCGACCGCGGCACCACCACCTGGAAGAACCTCAAGGCCGTCACCACCAACAGCGCCGGCGAGGCCACCATGGCCTACCGCTACACCCCGCTCCGCGACTACCGCTTCGCGCTGTACTCGACCTCCATCAGCTGGGACCTCGCCAGCGCCACCACCACCCGCTGACCCACCCGGCACCCGCGGCGCGGAGACGCCTCCGAGCGTGCGGGCGCGATGTCCGCCGTACGGGTTTGCGGCAGCCGGGCTTCGGGTTGCGTTCATGTGGGTGAGATTCACTGACGGCTCCGCCCTTGTCACTGTGAGGAGTCAGTCGTGGATCGTCGGAGTTTTCTTCGTGCGGCAGTGATCGGTTCGTCGGCCTCGGTCGCGTTCGGGTTCAGCGTGACGCCGCAGGCGTTGGCGTTTCCGGCGCAGACCGGGCCCAGCCCGTACGGCGGTCTGCGGACCGCCGACGCGAACGGGATCATGCTGCCGCAGGGTTTCACCAGCCGGGTGCTGGCCAGGTCGACCCGGGTCGTGAGCGGTACCAGCTACACCTGGCACAGCGCCCCGGACGGCGGAGCCTGCTTCGCCGACGGCACCGGCTGGATCTACGTGTCCAACTCCGAGATGAGCAGCGGGAGCGGTGGTGCGAGCGCTCTGCGGTTCAACAGCAGCGGCGCGATCACCGGCGCGTACCGCATCCTGTCCGGCACCACCCGGAACTGCTCCGGCGGCGCGACCCCGTGGGGCACCTGGCTGTCCGGCGAGGAGACCGACCTCGGCTACCTCTGGGAGACCGACCCGTTCGGCACCAAGGCCGCGGTACGCCGCCCGGCGATGGGCCGCTTCTCCCACGAGGCCGCCGCGGTGGATCCCGACCGGCGCGTCATCTACCTCACCGAGGACGTCTCCGACGGCGGCTTCTACCGGTTCGTGCCGACCACCTGGGGCGACCTGTCCGCCGGCACCCTGCAGGTACTGCGTGAGTCCGGCGGGGCGCTGTCCTGGGTCAGGGTTCCCGACCCCGACGGCAGCCCGACCGCGACCCGCCGGCAGGTGTCGGGCATGAAGATCTTCAACGGCGGCGAGGGCTGCTACTACCGCAACGGAACCTGCTTCTTCACCACCAAGGGCGACAACCGCGTCTGGGCCTACAACGCGGTGAACAACACGATCGCGATCGCCTACGACGACAACCTGACCAGCAGTGCGCCGCTGACCGGCGTCGACAACATCACCGGCACCACCGTCGGCGACCTGTACGTCGCCGAGGACGGCGGCAACATGGAGATCTGCGTCATCACCCCCGCCGACGTCGTGGCGCCCTTCCTCCGCGTGACGGGCCAGTCCGGCTCCGAGCTCTGCGGTGTCGCCTTCAACCCCGCCGGCAACCGCCTGTACTTCTCCTCCCAGCGCGGTACCACCGGCTCGAGCAGCGGCGGCATCACCTACGAGGTCACCGGCCCCTTCCGCACCACCCGCTGATCTCACCCCGGCGCCCGCTCGGCACCTCCGAGCGGGCGCCGGGAGGGTGTTCCACCGTCAGCCGGGACCGAGGGCGCGGACGGCGAGCTCGGTCAACGCGTCCGCATAGGCCTCGTCGAACGGGTGCGTGCGCAGGATCCAGCGGTGGTAGACCGGCCCGAAGATCACCTCGACGGCCACGTCCAGGTCGATGCCGTCGGCCACTTGGCCGGCTCGCTGCGCCGCCTCCAGCCGCCGCTTGGTGGCGGCCAACTGAGGACCGAGCATCCGGGTCATAACCTGGTCGCTGAGCGCCGCGTCCTGCTGCATGTCGATCATCACCGCGCGCAGCGTCGCCGAGGTCGCTTCGTCCGCGAACTCGGCAGTCGTTGCCCGCAGTACGAGGCGCAGGTCGGCAGCCAGGTCACCGGTGTCCGGCCACTCGGACTCGGGCTGCTCGGTGACCAGCGCGTCGAGCACGACCGCACCCTTCGACGGCCACCACCGGTAGATCGTCTGCTTGCCGACACCGGCCCGGGCGGCGATGCCCTCGATCGACGTCTTGGCGTACCCGACCTCGGCGACGGCCTCGGCGGCCGCGGTGAGGATCGCGGTCCGCGCCCGGTCGCTGCGCCGCCGTTCGTCTGGACTTCCCATGGACGAGACGATACGGTCCGTCTCGTTGAGATTCAACCGAGAGGGACATCGATGAGACTGTGGTTGATCACCGGAGCCGGCCGAGGTCTCGGGCGCGCGTTCGCGGAGGCGGCCCTGGAGCACGGCGACCGGGTCGTCGGGACGATCCGCCAGGACGGCGTGCTCGACGACCTGGTCGAGCAGTACGGCGATCGACTGGTTCCGCGCCGGCTGGACGTGGCTTCCCGTGCCGAGGTCGAGAGCGTGGTCGCGGACGTCGTGACCACGGTCGGTACGCCGGACGTCGTGGTGAACAACGCCGGATACGGCTTGGTCGGCGCGATCGAGGAACTGAGCGAGGATGAGCTCCGGGCTCAGTTCGACGTCAACCTGTTCGGCGCCGTCTGGCTCACCCAGGCCGTCCTGCCGCACCTCCGGGCGCGAGGATCCGGCCGGATCGTGCAGGTTTCCAGCGTCGGCGCGGTCGGGCACCTGCCGCTGTTCGGTGCCTACAACGCGACGAAGTGGGCACTCGAAGGCCTCAGCGCCGCCCTCGCGGACGAGGTCGCGCGCTTCGGCGTCGGCGTTCACCTGCTGCAGCTCGGCGGCTTCGCCACCGACTGGGCCGGCTCCAGCCTGCGCTTCACCACCGCGGACCCGGCGTACGACGAAACCCGCGAGGCCATCCTCGGCATGCCCGGCTATCCCACTGCGGCCATGGTCGCGGAGGCGGGAGAACCCACCGAGGAGTCCCCGGCAGTCGCCGCTCGAGCCCTGCTGGCCCTGCTCGACGACCCCGAACCGCCCCTGCGCAAGATCATCGGCACCGGCGCCCACGACATGGTGAAAACGGCCCTTGAGTGGCGTCGCGACGACTATCTCAGCGACCCGGCCTTCAGCTGGCCCGACCAGCCGAAGTAGCCCGCGAACTACGGGACGAACGGGGCGGGGGAGGCGTCGAGGACGAAGGCGGAGGATGCCGGCGGCGCAGGTGACCGCCAGAGCGATGGCGGTGGTGCCGAGTGAACAACGAGAGGGTGGCGACGGTCCCACCGATGCCCACGGCAAGGAACCGGATCGCCTGGCCCTGGTCCTGCTGCCAAGGAGTTCACGGGCGGAGCGCGAGCTTGCCGGTGGTGCCTCGGGATTCCAGCTCGGTGAGGGCCTTGGCACCGTCGGCCAGGTCGTAGACGGTCGGCTGACCCGGCGGGTAGACACCGACCGCCCTCAACTCGGCCAACTCGGCGACGATCTCGGCGTAAAGATGCGGCGCCTGCTCGATCAGTACGCCGATGTGCAGGCCGATCACGTGGATCTGGTGGCGGAAGTTGAGCTCCCAGTTGCTGATCGACGCCTCGCCGGCGGCCACGCCGTACACGACGACCGTGCCGGTGACGCGCTTGGCGGCCGCCAGGCCGGCCCGGAACGTCTCGCCGCCGACGGACTCGAGGACCAGGTCGACGCCGTGGCCGTCGGTGAGCCGCAGTGCCGCGGCGGCGACGTCCTCGGTCCGGTAGTCGACGACATGATCGGCTCCCAGGGCGCGCACGGTGTCGTGCTTGTCCGCGGAGGCGCTGGCGATCACGGTGGCTCCGTAGTGCTTGGCCATCCGCACCGCGGCCTGCCCCACTCCGCCCGCTGCCGCGTGGATCAGCACGGTGTCGCCGGCCGCGACGCGCCCGAGCGGCCTGAGGGCGGCGAGCGCGGTGGCCCAGTTCAGGACGAGACCCAGCGCCTGCTCGTCGGTCCAGCCTTCGGGGACCCGGGCGGCGCCGGCCGCGGGCATCACCATGTACTCCGCGAACGCGCCCGGGCCGGTCCCGATCACGTGGTCGCCGATCGCCAGGTCGCCCACTTCGGAGCCGAGGGCAACGATTTGGCCGGCCGCCTCGAAGCCGGCGACGTAGGGGGCCCGCGGTCCGCCGTCGTACGTGCCGCGGGTCTGCATCACGTCGGCGAAGTTGATGCCGGCCGCACCGACCCGGATCAGCACCTGCCCCGGTCCGGGCGTCGGCACCGCAACGTCGTCGTCCAGCCGCAGGTCGTGCGGGCCGGTCAACGTCGGCTGCGTCAGGGCGCGCATCGTGGCGGGCAGGTCAGGCATGGGCACGGCTCCGATCGTGCTAAGAGGTCTGGCGAACAGGGGGCGCGCTGCGCAGTACGACGTCGAGCAGCCCCGGGAAGCGACTGTCCAGCTCGTCGTAGCGCAGCTGGTTCCAGCGCCGCTTGCCTTCTTCTCGCTGCCGGATCACCCCGGCCTCGCGAAGGATCCGGAAGTGGTGCGTCAGCGTCGACGGCGCGACGGTCACCGGGAAGGTCCCGCAGGCCTGCTCACCGTTCTCCCGCAGGCTGCCGACGATGGCCAGCCGGGTCGGGTCGGCCAGCGCGTGCAGAACGGCGTGGATCGTCAGCTCCCCGACCTCCGGATGCACCACGGCCGGGCGGCGAGCGTGCGGCACTCCGACCTCCTTTCGACGATCGTCGTACATGATCGTAACTCAGTTCGACGATCCTCGAAAGGAAACGGCACAGCACGCCGGCACTCTTCCCGAGTGCCGGTCTCCGTTGTGTCCCCCGCTTGAAGGTTCTGCCGCCACGTACTGCGATTGCCGCCGGAAAAGTCTTCACAAGGTACTTCAACGATACCGTTGAATACATGACTCCTGGTTCCGAACTGGCCGCCGATCCCGTCGATGCCGTGACCGTGCGGAAGCTGCTGCCGGGCAAGCCGCGACTACTCGCCCTGGGCGAGCCGACGCACGGCGAGAACGTCCTGCTCGAGCTACGCAACGACCTCTTCCGGCAACTCGTCGAGCTGGAGGGCTACCGCACGATCGCCCTCGAGAGCGACTGCCTGGCCGGCCTGCTCGTCGACGACTACGTCACCTCGGGGACCGGCACCCTCGACGACGTCATGGACCGCGGCTTCAGCCACGAGTTCGGGGCGCTCGCGGCCAACCGCGAACTGGTCCGCTGGATGCGTGCCTACAACAACGACCGGCGCCGGTCCGAGCACCTCCGCTTCGCCGGTGTCGACGGCCCGCTGGAGATCTCCGGCGCCGCGAGCCCGCGGCAGGCACTGACCGCACTGCACAGCTACCTCACCACCTGGGTGGCTGCCGACCTGCTGTCCTGCACTGCGGAAACCCTCGATCGCCTGCTCGGCGCCGACGACCGATGGACCAACCCTGCCGCGATGATGGACTCGTCGCGGTCCGTCGGGCAGAGTCCGGACGCGACAGAGCTCCGGCTGCTCGCCGACGACTTGACGGCGCTGCTCGATGCGCAGTCCCCGCACCTGATCGAGGCATCCGCACCGGACGACTGGGAGCGCGCCCTCCTGCACGGCCGCACCGCCGTCGGCCTGCTGCGCTACCACTTCTGGATGGCCGACAGCTCACCGAGCCGCACAGCCCGGCTGCTCGGCATACGGGACTCGATGATGGCCGCCAACCTGCTCGCGCTCGCTCACCGCGGCCCGATCTTGGTGAACGCGCACAACGGTCACCTCCAACGGCCCCAGAGCTCCATGCGGTGGGGCGGCCAGGCGGTTGAGTGGTGGAGCGCCGGCGCGATCGTCAGCGCCCAACTAGGAGACCAGTACGCCTTCCTCGCCACGGCTCTCGGCACGATCCCGCACCAGGGGGTCGACACCCCGGCTCCGGACACCATCGAAGGCCTGCTCTACGCGCAGCCGCAGGAGCAGTACGTGGTCGACCCCCGCCAACTCGCCACAGTGCCCGCAGTCCTCCGCAGCTCCCCGTGGTACGGCTACGCGCCGCTGGATCCAGCTCAGGTGTCCAGCCATGACGGCATCGTCTTCGTCAAAGACGTCCGACAGAACCGGGCCACGGACCATGAGCGCCCGTCCGCGCGAGCCTCGGACGGTTGACCTGCGCCCGAGCGGGGTAACGGTGGAGCGGGTTCAGAGCGGAGCCTCAGGAACGCCGGGGCGCACGCACGCCCGGCACGGACGAGGGACCCCAGTGACTGACGCCAAGTCCGTCGACCCCGCAGCGGGCGCCACGATCGGCCGTCCGAGGCTGAGCGCGCCCGCTCCGGGCATCGGCGCCTCGCCGCCCGGTCGCCCACCGCATGCTGGACCTGCCGGGCATCCTGGGGCCGACGCGCCCTTCGATCCCGAGCTGCTCCGGTCGGTGTTCTCGAGCACCGTCCCCGGAACCGTGGGCTTCGAGGAGGAACTCCTCGTGGTGCATCGCGAAAGCTGGATGCCTGCTGAAGCCGCCCCGGTCCTGGCGAGCCTTGGCGACCCACGGGTGAAGCCCGAGCTGCCTGCCTGCCAGCTGGAGATCGCGACCTCCGTGCACAGGGATGTCGCCGACGCCGTCGCGGAGCTCCGCACGTGCCGAGAACTCGTCGCTACCGCCTGCGCCCCTGACCTTGCGCTGGTTGCCGCCCCGGTACATCCCCTCGTCGAGGGTCCCACCGCGCTGTCGCCGACGGAGCACGCCGCTGGGCTCAGCGCTCGCTACCGGGACGTGATCAGCCGCCAACTGGTCTCCTCGTTGCAAGTGCACCTGGCCTTCGGCGACGCCGACTGCACCCTGAGCGTCTACCACGCTCTGCGGGATCTGCTCCCCGAGCTGACCGCGCTGGCAGCTTGCGCGCCCTTCACCGCCGGACGCGACGCCGGGCTGTGCTCGGTGCGTCCGGTGGTCGCCTCCCAGCTGCCCCGCCAGGGCGTACCTCCGATCATCACCTCCTGGCACCAGTACGCCGAGGACCTGAACTGGGCGGTCCAAGGCGGCGCGGTCGCCAACGCGTCGGAGTGGTGGTGGGAGCTCCGCCCGCACCTTCGGTACGGCACGCTCGAACTGCGGGTCCTCGACGTCCAGGCGACCACGGCGCAGACCAGCGCGATCGCCCGATTCGTGCACGCGCTCGGGGCGAGGCTCGCCGACCTGCACCACCTAGGCCGGCTCGAACCGCCCGCGCCGACCTGGAGAATCGCAGAGAACCGGTGGTCCGCGCTGCGGGACGGCGTCCGCGGCGAGCTGCTCGACCTCCGGACCGGCGAGGTCCGGCCCACCCGTCGCCGGCTCCATCACCTCATCGACACCACCGAACCGTACGCGCCGGGCAGCCTGGACGACGTCCGGGCGATGGTCGAGCACCCACCGGTGGAGCATCTCAGGGCGCTCGGTCCCGAGCGCGTGGTCCCTTGGCTAGCGGAGGTGTTCACCGTATGAAGTTCATGACCCTGCCGGGCGTCTTCGCCCCGATCTCCGACTCCTGGATGCTGGCCGACGCGATCCGTCAGGAGTCCCTCGGCCCGGGGTCGCGGGCGCTCGACGTCTGCACCGGCAGCGGGGTGCTCGCCCTCACCGCGGCTCAGTGCGGCGCGACCACGACGGCGATCGACGTCTCCCGGCGGGCGCTGCTCACCGTCCGCCTCAACGCGCTGCGGCACGGCCTGCGCGTCCGGACCCTGCGGGGCCAGACGTTCGGCCCGGTCGCCGGCGAGCGGTTCGACCTGATCGTGAGCAACCCGCCGTACGTGCCGTCGCCGCGCGCGGACGTACCGCGGTCCGGCGCGAGCCGGGCCTGGGAGGCCGGCCACGACGGGCGCATCGTGCTCGACGCCTTGTGCGACGAGGCTCCGGCCCACCTGCGCCCGGGCGGGGCGATCCTTCTCGTGCACTCGTCCCTCATCGGCACCGACACCACCTTGGACCGGCTCCGCCGAGCGGGCCTCACCGACGCCGAAGTACGCGTGAGCCAACGCGGACCACTGGGCCCGTTGATGCGCGCGCAGCAGGCCGCGGGCACGATCCCCGCCGACATCGACGAGGAAGACGTGGTGATCATCCGCGCCACCGCTCCGCTGACCGACTGACGGGGTCAGGATCGGGATTTGGTGGACGCGCGGACGTGCATGCGCTCCCCCTGCTTGCCGAACAAGCTGAGCAGTTCCACGGCGCCGCGGCCCGTTGAGCCGAACCAGTGCGGCGTCTGGGTGTCGAACTCCGCGGCCTCACCCGGACCGAGCACCAGGTCGTAGTCGGCCAGGACGAGGCGGAGCCGGCCGGTGAGCACGTAGAGCCACTCGTGGCCGGCGTGCACGCGGGGCGAGGGTTCGTTGTCCGAGGCGGGAATCGTCAGCTTGAACGCCTTGGGCTCTCCCTGATCCCTGGACAGCGAGACGAACAGCCGCCCGTTCGACCGGCCGGCGTTCTGCGGCACGCGGGGGTCCACGACGCGCGGCGCTGCCACGATGTCGTCCAGCGGCACCGCGAGCGCGGCGGCGATCGGCAGCAGCAGTTCCAGACTGGGCTTGCGCTGCCCCGACTCGAGTCTCGACAGGGTGCTGGTCGAGATCCCGGTGGTGCGGCTCAGCTCGGCCAGCGTCACGCTCTTCTTCTCGCGCATCCGGCGCAGCCTGGGGGCGATCTGGCTGATCGTCGCAGCGACAGCAGGCAGGGTGTCCATGCCCTCAGCCAAGCAACCGATCCCGGTTTCGGCAAGGAATGTTGTCGCTTTCGCAGCATCGTCGCGACGCTCGTCGTCGAGGAGGTGGCCATGAGAAGCCAACGAACTGTGGGGCACGACGCGACAACTGCCGGCCGACCGGGAGGTGCTGACCGATGACGCGGACCAGCAGGCGACTTCCCTTCGGGGTGTACGTGCTGGCCTTCAGCCTGTTTTCGATGGGCAGTGCGGAGTTCTTGCTCGCCGGCGTGCTGCCGGCGGTAGCGGACGATCTCGAGATCTCGCTCGCGTCGGCCGGCGGATTGATCACGGCCTTCGCGGTCGGCGTCGTCCTGGGCGGGCCACCGCTCGCGGTCGTCAGCCTGCGCTGGCCCCGGCGGACAACGCTCGTCATCACCCAGGCGATCTTCGCGTCCGCCATCGCCGTCAGCCTGGTCGTCGACAGCTACCCGGTGGTGCTGGGCGCTCGCTTCGCCGCCGGCGTCGCGTACGCGGGGTTCTGGGCCGTCGCCGCGGTCACCGCGATCAGCCTGGTGCCGCGCGACCGAACCGCGCGCGCTTCCGCGGTGGTGGTGAGCGGACTGAGTCTGGCCATGATCGCCGGCGGACCGGCCGGCGCGCTGATCAGCTACTTCGCCGGATGGCAGGGCGGCTTCTGGGCGGTTGTCGTGCTCACGGTTCTCGGTGCGGTTTCGGCTGTCGCGGCACTGCCCGAGACGACTGCGTCGCAGGAGCCCAGCGTGCGGGCGGAGCTCGACGTGATGCGCCGGCCGAAGCTGTGGTGGGTCTACGCCGCCACCCTGCTGAGCACCGCGGCGTACATGATCTCGTTCAATTTCCTGTCCGCACTACTGACCGACGTCACCCACCTCCCGGCCGTCTGGGTGCCCGCCGTTCTCGCGTTGTTCGGCATCGGAGCGTTTGTCGGCCTGTCGATCGGCGGCCGGATCGCCGACCGCCGCCCGTACGACGCTCTGCTCGCAGGAGCGGGCGGGATCCTGGTCTGCTCGGTCCTGCTGGCAGTACTCGCGGAGCACAAGCTCGCGGTCGTTGCCTTGGTCGCCTTGCTCGGCGTCGCCGGCTTCGTGCTCAATCCCGCCATCTACGGCCGCGTCTTCAGCATCGCCGCCGACGCCCCGACGCTGGCCGGAGCCACCACGGTGTCGGCGTTCCAGCTCGGCATCAGCCTGGTGCCACTGCTGGCCGGCCTCGCCCTGCACGCAGGCGCCGGCCTGGCCTCGATCGGCTGGATCGGCGCCGCCCTGGCGCTGGCCACGGTCCCGGTCGTCCTGCTCGAACGACGCCCGCCCACCGCGAGCAACATCACGAGCCGCAGTCGGTGAGCCCGGACTTTCAGCACCCTCTTGTCGCGCAATCATTGGTTGCTATACGTTGCAACCAATAGTTGCTGCGGGAGACGGCGGCACCCGACAGTGTCAACGGGAGGGAACTGACTGTGGATCTCGGCAGATTCGGCATCTGGCGGCACGAGGACGGACTCTCGCCGGAGTACGCCCAGGAGATCGAGCGAGCCGGCTTCGGCACCGTCTGGATCGGAGCCAACCCGAAGGGCGATCTCGCACTGCCCGAGGCGATGATCGCCGCGACCGACCGGCTGATCGTTGCCACCGGCATCATCAACCTGTGGACCGTCGGCGCCGCGGAGGTGGCCGAGTCGTACCACCGCATCGCCCGGCGCTTTCCCGGCCGGTTCGTGCTCGGCATCGGCATCGGGCATCCCGAGACGGACCGGGAGTACGCGAGTCCGTACCAGACGATGGTCGACTACCTCGACGTGCTCGACCGCGCCGGCGTACCGCCGGACCGACGGGTACTGGCCGCGCTCGGTCCCAGGGTGCTGCGGCTGGCGGCAGCGCGGACGGCCGGCGCGATCCCGTACCTGACCACCCCGCAGCACACGCTCCAGGCGCGCGAGCTGATCGGACCGAAGCCGCTCATCGCCACCGAACAGATGGTCGTCCTGGACACCGACGTCGAGCGGGCGCGCGCCCTGGGGCGGCAGCGGGTGGCCGACCCCTACCTCCGCCTCACCAACTACATCTCCAACCTCAAGCGCTTGGGCTGGAGCGACGCCGACCTGGTCCCGGACGGCAGCGACGCACTGATCGACGCGCTCGTTGTGCACGGCGATGCGAAGAACGTCGCGGCCGGTCTGGTCGCGCATCTCGACGCGGGCGCGAACCACGTGTGCGCACAGATCCTGGCGGACGACAACGACTATCTGCCCGCGCTGCGGTCTCTCGGTGAAGCGCTCGGCACCCTCTGACCACGACACCTCTCGAACTTGTGCAGAGTTTCGTTTGCTGCCCATCGGCCCGGGTACCGACCCGGTCAGCCAGCCGGCGGGGGACGGACGGCTTCACGCGCTCCGTCGAGAGGACAATCATGAGTAGCGCAGCACCAGAAGGCAGCCGTCGCGACGATTCCGCGACCGGCCGGCCGGTTCCCGAAGACAGGCTGATCGACCGCGACGACCGGTCAGCCACCCACGCCGATCCCGACAACGGCAGTCACACACCGGACGCGGCCCTGCCGAGGGATCGTCACAGCGTCGTCAATCGCGAGAAGGAGGAGTACGGCGGAATCAAGGCCGGGTCGGCCTTCTTCGGTTGGCTGACGGCCACCGGGACGGCCGTGCTGCTGACCGCCCTGCTCACCGCCGCCGGCGCCGTGGTCGGCGTCGCCACCGGGACCAGTACCGCCGACGCGACCGATCAGGCCGACGCCAATGCCGAGACCATCGGCATCGCCGGCGGCATCCTGGTGCTCGTCGTGCTGTTCATCGCGTACTACTGCGGCGGCTACGTCGCCGGCCGGATGGCCCGGTTCAACGGCCTGAAGCAGGGGCTCGCCGTCTGGCTGTGGGCCGTGGTCATCGCCGTCGTCGTCGCCATCGTCGTGGCGATCGCCGGCAACGAGTACAACGTGCTCGGCAGGCTGAACAGCTTCCCCAGGATCCCTGTCAGCGAAGGCAGTCTCACCACCGGCGGCATCGTGGCTCTGCTGCTGGCAGCGGCCGCCAGCCTCGTCGGCGCACTGGTCGGCGGTCTGGCCGGCATGCGCTTCCACCGCAAGGTCGACAAGGCCGGTCTCGGCCGCTGACCTGCGCACCTCCAGGGCGGCCAGGGTTTCTCCCTGGCCGCCCGATCACTTAGCCCTTGCGCTAAGTGTTGACCAGCGCTAATACTTAGCCTCATGGCACAGTATTCGGCGGAGGTCGACGGCGTGTTCGTGGCGCTGGCGGATCCGACCCGGCGCGGGGTGATCCGGCGGCTGGGGCGGGGGCCGACCAGCGTGGGTGAGCTCGCGGGCGAGTTCCCGATGACCCTTCCCTCGTTCATGAAGCACATCCGCACGCTCGAGACGAACGGCCTGATCCGCACGGTCAAGGCCGGGCGGGTGCGCACCTGCGTACTGAATCGCGACCGGCTCGCGCTGGTCGACGACTGGCTCGCGGAGCAGCGCCGGATCTGGGCCGACCGCACCGACCGGCTCGAGCGCCTCGTCACCGAACCCCTGGAGGAACAGTCATGAACCCCGATCTCGACCTGGCCCTGGAGCGGGTCATCCGAGCGCCGCGCGAGGTCATCTGGCGGGCCTGGACCGATCCGGCCCGCTTCGCGAAGTGGTGGATCCCGGCACCGGCCATCTGCCAGGTCGAGCGGCTGGAAGCCCGGCCCGGCGGCGCGCTCGTCACCTCGATGAGCGACGACGGAATCACGTTCGTCCCGCAGCTCGACGCGACCTTCCTGGTCGTCGAACCGCTGGAGCGACTGGTGTACACCAACGCGATCGACAGCGCCTGGCGCCCGGCCGATCCGGAGCCGTTCCTGATGACGGCCGAGATCACCTTGGCCGACCATCCCGACGGTACGGACTACCGGATCCTCGTCCGGCACGGCGATCCGGCCACCCGGGCCCGCCACGAAGAGCTCGGTTTCGCGGACGGCTGGGGCACGGTGCTGAAGCAGCTCGCCGCGGCGGCGGAGAGCGAGGCCGGCCGATGAAGCTGGTCCTCACCGAGTTCGTCACGCTCGACGGGGTCAGCCAAGGTCCCGGGTCGTCGACCGAGGACACCACCGACGGTTTCACCCAGGGCGGCTGGCTGGTGCCGCACCTCGACGAACTGTTCGTCCAGCGGACGTCCGAGTGGCTGGACCTGGCCGACGGACTGCTGCTCGGCCGGCGGACCTACGAAGCCTTCGCCCGGGACTGGCCGCAGATCGACGACCCGTTCTCCGCGCGGATGAACTCCCTGCCGAAGTACGTGGTCAGCAACACCCTGACCGAAGGGACCTGGAATCCGACGACCGTACTGCGCGGCGACCCGATCGCGGCCGTCGGGAAGCTCAAGGCGCAGCCTGGGCGGGAACTGCAGATCCACGGAAGCGCACGGCTCGGCAACTTCCTGCTGGCCGCCGGCCTGCTCGACGCGGTCCGGCTCGTCATCGCGCCGGCCGTGATCGGTTCCGGCCGGCGGCTGTTCGACCACCGCGGCGGTTCCGGCGGCCTCCGCCTGACCAAGCACGAGAGCACGCCGAAAGGCCTTGTTCTGCTGGAGTACGACGTCGTCGGCGCCGCCCCGGTGGCGCAGTACGAGGGCGTGTCAGCCTTCGTGTAGGCCGTACCCCTACTTGCCTGCGGACCTGGCTCACGGCGATCCGGGCAGCTGCCCTGCACTCCGCCCACCACCAACTGCAGCGGTGCCGGATTCGCCGCTTTCGAGCCACGCCGTCTTCGCCGCCGCATCGCGGTCCTGGCGGTCAGCTGATTCGATTGACGGTGGCAGCCGAGGCGGGGCAGAGGATCAGCAGGCAGCTCTCCACCTTGACGTCGTCGATCACCGCGCCCCAGGCGGACCCGGAGGTGCCGGCGAACTGCAGCACCGAGGACGCCGACAGCAGGTTGGTGAAGTAGAAGCTGCGGTAGACCCACCCCATGCTGAAGTTGTTCTTCCCGGCGATGCTGAACGTGAAGGTGTCCACCTCCTGCCCGTTCACAGTGGCCTTTCCGCTCTTGACGGTGGGCGAACCTTCGGGATTGCCCGCCACCGCGAAGGTGACCTTGTACGTCGTGAGCAGCTGCGCGGGCAGGCTCCTGGCGACAGCGCCGTCGCCGGAACCGTTCAGGTCAAGGGACTGCCGCCCCTCGGCGTCCACCCAGTCGGTGGTCAGGTCGACGCTGCCCGACGTCACCGTCCAGCCGCCGAACTGCTGCCCGGCCACGTAGGCAGATGAACGGGTGGATCCTCACAGTCAGCGTACGAGCACGCTCCGCAATCGACCTCGCTCAGCGGCGCGGCCGCTCTGACAGCGCCGTAGACCGCTGCGCAAGCAGACTATGACTGGCAGTAACGACCGCGGATCGCCTACGGTGGGAGTCATGTCGGCTCGGACGCCGTACCGCCGGTTGAACCGCCGGGTTCGGGCGCTGCCCGGCCTGCTGTCGCGTGCGCCGTGGTGGGTGCTGGTGATCGTCGGAACGGCGACCACCGCGCTGGGTCTGCTGCTCGCTGTTCGGCCCCTGAGCTCGCTGACCGTGCTCGGCATCTACACCGGCATCAGTTGTGTGGTGTCCGGCCTCGGTGAACTGGTTGCCCGCCGCGAGCGTGGCGCGCGACTGCCCTTGGTCACGGGCATCGGCTGGGTCCTCGCAGGTCTGGCCTTGCTCGTCTGGCTCGGCCGGAGCCTGGAACTGCTCGGCCCGTTCCTGGCCTTTCTGCTCATCGTCAGTGGTGCTGTTCGGCTGCTCGACGTGCGACGAGGCCCGGCCGCGGACCGGGTGCTCGCGGCCGTGTTCGGACTGTCGGAGATCGCGTTCGGGCTGGTCGCGCGGGTCTGGCCGGACGCCACCCTGCTGGTCGTCGCGCTGCTGTTCGGCGTACGCACCGCCTGCTTCGGTCTGTCCCTCCTCGGGCGAGGAATCGGGCGCCGACTCCGGCCGGCCGGGACGCGACGGACGACCGGGCCCCGGTGGCAGCACGGTCTGCGATGGGTCGCCGCGGTGGTCGCGCTGTTCACCGCGACCACAACTCTCGTCGTCAGCGAGCAGTTCCGGCAGGGGATCCCGGTGGTCGACAACTTCTACGACGCGCCTGACGTCGTACCCACCGAGCCCGGGCGGCTCCTGCGGGCCGAGCCCTATGACGGCGACCTACCGCAGGGGCTCACTGCCCAGCGCATCCTCTACACGACCACCGCGGACGACGGCGTTCCCGGCCTGGCGAGCGCCGTCGTGGCGGTGCCCGCCGAGCCGACCGGTCGCCCGACGCCGCTGATCGCCTGGGCCCATGGCACGGTCGGTGTCGCGCGAGCGTGCGCTCCCAGCCTGGGGCGCAACGCGATCTCGACCGAGGGCATGCCGTCGATGGACGCCCTGGCGCGCAACGGGTGGGGCATGGTCGCCACCGACTACATCGGCCAGGGCACCGAGGGCGCTTTCCCCTACCTGGTCGGGCAGGGCGAGGGGCGCTCGGTCCTCGACGCAGTCCGGGCCGCCCATCAGTTGGACGGCCTCGACCTCGCACCCGAGACGGTGATCTGGGGACACTCCCAGGGCGGGCACGCCGCGCTGTGGGCCGGGCAACTGGCGCCGACCTACGCGCCGGACGTCAAGGTCGTCGGGACCGCCGCGCTGTCGGCCGCGAGCGATCCGCTTGCGCTCGCCCAGCTCGTCACCGCGCATCCCGGCGCCCTCGGGGCGAGCCTCGGCATCTCGTTCGTGGTGGCGGCGTACAGCCGTTCGTACCCGGACATCTCCCTCGACGTCGTCACTCCGGCCGCCAGGACGCTGGTGAAGGAGGCGGCCGCCCGGTGCACCAGCGAACCCGGGACCCTGCTCACGGTGCTCACCGGCGTCGCCGTCTCCCGCGACACACCGATCCTCGCCGAGGACCCGGCAACCGGAGCGGTCGGCCGACGGCTGCGCCAGAACGTCGCACTGGGCCCCTGGTCCGCTCCGCTGTTCATCGCGCAGGGCACCGCGGACGAGGTCATCATCTCGCGTCTCCAGGACGACTACGTGGCCCGGCTCTGCGCCGCCGGCCGCCCGCTGCGCTACACGCGGTACCCGGGCCGGACACACATGGGCGTTCTCGAACCCGGGTCACCGCTGAACACCGACCTCGAGCGCTGGACCGCCGATCGACTCGCCGGGAGGGACCAGCAGAACACCTGCTCCTGACGGCCCGCCCACTAATCCCCTAGCCTCATCGCGCCCGTGGTTCTACCGCAGCTCCAGGGCGCCGCATCACGGCGGCGGTCAGGCCGAAGAGCGCGGCTGAGGCGGCCAGGGCGATGGGCAGCGAGACCAGGCTTGCGGTCGCCGCGATCGCCAGGCCGCACGTCACCTCGCCGAGATACTCGGCCTGGGCCAGGAACGAGTGCGTCGTCGCCCGTACAACGCTCGTCGTCCGCGCGTTCACCCACAGCGCTGCGATGATCCGGGTCAAGGGGACAGCGATCCCGGACACGATCACCAGCGCGGCACTGGCACTGGCCGCATCCGGCGCGAACGCGACACCGGTCATGCCGAGCAGCCCGATCATCGCTGCCACCCGGTACGAGTGGCGCGCGCGCTCACCGTCGAGACGCCTCTCCACCCGACGCAGCACCACGGCGCCGACGACCAGAGCCAGCACACCGACACCCGTCAACCAAACGATCGGGTCCCAGGCCACTGGGAGCCCCAGGTCGACCAGCTGCTTCGGTGCGAGCCGGCCACCGGCGTCGGCCGCACCGTTGATCAGGAAGGTGGCCAGGAAGATCAGCCGGAGCTCCGGGCTCCGGCGGACGAGCGCGACACCGCCACGGAAGATGCTCCAGGACGCCGACCATCGGGCGGCCCGAGCCGGGGCGAAGCGTTGCTCGGTGAACCGGAGGGCCACGTACAGCCCGAGCAGAAGCATGGCGGCGCCGGCCGTCACGATCGCGATGTCGCGCTGCGTCGCCCAGGCCAGCGCGCCCAGCCCCACAAGCCCGGTCGCCGCGCCGGTCAGCTGCGCCCGCGCTGCCCGCGCCAGAACGGCGGAGATGCGCTCGGGCTGCTCGAGCTCGTCGGTGATCCAGGCGACGTCGGCTCCGCTGGCGAAGGACCAGGACACGCCCCACAGCACCTGGGTTGCCAGGAGCAACGGAAATGCCGTGACCAGCCCGGTCACCAGCATCGCCGTACCCATCAGGAGCTGGGAGACCACCAGCGACCACTTGCGGCTGATCGTGTCGGCCAGTACTCCGGCAGGCACCTCGCAGGCCAGCGCGAAGATCCCCTGCACAGCTCCGATCAGGACGATCTGGGCCGCCGAGAGGTTCGCGTCCACAACCAGGTAGAGGCTGGTGACGAGCCACCAGCCGTTGTGGAGGACGGCCCGTAGCCAGGTCCACCGGACGAACACCGTGATCAAGGAGCTGCTCACGAGACAGTCCACCGCACGGGATCCACCAGGCGCAAAGCGTTTTCCAGCTACCCAGCCACTCTGCGCCTCGGTGCCCTCAGCTGGTCAGCTGCGCGGCATCGCGCCAGACCATGCGCAGGCGCCGGGGAGAGCCGTGGAGACGGCTTGCATCTCCGCCCGGCGGTGAGACGGTTGCCGTCTCCACTTCACTGGCTCCCAGAGCGCGATAGAAGTGCTGAGCGTCGGTGTTCTGCTGCAGCACCCACAGGTAGATCGCGTTGCCCGTCGCCTGATCGATGACCGCGGCCGCCGCGTGAGAAAGGAGCCGGGTGCCGACGCCGGTACGGCGCTGACTGTGGTGGACGTGCAGATTGTCGACCAGGCTGCCCCACCTCGGATGGTGATCCAGCATGACGTGGACGAACCCCGCCAGCTGGTCGTCGTACTCGGCGAGAATCGTTGCGGTGCCGGTCGGCGCGGCCAGCCGGGCCGACCAGACCACACGACGGTCGGCCTCGAGGTCGCCGTCGAGGAACGAGTCGGAGAACGCACCTCGATAGTGCCGGCGCCAACTGTCCGCGTGCAGGCCGGCGACCCGCTCGGCATCGTCTGCTCCGGCTGATCGGAAGACCAGTGATCGCACGACAACTCCCTTTCCTGGCTCGCCGGTACGGCAATCACCCTAATGCGGTCAGGCGCCGGCCCACTTCGAATAGTCTCTGCTCGAGACGGCGGGCAGAGTGTGGCTCCGTGACTGGCGCTGTTCACCTGGCGTGCGAGGGAAGAGCTGACGTCGATGATTCCGATGAAGCACGGCTACACCAACAACACCATGGGCGACGGCGCCGTGGTGGAGAAGCAGTACGCCGGGCCGGACGCCGCGCTGCGCCGGGAGCGCGAGTACGCCGTACTGTGCGAGCTGCAGGGCCGGCTGCCGGTACCGCCCGTTCGGGGACTCGTTGCCGGGACTCTGCGGCTCGGCTTCGTGCCCGGCAAGCCAGGTCAGGAACTGCTCGACGCCGAGTATGCCGAGGCGGTTCTGATGTCGTGCGGGCGGATTCTCGGCCGTATCCACTCCACCGAGATCATCGGCCTGCCGAAGACCTCGCCCGGAGACGTCCTCGTGCACGGCGACTTCGGACCGAACAACCTCCTGCTCGACCCGGAGACCTTCGCGGTGACCGGCGTGGTGGACTGGGAGTTCGCCCACTACGGCGATCCGCTGGACGACCTCGCCTGGTGCGAGTGGATCGTCCGGATGCACCACCCGGAGCAGGCCCACGCCCTGCCCGCCTTCTTCGACGCCTACCCGGGCGACGTCCCCGCCTGGCCGGCAAGGCAAGCCGCGATGGTGGCACGCTGCAAGCAGCTACAAGACTTCTGCGAGCGCTGGACCCCGGACGGCCCGGCCGTCACCCTCTGGAAAGCACGCACCACCACCACCGCCGCCTGGACCGCGTAGGCCACCTCTCAGGTTGCCAGCCAGACGGCGGCGTTTCCTGGCAGGGTGTGATCGCCGGGAAGTGCACGGCTGGCTAGTAGTGGTCGCCCTGACGGCATTGGTACGGGCTCCGAGCCGATGTTGACGACACAGCGGAAGCCCGGAGCGCGGTCGAAGAGGATCAAGGATTCGCTGCTGCCCGGCAGCCAGGTGACCTCGCCGTCGCCCAAGGCCGGCAGGGCGCGGCGCAGTCGAAGAGCCGTGCGGTAGAACTCGAGCATCGACGACGGATCACCGGTTTGGGCTTCGACCGTCAGGGCCTTCCAGTCCGGAGGCTGCGGCAGCCAGGTGTTCGGCGTGGTAGAGAAGCCGTAGGGCGGCACGCTCCCCTCCCAGGGCAAGGGAACCCGGCTGCCGTCGCGTCCGGGATCAGTACCTCCGGATCGGTACCACGTGGGATCTCGCCGAGCAGCAGGCGGCAGTTCCTCGACCTCGGGCAGGCCGAGTTCTTCACCCTGGTAGAGATAGACGCTGCCCGGCAGGGCCAGGGTGAGCAGGACCGAGGCCCGGGCGCGCAACTGACCGAGCTGGGGATCCGCCGGCCGTCCGCGCAGGTCTTTGAGCCAGAAGCCGGGCTCCTGGGTCAGGCGAGCGAATCGGGAAGTGTGCCGCACGACGTCGTGGTTGGACAGCACCCAGGTCGGCGGCGTACTGGTGGCACTGTGCTCGGCCAGAGTCTCCACCAAGGTCCGCCGCAACTGGCCGCCGTCCCAGGGCGTGATCAGGTACCCGGGATTGAACGCGGTGTGCAGTTCGTCCGGGCGCAGGTACCGCGACAGCCGGCTCGGTTCATCGATCCAGGCCTCGGCGACGAAGACCTTCGGCGGGTCGTAGCTGTCGGCGATGGCACGCCAGGTCCGGTAGACGTCGTGCACCTCGTCCCGGTCCCAGTGCGGGTGAGCCGCCCAGGGCGGCCGGACCAGTTCACCGTCGACCTCCACCCGCGGCGGCGGGTACCGACGGCCGTCCAGATCGGGCAGTCCGGCCTCCTTGAACAACGCGTTGGCCACGTCGATGCGGAATCCGTCGGCGCCCAGGTCGAACCAGAACCGCAGCGTCTGCTCGAAGTCCGCCCGGACATCCGGGTGGTTCCAGTTCAGGTCGGGCTGCTCGGCCGCGAACAGATGGAGGTACCACTGCCCTGGTGAGCCGTCCGGTTCCGTCACGCGCGTCCAGGCCGGGCCGTTGAAGACGCTGGTCCAGTCGTTCGGCGGCAGTTCGCCGTCGACGCCCCGGCCGTCGCGGAAGAGGAACCGGTCCCGTGCCGCCGCGCCAGGTCCCGCGGCGAGCGCCTGCCGGAACCACGGGTGCTGGTCCGAGCAGTGATTGGGCACCAGGTCCAGCAGCACCCGAAGCCCCTTCTCCTGAGCTACGGCGATCAGTTCGCGCGCGTCGTCGAGCGTGCCGAACCTGGGATCGATCGCGCGATGGTTGCTGATGTCGTAGCCCGCATCCGCCATCGGCGACGGGTACCAGGGATTGACCCAGATCGCGTCGGCACCGAGCGCGACGACGTGATCCAGCCGGGCGCGGAGTCCGGCGATGTCGCCGAGGCCGTCCCCGTCGCCGTCGGCGAAGCTGGCGATGTAGACCTGGTAGACGACGGCATCGCGCCACCAGTCTGCAGAACTCTTCACGCCCGCGCTCATCGCTACTCCTCACTGTCGGCGTCGTCGGTCAAGCTAACCGCCGGCACCGACAGTTCAGGACGGATGCGTCGCCGGCAGTCCAGCGCACCGCGGATCGTTCAGGCCACGGTGGCGTCCACGGTGCCGGGGATGTTGCCGCGGGTGGCGTTGGAGTACGGGCAGATCGTGTGGGCGGCGGCGACGAGCGCGTCGGCGGTGGCCTCGTCGATGCCGCCGAACTCCGCGTGCAGTGCGGCGGAGAGACTGAAACCGCCCTGCTCGGGGTTCGTGGCGCCACCCGGTCCGCCCATCTCGTGCGGGACGGCGAGGGTGACGTCGAGCAGGCCGTCGTTGCTGGCTGCGCGCCCGCCGGCCCGACCGTCTCCGGTCGAGGTGGCCATGGCGGTGTACAGAGGTTGGGACATGCCGTTCTCCTTCTGTGCTTGGGATCAGGTGAGCCGAGTACGGCGGCCGTCGGCTTCGAGCAGGCGGAGCCAGATCTCGCTGATGGTCGGATAGGCGGGGACCGCGTGCCAGAGACGGTCGAGCGAGACCTCCGCGGTGACGGCGATAGTGGCCGCATGCAACAGTTCGGCCACGTCGGGCCCGACCGCGGTGAAGCCGATCAGGACGTTGCGGTCCGCGTCGACGATCATCCGGGCCTGGCCGCGGTAGCCGTCCGCGTGCAGCGCCGCGCCGGCGACCGCGCCAAGATCGTGGTCGACGACCCTGATCCGGAAGCCGGCGGCCGAGGCGGCCTCGGCGGACAGGCCGACGGCGGCGACCTCGGGATCGGTGAAGATCACCTGCGTGGTGGCCCGTTCGTCGGCGGTGACAGCGTGGCGCCCCCAGGCAGCGAGATCGAGCTCCTGGCCGTGAGCTCGCGCGGCGATCGCATCGCCCAGCGCGCGAGCTTGGTACTTGCCGTGATGCGTCAACAGTGCCCGCTTGTTCACGTCGCCCGCGGCGTACAGCCAGCCATCGCCGACCGGCTTGCCGTCGTCGCCGACCACAGCGAGAGCGTCGTCGACGGGAAGCCAGGCTCCGGGGGTGAGACCGAGGTGGTCCAGGCCGAGGTCCTTGGTGTTCGGGGTCCGTCCGGTGGCGACCAGGACTTCGTCGGCGGCGACGAGCCGACCGTCGGAGAGGGTGAGGTGCACGGTGCCGGACGTGTCCCGCCGGGCCTCGGTCGCGTCGAGCTTCAGGTGCAGCGAGACACCGGCCGCACGGAGCGCAGCGGTCACCTGGTCACTGGCGAACGGCTCAACACCGGGGAGCAGCCGGGTCTGGGAAATGAGTGTCACGTGTGAGCCGAGGGCGCTGAACGCAGTCGCCATCTCTGATCCGACCACTCCCCCGCCGATGATCGCGAGCCGATCGGGAACGGTTCGCGCGGCCGCAGCTTCCCTGCTCGCCCATGGAGCCACGTCCGCCAGGCAGAGGACGGGCGGTAGCTGGGCGCTGCTTCCGGTGGCGATGACGACTGCGTGGCGTGCCTGCAGCACCCTGCTCGTGCCATCGGTGCCGGTGACCGTGACGACCCGGGTGCCGGTGATGCGTCCGTGGCCGCGGACCAGCGCGATCCCTGCCTGGTCGAGCCATTCGGCTTGCCCCGTGTCGCTCCAGTTGGAGGCGAAACGGTCCCGCCGGGCCAGTACCGCGGCGACCTCCAGGCCCCCGGTGACTGCCTGACCGGCAGCCGGCAGTGCGCGAGCGGCGCGCACCGCGGCCGCGTCGCGGAGCAGGGCCTTGGTCGGCATGCACGCCCAGTACGAGCACTCGCCGCCGACGAGTTCGCGTTCGACGATCGCCGCGCTGAGGCCGCCTTGCACCACCCGGTCGGCAACGTTCTCGCCGACCGGGCCGGCGCCGATGATCACCACGTCGAAGGTGGTGCTTTCGCTCGGGTTCGCCATCACTTCGCCGCCGCTGCGAGGCGGTGCAGACGGATCGCCGAGCTCAGGAAGAAGACGCCGCCGACCGTGGCGTACCCGGCGATGCCGCTGATCGAAGCGTTCGCGCCGGCGGCCATCAGGACGAAGCCGGTCCCGGCGAGCGTGGAGAGTCCACCGCTCAGGATCATCGGCCACTGGCCACCGAGGCGGTAACGCAGGATCGCGACGATCAACTGCACGACGCCCGCGGTGATCGCCCAGGCTCCCCACACCCGCAGCACGCTCGGGATGCCGGAGGTGACCGCGACGGCCAGTGCGATCGCCGCGAGCAGGCTGAGGGCTAGGTTCGCGTACAGCGGTGTTCGCGCTCGGGTGGCACCCGAGGAACGGAGGTCGACGACGGCCGCGGCCAGGTCGACCAGCGGGTAGAGCACCAGGAGGGCGATGCTCACCGGATTGAGCGTCGACGCGCTGAGGATGAGCAAAACGGCCCAGAGGACGGCGAATCCGGAGCGGGCGTAGTACAGGTTTCGCAGGTTGGTGCCGGCGGTCGCCGCACCCGCGCGCTGGACGCCCGCCGCAGTGGAACTGGACATCAGAGTCTTCTTTCACTGTGGTAGATAGAACGATCGGTCTTGCTGAGCTTCACGCATCGGTGCCGCACTGTCAAGACCGATCGTTCTGTCTGCTAGCCTGGCGGCACGGATCCGAGGAAGGAGAGGCGGATGTCGGAAGCCCGGGCACGACTGCTCAGTACGGCCAGCGGCCTGTTCTACTCGGAGGGGCTGCACTCGGTCGGCATCGACCGCATCATCGCCACCGCCGGAGTGACCCGCGCGACGCTCTACCGGCACTTCCCCAGCAAGGACGAACTGCTCGTCGCCTACCTGACGCAGGCCGACCAGGCGATCCGCGCCCGAGTGAGCGCCGCGCGATCCGAGGATGCCTCCGCCGACGAGGTCATTCGCACTGTCAGTCGGTCCATCGCGGACGACATCCAGCACCCCGGCTTTCGCGGCTGCGCGTTCCTCAACGCCGCCGCCGAGTATCCCGACCCGGCCCACCCGGTGCACCAGGCGGTCCTGCGGCACCGGCAGTGGTTTCTGGCCACGATCACCGAGCTCTTCACCGACACCGGAAAGCCGGACCCGGAGCCTGCCGCCCAGCACTTCGTCATGCTGCGCGACGGCGCCATGACCGCCGGCTGCCTGTCCGACCCCGAGCCCATCTGCGCGACGTTCCTGCGCGGGATCGAAGGACTGCTCACGTACCGCAGCCGCCGGCAGCCGGACGCCTGAACCTCACACCTGACCAGGCGATCGTCACTTCGGGTTCCTGACCGATACCGCAGGTAACCAGGAGCTAGTAAGGTGTCGTCCGCCGACGGTCCGGTCGGCCCGGTTCGCAACTTGGGGAAGGTCATGCAGCCTGACAAGCAGCCACTCTCGATCACCATCGACGAGACCGTTCCGACCGCGGCGCGCATGTACGACTACTACCTCGGCGGCAAGGACAATTTCGCAGCGGACCGAGCAGCCGTTGCCGAGCTCGACCAGGTCGTCCCGAGCACCCGCGCCCTGGCCGTGAACAACCGGCGGTTCCTGCAGCGGGCCGTGCGGGTTCTCGCCGAGGAGCACGGGATCAAGCAGTTCCTCGACCACGGATCCGGCCTGCCCACGCAGGACAACGTGCACCAGGTCGCCCAGCGGACCCACGAGGACGCACGAGTCGTCTACGTCGACAACGACCCGGTGGTGCTGGCGCACGGCCGGGCGCTGCTGGTCGAGGACGAGCGCACGACGGTCATCCAGGCCGACCTGCGCGACACCGACACGATCTTTTCCCACCCCGACACCCAGCGGTTGATCGACTTCTCCCAGCCGGTCGCCGTGCTGTTCAACTCGGTCTTCCACTGCATCCCGGACAGCGAGACCGACGGCCCGTCGGCCGTGGTTCACCGGGTCACCGAGCGGCTGGTTCCGGGCAGCTACCTGGTGATGTGCCAGCTGGTCAGCGAGGACCCCCGGATCCGCGAGTCCGTCACCAAGTTCATGGACCAGGTCACGCAGGGCCACTGGGGCCGTGTTCGGCAGGAGAAGGACGTGGCCGAGTGGTTCGAGGGCATGGACATCCTCGAGCCCGGACTCGTCGAGGTGTCCACGTGGCGGCCCGACGGCAACGACGCTCCGCAGCAACTGACCTCGGAGTGGATCGAGTTCGGCGGCATCGCCCGCCTTCGCTGAGCGTTCTCAGCCTTCGGGGTGACCGTCGTAGGTGCGGATCTTGTACTCCGTGGTCTCCAGCGCGAGGGTGAGTTCGCGCAGCTGCTGCTTGATCCGGTCGCGCTGGTCGAGCATGATGCGCCGGCGGTCGGGCATCGTGCTCGCGCCTTGCTCGACGAGCGCGATGTACCGCTTGAGGTCGTGCATCGTCATGCCCGCCACCCGCATCCGGGTCAGAAAAACCAGCCGCCGCAGGTCTAGCGCGGAGTACTCGCGGTACCCGGAAGCGTTGCGGGCGGGCCGCACGAGGCCCTGCTGCTCGTAGTACCGGAGCGTGTGCGTCGACAGTCCGACGACACCGGCGGCCTCGGCGACTCCCAGCGGCGCCGCCGACGCGTCGATCGTGGCATCGCCCAGCAGGTCGTGCAGCGCGTCCACGACCGACGTGGACTGCTCGTCGGACGCGGTGAGAATGCGGTCGATCAGCGCGTCGGTGGCCATGCACGCCACCCTAGGGGTCAGAACGCCCGGACCGAGGGTGGCATCCCCGGGAAGTCCGCTGACTCGCTCACGGCAGCCCACTTCTGGACGTCGTCGAGCGCACGCTGGTAGACGCGGGTGAGGTTGCGCACCGCCTCGGCACCGAGCGGCAGCCGCAGCGGCGCGTCGGCGCCGTCGAGCACGTCCCGGATGATGGCGGCGGCCCGGCCGGGATCACCTTCCTGACGGCCGTCGGCGTCGGCCATGTTGGCCCGCACGGCACCGATCACGTCGTCGTACGTAGCTTGCCGGTCGGCGGTCTTGAGCACGTCGGCCGTGTTGAACTCGGTGCGGAAGCGGCTGGGCTCGACGATCAGCACGCGGATACCGAACGGCGCGACCTCGCCGGCCAGCGCCTCGGACCAGCCTTCCAGCGCGAACTTGCCGGCCGAGTAGCTCCCGACCGCGGGGAACGACATGCGTCCGCCCTGACTGCTCATCTGCACGATCGCGCCCGCGCCCTGCTCCCGTAGGTGCGGCAGAGCAGCCCGGACGTAGGCGGCCGGGCCGAGCAGGTGCTGCTCGAGCATGTCGCGCAGTTCGCCGTCGCTGACTTCCTCGGCCGCCCCGACCTGCCCGGCGCCGGCGTTGTTGACGAGGACGTCGACCCGCCCGAACACGTCGAGCGCGCGCTGCACGACCGCGGCAGCGCCCGACGTGTCCCGCACATCGTGCTCGACCCCCACGAACCGATCCCCACAGCGGGCCTTGAACGCATCGAACCGGTCGACGCGGCGCGCGGTCCCGAGCACCTGCTCCCCGGCCCGCAGGGCAGCCTCGGCCAGCGCCAGGCCGAGGCCGGAACTCGCGCCGGTGATGATCCATGTCTTGCTGTCGCTGCTTGTCGCCATGGTTTCGACCGTAGAGATTCGAGCGCGCTCGAAGGCAAGCTCCGACCTACTACTTCCACTACTCCGTGATACTGTGTACCGGTACTCAGCGGTACTGAGTACTTGGGCTCGAGGAGGCGCCGGATGGACGGCCTGACGGAGATGCTGAAGGGCACGCTCGAGGGCTGCGTGCTGCAGATCATCGGCAGCGAACAGACCTACGGGTACGCCATCACGCGCCGGTTGAACGAGCTCGGCTTCACCGACGTCGTCGAGGGCACGGTCTACACCATCCTGGTGCGACTGGAGAAGAACGGGCTCGTCGAGGTGACGAAGCGACCGTCGGGGCAGGGTCCGCCGCGCAAGTTCTATGCGCTCAACGACGCCGGCCGCGACGAGCTCACGACGTTCTGGGCGAAATGGGACTACGTCGCAGCACGGATCGACAAGCTCAGAGAGGGCGGGACATGAACCTGTGGCAACGCATGACCGGCAGCGACCTCACCCGTGAGTGGACGGCGTTCGAGGCGCGGGCCGCGGCACTGCCGGCCGACCACCGGGCGGCGTGGCAACAGATCAAGCTCCACCTGACCGCGTCCCACTCGGACTTCACCGGCCGAAACCTGCTACCGATCGCCGACGGTGCTTTGGGGCTGCTGGAAGAGACCGCGGCCGACGGGCAGAGCGTCCGGGAAGTGCTCGGTGACGACATCGCGGGCTTCTGCGCGGCGCTGGCCGGCGGCGAAGGGGCACCCAGCTATCGCGACCGGTGGCGCGACCAGCTGAACAGGAACGTCGCCAGGAAACTGAACCGGCTGGGAGGCTGACGTGGGCATTCGGGACATCATCGACGGCAAGAAGCAGTGGCGGGCGCACGTGGCACGCGTCAAGGCGCTCCCGCCGGACTACCAGATCGTCTACCAGGAGATCCAGAAGTACTACTTCAAGGTCGGACCGATCGACCTGCAGGAAGGCCACCTGCTGCCCGGGTTGCTCGGCTTCTTCGAGGAGGGCGCCGCTGCCGGCCGGGGCGTGCTGGAGCTCACCGGCGAGGACGTCGCGGCCTTCTGCGACGAGCTGATCAAGGATTCGCGCACCTACGCGGACATCTACCAGGAGTCCGTCAGCGCAGAGTCCGGCACGGCCGAGAAGTAGCACCGTTGGCGCTCACCAGCTGGGTTCGGCGGTTTCTAACAGACCTCTAACACCGTTGCTGCACAGGGATTCCGGGTGATGAACTCCCGGCGGCAAGGATGTAGTCGACGGCACCGCCGCGTACGATCCAGCGGGCAGCGACAACGGAGGTACGGATGAAGTGGCGCCACCCGGGCCAGCTGGTCGTGGCCGGGTTCGCAGCGGTGACAGCCGTCGGCACCATGCTACTGATGTTGCCAGTGGCATCGACCACCGGAGAGTCGACCGGTGTGGTGCCGGCGCTGTTCACCGCGGTGTCGGCGGTGTGCGTCACCGGCCTGATCGTGGTCGACACCCCGACGTACTGGTCCGGGTTCGGCGAAGGCGTCGTTCTCGGGCTGATCCAGATCGGCGGCCTGGGGGTGATGACGCTGGCCTCGGTCCTCGCCCTGCTGGTCGCACGTCGGCTCGGCATGCGCCTGCAACTGTCGGCCCAGGCCGAGACGAAAGCGCTGGGTCTGGGCGACGTCCGCCAGGTCGTCGGCGGCGTGATCCGGCTCAGCCTCGCCGTCGAGGTCGTCATCGCGATCCTGCTCGCGCTGCGCTTCGGTCTCGGCTACGGCGAGTCGTTCGGCCGCGCGGTCTACCTCGGGGTGTTCCACGCGGTGTCGGCGTACAACAACGCCGGCTTCGCCCTGTACAGCGACAGCCTGATCGGGTTCGCCACCGACCCGTTCATCTGCTTCCCGATCATGGCGGCGATCGTTCTCGGCGGCCTGGGCTTCCCGGTCGTGCTGGAGTTGCTGCGCCGCCGCCGGCGCGAGTGGCGCGGCCGGCCGTGGTCGCTGCACACCCGGATCACGCTGGCCACGTACGGCGGTCTGCTGGTCGTCGGCACCGTCGCCGTCACCGTGGTCGAGTGGCGCAATCCCGCCACGCTCGGCGCGCTGGAGCTTCACCACAGATTGCTGGTCGGGCTGTTCCACGGTGTGATGCCGCGGACCGCCGGGTTCAACAGTCTCGACGTGGCCCAGTTGGAGCCGACCACGCTGCTGGTCAACGACGTGCTGATGTTCATCGGCGGCGGCAGCGCCGGCACCGCGGGCGGCATCAAGGTGACCACCTTCGCGCTGCTGGCCTTCGTCATGCTCGCCGAGATCCGTGGCGAACCGACGGTCCACGTCCTGAACCGCCGGCTGCCCGGGCAGGTCCAGCGCCAGGCACTCACCGTCGCCCTGCTCGGCGTCGGCACTGTGATGGCCGGGACGCTCGCGCTGCTGGCGATGACCTCGTTCAAGCTGGACGACGTGCTGTTCGAAACCGTCTCGGCGTTCGGCACCGTCGGCATGTCCACCGGCATCACCGCGAAGCTCCCGGTGGCCGGACAGTTCGTCCTGATGGCCTTGATGTTCATCGGCCGGCTCGGTCCGGTCACCCTGGCGTCGGCACTCGCGATCAGAGACCGTCCGCGCCGCTACGAACTACCTGAGGAGAGACCCGTCGTTGGCTGACCAGAAACGCACGAACCACAGCTCGCGCATCGTCGTGATCGGCCTCGGCCGCTTCGGCAGCTCACTGGCCCGCGAACTCGCCCGCGGCGGCTACCAGATCCTCGGAATCGATGCCGACCCGCGCCGCGTCCAGGCCATCGCCGACGAGCTGACCCACACCGTTGTCGCCGACACCACCGACGAGGAGGCGCTGCGCCAGCTCGGCGTACCGGAGTTCGAGCGCGCCGTGGTCGGCATCGGCAGCAACCTCGAGGCGAGCATCCTGACCACGTCCTTGCTGGCCGACTTCGCCATCCCCACCATCTGGGCCAAGGCCACCAACCGGCAGCAGGGCCGCATCCTGGAACGGATCGGCGCCCACCACGTGGTCCTGCCCGAGCACGACATGGGCGAACGCGTCGCGCACCTGGTCACCGGCCGGATGCTCGACTTCATCGAGTTCGAGGACGACTACGCGATCGTGAAAACCAACGCCCCGGTCCAGACCCACGACCAGTCGCTGGGCAAGAGCCGGCTCCGCTCGAAGTACGGCGTCACCGTGGTCGGCGTCAAACGTCCCGGCGAGGGTTTCACCTACGCCACCGCCGACACCGTCGTGCACCGCGGCGACGTGCTGATCGTCGCGGGCAAGACCGCTGACGTCGAAACCGTCGCCGATCTCGACTGACCTCAGCAGCAGCTGGGCCGATCGGAGCGGGTGGTCAGCGAGGGCACAAAACCCCGCGCTCTTTCCGGGGAATCAGGGCAAGCTGAGGTCATGACTGCGACTGTCCGGACGGCGATCACCGACGCCGACTACGAGGCTTGGCGCGCGGTGCGGATCGCCGTACTGCCGTACGAGCGCTGCCCGACCGTCGCCGAGCTGCGCGAGCGGGACCGCCCCGGCCGGCTGATGCTGCTGGCGGAGGCCGACGGCCACGTGGTCGGCAGCGGACTGGCGGATCGTTCCGGCGACGGCGAACGGGCGTCGCTCACGCCGCGCGTCCACCCGGAGTTCCGGCGACGCGGCGTGGGGACCAGCCTGCTCCGGGCGCTCGCCGACCATGCCGTTGCCCAGGGCTACGACGCTGCCGGGACCGGCGTCGACGACGACGGGTCGCGGCTCTTCGCGGAGCGGTTCGGCTTCGTGGAAACGGATCGGCAGGTCGAGCAGGTGCGGCAGCTCGGCGACGAGCCGTGGCCGGCGGCACCGACGGAGTACCGCATCGTCTCGGTCGCGGACCGTCCGGAGCTGTGGCCGGCGGCCTACCACCAGGTCGCGCTGCCGACCTTGCCGGACATGGACCTGCCGGTCCCGCTGCGGGTTTCGCCGACGGACTGGGAGACGGAGTGGATCAACGACCCGGCCGCGATGTTCGTGGCCGTCGCCGGTGACACGGTGATCGGCGTGGCGGGGCTGCTGCTGGACACCGATCGTCCGGAACGCGCGGAGGTCGCCTACACCGCCGTACGCCGGGAGTGGCGCGGCAAGTCGGTCGCCGCGACCCTCAAACGCACCAGCATGGCGTGGGCCGCCGACCACGGAATCACCGAGATCTACACCTGGACGCAGCGGGGCAACGACGCGATGCGCCGCCTCAACGAACACCTCGGCTTCAGTTACGGCATCGTCAGCATCACCCTGCGAGCACCGCTGCCGCTGGCCGGGCTGGGTCCACAGCAGTAGATCGGCACGCTGGGCGAAGTGGCCCATCCTCCCTGCCGGGCAATGGCCCATGGATGCGGGCAACCTCGTCGGTACGGTCGAAAACGAGCGATCGTAGCTGCCTACCGTTAGGGGTCACTCATGCGTGCAATCACCGTTCGAGACCGCGCTGCCGGCGTCGACGGGCTGTCCCTGACGGACCTCCCCTCTCCTCATGCTGCCGAGAACGACGTCATCGTCCGGGTCCACGCCGCCGGGTTCACCCGCGGCGAGCTCGAGTGGCCCGGCACCTGGACCGACCGGGCCGGTCGAGATCGGACCCCGAGCGTGCCGGGGCACGAAGTAGCAGGCGTCGTCGCCGAGCTCGGGTTCGGCACCACCGGTCTCACGGTGGGTCAGCGCGTGTTCGGCCTGACCGACTGGACCCGGAACGGAACACTGGCGGAGTACGTCGCGGTGGAAGCGCGCAACCTCGCTCCGCTGCCCGCTGACGTGGACCACGTCGTCGCGGCCGCCTCGCCGATTTCCGGGCTGACCGCCTGGCAGGGTCTGTTCGAGCACGGCCGTCTGCGCACCGGCCAGACCGTGCTGGTCCACGGAGCCGCGGGCGCGGTCGGTTCGCTCGCCGTACAACTCGCGCGGGAGATCGGTGCCCAGGTGATCGGCACGGGTCGCGCCGCCCACCGGGCGACCGCGCTCGACCTCGGCGTGCACAGGTTCGTGGACCTCGACAGCGAACCACTGGAAGCCGCCGGCGAGGTGGACGTGGTCTTCGACGTGATCGGCGGCGACATCCTGGACGCCTCGGCCGCGCTGGTCCGCGCCGGAGGCGCGCTGGTCACCATCGCCGCTCCACCGACGGTCAAACCCCGCGACGGCCGAGCCGTCTTCTTCATCGTCGAGCCGGACCGTGGCCAGCTCGCCTCCATCGCCGACCGCCTCCGCGACGGCCGGCTGACCCCGATCATCGGCGCCGTACGACCGCTGTCCGAAGCCCCCACCGCCTTCGCCGGCAGCCCGCAAACACCCGGCCGAACGATCATCCGGGTCGCCGAAGACTGATTCTTTCAGCTGCTCACAGATACTTGGCCAAGGACAGATCGGTCCGGGGAGCGCCGTCGATGACGAATTCGGCGATGCGGCGCCCTTCGACGACGTAGCCGTGCCGTTCGTACAGGCGTTGGGCAGACGTGTTGGTCTCGAAGACGTACAGGGAGATCTTCCGGGCGCCGCGCTGCTTCGCCTCGGTGGCCACCGCGTCGAGCAGGGTGGAGCCGATGCCCTTGCCCCGCGCCGTCGGCGAGACGGCCAGACCGGCTACCTCCAGTACGCCGGCTCCCTCGGCGAACTGGTACTTGTCCTGCAGCTTGACGTACCCGACCACATCACCGCCGAGCTCCGCGACGAGGTAGCTCTGGGGTCCGGCGCGCTCGGTGAAGAAGCTCCCGCGCAGCGCGGCTCGGAACGAAGGGAACCCGCTGCTGGAGTCCCACGCGGCGGAATCCAGGGCCAGCAGTGCGGGGTCGTCGGCTTCCGCCGCAGGACGAACAAGCACGCGTTCAGCAGTCATCGTCACATCCTGAACCATGGCTTTCCTGGCTGCCCATCGTGCCCGCGCCCTCGCCCGCTCGCCTCGGCTACCTGTGATCTGGGTAACACGCTGTCAGGATCTTCGCTCAGTCGGTGTCTGGTGCTCGAACACTTCGGAGCGAAGGAGACACCATGCAGCAGAACACCGAGATCGTTGTGGTCGGCGGCGGGTACGCCGGGGTGATGGCGGCCAACCGTCTCACGCAGCGTGACGACGTGACGGTGACCGTCGTGAACCCGCGGCGGGTCTTCGTACCGCGGCTCCGGCTGCACCAACTGGTCGGCGGGACCCACGACGCGGTCGTCGCCTACGACGACGTTCTCGCCGAGGGGGTTCGGCTGGTCGTGGACAGCGTGACGCGGATCGACGCGGCCGAGCGCTCCGTGACGCTCGCCGAGGGTGGCACGATCGGCTACGACTACCTGGTCTATGCGGTAGGCAGCGGCAGTGCGGGGCCACAGGTGCCGGGAGCGGCCGAGTTCGCCTACCCGATCGCGACCCTGGACGCGGCACAGCGGCTGCGGTCGGTGCTCGCCGACCGGCCGCTCGCAGCCGGCGTGACCGTCGTCGGAGGCGGACCGACCGGCATCGAGACCGCTGCGGAACTGGCGGAGCAGGGCCGCGCCGTCACGCTGGTCTGCGGTGCTGCCCTCGGGCCGTACCTGCACCCTCGGGCTCGGCGTACCGCCCGCAAGTACCTGGCCAGGCTGGGCGTCAGGGTCATCGAAGGACCCAAAGCGTCGGTCACCGCGGTGACACAGGAAAGCGTGGAGCTCGGTGACGGGCGGACCCTGCCCAGCGAGGTGACGATCTGGACAGCGGGCTTCGGCGTACCCGACCTGGCCGCTCGCAGTGGGCTGCGGACCGACGCCGCCGGTCGCCTGATCACCGACGAAACCCTGACCAGCGTGAACGACGAGCGCATCGTCGCGGCGGGCGACTCCTCGGCGCCGTCCGAGCTGCCGTTCCGGATGAGCGCGTACGCCGCGGGCTGCCTGGGTGCTCACGCCGCGGACACCGTGCTGCACCGGATCGCCGGCGAGCGGCCGACCCCGATCGACCTGTCGTTCAGCGCGATGTGCATCAGCTTCGGCCGGCACGCCGGGATCTTCCAGCTCGCCCACAAGAACGACGTCGCGGCGCCGCTGTACTTCCCGGGACGTGCGGGCAAGAAGCTGAAGGAGCTGTCCTGTGCTTTCAGCGTGAAGCATCTGGTCAAGGAGGCGGAGAAACCGGGTTCGCACTCGTGGCCCAAGGACGGCAAGCACCGGCCGCAGCTGCTGCGGACCCGCCGCGACGACACCACCCCGTCGGTTGCCTAGGACACCAACCCGCCGTCGTGGCATCGGCCGCCGGACCACCGGCTACCGGGCAGGAGAGGACTTCATGAACAGCACAGGTGAATCGCACGGCCGGAAGGCCGATGCTCCGGCGGAATCCGCCGGCGCCACGGACGCGGCGACCGAGGCCTTCGTCACGCATCGGAACCTGCTGTTCACCGTTGCCTACGAGATGCTCGGTTCGGCGGCCGATGCCGAGGACGTCCTGCAGGAAGCCTGGCTGCGCTGGGTGAAGGTCGACCTGGACCAGGTCAAGGACCATCGCGCCTACCTGGTCCGGATCACCAGCCGGCAAGCACTCAACCGGCTGCGCTCGGTCAAGCGCCGCCGCGAGTCGTACGTCGGCTCGTGGCTTCCGGAGCCGCTGCTCACCACGCCGGACGTGGCTGCCGACGTCGAACTGTCCGAGAGCGTGTCGATGGCGCTGATGCTCGTTCTCGAGACGTTGACACCGACCGAACGCGCGGTGTTCGTCCTGCGCGAGGCCTTCGGGATCGGCTACGACGACATCGCGGCCGCCGTCGACAAGACCCCGGCCGCGGTGCACCAGATCGCCCACCGTGCCCGCCGCCACGTCGAAGCCCGGCGGCCGCGCCGCTCAGTCACCGCCCGGCAGGCCCAGGTTGCGCTCGACGCCTTCCAGCGCGCGCTCGAGACCCGGGACCTGCAAGGCCTGCTCGACGTGCTCGCGCCCGACGTCGTGGCGATCAGCGACGGCGGCGGCATCAAGCAGACCACTCCGCGGCCGGTCGTCGGCGCCCGCAAGGTGGCGACGTTCATCGTCGGTGGCCTCACCAAGCACGACGTCACGCTCACCGTCGAACCGACCGCGGTCAACGGCAGCCCCGCACTGGCTCTGCACTACGACGGCGACCTCGACGGCGTCATCGCCATCAGCGTCGAGGACTCCCGCATCACCGGCTTGTACTACGTCCGCAACCCGCAGAAGCTGACCCACCGAGCAACGGAGATTCCACTTACCCGGCAATGATGCCGCCCGGCCGCTCGCGAGGCAGGCGGGCCGCCGTACGACTTTCGCCGGCTACGAGGTCCGTCTCAAGTGCAGGTCCCGGCCGAGGATGCCGGAGAGTCTCGCGGCCTCTTGCTCGATGGCCTTCTCGGGTGGTCGTCGCTCGCCGAGCCAGGCGACCGTGAGCTCGTCACCCCTGAGCGCCCATGTTCCGCAGACGACTCCGCCAACTACCACAGGGTTGGCTTTGCGGGTCATGAGCGCTCGTAGCGATGCCGGGGTCACGTGGACGTCACTGGTGCCGGGACCGATCACCCACTGGTCGTGCCCGGGAAGGAACCGCACGGCCTCCGAATGCCGCGAAGCAGCCAGCGCGTCGACATCCTCCCGCACCACGTAGGCCGTGGTGCCTTGGACGTCGACTGCAGCCAGTCGATCACCGAGCCCGGAGATCCAACCGTTGATCCGTTTGCGGCCGGCGCTCAGCCCGTTGCCGAGCCAGTAGTGAAGATGGGCGAAGGTCGCTGGTCCGTAGCTTCGAAAGTACGCCGTGATGGCGCGCGGACCCGCGTCGTCGAGCTCGGGCAGCCCTGGCCACCGCGGGTTGCTGTCGAGGCGCTGGAAGGTGTGCTGCCCGTCCCGGCGTGGACCCAGGCTCACGTCGCCTTGCCACGTCAGCGGCTTGATCAGCGTGCCCGCGCCCTCGGCGAAAACCGGCTTCAGGTGCCGGTACGCCGGGCGGCGCGTCAGCACATCGCCGAGCTCGAAGATGGTCAGCGGCCCGTCGCTCAGCGCATCACGCACCGCGGCGCGGAAGTCGGGCCAGTCCTGCGGCGCGAGCCGGTAGTACTCCACCCAGCTCGGCAGCTCCCACTGCCGCCCGGCCGACCGGAGCGCGAGGTAGATCCCACCGTCCTCGGGCGCGAGGTAGTGCATCGCCCCGCGGAACGCGAACGCCTTGATCACCGTCCCGTCCGCCACCGCCGCCGCGAGCTCGCCGGGACGAGACGTCTCGCGCCGGGTCCTCACCGCGAGCTCGGCGAGGGACTCGTCCATGGACAGCACCGCACCCAGCCGACGAACGACGTCGGCCACCGACTCCGACCCGATCGGGTCCAGCAGGTGCCGCCCCATCCGCCAGCCCAGCGCCTGCGCCCAGGTGACCGTCGTCTCCGTCGACGTCTTCATCTCCGCATCCTCGCACCGATCCCGGACGAAAATCCGCCCATGAACCAGAAACCAACGATCCCCTGGTTTCTCCAAGGAACCTGATGTGAAGTAGGCGCTCCCTAGGGTGACCTCATGAGTATCGAGTCCCTCTGGCGCGACATCGAGCGCGAGCTCGCGTCAAGCCCCCAGGTCCTGTCGAGCCTGCGACCACCAGCCGCCCGCGACCAACTGCATCGCTGGAGCACCGCAGTCGGTGCCGACTTACCTGAGGCGTTGCGCGATGCATACCTCGTCCACGACGGCACCACGCTCACTGGCGCCGGTGGGTTCTCCTTCATCGCCGAGTGGTACCCACTCCCGGTCGAGCGCGCGATACAACGGCACGCATCTCACGCCGAGTACCTCCAGCTAGTAGCGAGTCCGAACTTGGTGCCGTTCGCCGTCGACCCCGGTGGCAGCGCGCTCGCGCTGAGCTTCGATGGAAGCGACGACCTGTACCTGATTCTCGACGACGCTCCCCCGGTTCCCTACACGTTCCACGAGTTCACCACCCTGGCTGGTCTCCTGTCAGCCACAGTGACCGGCCTGCAGGGCGCGAGCGGTGACTATCGGCCTGAACTTGATGAGCGACATCTCTCGTGGATCAACCTGGAAGAAGAGGCAGACGATCTGGGCTACTGACGCCGCTTACTTCCCGCGTCGACCGGAGGTGCACGCTGGTGGTGTCAAAGTTCGATCGACAACCGCCGTCCACAGTGAGCACGGCGCCGGTCACTGCCGACGCGTTCGCCCGAAGGGCGTCGAACCATCGCGCACGACATCGCTGCCGACTGATCATCTACACCGCACCCACCGGTTCGTCCTCCGAAGATGCGCTCCAATTGCTCGCAGGGCTCGGCACCCAGCGCATCGGCCGACCAGGCTGATCACCCCCGAGCCGACCTGACACGACCGGGGCCTTGCTGGACATGGGTGGGTATGACGAGTACATCGGGGTTGCCCCGCGCGGCGCAGATCCACGGTGCGCGTCGCATCGACTCTGTTCTGGCTGAGGATCAGCTGCCGGCGGACGGCGGCAAACGCCGAAGGTCGGTCCGCAATTCAGGGCGACGTGACAACGATTCGCCGGCTGGGCCCGTTTTTCAAGGTATGCAGCTCGTCGAGAACCGCCCGGCGTCGGTTGATCGGCTGCGGCGCCGGTACAGCGCGATGCGCCTGCTGCCATGGCTTCTTCCCGCTCTGGTCGCCGTCAGTGGACTCAGGTACGCAGGCGTCCCGGCGGACGCAATCGCGACGTACTGCGGGTACTTCGGCGCGGGCGTGGTGCTGCCGGGAACGTTGCTGCTGCGCCTCATCTGGCGTAGTACCGGCAACTGGGTGGAGGACGTCGCGCTCGGTGCGGCGACTGGGACGGCCTGTCAGTTCATCGGTTGGGCCGGCTTCACGGCGCTCGGACTTCAGCAGTGGTTGGCGATCTGGCCGGCGGCGGTGCTCGTTGCGTTCGTCGCGGTGCCGCGATTGCGCCGGTACTGGCGGATCGATCGCCCGGCTCCGTTGCCGCTCCGCTGGTCCTGGGGAGTGGCGATCGCGGTCGCGGTGATGCTGTTCGGCGTCGTCGCCGGGCCGCTGCTGTACCACCTCGCGCCGGGAACCCTGGAGAACAACCTGCAGCAGCCCGTCGGCACGGAGTACCACCAAGATCTGCTCTACCACCTGTCGATGGTGCACGAACTCATGCGCTCTGTACCACCACAGCTACCGCAGGTGGCCGGCGAAGCGCTGGATTACCACTGGTTCGCCAACGCCGACATGGCAGCGGCCGCCCACATCACCGGGCTGTCCGCCGAACTGGTGTTGTTCCGGCTCTGGCTGGTTCCCCTGACGGCGGTGACGATGCTGCTCACGGCCGTGCTGGCGCGGCAGATCTCCCGAGAGTGGCCGACCGCGGTGATCGCGGTGGGGATTCTCGCGGTGCCGGCAGCCGGAGCGCTGATCGGGCACCAGCGCCTGTCGGTCGTCGGCACCCTCATCTACTACGCCAGTCCTTCGCAGACGTTCGCGCTGATTGCGCTGGTGGCCGCGGCGTTCTTCCTCGTGGAAGTGCTGTACCGCACCAGCTCGTCAGGTGCGTGGGTTCTCGCAGTAACGTTCGCCGTCCTGGGTGGCGGCGCGAAACCGACCGTGCTGCCCCTCCTGCTCGGCGCGGTCGGTCTGGCCGGCCTGTACGTCGCCGTGCGCAAGCGGGGTGTTCCTTGGCGATCGGTGATCGCGGGTGGAATCCTGCTCTCCGCCGGAACTGTTGCCATGCTCACCGTGACCGGCAGCACCGGCGGATCGGGGTTTCGTCCACTGGCCGTCCTGCGGGCACAGGGACCGTCGTACTGGGCGGCCACCGGCGATCGGTCGCTCGCGGCGTCCGGCGACTTCCTGCTCCGCCCGATCGCCGAAGGTCGAGTCGTCGCAGTGGTGACCCTGCTCGCGGTGCTGCTCGTCGGCCAGCTCGGCATGCTGGTCGGGTTCGGTCTGCTGGCGTCGCGGCGGATGCGCACGGACCCGGCCGGCTGGTTCCTGCTCGGGGGACTGACCGCAGGCTGGCTCGCTTTCCTGCTGGTAGACCACCCTTCATCCAGTGAGTACTACTTCCTCCGCGGCCTGGTGCCGTTCGCGGCGGTGGCGGCGGCCTGGATGATCAGTATCGCCATCCGTGGACGGAGCCTGCGCCAGGGCCTGATGCTCGCCGTACTCGGTGTGGTGTTCGGCGTTGCCGTGGTTCCGGTTCAGGAGCTGGTCGAGGTCTCCGAGCTGGGCACCGGTTGGTCCGCGGTCCTGGCGCTGGCCCGTGGCCCGCTGGTCGTGCTGGTGGCGATGCTGCTCGCCTGGCACTGCTGGCGGCGGCTGCTCAACGCCTGGCCGGGGCTCGTCGGGATGGGGCTGCTGATCCCGGTCATGATGACGATCGGCGTCTCCTTGGGCAGCACGATCGACCAGGCCGCCGCCTCCCGCGCATCGACCGCACGACCGGTGTACACGTCGAAGAACCTCAGCTTCAGCGTCGGCGAACAGGCGGCCGCCCGCTGGCTGCGGGAGAACACGGGGCCGCACGACGTCGTGGCGACCAACACCGCCTGCTGGCCGAACCGCAAGGACTGCGTCGCGCTGGGATACCTGGTCAGCGGTCTGGGCGGACGCCGAACACTGCTGGAGGGCTGGGCCTACACGCAACAGGCTATGGCCGAGCACGGCACCGGCGGAAATGCATACATGTTCCAACCCGCACCGTGGCAGGAACGTGCCCAGCTGAATCGCCTGCTGTTCTCGGCGCCGACCGCGGAGACCCTCCGCCAGGCCCGCGACGAGTACGGCGTGCGCTGGCTGTTCGTGGACCGGGCTCACGACCGCGAACCGGTCGTGAGCACAGGGACGAACCTCGAGCTGCAGTTCGAGAACGGGGCCGTCAGCGTGTTCCGAATCACCGACGACCAGGCGCGATCGTGAGGACGATGCAGCGGAGATCGGCTGCAGGGCGGCTCCGTTGTGCGGCAGGCTGGCGTCAGTGAGCATCGAACCCTTCCGGCTGGCGATCCCCAGCATCCCCGGCTTCGGGCTGTCCGGTCCGACCCGTGAGCCGGGCTGGGAGGTGCACCGGATGGCCAAGGCCTTCGGCGAGCTGATGGACCGGCTCGGCGACCACCGGTACGGCGTACAGGGTGGTGACTGGGGTGCGGCCATCTCCCGCGAGCTCGGCCGGGTGCGCCCCGAGCAGGTGGTCGGCGTCCACCTCAACCTGCTGCCCGGCGGCGGCGCCACCAGCGAGCCGACCGAGCAAGAGCTCGCGGCGCTCGACCCGGCCGAACGCGACCGCACGATCGCCTCCTGGCAGCAGGAGAAGCAGGGTTACGCCGACCTGCAGTCGACCCGCCCCCGGACGCTGGCCTACGCGCTGGTGGACTCGCCGGTCGGTCAGCTCGCCTGGATCGCGGAGAAGTGGCACGAGTGGGCCGACCCCGCGCAGCCGATCGCGCGGGACCACCTGCTCACCACGGTGATGCTGTACTGGCTGACCGGTACGGCGGGCTCGGCCGGCCGCGCCTACTACGAGGAGTTTTCGGAATTCGGCTTTCCGGCCGGGCTTCTCCTACATCCGTAGGGCTGCGTCGATACCGGTTTGTTCGTGCAGGAAGGTCTGCGCCCGGCGTACCGGGTCCACCAGGAACTTGCGAAAGTCTGCCCGCGTCGCGGCATCCAGCAGGTCCTCCGATTCCACCGCGGGCAGCACATTCAGCAGCCAGCGAACCGTCGTCAACACCTCGAAGTAGGTCAAGCCGTCAAGCGGACCGCCACTCTGCTGTGCGTACTCGGCTCGAACAGCGCTGCTGAACAATCGGAAATCGCTCCGCTGCATCAGCATGCAGGTCCAGGCGAGATCAAAGCGGGCATCACCGATCTGCCAGTCCCAGTCGATCACCCAGAGGCGTTCACCGCCGTCTACCAGCACGTTCCAGGGATGGTAGTCCCGGTGGAGAATGACCGGCCGCTCGCAGGGCACTGTGTGTTTGCGCTTCTCCAGCCAGTTCACAACCTCAACCAGGGGCGCGTGCGACTCGCTGTCGCGGCGCAGTTGCTCGAGCTCGTGCTCGATATATCCGTACGGATGTGTCCGGACGGCTGGCTCGAGGACTTGTGCATCAAGAGCGTGAAGCGCGACCAACTGCGCCACGAACGACTCGGTGAGTCGAGCCTGCGTGCCTGAATCGGCAGCCTGAAAGACCTGCCACAAGGAGCTTCCCGAAATATGGTCCATCACCATGAACGGCTGCCCAAGGTGCCGAGCGTCTGCTTCATGGAGAATGCCGCGCGGCACGGAAAGGTCCATGGCGCGCAGTCGGTTGAGCGCACCCCACTCCCGGGCCGCATGCTCACCCCCACGCGCGTTCGGTGCGTACATCTTGAGCACCGCCGTCGCCGCGGGACCCGAGCCGGCTTCTTCCAGCGTGAAGGTGTACAGACTGCTTGCCCACCCGCCCGCCAGCTTCACCAGCGGCCCGAGCGCCGGCGGTGGTTGTTCCGAACTGCGGCGAGCGAAATAGGCCGCCAAGCGCGACCGCAACTGATCTGGCGTCATCGACTGCGCTTTCTCTGGAACCGGAACAGCTGACGACTACTCGCCGACGAACAGGCTGCTTCGCTGACATGGTAGGCACCGGCCGGTCGATGCCGCGGTGGATCCGGAGGCCGGAGCGGCGCGATCGCTCGTCGTGGGTCTGCGCGAGGCAGAGTTGTCCGTGCAGGATCTGGTCGCGGCAGCGCGACGATCGCACCGACCAGTTCCCCGACGATCCCGCGTCCGCGCCGGGTGATCGCCCGGCTTCAGGCGTTGTAGCCGCCGTGGGCGTCGAGGACGGCGCCGGTGACGTAGGTGGCGGTGGGGCCGGCGAGGAAGCCGATGGCGGCGGCGATCTCGTCGGGGTGACCGAACCGCTGGATGGACAGATTCAACAGCAGCGGCTTCAGCGCCTCGGGGTCCGGGCTCATGTCGGTCTCCATCAGGCCGGCCTCGACGACGTTCGCGGTGATGCCGCGCGGGCCGAGGTCGCGGGCGACGCCGAGGGTGTAGCGCTCGATTCCGGACTTGGTCGCGGCGTAGTCGGCCACGCCGGGAACGCCGGTGCGGGAGCCGAGCCCGGAACTGATGGTGATGATCCGGCCGTTGTCGCGCAGCACCTTGACCGCGGCCCGGATGACTCCGATGACGCCGAGATAGTTGACCGCGTGCATCCGGTCGAGGGCCGCGGTGTCCACGTCCGGGTCGTCGACCGTCCGGCCCTGCTCGACCCCGATCGCCGCGTTGTTCACCAGGATGTCGAGTCCGCCGTACGCCGCGACGACCTGGTCGATCAACGCCGGCGCCTGACTGGTGTCGGCGTGGTCGACCTGGAACGCGACCGCTTTGGCCCCGAGCGCCTGGACCTCGTCGACCACCGCCTGGGCCTTCGCCGCGGAACGCACATAGGTGAACGCGACGTCCGCGCCCTGCCCGGCCAGCAGCCGGACCGTCGAGGCACCCAGCCCTCGGGACCCTCCGGTGACCAGCGCAACCTTGCCCGCCAATGCCTTGCTCATACCGACTCCTTCATCGTAACAACATTAGTTACATCAAGTTCAACGTAACACATTTGATTACGACGCCACCTGCCGTAGCCTGGCGACGTGAGCGCGAACAGCAGGCTGACCATCGCGGCGCACACGCTGGCCTGGATCGGCCTGTACCAGCGCCAGGGCCACGAGGTCGCCACCTCCGAACAGATCGCGGGCAGCGCGAACACGAACCCGGTCGTGATCCGCCGCCTGCTCGGCGAACTGCGCGAGGCCGGGCTGGTGGAGTCGCGCCGCGGCGCCGGCGCCGGCTGGTCACTGACCCGCGACCTCGCCTCGATCACCCTGCTCGACGTGTACGACGCGATCGAACCCGGACCGCTCTTCGCCTTGCACCGCGCCAACCCCGACGACGGATGCGTCGTCGGCCACGGCATCCAGCCCGCACTGCACGACGTCTACGCCGGCATCGAGTGCACTGTGCGAACCGAACTGAGCAAGACCACCCTCGAAGACGTCCTCCAGGCGGTACTCGCGGTCCCCCGCTAACCGACACCGCGCGCCAGGGTGCACCGACACTGCGCGTCGACACGCTCCCGCCCATTGGGGGTGAAAGGCGCCTCGCCGAGGTACCACCAGGGCCGCCGCGACTGGGTCAAGTACAGAGAGCCGGCGAGGGGACTCGAACCCCTAACCACCGCTTTACAAGAGCGGTGCGCTGCCAATTGCGCCACGCCGGCGAGTGCGGGTCCATCGTAGAGGATCGGGTGGCGGGTGGGGTCAGGGGTGGGGCGGGGCGCGGCGGTCACCGGAGGGTTGCGTCGTTTGCCGCCCAGCGATCGACTTCGACGGAACCCAGTTCGCGGTAGATGCTGAGCGCCTCCTCTCGGTGTCGAGCAGCCTGCTCGGTCTCCCCCGCGGCAGTCAGGCAGTCGGTCAGGCCGGCCAGCGCGCGGGCCCGGTCGAAGGTTGCGGCCCGGCTCTGGACCAAGGCCAGGACCCGGGTGAACTCGTCCGCGCCGCGGCGATGGTTGCCCGCGGCCAGCAGGGTGCCGCCGAGCCGGAGGCGTACCTCGGCTTCCGCGTCCGGATTGCCCGTCGCGACAGCCTGTTCCAGGGCCCGGTGATGTGACTCCAGGGCGCCGTCGATGTCGCCGAGCTGCTCCAGCGCCGTACCGCGGACGGTGAGCAGCTCAGCGCTCGACCAGGGAGTCATCGGCGCGCCGAGATCGGTCAGCCGGCGCATGGTCGCGAGCGACTCGGCCGGTTGCCGCAGCTCCACCTGGCAGAGCGCGATCATGCCGAGCAGGCGGGTCATCCGAAGCCGCAGGCCCCCACTTTCCGCCGCCGCGTACGCCGCCCGCGCGCACGCCAGCGCCTCGGCGTGGCGGCCCTGGACCCAGTAGCAGATCGCCAGCGTGTGGTGGTACGTCGTGGCGATCCGGGGCGAGAGTGATCCACTCAGCTCGACCACGCGGGCCAGTTGCTCGATCGCCCGCGCCGGCCGGCCCATCCGTAGCGAGGCGCGACCGAGCTGGGCCGCGGCGTACGCCTGCAGGTTGCGGCTGCCGAGGTCGCGCGCCAGCTCGATCGCCTGGTCGAGCACCTCCAGCCCGGCCTCGCGGTCGTGCCGGGTCAGCTCGATCCAGGCGGACTGGACGAGGAAGTAGCACTCCGCCTCGCGGTCCTTGACCCGCCGGGCGGCGGCCAGTCCCTCGGCGAGCAGCCGACGGCACAAGTCGAGCCGGTCATTGGTGAAAACAGCCGGATAGATGCCGAGCGTGAGGTCGACGACGGCGGCCGGCCGGTCGTTGTCGACGGCCCAGTCGAGGGCGTCGAGCACGTTCTCGACCTCCTGCGCGACCCAGGCGGTCGCCTGCTCCGAGGTTCCGAGCGCCGGCAGCGCCCCCAGCACCGGCCGCCGCTCGAACGGCGGATCACCCAGCAGCTGTACGCCGGCGGCACGCGCCGCCGCCGCGTAGTACGCGAGCAGCCGGTCGCGGGCGGTCTCGGCCTCGGTCGACGGGAGGCCGGTGGCGAACTCGCGGATCAGGTCGTGCAGGCGGTAGCGGCCGGGGCCGTTCTCCAGCAGCATGTTCGCGTCGACCAAGGCGTCGAGCGCGTCCTCCGCGGAGTCTGGTGCCGTGTCGGTCAGGGCGGCGGCGACGTAGCGGTCGACGTCGCGGCCGGGGACCAGGCTGACCAGGCGGAGCAACCGCCGGCACTCGCTCGGCAACTGCTCGTACGAGACCATGAAGGCCGTCGTCACGCTGCGGCCGTCGACACTCAACTCGGCCAATCGGTTGCCCTTGGCGTCCATACGGTCGTTGAGGTGGGCAATGGTCCAGCTGTGCCGGTGGCGGAGTTTGGAACCGGCGATCGAGAGCGCCAACGGGATGCGGCCGCAGCGCTCGACCAGTCCGGTCAGTGCGGGGTCGGACCGGTCTCGCCCAGAGACCGTCGCGATCAGATTCGCGGCGTCTTCGGCGGTCAGTGCGGGCAAGCCGATCCGGACCGACGGGTCCAGACCGGTGAGCTGCGAGCGGCTCGTCACCACCACCGCGCAACCAGGTGCTCCAGGCAACAGATGGCGGACTGTGTCACTGTCCGGCGCGTTGTCCAGTACGACGAGCAGCCGCCGCGTCGCGGTCTGCGAACGCCACAGCGCCGCGGCCTCGGTGAGGTCGCTGGGGATCTGGTCGTCGGCGGTGCCGAGGCCGCGGAGCAGGTGGTTCAGAGCCTGCTCCGGGCGCATCGGCGGACGGCCGGACGTGTGCCCGAGCAGATCGACGAAGAGCCGGCCGTCGGGGAAGTGGCCGGCGACCTCGCGGGCAGCCCGCACGGCCAAGGTGGTCTTGCCGATACCGGCCATGCCGTCGACGCAGACGAGTGGCATCACCTGCCGATGGGTCAGCGCCGTGGTGAGCCGACGCAGGTCCTCCGAGCGGCCGACGAACGCTGATCCGCCGTACGGGAGCTCGTCGCGGCCGGGCTGCGGAGGCTCGGCGGCTTGGGACTCGTTGGCGAGCACGACCTGATGGGCGGCGCGCAGACTCGGACCCGGTTCGACGCCGAGCTCGGAGATCAGGGCCGCGCGAGTGCGGGCGTAGGCGTCGAGTGCGTCCGCCTGACGGCCCGCGCGGTACAGCGCGATCATCAGCTGGCCGGTCGCCTGCTCGTCCAGCGGATCGTCCTCGACCCGGGCGATCAGCTCGGCGATCACGTCGTCGTACCGCCCGAGCGCCAGGTCGAGCTCGATCCGCTCCGCCTGCACCTTCCGGCGCAGTTCGGTCAGGCGGTGCCGTTCCGAGGCGAGGTAGCGCCCGGGCAGGCCGGCGAGCGGCTCACCGCTGAACAGGTCGAGCGCGGCGGCGAACAACGCGGCTGCCTGCTGCCGATCCGTCGTACGCCGAGCGTCCGCGACCGTCGCCTCGAACATGGTCACGTCCAGCTCGTCCGGTTCGAGGTCGAGCACATAGCCGTGGCGGGTCCGGCGGAGGACGTCGCCGTTCGGCAGCGCCTGGCGCACGCGGTACACGTACGGCGCGACCACCTTCGCCCCGCTCGCCGGTGCCGCGTCGCCCCACGCTGTGCTGAGCAGCTCCTCGGCGGTGAGGACGTGGTTCGCGTTGAGCGCCAGTACGGCCAGCAGCGCCTGCTGGCGGACCGGACCCAGGTCGAACGCCCGCTCCCCCACGAATCCCCGCGGCACCCCCAGCAACTCGAGCCGCAGCCTGTCCATGCCCCCAGTCTCCCCGACGCGGTGTACTCGTGCTCGGCGAGCTGGCCCGGGCGCATGTGAGCATGAGGGAATGGCGAAGCTGCTCAGCTGGGTCGGTGTCGTGGCCGTGCTGGTCGCCGTCTTCGGGGTGGTCATCCAGCTGGACGTCCGGTACCAGCGGGGCGTCGGCCGGGACTTCCTCGCCCAGGGCGTGCCGGCGGTCGCGACGCAGGTCGAGCTGGAGGTCGATGCCGGGCGAGACACGTCCGTCGATGCCGTCGACGTCGTCTTCCGCACCGCGGACGGCCAGGAGGTCCGGACAGAGCTGATCGGGCAGCTCGGCGATCCCGAAGGGGCCGCAGAGGGGCCGAGCGTGCCGGCGGCTGGCACCCGGTACGCCGTACCGCTGCGGGTGCTTTACCGGCGGGCCGCGCCGGCGGAGGCGATCGCCGTCATCGACGCGGAGGACAAGGCGAATCCCGGTCCGGTGATTCCGGTCGCCTGGGCGATGGTGGCGGGCGGGGCGATGGCGGCGGTGGGCGCGTTCTGATTGGTGCGGAAGGAGAGCTCGTGAGCAAGGTCAGTGTGGTGAACTTCCAGTCGGTCGACGGGGTGATCCAGTCGGTGCTGTCGGCGGACGAGGATCGGGAGGGCGGGTTCGAGCACGGCGGGTGGGTGCTGCCGTACTCGGACGAGGTAGTGGCGGGATTCATGCAGGAGGCAACGGTCGCGGCGGACGGGCTGCTGCTCGGCCGGAAGACGTACGAGCAGTTCGCGGCGGTCTGGCCGTCCGCCGATCAGAGCGAGCCGGCGATCGCGGCGATGAACCGGGTTCCGAAGTACGTCGCGTCGCGCACGCTGGACAGCGGCGAGTGGAGCAACACGGTGATCCTCGGGCCGGACGTGGCGGCACAGGTCGCGGAGCTGAAGGGACGACCGGGCAACGATCTGGTGGTGTTCGGGAGCGGTGAGTTGCTGCGGACGTTGCTGGCTCACCGGTTGGTCGATGAGCTGCATCTGTTGACGTTCCCGCTGGTGATCGGCACGGGAAAGAAGATGTTCGGGGAGCTGCCGGAGCCGATGCGGCTCACGCACACCGCGTCGAAGCTGTCGCCTCGTGGGGTCTCGATCGCGAGTTACACGGTCCAGTAGTCACTTCGTCGGGGTGATGGCGCTGGTGGCGTTGGCGGTGATGACGGCGGTGATGGCGATCCACTCCAGCGGGCCCAGGTGCTGGTCGAGGATCAGCCAGCCGACGACGGCGGCGAGCAGGGGGTTGATGCTCATGAAGAGGCCGAAGAAGCCGGCGGGGACCAGGCGCAGGGTGAACAGGTCGAAGAGGTAGGGCACGGCGGAGGCGAGTAGGCCGGCGATGACGGCGTACAGGAGGTACTTCGGGGCGGGGGTGTGCTGGATGAGGATCCAGCCGCCGATCGGGAGGTAGCCGGCGGCTGAGACCGCGGCGGCTGCGGCGGCGCCTTGGGCTGAGGGCAGGCGGGTGCCGAGGGTGCGGTTGAGCAGGATGTACGCCGCCCAGCAGCAGGCGGCGATCAGGCCGAAGAAGATGCCGAGGTAGTCGGTGGTGGGTTGCGGGCGCATGAGGACGAAGACGGCAGCGCCGGCGACCAGGGCGCAGATGAGGTCGACTCTGCGGCGGGAGGCGGCGAGGGCGACGGCCAGTGGGCCGAGGAACTCGAGGGTGACGGCCAGGCCCAGGCCGATGCGGTGCACGGCGGTGTAGAGGGTGAGGTTCATCGTGGCGTAGATGGCGGCGAGGGCGAGGACGGGGAGCCACTGGCGACGGGTGAACTTGTGCATCGGAGGGCGGACGACGGCGAGCATGACGATGGCGGCTACTGCTTGGCGGATCGCTACTACGCCGGCTGGGCCGAGGCCGGGAAAGCCCAGGGCGCCGGTGGCTGCGCCTACTTGGTTGGAGACGCCGCTGGTGAGCATGAGGAGGATGCCTCGGAGGCGGCCTTTTCCGTTGGCTGCGGTTGCTTCAGGGGCGCTGGGTGGTGTGTTCGAAAGGGTGGTCGTGAGGGGTGGCTGGCTCGGGCCGGTGTCACCGGCGGGCACGCCGACTGGGGTGGTGTCGGCGGCGCCGGGAGGTGAGTGCAAGGAGTCACCGAGGGGTGGCTGGCCAGCCGGGGTGGCGGGGGTGGGTGGGAGCGGGCTGGCGGGCATAGGGCGAGGATGCGCCTGGTGGGCGCATGCACAAAATGCAAACTACGGAGCACCTATACGCTGGCTGTATGGATGTGGACCTGCGGCAGTTGCGGTGTTTGGTGGGGGTGGTGGAGGCCGGGTCGTTCACCGATGCGGCGATCGATTTGGGGGTGTCGCAGGCGGCGGTTTCGCGGGGGGTGGCAGGGCTGGAGCGGGCGCTGGGGGTTCGGTTGTTGTACCGGACCAGTCGGAGTGTGAGTTTGACGCCGGCGGGGGCGCAGGTGCTGGAGCGGGCTCGGCGGGTGGTGCACGAGGTCGAGGAACTGGTGCGGGAGGCGACGTCGGGGCACGCGCGGTTGCGGGTGGGGCATGCGTGGTCGGCGCTCGGGCGGCACACGACGGGCTTCCAGCGGCGCTGGGCGAAGGCGCATCCAGACGTGGAGCTGCTGCTGGTGCGGACGAACACGCCGACGGGTGGACTGGCCGAAGGGGCGTGCGATCTCGCCGTGGTGCGGACGGCGGTGGACGAGAAGTACTACGCGAGCAGTGTGGTCGGCGTCGAGCGGCGGAAGGTCGTGCTCGCCGCCGACGATCCGTTGGCGCGGCGACGGTCGGTGCGACTGGACGACGTCCGGGACCGGGTCGTGCTGGTCGATCGGCGGACCGGTACGACGACCCCGGAGCTCTGGCCGACCGGCACTCCGCCGCGGATCGAGAACACCGCGGACGTCGACGACTGGCTGGCGCTGATCGCGGCCGGCGGGTACGTCGGGATCACCCCGGAGAGCACCGCCACGCAGTACGGGCGGGCCGGGGTGGTGTTCCTGCCGTTGCAGGACGCGCCACCCGTGCCCGTCCGGGTCATCTGGCCGCGTCAGGACCCGCACCCGTCGACGCAGCACGCTGTCGCGCTGATCAGCGAGGCGTACCGCACGCAGTGAGCGCTACTGCAGCGCGTCGAGCAGCGTCTTGTTGAACGCCGCCAGGTCGTCGGGCTTGCGGCTGGTGATCAGGTTGCCGTCGGTGACGACCTCCTCGTCCACCCACTCGGCGCCCGCATTGCGCAGGTCGGTTTGCAGACTCGGCCAGGACGTCATCCGGCGGCCGCGGACCACGTCGGCCTCGACCAGGGTCCACGGTGCGTGACAGATCGCCGCGACCGGCTTGCCGGACTCGACGAACTGCTTGGCGAACGCCACCGCGGACCGGTCCATCCGCAGCGCGTCCGGGTTGGCGACGCCGCCAGGCAGGACGAGAGCGTCGAAGTCGTCCACCGAGGCGTCGCCGACCGCCTGGTCGACCGGCTGGGTCTCGGCCGGCGTCAGGTGGTTGAAGGTCTGCACCTCGCCGGTCTCCGGACTGAGCAGCACCGGCTGGTGACCGGCCTCCTGCACCGCCTTCCACGGCTCACTCAGCTCGACCCGCTCGATGCCTTCCGCGGCGACCAGGAACGCGATCTTCTTGCTCATCACCATCTCCTCGGTATCCGGGACGGCCCGGACGACCGTCCCGTACCTCGGTACCCCGGCGGGCTCGCTCTACTCGACCAGCTCGACCGAGGCGGCGTGCCGGCGGGCCAGGTCGTGGTAGACGGCGGCGTTGTGGTCGACGAACAGCTTCGCCGTGCCCTCCAGCGGCACGATCTTCTTCGCCGGGCTGCCGAGCGCGACCGACTCCCCTGGGATCTGGCTGCCCGGCGTGACGGTGGCCCCGGCGGCGACCAGCGTGCGGGCGCCGATCACGGCGCCGTCGAGCACGATCGCGCCGTTGCCGATCAGGGCGGACTCGCCGATCGTGCAGTCGTGCACCAGGCACTGGTGCCCGACGGTGACGTTGGGGCCGACCTCGCAGACGTTGCCGCCGCCGACGTGCAGCACCGAGTTGTCCTGGATGTTCGCGCCCTCCCGGATGACGATCCGGCCGAGGTCGGCGCGGACCACCACGCCGTACCAGATCGACACGTCCTTCTCCACCACGACGTCGCCGACCAGCGTCGCGGTCGGGGCGATCCAGGCTTCCGGGTGCACGACGGGGCTCTTGCCCTCGAACGAATAGAGCGGCATGGCGGCCACTCTAGGAGACGGATCTGATCTGCCGGACCAGTACGGCGCCCAGCAGGGTGACGGCCGCGGCGAGTCCGTAGAGCACCGGGTAGCCGCCGGCGTACTTGACCACCGGCGCGGCCACGGCCGGGGCGAGCACCTGGGGCAGCGAGTTCGCGATGTTGATCACGCCGAGGTCCTTGGCCCGGTCGCGCGCGCTCGGCAGGACCTCGGTGAGCAGGGCGAAGTCGACCGACAGGTAGACGCCGAAGCCGGTCCCGAGGATCACCGCGCCGACGATCGCGCCCGGCCAGGTCGGCCACACCGCCAGTACTCCGGCGGCGACCGCCATCACGACGCCGGAGCCGGTGACGAACACCTTCCGCCGGCCGACCCGGTCCGACCACGCGCCGGAGGTCACCGCCGTCAACACCACGCAGAGGCTGTAGATGGCGGTCAGCACCAGGACGCCGACGTCGGGATCGGAGTGGCCGACCGCGTCCTGCAAGTAGTAGAAGAGGTAGAGCGTGCCGAGCCCGTTGCCCAGGTTCAGCAGGAACCGGGTCAGCCAGGCCCAACCGAAGTCGGGGTACCGCCGCGGGCTGATCCAGAAGCCCTTCCAGAACTCGGGCCAGACCAGCGGAGTCCGTTCCGTCAGCGCCTGATCACCGCTGCGCAGCAGGTACGGCACCACCGAGATCAGCAGGAACGCCGCACACGCGATGTATCCGCCACCGACTCCGCCGACGACCGTCGCGAGCCCTACGCCGACCAGCGCGCCGAGGGTCTGCGCCAGCGCGACCCAACCGCCGACCACACCGCGCTGCGTCGTCGGCACCAGATCCGGTACGACGGCGGTGATCGCGGCCAGCAGCGCGTTGCCGAACAGTTGCACCACGCACCAACCGACCAGCATCCACAGCACGGCGTCCGAACCGCTGAGCACGAGCAACCCGACCGCGCCGCCGACCGCGCCCGCGAACACCCACGGCGCACGGCGTCCGCGGCGTGCGGTGGTCCGGTCCGAGACGGCGCCGAAAATCGGGTTGGCGACGACCGAGACCGCGGCACCGATCCCGGTGACCAGTCCGAAGACGAACTCCTTGTTGCCAGGGGCAATCGCTTCGGACTGCTGGGCGAGCAGGACCTGGAGCGGCCCCAGCCAGGCGGCGAACACCCCGACGTTCGCCAGCACCACCGCCGCCGTCCACCGCCCCCGGACCGGGACCGCCGGCTCGGCGAGCGCGGTGGTCATCGCCGGCTCTGGGCGATCAGCTCGCGGTACCAGCCGTACGACGCCTTCGGCGTCCGCGTCCGGGTCTCGAAGTCGACGTGCACCAGGCCGAACCGCTGCGTGTACCCGGCGGCCCACTCGAAGTTGTCCAGCAGCGACCACTGGAAGTACCCGCGCACGTCGATCCCGTCGTCGATCGCGGCCTTCAGCGCCCGCAGGTACCCGTCGAGGTAGTCGATCCGCCGCCGGTCGTCGACCACCCCGTCGACGACGCCGTCGTTGATCGCGCACCCGTTCTCGGTGACGTAGAGCGGTGGCAACCGGTCGCCGTACCGCGTCCGCAGCGTCTGCAGGATCTCGCCGAACGCCGCCGGCACCACCGGCCAGCCGAAGTCGGTCATCGCGTAGCCGGTCAGCGCCCGCGGCTCGAACGGCAGGCCCGGCGGCAGCGCGATCCCGTCGGTGGCGCCGGTGTCGGCGTTGCCGGTTGGCGCCCCGACCAGCGTCGGCGCGTAGTGGTTGAGTCCGAAGAAGTCGAGCGGGGTCGAGATCACCACCAGGTCCTCGGCGACCGGCCCGGGCATTGCCGCCGCCAGGTCGTCGGTCGGGTAGCGGCCGAGCAGCACCGGGTCGGCGAACAGCCAGTTGATCAGGGTGTCGTAGAGCGCGGCCGCTTCCTGGTCCTCGGCACTCTCGCTGGCGGCCCAGGTGGGTGAGTGGTTGCTGGCGATCCCGATCTCGCGGGCACCACCGGCGCGCAGTGCCTGAACGGCGCGGCCATGGGCGAGCAGTTGGTGGTGCGCGACGGGTAGGGCCCCGAAGCCGAGGTCGCGGCCCGGCGCGTGCGCCCCGACCGCGTAGCCCATCAGCGTGAGCACCATCGGCTCGTTGATCGTCATCCACAGGCCGACCCGGTCCGCGAACCGCTCGGCCAGCAAAGCGGCGTAGTCGGCGAAGCGCTCGGTGATGTCGCGCTCCAGCCAACCGCCGGCATCCTCCAGCGGTTGGGGCGTGTCCCAGTGGAACAGCGTCGGCGCCGGCTGGATCCCGGCCGCGAGCAGCTCGTCGATCAGCCGGTCGTAGAAGCCGAGGCCTTCGGGGTTCACCGCTCCGCTGCCGGCCGGCTGGATCCGGGGCCAGGAGAACGAGAACCGGTACGTGTCGACGCCGAGGTCCCGCAGCAGCCGCACGTCCTCGGCGTACCGGTGGTAGTGGTCGCAGGCAACCGATCCGGTGCTGCCGTCGAGCACCCGGCCCGGTGCGCCGGCGAAGGTGTCCCAGACCGACGGGCCGCGACCACCCTCGGTCGCGGCCCCCTCGATCTGGTACGCCGAGGTCGAGACCCCCCACCGGAAGCCGGGACCGAAGGACGGCAGGTCAGCTGTCATCCGCATCGTCCTCGGCGGGCTTGGGGTCCTGCGGCCGGGGCGGTTCCACCGGACGCACGATCACCGCGGTGCCGTAGGCCGCCACCTCGCTCATCGTCTGCGCGATCTCGTTGCAGTCGAAGCGCATCGCGAGGATCGCGTTCGCGCCCATCTGCTGGGCCATCTGACACATCCGCAGCACCGCGACGTGCCGCGACTCGGCCAGCATCTGGGTGTACTCCGGCACCTCGCCGCCACCCAGCGACCGGAAGCTGGCGGTGAAGTTCGAGCCGAAGTCCCGGCTGCGCACGGTCAGCCCGAACACCTCCCCGAACACCTTCTGCGCGGTGTAGCCGGGAAGGTCGTTCATCGTCGACACCAGGACCGGGTACGGCGAACCAGCCGGCGCCACGTGCGGCACGTTCGACTGCTGCACCGACTGATACCCACCGGGCGCCTGGCCGTAGCCGGCCGGCGGCCCCTGCTGGTACCCGGGCGGCGGTCCCTGCTGGTAGCCCGGCTGCTGCGGCGGCACGTACCCCGGCGGAGGCCCCTGCTGATACCCCGGCTGCGGCCGGTAGGGAGGCTGGTTCGGATGCGGGGGGAAGTTCTGGTTCATGCCCACATCCTCGCAGGCAGGATCGGGTCATTGCCGGTAGACCTGGAGCTCGTGCAGCGAGTAGCCGTAGCGGGTCGCCCGCTGCGTTCCGGTGACCCGCACGTACCGTGCCTGGGCCGGTGCGAAGCGGACCACGTCCGTCCCGCCGTTCCCGTTGCTGGTGGCAAACACCTGCTGCCAGTTCACGTTGTCCCGGGACACTTCCACCCGGTACGCCGTCGCGTACGCCGCCTCCCAGCGCAGTACCACTCGGCGGATCGCCTGCTCGCTGCCGAAATCCACCTTCAGCCACTGCGGATCCGACCAGTTGCTCGCCCACCGGGTCGTCAGGTTGCCGTCCACCGCGTTGCCCGGCGGCGAGCTGAACCAGCCGGTCTCGTGGCTGCTCGCGGTCGCGGTCCGGCCGAGCGCCTGGTTGCTCACGTCGTCCCCACGGCGGGCCGGGAACTCGACCACCTGCTGGTACGTCGGCCGGTTGACCCAGGCGATCCGGTCCTGGGTGATACCGCCCATCGGCTGGTGCACGATCTGGTCGGCGCAGTACTGGTCGCCGGCCGCGCAGTCCGCGGTCGCCGGGTACGTCGTTGCCGCGGGCACCTGGACGGCGGCGGCCAGCGAGTCGGCCAGCACGGTCCGGCACTCGCTCAGCGAGCCACCTCCGCAGTACGTGACCGGCTGGGGCGTCGCGACCGGGTCGCCGAGCACCATGCGCAGGTCCCGCTGCACGAAGCCCCACCAGCCGTTCTGGAACGCCGATCCCTGCGCGCCCGGCCGCTCGTCGATCTTCTGGGCGCGCACCAGAGCGTCGTACAGCTCAGGGCCGAGCTTGGTCCGGAACTGGGCCGGAACGAGCAACGGCCACCAGGCGTCGAGGATGCGGATCGCCTCCGCGTGCTGGTAGGTCTTCGAGGCCTCGTTCGCGGTCCTGCGGTGACTGCCGGCGGACTGCCAGGCGGTGAGCTCGGCGATCGCGTCCGCGACAGCCGGGTCGGTGACCGGCGCGCTGTTCAGGACCCGCAGCAGGTACGGCAGGACCTTGTCGGCGCGCAGGTCGACCGTCGCGGCGTCCTCCATCGCCTCGACCAGCTTGCCGCGGGTGAACTTCTGGCCACTGTCCAGCACGGCCTCGATCCGGTCGTCGAGCGGCTGGCTGCGGTAGACCGAGTTGTAGCCGAAGTTGCCGTCGGCCGCGGAGAAGCCCGGTGCCTGCTTGTTGTTCCAGCTGGTCAGGTAGTCCTGGTTGACGACCTGCGGATGCTCGCTCGCCGGCGTGTAGGTCGCCCGGTTGGTGTCCGGGTTCCAGCCCTGCCACTCGTAGCTGCTCCAGGTCGGCAGGTTCGGGTCGGCTCCCGGCGGACGGACCGGGTTGTCGCCGGAGTTGTAGTACGCGATGTCGTCCTTGTCGGTGTAGAACCAGTTGAAGGTGTAGCCGATGGTGTGCGCCGCAGCGCGGAAGTCCTGCGCCGACCGGATCCGGTCCGGGTCGTTGAACAGCATGAACCCGAGCGCCGAGCCGGCCTCGTTGCCGTAGGTCGACCGGTTCTTCGTGAACAGCACCGGCCGGCCGCCTACCGTGCCACGATGGGTGACGATGCCGTACTTCGTCCGCTGGGCGACCAGCGTGTACGCGCCGGCCGGCTCCGACGAGCCGAGGCTCGGGTACCACGCATTGCGCCGCTCCAGCTTCTCGATCGGCGTGCACTGGTCGCGGAACAGGTAGTGCGTCGAGGCCTTCGTCGGGGTTCCACCGCCAGGCTCGCACAGCGGTACGGCGTACGTGTCGGTGATGTCCTGACCGGCGGACGTCGCGCTCCACGAGTAGTCGGCGCCGCGGCCGATCAGCGTGTAGAAGTTGAGGCCCGCGAAGGCGACGCCGCGCGAGCTGACGCCGGGTCCCTGCAGCTCCTGGCGCAGCAGCAACTGCGGCGCGAAGTACCCGGTCTGCGGGCCGTAGACGGCGACCGGGTTGCCGCTCTCGGTGTGCGCTCCAGAGATCAGCAGCGCGTTGGACATGCCCTTGGGCCCGAAACCCTCGGGCAGGACACCGCCGTCGAAGATGCCCTTCAGCGCTTTCTTGCCCTGCGCCTTGTTCGGTGGCTTGACCGCGTCACTGCTCTTCGGCAACGCGGCCTTCCGCCGGCTGGCCGAGCCCGTCTGGTCGACCACCAGCGGCTCCGGCGTCACCGAGCCACGATCGGGCAAGGCTCGTCCGGCCGGATTCTCCTCGGTGGTGCCGTACGGGAAGGTGGCTCCGTTGTGCACCGTCGTGTTCGCCTCGGGGTCGTTCTGCGAGCGGAACGACTGCCACACCTTCGTGCCCTCGGTCACGCCGTACTTCGCCTGTGCCTCCAGCAGCGCGAGGGCCGAGGCCATCTCGCCGCCGCCACCGGTGCCGAAGATGCCGGCCACCACCGCCGCGGTGGCGACCACGTCGGTCACCTTCCACGGCCGTGGTGTCGGCAGCCCGAGCGCGACGTACTCGCCCGGGTAGGCGATGCCGACGCTCGCGATGTAGTGGTTCACCCCGTCCACCCAGGCCTGGATGTCCTGCTGCAGCTTGCGGCCGTCGGCGCCGTAGCGCTCGTCCGCGTCGTCGTACTGCTTCTGCAGCTCGGCCTCGGTGTACGGCGCGGTCCGCCAGAACTCCTGCTCGAACTCACGGTTGCCCGGAGCACCGCCCGCGAACGGGGTGAGCTGACCGCGGCCGAGGTGCCGGAACACGTCCATCACGAACAGCCGGTCCTGCGCCCCGGCGTACCCGGCGCCGAACATCGTGCCCTCGCGGGTGGTACCGGTGATGTGCGGGATACCGCGGGACCGGTCCCGCACGATCGTGACGTCGGGCCGCGGTTTCACGGTGCTCGCCACGTCGCCGGCCCGGACCCCGAACGAGGCATCGTCGAAGTACGGCGCCAGGCCGTCATCGGTGATGCCCTGGGAGTTCCACACCAGTCGCTCGTACGGCTTCAGCGTGTCGCTGAAGTGCGCCGGCCGGGTGCCGAACCCCTTGAACAGCAGGAGATCCGCGAAGGTGGCGTTGCCGTTCTGGCCGGGCGGGACGATGTCGGAGCACTGCTCGAGGCAGTAGTCGGCCGGTGCCGTGGCGGCGGGCTGGACGACGGTTCGGCGCTCGGCCCGGGCCGGTGTGGACAGACCTGCGAGCACGACGGCCCCAGCGGCAAGCACCGCGGTGGTCGTCCGTAGGGCGGAGCGGGACAGCTGGCGGTGTGCTGGGCGGGACGGCACAGGTCCTCCCTCAAGACTCGGGGGCGAGCGATGACGGCAGGGGATGCTGAAAAATGAGGATGACTCACCAGTAGCAAGAGGTCAAGGGCTCGACGACACGATCGGTCAGTTGCCTTGGGCAACAGTTCCGAAGAGACGGAATTTCGGATTTTCCGGTCTCGACCGGTTCTCACCAGGAGCGACGACAAAGTCTCGATCAGGTCTCGCCAATGACGGTGCGTGACCACTAATGTGATCAAATCATGAGCATCCATGAGCGGCACCGGCTGAGTGTGGTGGTCAACGCGCGCGGGACGTTCACGCCGCTGGGGGTGTCGCGGAGCTCGGCCGGAGTGGCCGGCGCCGTCGCCGAGGCACTGCCGGAGTTCTTCGTGATGGAAGAGCTCCGGGACCGGGTCAGCGACGCGATCGCGTCCGCCACCGGCGCCCAGGCCGGCACTGTGGTGCACTGCACGTCATCGGCCATCACCCTGGCCGTGGCCGCCGCGATGGCCGGCACCGACCCGCGCCGGATCGCCGCGCTGCCGGACACCCGGGACATGCACAACCGGGTCGTCATCCCCGCCGTTCACGTGGTCGACTACGGCCAGTCGAACCTGCAGGCGATCCGGCTGGCCGGCGCTCACGTCAGCCTGGCCGGTGACGAGAACCGTTGTGGGCTCGACGATCTGGACGAGGCGCTGGACGAGCAGGAGGTCAGCTGCCTGCTGCTCACGTCCTCCCGGTTGACGCACGGGGAGCCCCTCGACCTGACGGCCGCGGTCCGGCTGGCGCACCGCCGCGGCGTACCGGCGATCATCGACGGCGCCGGCCAGTTCCCGCGGACGGCGGACCTGCTGGCGACCGGTGCCGACCTGGTGCTGATCAGCGGCCAGAAGTACCTCGCCTCGCCGACGGCGGGACTCGTCGCGGGATCCCGTCGGATGGTGCAGGCGGTTCGGGCCCAGGACCGCGGCATCGGCCGCGGGATGAAGGCGACCAAGGAGGCCGTCGTCGGCGTGCTGGCCGCGCTCGAGGAGTGGCAGGCGATGGACCGGGCCAAGTGGGAGGCGGACCAGGCGACGAAGGTGACGTCGTTCGTGCAGGCCGCCGGCGAGATTCCCGGGATCACCGCCGAGGTGATTCCGGACCCGACCTCGTTGCCGTTGTCCCGCGCTCTGCTGACCGTCGAGGACGCCGCCGGGCTGGCGCGCGAGCTGGAAGCGGGCACCCCGCCGATCTACGTGATGACCGACCGGGTGGACGAGGGTCAGCTGGTGCTGGAGCTGATCCCGCTCGACGCGGGCGAGATCGCGACCATTCTCGACCGGTTGCGCGTCCTGCTGGACAAGTGAAAGAGCCCGGTTTCCGCTGCTGGTGCAGGAGAAACCGGGCCCTGATCAGTTCACTCAGCGCGGCTGGTAGGACTTGCCGCCCTCGGAGCGACGGGGACCGCTGCCCCGGTCCGGGCGGCGACGGGCGTCGCCACCGCGACCCTCGAAGCTGCGGCCACCGGGCCGGCCACTGCCGAACCGCTTGCCGCCGCCACCCTTGCCACCGAAGCGCTTCGGCTTCGGCTCGGGCAGCTTGACCGGGTAACCGGACGGCTTGGTGCCGCCGGTCAGCTCGGTGACCAGCTCGTCGCCCGGACGAGCCCGGACCGGCTCGGTGTCGACACCGGCCGACTCGGCCATCCGGATCATGCCCCGACGCTGGTGCGGCAGGAGCAGCGTGACGACCGCGCCCTTGCCACCGGCGCGCGCCGTCCGGCCGGCGCGGTGCAGGTAGTCCTTGTGCTCGGCCGGCGGGTCGGCCTGGACGACCAGGCCGACGTCGTCGACGTGGATACCGCGGGCCGCGACGTCGGTTGCCACCAGCACCGGGACGGAACCGTCCTTGAACTGGTCGAGCGTGCGGTTGCGGGCGCCCTGGGTCAGGCCGCCGTGCAGCGCCGCCGCCATCACGCCCCGGTCACGGAGCTGGGTGGCGACGCGGTCGGCGCCCAGCTTGGTGCGGACGAAGATGATCGTGCGGCCGTCGCGGCTGGCCAGCTCGGCCGTCAGCGACTGCTTGTGCCCCGGCTCGATCACCAGCAGGTGGTGCTCCATCGTGGTGACGCTCGCCTGGCCGGACTCGGTCGAGTGCGTGACCGGGTCCTTCAGGTAGGTCTTCACGATCGTGTCGACGTCGTTGTCCAGCGTCGCCGAGAACAGCAGCCGCTGACCTTCCTTCGGGGTCATGTCGAGCAGCGTGGTGACCGCCGGCATGAAGCCCATGTCGCACATGTGGTCGGCCTCGTCGAGCACGGCCACCTCCACCGCGCCGAGGTCGGCAGCGCCCTGCTCGCACAGGTCGATCAGCCGGCCCGGGGTGGCGATCAGCAGGTCGACCCCGCGCCGGAGCGCGTCGATCTGCTTCGGGTAGGGCAGACCGCCCGCGATCAGCTTGACCGAGACGCCCATCACGTGCGCCAGCGGCTCGAGCGCGTCGTGCACCTGCATCGCCAGCTCGCGGGTCGGCACCAGGATCATGCCGCGCGGACGGCGGGACTCGGTGTGCCCGCCGGCCAGCCGCATCAGCGTCGGCAGGCCGAAGCCGAGGGTCTTGCCGGAGCCGGTCTGGCCACGGCCGAGCACGTCCTTGCCGGCCAGCGCGTCGGGGATGGTCGCGGTCTGGATCGGGAACGGCGCGGTGATGCCGTCCCGGGCCAGCCGCTGCACCAGCCGCGGCGCCAGGCCGAGGGCGGAGAACGGGTTGCCCTCGGCCACCGGGCCGAGGTCGACGAACTCTTCGACCGGACGCTCGGGGCGCTCGGTCAGCTCGACCCGCTCCGGACGCTCGTACCGGGTGCGCTCGCCGCGGTCGTACTGCGGGCGGTCGTACTGCTGGCGCTCGCTGCGCTGGTAGCCGCCGGACCGCTGGCCGGACTGCGGCCGGTCGGACCGGTCGAACTCGCGGCGCGGCGCGTCGGAACGCTGGTACTGCGGCCGGTCGCTGCGCTCGTTCTGCGGGCGCTCGGTGCGCTGGTACTGCGGCCGGTCGCTGCGCTCGTACTGCGGGCGCTCGGTGCGCTCCGGACGCGACTGAGCGGCCGGACGCTCGGCGGCGCGGTAGCCCTTCACCGGGCGGTCGGTCGAACGCTCCGGACGACGGTCGTCGCGCCGGTCGTTGTCGCGGCGGAAGCCACCGGAGTCGGCGGCGCGGTACGTGCTGTTGCCGCCGCGGTAGTTGCTGCTGTCACCGCGGTAGTTGCCGCTGGTGCCACGGTTGCCCTCGGCACGGTTGTCGCGGTTGCCGTCGCGGCGGTAGCCGCCGGCGTCACGGCTGTCGCGCGACCCGCGGTCGGAGTACTGGCTGGGGCCGCCCCGGCGCTCGCCGCGGGCGACGTCGTTGCGGACCTCGCCACGGTTCTCGCCGCCGGTGCTCGGCACGGCCTCGGCCGCCATCCGCTCGCCGTACGACTGGGTCTGGAACTTCTTGTGGCGGGGCTTCTTCACCCGATCGCCGGCGTCGGCGCCGTCGCTCGGAACGAACTGGTCCTGGTGGTGCTGGGACACGCAATCTCTCTCTCAACGTCGCGGCCCGATGCCGGATCGGAGCCCACACACAAGCGCCGGCCACGAAACATGGCCGGATCTGTGCTGCGGGGCAGGAGACTGGGCATCGACCTGCGGGTGCTCATCGCATTGCACCCATGTCGCCGGGGATCATCAGCGGGTTGCTGAAACCGACGGGTCGGAGCGCCTGGGAAATGCTCTGGTGACGCGATTCGCGCACCGACGTCAGAAAGTATACCCCGCCGCACCGGCGGGCCTGACCACGAGCTCTGATCTGTCCGTCACAGCCACCGGCGGGGCCGCCCGGCGGCGCCCTGCGAGGCGCCCGGGTCTCAAGGGAGCTTCAGGTCTTGCGTGCCCTCCTAGGGTGAGGGTATGGCGCAGGAACACGTTGTCAGCAAGGACCACTGGCTGTCGATCGGCGAGATCGCGGCCCGTTCGGGCGTCGCCGCGTCGGCCCTGCGGTTCTACGAGGAGCAGGGCCTGATCAGCTCGCGACGGACCGCGGGCAACCAGCGGCAGTACCAGCGCAGCACGCTGCGCCGCATCGCGTTCGTCCAGGCGGCCCAGCGGGTCGGGTTGGCGCTCTCGGAGATCAAGCAGGCCCTGGACTCGCTGCCCGACGACCGCACTCCGACGCGCGCGGACTGGAGCCGGCTCTCCAAGACCTGGCGCAGCCGGCTCGACCAGCGGATCGCCGAGCTCGAGCGGCTCCGCGACGACCTGGACGGCTGCATCGGCTGCGGCTGCCTGAGCCTCCAGCGCTGCAACCTCTACAACAAGTCCGACCGCCTGGCCGAACGCGGCCCCGGCGCCCAGATCCTCAACGTCGGCATCCCCGGCAAGTGACGACACACACCTGCACAGAAGGTGCGCTCGCCCGGCGCGACCTAGCCGAGCTGTCTACGCGGGGGCCGGGCCGGTGCTGTTGCGGACGATGAGTTCGGGGCGGAAGAGGAACTCGGTGCGGGGAGTGGCGTGGCCGACGACCTCGTCCAAGAGGGACTGGACGGCGGCCAGGGCCATCGCCTGGACGGGCTGGCGGACCGTGGTCATCGGCGGGTCGGTGAACTCCATCATCGGGGCGTCGTCGTAGCCGACCACCGAGAGGTCGCCGGGTACGGACAGCTCCCGCTGGCGGGCGGCGCGGATCACGCCGAGCGCCATCATGTCGGAGCCGCAGACGACCGCGCTCACGCCGACATCGAGCAGCCGCTGGGCCGCCGCCGCGCCGCCCTCCACACCGAACATGCTCAGCTCGACCAGCTCGTCGACCTCGCCGTCCGACAAGCCGAGCTGCGCCTTCATCGCGGTCCGGTAGCCCGCCAGCTTGCGCTGGACGACGATGAACCGCTCCGGGCCGGAGGCGAACCCGATCCGCCGGTGCCCGAGCGCGACCAGGTGGGAGACGGCGAGCTCGGTCGCGGCGTACTCGTCGGAGGAGATGAAGGGAGCGCCGACGCCGGGCAGCCAGCCGTTCACGAAAACCACCGGCAGGTTGCGGTCCACCAGCGCCTGGTACCGGGCGTGGTCGGCGCCGGTGTCCGCGTGCAGGCCGGAGACGAAGATGATGCCGGAGACGCCGCGCTCGAGCAGCATCTCGACGTACTCCTCCTCGGTCGCTCCGGACGGCGACTGGGTGCACAGCACCGGGGTGAACCCGCGCTGCGACAGCGCCGACTCGATCACCTGCGCGAAGGCGGGGAAGATCGGGTTGATCAGTTCGGGCATCACCAGCCCGATCAGGCCGGCGGAGCGGCGCCGCAGCCGGGTCGGCCGTTCGAAGCCGAGCACGTCGAGCGCCGTCATCACCGCCTGCCGAGTGTCCTCGGCCACTCCGGGTCGGCTGTTCAGCACCCGGGACACGGTCGCCTCACTGACCCCCGCCTTGGCTGCGATGTCCGCCAGCCTCGCTCTGCTGCTCACGACCCGCACCCTACCCAGCCCGGATGGACCTTGCAGCAAGAACCTGCAAGTTCTTGCAGACTGAAACTGCGCACACCTGTCCAGAAAGTGAACAGTACGGACACCTCTTCCGGCGTAAACCTTGTCAGGAGCAGCCCGGCAGGCCAGGATGGGCCCACCCCCGCCCGGGGGCCTTTACTACGGATCGTCCGGCACGTTCCTGCCGGTGAAGGGATGAATCGTCATGGCCACTGTGTCTTTCAAGTCCGCGACCCGGGTCTACCCCGGCTCCGAGACGCCCGCCGTCGACAAGCTCAACCTCGAGATCGAGGACGGCGAGTTCATGGTGCTCGTCGGCCCGTCCGGCTGCGGCAAGTCGACCTCGCTGCGCATGCTCGCCGGCCTCGAAGAGGTCAACGAGGGCTCCATCTACATCGGCGACCGCGACGTCACGCACCGTCCGCCGAAGGAGCGGGACATCGCGATGGTGTTCCAGAACTACGCGCTGTACCCGCACATGTCGGTCGCCGACAACATGGGCTTCGCGCTGAAGATGCAGGGTGTCTCCAAGGAGGACCGCGCCAAGCGCGTGCTCGAGGCGGCCAAGCTGCTCGGCCTCGAGGAGTACCTGGACCGCAAGCCGAAGGCGCTGTCCGGTGGTCAGCGGCAGCGCGTCGCGATGGGCCGGGCCATCGTCCGGAACCCGCAGGTCTTCCTGATGGACGAGCCGCTGTCGAACCTCGACGCCAAGCTGCGCGTCCAGACCCGCACCCAGATCGCCGAGCTGCAGAACCGGCTGGGCGTCACCACGGTCTACGTCACCCACGACCAGATCGAGGCGATGACGATGGGCGACCGGGTCGCCGTGCTGAAGGACGGCCTGCTCCAGCAGGTCGACACCCCGCTGAACCTGTACGACAACCCGAAGAACAAGTTCGTCGCCGGCTTCATCGGCTCGCCCGCGATGAACCTGCTCGAGGCGGACATCACCGACACCGGCGCGAAGGTCGGCGACTACATCATCCCGATCGAGCGCGGCGTGCTCGGCAAGGCCGGCAACGACAAGACCCTGACCGTGGGCATCCGCCCGGAGGCCTTCCAGGTCTCCGACCAGGGCCTGCCGGTGAAGGTCGCGGTGATCGAGGAGCTCGGCGCCGACGCGTACCTGTACGGCACCGCCGAGCACAACAACGAGCACCAGCAGATCGTCGCCCGGATCGACGCCCGGATGCCGGTCGAGAAGGGTTCCACGATCCGGCTGGCCGCGGTGCCGGAGAAGCTGCACCTGTTCTCGACCTCGACCGAGGAGCGCCTGACGGCCTGATCCGCCGTACTGCGTGACGCCGGCCCCGGGTGGTTCGTCCACCCGGGGCCGGCATTCGTTCGTGCGGGGGTCAGTTCACGTCGCGGCGGCGGAACACCAGACCGCCGAGCGTGATCAGCACGACCGCGACGATGCCGAGGTACCAGGCGCCGTGCTCGAAGCTGAGCGCCTTCTCGACCGACTCGCAGTTGTAGTAGCCCTCCGGCGTCGACTTGCAGCTCTGCACGTAGTACGTCGTCCCGTGCATCACCCAGGCGTCGAAGTTGACCCGGGCCAGCCAGGGCTGGGCGCTCTGCAGGATGCTGCCGAACACGCCCTCCACCAGGACGGCGTACCCCATCACCAAGCCGATCGCGGCGGCGGTGTGCCGCAGCAACAGGCCCAGGACGCCGCCGAGCGCGCCGGCCACGGCGGTGAGCAGGCCGGCCCGGACCGAGGTCTCCGCCAGGTTGCCCCAGACCTCGCCGGTGGTCCCGGCGGTGCTGCCGAGGTCAGCGACGATCAGATACGTGCCGACCAGCAGCAAAGCCAGCGTTGCCACCGCGACCGGGACCATGCCGATCGCGACGCCGAGCAGTTTGCTGCCGTAGACCCGGAGCCGGCGCGGCTCGAACGTCAGCCAGTTGCCGATCGAGCCGCTGCTGAACTCCGCGCCGACGAAACTGGCACCGATCAGGAACGCCGCGAACGCCAGCAGGTAGGACGACCCGAGCAGCAACTCCGGCATCACCTCGGTGAAGACGGTCTGCGGCTTGCCCCACTGCTCCAGCGCCGGCTCGGGGTTGTTGCACATCTCGTCGACGGTCGGCTTGGGATCCGGCATCGACGCGTAGTTGTCCCGGCAGTCCTTCTCGTACTTCTCGTGGTTCGCCACCCAGTCCTTGTGCGCCTGCTCGAACTGGACCCGGTTCCGCTCCTGGTCGGCGGCCGACAGCGGGCGCGCGTTCCACCAGGTCGCGGCCAGCATCAGCACCGTGACGGCCAGCACCGCCCCGACTCCGAGCATCACCAGCCGGCGCGCCACCAGCCTGCGCAGCTCGACTCCCGTCAGCCGGATCACTGGCCGCCTCCTGTCGTCTCGGTCGCGCCAGTACGTCGGACGGCGTCCGGGGTGATCGCCTGCGAACCGGCCAGGCCTGGACCGCCGGCCCCGAGGCCCTCGTCGGCGGTGAGCTCCAGGAACACCGACTCCAGGTCGGCCCGGACCGGGACCAGCTCGGCGACGTACAGGCGCTGGTCGGCCAGCCGGCGGGTGACGTCCGCCGGGTGCTCGGCGCCGTCCACGAACAGGTAGTTGCCCTCAGCCCGCACCGTGAGTCCGGCCGCGGCCAGGACGGCGGTGGCCGCCGCCTGGTCGTCGATGGCCAGCTTCACCGTGGCCTTGCCGGTGCCGCCGATCACTTCCGCGACCGACCCGGAGGCGAGCAACCGGCCCTGGCCGATGATCGAGACGGTGTCGGCGACCTGCTCGACCTCGGCCAGGATGTGGCTGCTGACCAGGACCGTGCGGCCCTGCTCGCCCAGCGACCGCATCGTCTCGCGGATCTCCCGGATGCCGGCCGGGTCGAGACCGTTGGTCGGCTCGTCGAAGATCAGCAGGTCCGGCTTCTTCAGCAGCGTCGCGGCGATCGCCAGCCGCTGCTTCATGCCGAGCGAGTAGGTCTTGAACCGGTCCTTGCCGCGCTCCCCCAGCGACGTCTCGTCCAGCACCTCGCCGACCCGGGTCCTCGGCGCACCGATCGCGTCGGCCAGCAGTTCGAGATTCTTGCGCCCGCTGAACGCCGGGAAGAACTTCGGCGACTCGACGATCGCGCCGACCCGGGAGACCACCGCGGGCAGCTGCTCCGGCACCGGTCGGCCGAACAGGGTCATCACCCCGGCGTCGGCCCGGACCAGTCCGAGCAGCATCCGGATCGAGGTGGTCTTGCCGGACCCGTTCGGCCCCAGGAAGCCGTGCACCCCACCGACCGGCACGTCGAGGTCGAGTCCTTGGACCGCGACCACCTGCTTGCCCCGTCGGGTGCGGTACGTCTTCCGCAAGCCCCGCGTACTGATCGCCAGGTCCGCCATGCCACCTTCTCCGTCCGTCACGACCCGCAGCGGGCCGCAGTCTCGCGCGATGAGACGCCTACCCTCCCACTTTTGTTGCAGCACCGGCCGCTGTCCGCCGGACAATACCCCTGCCAGGTATCGGACCGGACTTGCCATCCATACCCCGAGGGGGTACCTTCTGAGGTGTCGATATACCCCTATGGGGTAGCAGTGAGGAAAGAGGGCCGCCATGACCACCGACGGGACCACCGAGCACGTGCACGGCTACACCGCCGAGAAGTCCAGCCACCTGAAGCGGCTGCGTCGGATCGAGGGCCAGATTCGTGGCCTGCAGCGGATGGTCGAGGAGGACAAGTACTGCATCGACATCCTGACCCAGGTGTCGGCCGCGACGAAGGCGCTCCAGTCGTTCTCGCTGGAACTGCTGGAGGAGCACCTGTCGCACTGCGTGGTCGAGGCCGCGCAGCGCGGCGGTCCGGAGGCCGAGGAGAAGGTGCGCGAAGCCTCCGACGCGATCGCCCGCCTGGTCCGTAGCTGACGTACCCGAGAAACCCTTGAAGGAGACAACGATGACGACCACCACCTACGCCGTGTCCGGGATGACGTGCGGGCACTGCACCTCCGCGGTGACCGAGGAGCTCACCAAGCTGCCGGGCGTCCAGCAGGTCAGGATCGACCTGAACGCGGGCGGCACCTCCGCCGTGCACGTGACCAGCGAGACGGGCCTGGACGAGGCCGCCGTCCGCGAGGCCGTCGACGAGGCCGGCTACGAGCTGGCCGCGTCCTCCCCGGGCGCGACGGCATGAGCCGGGCTGTCGTGGTCCGGCTCGGCGCGTTCGCCGGCGTACTGGCGCTGGCCTTCGCCGGCACCTTCGCGCTCGGCTCCGCGATCGACCCGATCGCGGCAGCCGACCCGGCGCAGGAGACGCCCGGCATGGCCGGCATGGAGCAGCCGGCCGCGGGGCACGGCGAAGGACACGGCGACGCCGCTGGGCAGCCGCCCGGGCTCGCCGTGTCCCAGTCCGGCTACACGCTGGTCCCGGCGACGACGTTCTTCCAGTCGTCGCAACAGACCGCGCTGCGCTTCACGATCCAAGGGCCGGACGGCAAGCCGGTCACGCAGTACACGAAGACCCACGAGAAGGACCTGCACCTGATCGTGGTCCGGCGCGACCTGTCCGGCTTCCACCACCTGCACCCGACGATGGACGCCACCGGCACCTGGAGCATCCCGTTCACCTTCACCGCGGGCGGCACCTGGCGGCTGTACGCCGACTTCCAGCCGGCCGCGCTCGACGAGACCCTCACCCTGGGCACCGACGTGAACGTGTCCGGCCTCTACATCCCCGTCCCGCTGAACGACCCGGCGAGCGCGACCACCGTCGACGGGTACGACGTGACGCTGGCCGGTACGCCGCAGGCGGGCAAGGAGTCCGAGCTGACCTTTGCCGTCAGCAAGGACGGCAAGCCGGTCACCGACCTGCAGCCGTATCTGGGCGCCTTCGGGCACCTGGTCTCGCTGCGCAGCGGCGACCTGGCCTACCTGCACAACCACCCGGCCGAGCACGCCGACGCCGGCACGAAGGGCGGACCGCAGATCACCTTCGGCACCACCTTCCCGACCGCCGGCACCTACTCGCTCTACCTGGACTTCCAGCACGCCGGGGCGGTTCGCACCGCCGAGTTCACCGTCCGGGTCGGCACCGACGGCACCGCGATCGTGCCGCCCACCCCGCAACCCAGCCACCCCGGGAAGAGCAGCAGCCCGGGCCACGGCGAGACCCCGCACGGCCACTGAGAGGAGGCATCATGACAACCCCAGAAGCAGGGCAGTCCGTCGAGCTGATCATCGGTGGCATGACCTGCGCCTCCTGCGCCGCGCGGGTGGAGAAGAAGCTCAACCGGATGGACGGCGTCACCGCCACGGTGAACTACGCCACCGAGAAGGCGAAGGTCACCTACGCCGAGGGCATCAGCACCGACGACCTGGTCGCCACCGTCGAGGCCACCGGCTACACCGCGGCGCTGCCGGCCCCGCCGGCCGGTGACCGCGGCGGTGACGAGGCCGGCCACGTCGTACCGGACGAGCTGAAGCCGTTGCGTCAACGGCTGGTCACCAGCATCGTGCTGGCGGTGCCGGTCATTGCCCTCGGCATGATTCCGGCGCTGCAGTTCGACTTCTGGCAGTGGGCGTCGCTGACACTGGCCGCTCCGGTCGTCACCTGGGCCGCGTGGCCGTTCCACAAGGCCGCCTGGACCAACCTGCGGCACGGCGCCGCGACGATGGACACGCTGATCTCGCTCGGTGTGGTCAGCTCGTTCCTCTGGTCGCTGTACGCGCTGTTCCTCGGCGGCGCCGGCGAGCCGGGCATGAAGATGCCATTCACGTTGATCCCGTCCCGCGGCGGGGGCACCGAGGAGATCTACCTCGAGGTCGCGGCCGGTGTCACCACGTTCATCCTGGCCGGCCGGTACTTCGAGGCACGGGCGAAGCGGCGCTCCGGCGCTGCGCTACGGGCCCTGCTGGAGCTCGGCGCCAAGGACGTCGCGGTCCTGCGCAACGGCACCGAGGTGCGAATCCCCGCCGACCAGCTGTCCGTCGGCGACGAGTTCGTCGTCCGGCCCGGCGAGAAGATCGCCACCGACGGCGTGATCGTCACCGGCAGCAGCGCGGTCGACGCGTCGATGCTGACCGGCGAGTCGGTGCCGGTCGAGGTCGGCGCGGGCGACCCGGTCGTCGGCGCCACCGTGAACGCGGGCGGCCGGCTGGTCGTCCGGGCCACCCGGGTCGGCGGCGACACCCAGCTCGCCCAGATGGCCCGGCTGGTCGAGGACGCGCAGAACGGCAAGGCCGAGGTCCAGCGGCTGGCCGACCGGATCTCCGGCATCTTCGTACCGATCGTGATCGGGCTCGCGCTCGGCACGCTCGGCTTCTGGCTCGGCAACGGATCGGCCGTCGAGGTCGCCTTCACCGCAGCCGTCGCCGTACTGATCATCGCCTGCCCGTGTGCGCTGGGACTGGCGACGCCGACCGCGCTGATGGTCGGGACCGGCCGCGGTGCGCAGCTCGGCATCCTGATCAAGGGTCCTGAGGTGCTCGAGTCCACTCGACGCGTCGACACCGTCGTGCTGGACAAGACCGGAACCGTCACGACCGGCCGGATGGACCTGGTCGACGTCCTGCTGGCCGAGGGCGAGCAGCGGGCCGACGTACTGCGGCTGGCGGGGGCGCTCGAGCACTCCAGCGAGCACCCGATCGCGCAGGCCATCGCCCGCGGCGCCACCGACGAGCTCGGCAAGCTGCCGCCGGTCGAGGACTTCGGCAACGTCGAGGGCCTCGGTGTGCAGGGCATCGTCGAGGGGCACGCCGTCCTGGTCGGGCGGACCAAGCTGCTGGAGGAGTGGAGCCAGTACCTGCCGGACGAGCTCGCGCACGCCAAGGAGCGCGCCGAGACCGAGGGCAGTACGGCGGTCGCGGTCGGCTGGGACGGCAAGGCCCGCGCCGTGCTGGTGGTCGCGGACACCGTGAAGCCCAGCTCCGCCGAGGCAATCCAGCAGCTGCGTGGCCTGGGGCTGCGCCCGGTCCTGCTCACCGGCGACAACGAGGCGGTCGCCCGCAAGGTCGCCGCCGAGGTCGGCATCGACGAGGTGATCGCCGAGGTGCTGCCGGCCGGCAAGGTCGACGCGGTGAAGGAGCTGCAGGCCGAGGGCCGGGTGGTCGCGATGGTCGGCGACGGCGTGAACGACGCCGCGGCGCTGGCGCAGGCCGACCTCGGCCTGAGCATGGGCACCGGCACCGATGTCGCGATCGAGGCGAGCGACCTGACCCTGGTTCGGGGCGACCTGCGCTCGGCGGCGGACGCGATCAGGCTCGCCCGGCGCACCCTGGGCACGATCAAGGGCAACCTGTTCTGGGCCTTCGCCTACAACGTCGCGGCGCTGCCGCTGGCGGCCGCCGGCCTGCTGAACCCGATGCTCGCCGGCGCGGCAATGGCCTTCAGCTCGATCTTCGTCGTGTCGAACAGCCTGCGTCTGCGTCGCTTCCGCCCGCTCACCCAGCAACCCTGACAGCAACGTCCGAAGGACCCGAGGCGCTTGCCTCGGGTCCTTCGGACGTCAGGAGCCTGTCAGCGGAGCCAAGCGGAGGTGTCGCTGGGGAGTTTGCCGGCGTCCAGGGGGGAGCTGGTCAGGACGAGCTCGGTGTGCGGTGGCAGCTCGACCGGGTCCGGGCCGAGGTTGGTGATGCTGACCAGGCCGGAGTCGCGCCGGAAGGCCAGGACGTCGGGAGGCGAGTCGAGCCAGGTCAGCGTGCCGTCGCCGAGCTGCGTGCGGCGGATGCGCAGGCCGTCGCAGTACAGGGAGAGCATCGAGTTCTGGTCGGCGCGCTGGGACTCGACGGTGAGGTTCTTCCAGTCGGCGGGTTGCGGCAGCCACGGCGTACCGGCGCCGAAGCCGAAGGGCGGTTCCTGGCCGGACCACGGGATCGGCACCCGGCACCCGTCGCGGCCGCGGTCGGTGCCGCCGGAGCGGGCGAAGATCGGGTCCTGCAGCAGCTCGTCCGGCAGGTCCTCGACCTCGGGCAGGCCGAGCTCCTCGCCCTGGTACACGTACAACCCACCGGGCAGCGCCATCGCCAGCAGCGCCGCGGCCCGGGCCCGGCGCTCGCCGAGCACGAGGTCGGTCGGCATGCCGTGCTTGCGGTCCTGGTGCGAGAACGACGTGTCCGGCCGCCCGTACTTCGTCACCGGGCGGGTCACGTCGTGGTTCGACAGCACCCAGGTCGGCGGCGCACCGATCGGCACGTGCGTGGTCAGCGTCAGGTCGATCGACGCGCGCAGCTCGGCGGCCTGCCACGGACGGGACAGGAAGTCGAAGTTGAACGCGGTCTGCATCTCGTCCGGGCGCAGGTAGAGCGCGAACCGTTCCTGGTCCGGCATCCACATCTCGCCGACCAGGAACCGGCCCTCGTAGGCGTCGGTGATCGCGCGCCAGCCGCGGTAGACCTCGTGCACCTCGTCGTGGTCGGTGTAGGACTCCTCGACCGAGTTCAGGTCCTTGAACAGCACGGCGGCGCTGTCGATCCGGATCCCGTCGACGCCGCGGTCCAGCCAGAACCGCAGGATCGCGTGGAACTCCTCGACCACCTCGGGGTTGCGCCAGTTGAAGTCCGGCTGCTCGGGCGCGAACAGGTGCAGGTACCACTCGCCGTCCGGGACCTGGGTCCAGGCCGGGCCGTTGAAGATCGACTGCCAGTCGTTCGGTGGCAGGCCGCCGTCGCGGCCGGGACGGAACAGGAACCGCTCCCGCTCGGGCGAACCGGGCCCGGCCGCCAGCGCCCGGACGAACCAGTCCTGCTGGTCGGAGCCGTGGTTCGGCACGATGTCGATGATCGTCCGGATGCCGAGCGCGTGCGCCTCGTCGATGTACGCCTCGGCCTCGGCCAGCGTGCCGAAGCTCGGCTCGATCGCCCGGTAGTCGGCCACGTCGTAGCCGCCGTCGGCCATCGGCGAGGGGTACCACGGGTTCAGCCAGATCGCGTCCACGCCGAGCTCGGCCAGGTAGGGCAGCTTGGCCCGCAGGCCGGCCAGGTCGCCGATCCCGTCACCGTTGCCGTCGGCGAAGCTGCGCAGGTAGACCTGGTAGATCGCGGCTCCGCGCCACCAGGTCGCGGTCCCGGTTTCCGACATGCTCTCTCCTTGGGTTTCGGGTGGGGGATCAGCCCTTGAGGCTGCCGGCGGTCAGGCCCGCCATGATGCTGCGCTGGAACACGAAGAACACCGCGATGGCCGGCAGGCTGGCGATCACCAGCGCGGCGATCAGCACGTTCTGCGGCATCTGCGCGGACAGCGACGCGATGCCGACGCTGATCGGCATCTTGTCGGTCTCCGGCAGCACCAGCAGCGGCCAGACGAAGTCCTTCCAGACCGTGACCACCGACAGGATCGACACCACGCCGAGGATCGGCCGCGACACCGGCAGCACGATCGACCACAGGATGCGCAGCGGCGACGCGCCGTCGATCTCGGCCGCCTCCAGCAGCTCGCGCGGGATCGAGTCGAAGAACCGCTTGAGCAGGAAGATGAAGAAGCCGTTCGCCGCGGCCGGCAACCAGATCGCCCACGGGGTGTTCAGCAGGTCGAAGTGGAAGATCGGCACGTCCTTGGCGACCAGGTAGGTCGGCAGCAGCAGCACCATCGGCGGGATCATCAGCGTGGCCAGCATCAGGCCGAGGATCAGCTTGCCGAACATCGGCCGCAGCTTGGACAGCGCGTACGCCGCGCTCACGTCCACGGCCAGCGTGAGCAGCCATGCGCCGCCGGCGTACAGGGCGGTGTTCTTCAGGAAGACGCCGAGCTGGAGCTGGTTCCAGGCCTCCGCGTAGACGCCGAAGTCGACGTCCTTCGGAAAGAAGCTCGGCGGGATCTGCGCCAGCTCGTCCGGCGACTTCAGCGCACCGGTCACCATCCAGTACAGCGGGAACACGAAGGCCAGCGTGAAGCTGACGACGACCAGGACCAGGACGGTCCAGTAGATCAGCTTGCCGTGCCACGAACGCAACGACAGCGGCGAGACCAGGGTCCTGGTCACCGAGCCGCGGCCGCCGTTCCTGCGTCGCCGGGGCCGCTTCGGGGTCACCGGCGGTGCTGTTGCCTCCAGCAACGGAGGTGGGTTCAACGTGGTGGTCATATCCCGCCCCTAGTTCTGGTTGTCCCGCGACACGCGCAGGTAGATCGCCGAGAACACCATCAGCACGACCATCAGCATCAGGCCGAGCGCGCCGCCGCCGCCGAAGTCGCCGAAGTTGAAGGCGTACTGGTACATCAGGTACGCCACCGTGACGGTCGCGTTCTCCGGGCCGCCGCCGGTCAGCAGGTACGGCTCGATGAACACCTGCATGGTCGCGACGACCTGGAGCAGCAGCATCACCAGCAGGATCAGCTTGGTCTGCGGGACGGTCACGTGCCAGACCCGCCGGAACAGTCCGGCGCCGTCCAGCTCGGCCGACTCGTACAGGTCACCGGGGATGCTCTGCAGTGCGGCCAGGTAGATCAGCGTGCCGGTGCCGAGGTTCATCCAGGTCGACACGATGACCAGCGAGATCAGCGCGGTGCTGGTCGAGTCGAGCCAGCTCAACGGTGGCAGGTGGAAGACGTCCAGCACCTGGTTGAACAGACCGGCGCCCGGGTCGTAGAACCACTTGAACAGCAGCACGCCGACGGCTGGCGGCAGCATCACCGGCAGGTAGACCACGAACCGCAGGTAGGCCTTGGCGTGCCGCAACTCGTTCAGCACGACGGCGAGCACGAAGGGGATCGCGTAGCCGACGATCAGCGCGAGCCCGCTGAAGGCGGCGGTGTTCAGCCAGGCGGACCGGAAGGCCGGGTCCGCGAAGACGGTCCGGAAGTTCTCCAGCCCCACCCATCGCGGCGGGTCGACGAAGTTCGTCTGCTGGAAGCTCAGCACCACCTCGCGGATCATCGGGTACCAGGAGAAGAAGGCGAAACAGATCAGCGCTCCGCACAGGAACCCGTACGCCGTGAGGTTCCTGCCGACCGCGCGGCGCGCCGCCCCCGGGTGGGAGCGGCGCACCGGCGGTCTGGCGGTGACAACGGCCATCAGGTGTTCTTGGCTGGAGCGGAACTCGTGAGCCCGCGCAGTAGGCGGGGGCTCACGAGTTCCGCTCCAGGATCTTGTTCGCCTTGGCTTCGGCGTCCGCCAGGAGCTTGTCGATGTCGGCGTCCTTGCGGGTGAGCACCGCGGACATCGCCACGTCGAGCACGGCGTACAGCTCCTGCGCCTTCGGCGGTTCCAGCTTGTTGGTGATGCTGGTCTGCGCGTTGGCGTACGGCGCGAAGTGCTCGACCGGGACGGTGGCGTACTGCTTGCGCAGCGCGGTGATCTCCTTGCCCGGCGGGGTGTCGCCGTACAGGTCGGGGATCGGCAGGCCGACCGGGCGACCCTGCGCCTTGGACCGCTGGTAGTTGAACTGGCCCTCACCCGGCGTCAGCTCGTGGAACTCCAGCCACAGCAGGCCGGCCTTGATCTTGTCCGGCGAGGCCTTCGGGTTGAACATGTAGCCGTCACCGCCGGCCAGCGAGGCCTTGCCCTCGGACTCCGGCACCACGGTGACGCCGTAGTCCTCGAACTTGCCCTGGAAGTCGTTGTTCACCGACTGCACGACGTCCGGGGCGCCGATCATCATGCCGAGCTTGCCCGCGCCCATCATGCGCATCAGGTCCTCCCACTGCAGCAGCTGCTTGCTGCCCATGGAGTTGTCGTTCCAGCGCATTTGCTTGAGGTTCTCCAGCACGGCCTTGCCCTCGGCGCTGTTGAAGGCCGCGGACTTGCCGTCCTCGCTCACCATCGTCCCGCCCCGGGCGTACAGCGAGGCGGCGAAGTGCCAGCCGCCGGTGTTGCCTGCGCTGTACTCACCGAAGCCGACGTGGCCGGCGCCGAGCCCGGCGATCTTCTTGGCCGCCTCGTGCACCTCGGCCCAGGTCTTCGGCGGGGAGTTCGGGTCCAGCCCGGCCTGGGTGAACAGCTTGCGGTTGTAGACCAGGCCCATGTTGTAGTTCGTCCGCGGCAGCCCGTAGGTCTTGTCGCCGTCCTTGAAGACGCCGAGCACGTCCGGGCGCAGGTCCTTCAGGGTCTTCACGCTGCCGACGTACTCGCTGATGTCGGCGGCCTGCCGGGCCTTGATGATCTTCTGGACGTCGGTGTAGTAGACGTAGAACAGGTCCTCCTGGGTGCCGCCGGCCAGCTTCGCCTGGAAGGTGTCGGGGTTGATGCAGGGGAAGGCGTCCTTGCTCTCGATCGTGATGTTCGGGTGCAGCTTCTGGAACTCCGCGACGTCCTCGTCCCAGGCCGTGCGCTCCTTCGGGTTGCTCTTCGGCGGCTGACAGCCGACCGTGATGGTCACCTTGGCGTCGGCGCCCCCGGAACTCTGCGCGGCCGGTTCGTCGTCCCCCGATCCGCAGGACGAGGCCACCAGACCCAGTCCCGCCACGAGCAACAGGCCGAGTGCCCTGCGATGGCTCGTTGTCCTCATCGATCTGCCCTTCTCGGTACGGCCGAGGGCGACTCCCCGCCCCTTGATGTGGTCCGTACCGTAGGCAACTCGACCGGATCTGCGCAATACTTCGATCTCAAGTTGCAAAAACGAGACTATCGAGGTCGGGCCCCGACAGGCAGAAAGGGTGGAGCGGGCAACTGCCCACTCCACCCTTCGGTGGCCGTGCTGCGTTCTGGACTGGCTCTCGTTGTCAGGCGGAGACCGGCGCGGTGCGCAACCGGGCGGTGGACGCGCGGACCACCAGCTCCGGCTCGAAGAGCAACTCGTCGGCCGGCACCGAGGCGCGCTCGATCAGCGCGACCAGCATGTCGACCGCCGCCCGGCCCATCGCGTCGATCGGCTGCCGGACCGTGGTCAGCGGCGGATCGGTGCAGTTCATCATCGCGGAGTCGTCGTAGCCGATCACCGAGACGTCCCCGGGCACCGACAGGCCGGCCCGGCGGACTGCCCGGATCGCGCCGAGCGCCAGGATGTCGCTGGCGCAGACGATGCCGGTGGCGCCGTGCTTGACCAGCCGGGTGGCGGCCGCGTGCCCGCCCTCGAGCGAGAACATCGTGTGCTCGACCAGCTCGGGATCGGCTTCCGGAGAGCCGAGAAAGGCGTCCAGCTTGCGGCGGGACGGGATGTGGTCCCGTGGGCCGAGCACCAGACCGATCTTCTGATGCCCGAGCGCCCGCAGGTGCCCGAGCGCCATCTCGGCGGCGACGAAGTCGTCCGAGGAGACCTGCGGGAAGCCGAGGTGGTCGACCGCTGCGTTCACCAGCACGGTGGGCAGCCGGCGTTCCTGGATCAGCTCGTAATGGGCGTGCGGAGCGTCCGCCTGGGCGTAGAAGCCACCGGCGAAAACCACACCGGAGACCTGCTGCTGCAGGAGCAGGTCGACGTAGTCCGCCTCGGACACACCGCCGACCGTCCGGGTGCAGAGCAAGGACGTGAAACCTTGCTGTGCCAGCGCGCCGCCGACCACCTCGGCGAAGGCCGGGAAGATCGGGTTCTGCAGCTCGGGCAGCACCAGGCCGACCAGCCGTGCGCGGTCGCCGCGGAGCTGGGTCGGCCGCTCGTAGCCGAGCACGTCCAGCGCGGTCAGCACCGCTTCCCGAGTCGCCTCGGACACGCCGGGCTTGCCGTTCAGCACCCGGCTCACGGTTGCCTCGCTGACTCCGACCTTCTTCGCCACCTCTGCAAGTCGTCGCGTCATGACGCAAACTCTACGCCACATTTCGCAAGAATTTGCGTCCACTTGCGTTCGAGTTCGGTGCGTTTCCTGTCCGTACGCGCTGCTCCACCGGTCGTCCGGGGGGTGGAACTGCGACACTGGAGCCGTGCCTCGTTTCGTCGCCACCCGCCCCGACACCGGTTTGCTGTCACTGCCCTGGGACATCCCGCTGGAGGACTGGCCCGAGGACCGACTGGTCGCGCTGCCGCGCGGTATCTCGCGGCACGTCGTCCGGTTCGTCCGGGTGAACGGCAGCGTCTACGCGATCAAGGAGGTGATGGAGCACCTCGCCCTGCACGAGTACCGGCTGCTGCGCGACCTCGAGCGGCTCGACTCCCCCTCGGTCGAACCGGTCGGCGTGATCACCGACCGGCTGGACCGCAACGGCGAACCGCTCGACTCGATCCTGGTCACCCGGCACCTGCAGTTCTCGCTGCCGTACCGGGCGCTGTTCTCCAGCACCCTGCGGCCCGACACCGTGAACCGGCTGATCGACGCGCTGGTCGCGCTGATCGTCCGGCTGCACCTGCTCGGCTTCTTCTGGGGCGACTGCTCGCTGTCGAACACGTTGTTCCGCCGCGACGCCGGCGCCTTCGCGGCGTACCTGGTGGACGCGGAGACCGGTGAGCTGCACCAGGACATCTCCGACGGGCAGCGCGCGCACGACCTCTACACCGCGGAGATCAACCTGTTCGGCGAGTTCCTCGACCTGCAGGAGGGCGGGCTGCTCGACCCGGACATCGACCCGCAGCAGACGGTCGAGTCGATCACCGCCCGGTACGAGGCGCTCTGGGCCGAGCTGACCGCGCCGGAGGAGTTCGCCACCGACGAGATCCACCGGCTGGACTCGCGGATCCGGCGGCTGAACGAGCTCGGCTTCGACGTCGCCGAGATCGACATCATCACCGACTGGGACGGCAGCCAGGTCCGGATCCAGCCGAAGGTCGTGGACGCCGGGCACCACTCGCGGCGGCTGCTGCGGCTGACCGGTCTGGACGTCGAGGAGAACCAGGCCCGCCGGCTGCTGAACGACCTGGACTCGTTCGCCGCCGCCACCGACCAGCAGAACGAGGACGAGGAGATCGTCGCGCACCAGTGGCTGACCGACGTCTTCGAGCCGGTGGTCCGCTCGGTGCCCCGCGACCTGAACCGCAAGCTGGAGCCCGCCGAGGTCTTCCACGAGGTGCTCGAGCACCGCTGGTTCCTGTCCGAGCAGGCCGGCCACGAGGTCGACACGCTGGAAGCCGCCCGCTCGTACGTCGCCACCGTGCTGAGCGCCAAGCCCGACGAGAAGCTGGCCCTGCCGACCGCTCCGGTGGGTGAATCGGACTAGGGGGTCTCCCGATCTCGGGCCGTAGGCAGGGAATCGGAAGACACGCCCCAGCGGTGCAACGTCTGGTCCTCCGCCGGCGTGGTTAGGGCGTGGAGGGACCAGATGACCACCGATGACGGACCACCGGATTTCGACACCTGGGTGTCGCACCGGGGTGCCGGGTTGTTGCGGTTCGCCTATCTGGTGACCCGGGACCGCGGCCGGGCCGAGGAGGCGGTCCAGGACGCGCTGGTCGCGGCGTACCCGCGATGGTCGCGGATCGGCGCCGACCCCGACGCCTACGTCCGGCGCTGCATCGTGAACGCCGACATCTCCCGCTGGCGGCGGTTCTTCCGGCGGGAGACCCCGGTCGACGACCCGGCCGTCTTCGTCGACCTCGGCGAACCGGCCGTCGGCGGATCCACCACCGGCGCCGACCACGCGGTGTTGCACGCCGATGCCGACGCGGTCTGGCGGTTGTGCGCCTCACTACCCACCCGGCAGCGTGCTGCCGTCGTCCTGCGCTACTACGAAGGCCTGCCCGACGCGGAGATCGCCGAGGTTCTCGGCTGCACCGCGGCGACGGTCCGCTCCCAGATCCACCGTGCCCTCGGTTCCCTGCGAGCCACCCTGAAGGAGGTCGAGCGGCTGTGAGCGATCCCGCAAAGAACCCGACCGACGACCCGGCGACCGGCGCGCTGATCACCCGCGCCCTGTCCACCCACGCGGACTCCGCGCCCGCCGACGACACTCTGCTGACCGACGTCCACACCCGCCTGCGCCGACGGCGGGTGGCCCGCACCGCCTCAGCCGTCGTCCTGGCGTGCGCCGCGGTCGCGACGACGATCACCGGCATCGGTGCTCTTGGCAACGACACGTCGGGGCCGCCTGCCGCCACCTCCCAGCCGGCCGCCGACGGCTGGCACTGGGAGTCGTACAGGACGGTGCAGGTGCAGGTGCCCGACGGGTGGGCGGATTCCAGCTACAGCCACCTGTGGACCTGCCCGGACCGCGAGATCCTCGCCGCCGCAGGCACGCCGACAGACCGCCCGGCCCCCCGCCGGCAGCCTCTCGTCGGGCGCCCCTATCGCGGCGCGGTCTTCACGATCGACTGTGGACCGGTCTCCCCTCTGCCGGAACGGGTTCCGCACCTGTGGTTCGGCGAGGGCAACCGGACGACCGGGGTGACGCAGTACGACCACGGCTGGGCGGACGAGGTCCGCATCGTCAACGGGATCCGGCTCACCGTGTTCAGCAACGATCCCGCGCTGCGCCGGCGCATCCTGGACTCCGCGGAGCCGATCGGCACCACCGACGCCTACGGCTGCGCGCCGACGGCGCCCGACTTCCTGGCCGCCGGCCGGCCACCGAGCGGTCCGGGCCTGACCGGAATCGGCGAGGTGAGCTCGATCAAGGTCTGTGCGTACGCCTTCGACTCTCGCGCCGGGGGCCCCGCACTGTCGGCCGGCGACGAGATCACCGGCGACCAGGCGCGACGGTTGACCGACGCCCTGCGTGCCGCGCCGGAGGGCTCGGGACCGAATGAGCCCTACAACTGCCGGACACCGGACGAGCGGGACGACATTCTGCTGACCCTGCGCGGCAGCGCGGGTGAGCAACAGGTCGCCCTCCGCCACTCGACCTGCGATTTCAACGGCATCGACGACGGAAGCACCCACCGCCGACTGACCAGGGCGGCGCTGCTGCCGCTGGTCGGCGCTGCGTACCCCCTGATGGGCAAGCCGATGGTCCTGGAGAGGTTGCCCCGATGAACAAGTCGTCGGCCAAGGGTTCGACCCGTCTCGTTGCCGTCGCGCTCACCGGCGCCGCAATCGCCGGACTGCTCGTCGGAGTGAACGTGCTGACCGCCCGAGAATCGGCCACTGCCGACGCCGAGCCACCTGTCGCGGCGCGGGTGGCGTCGTCGAAGGACGGCTGGCGCTGGGAGACCTACGGCACCGTCCAGTTGCAGGTGCCGAAGAGCTGGCGCCAGGAGCTGTGGGCTGGACCGCCTCAGTGCCCCGAGCACGACCGGGAGCCGGCGCCGGTCGTACTGCGGCCAGGCGGCGCTCGCCTGGCGATGCTCATCACCTGCCAGAGCCCCACGCCGACGGTCCACCAGATCGCCCCATCGGTGATCTTCGGCGGCACCGAGGCCGGCCTGGCCCGGCTCGCCGACGGCTGGATCCGGGAAACCCGGACCATCGGCGGCCAACTGATCACCGTGACCACCGGCGACAACGACCTCCGGCAGCGGATCTTCGCTTCCGCCGGCGTGATCGGCGCGGTCGACAGCTACGGCTGCGATCCCCGGACGGCACTGGCCAGGGCCGAGGTCCTGCGTCCGCCGTTTCAGGGCGGGCTCAAGGCGGTCGGCACCGTCACGTCGGTCAGCGTCTGCCGGTACTCCACCGGGAGACCAGAGCTGCTGTCCAGTTCTCGCCTCACCGGAGCCGCTGCGCAACGCTTGACCCGCGACCTGATCGCCGCCCCGGCCGGCACCGGCCCCACGGTCACCGAATCCCGCCTCTGCGGAACCGACCCCGGCGGAGAGGTGATCATCCTGCGGGTCCACGGCACGAACCGGAACCAGGACGTGATCTACCGCCACGGTGGCTGCCGCCACAACGGCACGGACGACGGCTCGACCCTTCGCCGACTGACCCCGGCCACCGCACGGCAGATCTTCATCGGCATTCATCTCCCGAACGGTGTCACCAATGTGCTCCACCAACTGCTGATCGGCACACCGCCGCCGGTCTACTGAAGGGCCTGCCATGCCACGAAGGACCTTCTACCGCGTCAGGGCGGCCGCGCTGACCGGCGCCGCGATCGCCGGCCTGCTGGTCGGCGCGACCGTGCTGACTGCACGGACCCCGCCCACCGCCGACGCCGTACCGGCCGGGGCCGAGCTCGGGACACCGGCACGGGATGGATGGCGCTGGGAGTCCTACCATCACGTCCAGCTCCAGGTCCCGGACAGCTGGCGTCGGTTGGCGCGGTTCGGGCCGTGAGCGTCTGCCGCTACTCCATGGCCGGTGTTCCCATCCCGCCGGCCGGTCGCACCGGCGATCCGTCGATGCGCGCGCCGCTGAAGGCCAGCACCCGGCTCATCGGCAGCGAGGCCGAGCGACTGGTTCGCAACCTGGTCGCCGCAGCTGTGGGCGTCGGGCCCACCACCGGCGATCCGACCTGCAGTTCCCACCCCGGCAACGACGTCGTCGTCCTCCGCGTCGACGGCAGCCACCACGACCAGGACGTCGTCTACCGCTACGACGGCTGCCGGCACAACGGCACCGACGACGGCTCGATCCTGCGCAAGGCAACGCCGCAGACCGCACAGCAGATCTTCGTCGGCGTACACCAACCGAACTCCGCCGGCTACGCCCTCTACGAACTCCTGCACGGCCCCGTGCCACCGTCCCTGCAGCCGAGATGAGCTGTTGCCGTAGGCCAACCGAGGCCCGCACGACCGCGTGGAAGGAACGCCCTCTCTGGTCTCCCCCGCTCAGACCGGGCAGGCGGTCGGCAGGCCGAGCGTCTCAGCGGAAGCGAGCAAGCGCCGGTCGTAGGTGACGAAGGCCGTGAGGTCGTCGGCGAGCACGGCATGGGCCGTCGCGAGGTGGATCGCGTCCAGCGGGCGGATCAACGGGTCGGCGTACGCCGCAGCCGTTGCCCGCACCTGCTCGTCGATCTCGTACACCGCCAGCCGAGACAGTACGGCCGGCACTGCCGCCAGGAGTGCGGGCTCCGTTCGCCGGAGCGCACGGGGCAGCTCGATCTCTGCCAGCGCGGAAGACACCAGCGGCAGGTCCATCCGGTCGTTCAGCCAGTCGGTCAGCGCGTCCGAGGGCACCTCGCGGCGAACCAGCTTCACCAGGGCCGCCGTGGCGAGGTAGATCATCAGGAGCGTTCCTCGTCGCGCAGTTGCTCGAGCAGGTCGCCCGACTGCTGCGTCGTTCGCACCTCGCCTTTCGGCCGTGGCAGCGGACCCGTCGAACGCGGTGGACGCAAGTTGCCGGTGGCCAGCAGCCGGCCGATCGGCGACGGGGCCGTTCGGCGCTCGGGCAGCCGTTGTCCACAGGGCAGTTTCAGCGGGGTGGCATCCGGAGGGCGCCGTCGAGGCGGATGACCTCGCCGTTGAGCAGCTGGTTGTCGAGGATGTGGGCGACCAGGGCGGCGTACTCGTCGGGGCGGCCGAGGCGGGCGGGGTGCGGGACCTGCTGCTCCAGGACGGTACGGGCGTCCTCGGGCAGGCCGGCCAGCATCGGGGTCTCCATCGTGCCGGGGGCGATGGTGACGACGCGGATGCCCTTGTCGGCCAGGTCGCGGGCGGCGGTCAGGGTGAGTCCGACGATGCCGCCCTTGCTGGCCGCGTACGCCGCCTGACCGATCTGGCCGTCGTACGCGGCGATCGAGGCGGTCATCACGACCACGCCGCGGTCGCCGTCGTCGCCGGCCGGCAGCGCGACCATCCGCTCGGCGGCGAGCCGGAGCACGTTGAAGGTGCCGACCAGGTTGACCTCGACCACCTGCCGGAAGGTTGCCAGCGGCAACGGACCCTTGCGGCCGACGACCCGGCCGGGGGTGGCGATGCCGGCGCAGGTGACGACCACCCGCAGGTCACCGAGCTCGGCGGCGGCGTCGAGGGCAGCGACGACGGCGGCCTCGTCGGTGACGTCGGTGGGCGCGAAGACGACGCGCTCCCCCAGCTCGTCGGCGATGCGCTTGCCCGCCGACGACGGCAGGTCGCAGATCACCACGGCGACCCCGGCGGCGGCGAGCCGGCGTACGGTCGCCTCGCCGAGACCGGAGCCACCGCCGGTGACCAGGGCAACGTCGTTCGGGCCGAGCTTCATCGAGACACACTCCTGAGCAGGTCGCGGCTGATCACCAGGCGCTGGATCTGGTTGGTTCCTTCGAAGATCTGCGTCACCTTGGCCTCGCGCATGTAGCGCTCGGCCGGGAAGTCGCGGGTGTAACCGTAGCCACCGAGCACCTGGACCGCGTCGGTGGTCACCTTCATCGCGGCGTCGGTGCAGACCAGCTTGGCGATCGCCGCCTGCTGGGTGAACGGCCGGCCGAGGTCGCGCCGCCGGGCCGCCTGCAGGTACGTCGCCCGGGCGGACTCCACCGCGGCGGCCATGTCGGCGAGCAGGAACTGCAGCCCCTGGAAGTCCGCGATCGCGTGCCCGAACTGCTTGCGCTCCAGCGCGTACGCCGCCGCGCAGTCCAGCGCCGCCTGCGCCAACCCCACCGCGCAGGCGGCGATGCCCAGCCGGCCCGAGTCGAGGGCGGACAGCGCGATCCGCATCCCGTCGCCCTCGGCGCCGATCAGGTGCGCGGCCGGCACCCGGACCCGGTCGTAGTTGACCAGCGTGGTGGTCGAGCCGGTCAGGCCCATCTTCCGCTCGGGCGCGCCGAAGCTCAGGCCGTCGGTCGAGGCCGGCACGTGGAAGGCGGAGATCCCGTGCTTGGCATCGGCCGACGTGCGGGCGAACGTGGTGTAGAAGTCGGCCTGCGAGCCGTGCGTGATCCACGCCTTGGTCCCGGTCAGCACGTACTCGTCGCCGTCGCGGACCGCCTTGGTGGTCATCGCGCTGATGTCGGACCCGGCTTGCGGCTCCGACAGCGCGTACGCGCCGAGCAGCTCGCCGCCGATCATGTCCGGCAGCAGCTGCTCCCGCTGCTCATCGGTGCCACGGGTCGCCACCGCGTAGCTGGTCATCGTGTGCACCGACAGGCCGACGCCGACCGACATCCAGGCCGCCGCGATCTCCTCCAGCATCTGCAGGTAGACCTCGTACGGCTGGTCGGCGCCGCCGTACTGCTCCGGGTACGGCAGTCCGAGCAGCCCGGCCTTGCCGAGGGTCCGGAAGGCGGTCCGCGGGAAGGTCTCGGTCTCCTCAGCCTGCGCCGCGTACGGCGCCAGCTCGTGCTCGCACAGGTCCCGGACCAGGGCCAGCAGGTCGGTGGATTCCTCGGTGGGCAGCAGCCGGTCGACGGCCATCGGGCACCCCTCTCGGTGGGTGCTGAAACGGTACTCGTATTGATACTGAAGACTCAAGTCCAGTATCGTTCTATGCTGTCTCGATATGACAACAGTCGTCCCGGGACGCCGCACCCGCCGGCAGTCCGAGCTGCTCGACCGGCTTCTGTCGTTGTTCCTCACGCAGGGCTTCAGCAGGTTCACCCTGGACGACCTGGCCGCCGAACTGCGCTGCAGCAAGACCACCCTGTACGCGCTGGCGCCGAGCAAGGAGCAGCTCGCGGTCGAGGTGGTCAAGCACTACTTCAAGAACGCCACCGCCCAGGTCGAGGCGACGGTCGCCCGGCAGACCCGGCACGACCGCCGGATCGCCGCCTACCTGAACGCGGTCGCCGACGCGCTGCGGCCGGCCAGCCGCACCTTCCTCGACGACGTGTCGACCTTCGCGCCGGCCCGCTCGGTGTACGAGCGCAACACCCGGATCGCCGCCGACCGGGTCCGTACACTGATCGAGGACGGCATCGCCAGCAAGACGTTCCGCCAGGTCGACATCGGCTTCGCCGCCGAGATGGTCGCCCACACCATGCAGGCGATCCAGCGCGGGGACATCGCCCGCCGTACCGGCCTGAACGACGCCGAGGCCTACCGCGAGCTCGCCTCGTTCGTGCTGCACTCCCTGCGGGTCGACTGACACCGCTCAGAGGCCGGCGATCAGCTCGGTCAGTTCCGCCCGGCGACGGTCGTCACCGGCGGCGGTGAACACCTCCAGCGCCTGCTGCCAGACCGCCCGCGCCTCGTCGCGCCGCCCGAGCGCGACCAGGACGTGGCCGCGGTGGATCGACAGCGGCTGCTGGGAGAGCCGGTCTTCCAGCCCGGCCAACTCCGCCAGGGCCGCGTCGGTGTACGCGAGCGCCTGCTTCGCGTCGCCTGTCGCCATCGCCATCTCGGACAGGTTCGCCAGCGCGCGGCCGGCGTGGTAGCCCGATTCGAGCTCTCGGTAGATTTCCAGCGCCTCCGTGGTGTGCTCGATGGCGTCGGCGATCGGCTCGACCAAGTCGAGCTCAGTTCCCCCCAGGTTGATCAAAGCGTGGGCCAGTCGGAGCCGCATGGACCGCTCGGTCGACGCCCGGGCCAGCTCCACCGCCTCGGTGGCGGCCTGCCGCGCCTCCTCACGCTGCCCGATGGTGCCCAACGCCGCCGTCAGGAAGGTAAGGGCGGCGGCCAGCAGCCTTGCGTTGCCGTGCAGCCGGGCCAGGTCGCACACCTTCTGCTGTTCCGCGATGGCGCCGGTCGGGTCCCCGGACAGGAAAAGCCCTCGCGCCCGGCGGAACCGGGCCCAACCGCGCAGCGCCGGGTCGCCGAGTTCATCGGCTGCCTGGACACCCAGCTCCGCGATCGCCAGCCACTCGACCGTGTCCGGATCGCGGTCCACGGTCTGCAGGTCGCAGAGCTCGGCGGTGAGTGCCACGACGCGCTCGTGGTCGCCACGCTCGGCGGCCGCGTGCACCAACCTCTGCACGGCCCCGTGCCGGCGCCGGTACCAGGCGAAGGCGTCGGGAAGTCCTTCGAACTCGAGCGGCTCGAGCGCGGTCCTGGGCTGGTAGTCCCGATCCCTGACCGCCCGGAGCAATGCGGTCCGCGCCGCGGCCGTGGTGAGGATGTACCAGTCGTCGAGGCGGGTCAGGGCGTCCTTGCGTTCCGGCTCCCGCTCGGCCAGCTCCGCGGCGAAGACGGCGAGCAGGTCGTGCAGGCGGTAGTGGTCCCGGCCGACGACCTGAAGCAGATGGACGGCCGCGAGCCGGTCCATCAGGCGGCGGGCGCGTTGCCGTGGCTCGCCGATCAGCGCGGCGGCGAGGTTCAGCTCGAAGTCCGGCGTCGGGTGCAGGCCGAGCAGTGCGAAGGCGCGGGCCTCCTGGCGGTCCAGAGCGTCGTACGACCAGGCCAGCACGGTGCGGAGGTCGGTGCTGGAGTCGTGCGAGTCGGAGAGCAGGTCGAGCCGGTCCTGCTGGGCCCGGAGCGCGGCAACCGTCGTACTGACTGGGCTGTCGTGGCGCGACGACTGCAGCGCGGCGATGGTCAGTGCGAGCGGGAGGTGTCCGCACAGTTCGGCCAGCTCTTCCAGGGCGGACCGGTCAGCCGGTACACCGAGGGTCGCTTCCAGCAGCTCGACGGACTCGGCCATCGACAGCAGTCGTACGGCGTGCCTCGACGCACCGTCCCGGACGGCCAGCCCGAGCAGCTCGTTGCGGCTGGTGACGATGGTCAGGCAGTCGCCACCGGGCAGCAGCGGGCGGACGTGGTCGGAGTCCCGGGCGTTGTCGAGGAAGACCAGCATGCGGCGGTCGCTGAGGACCGTGCGCAGCAGCGCGGTCCGCTCAGCCACGGTCGCGGGCACCGCACGGTCCGGTACGCCGGCCGACCGCAGCAACATCCCAAGGCCTGCAAGCGGCTCCAGCGGTTCGTCCGGCCCGTACCCACGCAGGTCAAGGTAGAGCTGACCATCGGGGTAGTCCGACGCTGTCCGGGTGGCCCATTGCAGGCCGAGCGTTGTCTTGCCGACTCCGCCGGGTCCGTGCAGTGCGATCGTCCGGGCCGACCGCGCCCGCATCCGGTCGAGGGCTGCGAGGTCGCCTGGCCGCCCGACGCAGCGGACCGGCGCCGGCGGGAGCTGCCGCGGTACCGGCCGACCTGCTGGTGGCGCTGCCGGAGCAGGAGCCGGGTCCGGCGCGAGCAGAGCGTGGTACAGCTGCTGCAGCTCGGCGGCGGGCGGTGTGCCCAGCTGGTCGGTGACGAGCAGACGGAGCTCCTCATAGCGGGACAGAGCCTCGGCCTGACGACCGGAGCGCTGCAGTGCGGTGAGCAGCCGCAGCCAGAGTGACTCGCGGAGCGGGTAGCGCGAGACCAGCTCATTCAGCTGCGGGATCCACTCCGCGGAGTCCTCCGCCAGGTCGATGCGTTGCTCGATCGCCGCCAGATGACGCTCGGTCAGGGCCGGCAGGTGCTCGTCCTGCAACGGGCCGGACGGTACGCCGGTGAACGGTTCTCCGGCCCACAGCTGCAGCGCCTCGTCCAGCAGCTTCGCCGCTGCGCCCGGAGCTGCCTGCGCGGCTTCCTCGGTCAGCCGCACGAACCGGGTCACGTCGACCTCGGCAGCCCCCGGCTCAAGCTGGTAGCCGCCAGGCACGGTCCGGATGGTGTCCTGGCCGAGGAGTTTGCGCAGTCGCCGGACGTTGTTGTGCAGCGCGCTCTTCGCGTTGCCCGGCAGACTTTCACCCCAGGTCAGGTCGATCAGCACGTCGACCGGAACCATCCGTGGCCCGGACACGGCGAGCGCCGCCAGCACCGACCGCTGCCGACCGGCGGGGACCTCGAGGACGTGGCGCTGCCGGCGGACTTCGAACGAGCCCAGCAGACGAATCCACAACGATGCTCCGGTCACTCCCGGTACCCCCTCGGTCGCGAACCGCCATTGTCCCGGATGCACCGGTCACCGCCGGGTTGCGGACACCGGTACGTTCATCGAATGCAGCTGCAGTTGGGGCCGCTCCTGCGGTACGTCGACGAGACGCGGGCCACCGTCTGGGTGGAGACGACCGAGCCGGGCGAGGTCGAGATCCTCGGCCACCGGGCCCGGACCTGGTCCGTGCACGGGCACCACTACGCGCTGGTGCTGATCGAAGGGCTCGAGCCGGCCACCAGTACGCCGTACGAGGTGCACCTGGACGGGAACCGGGTGTGGCCGCCGGCCGACTCGCCGTACGGGCCGAGCACGATCCGGACCCCGCGGGCCGACGGCACGTTCCGGCTGACCTTCGGGTCCTGCCGGCGGTCGGCGCCGTTCGACGAGCAGGGGTTCAAGGAGTTCGGCCCGGACGCGCTGGTCGCGCTGGCCGAGCGGATGGCCGGACGGGGCGGCGGATCGGGCGACGAGACGCCCGACGCGATCCTGCTGCTCGGGGACCAGGTGTACGCCGACGACCCGTCGGACGCCGTTCTGGAGCAGCTGCGGGCCGCGCACGGCGGCCGGCCGGGCTCGGAGGTGCAGGACGAGATCGGCAACTTCGAGGAGTACACCTGGCTGTACGACGACGCCTGGACGAACCCTGCGGTGCGCTGGCTGTTCTCGACCGTGCCACTGTGCATGCTGCTCGACGACCACGACCTGCGGGACGACTGGAACACGTCGCTGACCTGGCGCGAGTGGGTCACCAGCCAGCCGTGGTGGCACGACCGGGTGGTCGGCGCCTACGCGTCGTACTGGGTCTACCAGCACCTCGGCAACCTGTCGCCGGAGCAGCTGGCCCAGGACCCCACCTACGCGGCGATGCTGACGCTGACCGACGACGACGAGCGGACGGCGTACCTGGACTCCTTCGCCTGGAAGGCGGACGAGGACCCGGCGTCCACCCGGTGGAGCTACTACCGCGACTTCGGCGCGCGGGCCCACGGGGTCCGGCTGCTGGCGGTCGACTCGCGCTGCTCTCGGCACCTGGAACCGGACGACCGGGCCATGGTCGACGCGCACGAGTGGAAGTGGGTTCGCCGGCACACGGTCGAAGCGTCGCAGCCGATCCACCACCTGCTGCTCGCCTCCACGCTGCCGTTCCTGCTCGCGCCCGGGCTGCACCACCTGGAGGGCTGGGACGAGGCGATCTCGTCCGGCGCCTGGGGTCCGCGCGGCGCCCGGATCGGCGAGCGGATCCGGCAAGGGATGGACCTGGAGCACTGGGCGTCGTTCCGGAAGTCCTTCGACGACGTGACCGAGCTGCTGACCGACCTGGTCCGCGCCGAGGACCCGCCGGCCTCGATCCTGATGCTGTCCGGCGACGTGCACTGCAGCTACCTCGCCGAGGCGCGGCTGACCGGCGTACGGCATCCGGAGACGGCGATCCGGCAGTTGACGATGTCCCCCTTCCGCAACCCGATCCCCCAGCACGTGCGGGTGGCGAACAAGCTGCTGGACAGCCGGTGGCTGACGTTTCTGCTGCACAAGCTGGCCCGGTCGGCCGGGGTCCAGGACGTCGCGGCGACCTGGCGGACGGCGTACGGGCCGTGGTTCGACAACGGGGTGATGACGGTGACGATCGACGGCGAGGACTGGGAGGTCGAGGTGGAGCACGCCGACCTGTCCGGGAGCGGGCAAACCCTCGTCCGGACGCTGACGTACGGAGGATAACCCTCACGCTGAGAGATTGTCCGAATACTCAGCGAACAACTGGGTATGCCTTCCGGCGGTTGAGTCAAGGACGCACCCGCCCCGAGCGCGTCCTCATCGTGAGGAGGCACAACCATGCGTATTCGCCGTGCCGTGGCCCTGCTGGCAACCGCCGGTCTGGCCACCACCACCGTTCAGCTCGCAGCCCCGGCCAACGCGGCCCCGGGTGGCGAGGCACCCGCCGTCACCTCGGCGAGCAGCATCACCGCCACCCTGGCCAAGGAGGCGTCGATCCCGGGCACCGCCTGGATGACCGACGAGAAGTCCGGCCGCATCATCGTCTCGTACGACGACACCGTGAGCGGCGGCAAGTTCGCCGCTCTCACCGCCGTCACCAAGCGCTTCGGCAGCCAGGTCGTGCTGGAGAAGCTGCCCGGCGTACTCAGCAAGCGGATCAGCGGCGGACAGGCCATCTACGGTGGCGGCTACCGCTGCTCGCTCGGCTTCAACGTCCGCGACAGCGCCGGCACCTACTACTTCATCACCGCCGGCCACTGCACCAACTCGGCCAGCACCTGGTACGCCAACTCGTCGCAGTCCACCGTGCTCGGCACCCGGACCGGCAGCAGCTTCCCGGGCAACGACTACGGCATCGTCCGGTACAGCACGTCGTACACGAACCACCCCGGCAACGTGTACCTCTACAACGGCTCGTACCAGGACATCACCACGGCGGGCAACGCGTCCGTCGGCCAGGCCGTGCGCCGCAGCGGCAGCACCACCGGTCTGCGCAGCGGCTCGGTCACCGGCGTCAACGCGACGGTGAACTACCCCGAGGGCTCCGTCAGCGGCCTGATCCGCACCAACGTCTGCGCCGAAGGCGGCGACTCCGGCGGCTCACTGTTCGCCGGCTCCACCGCCCTGGGTCTGACCTCCGGCGGCAGCGGCAACTGCTCCACCGGCGGCACGACCTACTTCCAGCCCGTCATCGAGGTCCTCAACCGCTACGGCGTCAACGTCTACTGACCCGTCGCATCCGCGGCGCCCTCTGTCCCTCTCTGGGGCAGGGGGCGTTGTGCTGCGAACTGCCGTCTGGTCAGGCCGGCGCGAGGACCGGAAATCCCAGCTCGGCAGCAGCTCCGCTCAACTCCTTGTCGTACGTGACGAATTGCTCCAGGTCAGCACGGAACGGTTCCGCACTGGCGAGATGGATGGCGTCGAGAGAACCGAGCCGCGCCGTGCGGTAAGCCATCGCCCGAGCGAGCACGGTCGAGCTGAGGTCGACGACATAGATCCCGCGGACCGCTTGGCCGGTGAAGTACGGCACCTGCTGATGGTCGACGCCGGCCCGCAGCAACGTTCGGGTGATCTCCAACTTGGCCAGCTCGCTCGTGAGCAGTTCCGTGTCGGGCGGCAGCGCTTCGCGCCACTTGCGCAACGCGGCCGACTCCTTCTCCGGCTTGATGAACTTCAGCAGCGCACAAGCGTCCAGGTAGATCACCGACGCCGCTCCTTGTCGCGGTCCGAGATCAGCAGGTCGGAAAGGCTTTCGACCTCCGGTGCCAGCTCCAGCGCCAGATCCGGCATGCCGAACTCAGCCGGTGGAGCCACTTCGCCGGAGTCGATCATGTGCTGCAGCGTTGCGGGCTGTTCCTGCTCGGGAACGAGCCGGAGCACCGGCCGTCCGCGGTCGGTGACCACGATCGTCTCGCCGGCCCGGACGCGGGCCACCGCCTTCGACGGGTTCTGATTCAGTTCGCGCAGCCCGATGGTCACCATGACGCCAATGTACCTACCTGAGGTAGGTACATCAAGGCCACAGCGTCCGAGCTCACTGGGTGCGGCGGCGGGAGATTTCGTAGAGGGCTACGCCGGTGGCGATGCCGGCGTTGAGGGACTCGGTGGCCGACGTCATCGGGATGGAGACGATGAGGTCGCAGTTCTCGCGGACCAGGCGGGCCAGGCCTTTGCCCTCGGAGCCGACGACCAGGACGATCGGGTCGGTGGCGGCCTGGAGGTCGGGCAGCTCCACCTCGCCGTCCATGTCCAGGCCGATGACGAACAGGCCGGCGTCCTTGTAGGACTTCAGCGCGCGGTTCAGGTTGGTGGCGCGGGCGACCGGGATCCGGGCGGCGGCGCCGGCCGAGGTCTTCCAGGCCGACGCGGACACCGAGGCGGCGCGGCGCTCGGGGACCAGCACGCCGTGGGCGCCGAACGCCGCCGCCGAGCGGGTGATCGCGCCCAGGTTGCGGGGGTCGGTCACACCGTCCAGCGCGACGATCAGCGGCACCTGGTCGGCGTCGTACGCCGCGCGCAGCAGGTCGTCGGGATGGGCGTACTCGTACGGCGGGATCTGGATCGCGAGGCCTTGGTGCACGCCGTTGCTGGTGAGCCGGTCCAGCTCCTGGCGCGGCACCTCGAGCAGGGCGACGCCGCGCTCGACGGACAGCAGCAGCGCCTCCCGCAGCCGCGGGTCACGCTCGGTGCCCTCGGCAACATAGATCGCGCTGGCCGGTACGCCGGCGCGCAGCGCCTCGACCACCGGGTTGCGGCCGTAGACCCACTCGACGGTCGCGTCCGGGTCCTTGCGGGCCGGGCGGCGGCCCGCGGACCGCTCCTGCGCCTTGGCCTTCGCCTTGGCCCGCTTGTACGCCGGGTGCTTGACCCGCTCCTCGGCCTTCGGGGTCGGGCCCCTGCCCTCGAGCCCGCGGCGGACCCGGCCACCGGATCCCGCGGTCGGGTTGCCGCGCGCCTTCTTGCGGATCGCGCCCTTGCGTTGACTGCTGCCTGGCATCGGTTCAGTTTCCTTCGGTGGTTTTCGGCGCAATGGTCCAGCGCGGCCCCTGCGGGGTGTCCTCGACGACGACGCCGAGCGCCTTGAGCCGGTCGCGGATCTGGTCCGAGGCGGCGTAGTCCTTGCGTTCCCGGGCCGCTTGGCGCTGGTCCAGCAACGCCTGCACCAGCCCGTCGACGACCTCGGTCAGCTCGTCGGTCGTCCCGGTCCGCGACACCCACGGCTCGGCCAGCGGGTCGAGCCCGAACACGTCGAGCATCGAGCGGACCGTGGCCAGCGTCTCCCGCAGGGCGGGTGAATCCCCGTCCGCGAGCAGCTTGTTGCCGTCCCGCACGGTGGTGTGCAACACCGCCATCGCGGCCGGCGTGCCCAGGTCGTCGTCCATCGCGGCGACGAAGTCGGCCGGCAGCTCGACGGCGGCCGGGTCGACGCGGTCGGCCGCGCCGGTCAGCTCGGTCGCCCGGGTGACGAAACCCTCGATCCGCTGGAAGCTGGTCGCGGCCTCGTCCAGCGCGCCGAAGGAGAACTCCACCACCGAGCGGTAGTGCGACTGGACCAGGTAGAACCGCAGCTCGATCGGGCGGACCCGCTCGACGACGTTGCGCACGATCGCGCCGTTGCCCAGCGACTTGGACATCTTCTCGCCGGCCGCGGTGACGAGGGCGTTGTGCATCCAGAACCGGGCGAACTTCTGCCCGACCGCGGTCGACTGGGCCAGCTCGTTCTCGTGGTGCGGGAAGCGCAGGTCCAGGCCGCCGCCGTGGATGTCGAACTCGCCGCCGAGGTACTTGCCGGCCATCGCCGAGCACTCCAGGTGCCAGCCCGGCCGGCCGCGGCCCCACGGGGTCGGCCAGGAGGCGGTCAGCGGCACGCCCTCGGTGTGGCCCTTCCAGAGCGCGAAGTCGCGCGGGTCCCGCTTGCCGCGCGGGTCCGCGTCCTCGGCGGCCTCCATGTCGTCGATCTTCTGGTTCGACAGCTCGCCGTAGGCCGGCCAGGACTTCACGTCGAAGTAGACGTCGCCGGAGCCGTCCTGCGCGACGTACGCGTGGCCGCCGTCGATCAGCTGCTGGATCATCTCCAGCATCTCCGGGATGTGTCCGGTCGCGCGCGGCTCGTACGTCGGCGGGCGGCAGCCCAGCACGTCGTAGGCCCAGTGCAGCTCGCGCTCGAACTCGTACGCGTGCGCCCACCACGGGATCTCGCGCTCGGCCGACTTCGCCAGGATCTTGTCCTCGATGTCGGTCACGTTCGCGATCACGGTGACCTGGTAGCCGGAGCGCTCCAGCCAGCGCCGCAGGACGTCGAACACGACCTCCTTGTAGATGTGCCCGACGTGCGGCGCACCCTGCACCGTCAGCCCACAGTGGTAGATCCCGACCTTGCCCGGATGGACCGGTACGAAATCCCTCACTGCTGCCGTCGCGGTGTCGTACAAGCGAAGTGTCACCGATCAAGGGTAACGGTGTTTCGAGACTGCTCTTGACAATTCTCCCCAGGCAGGACCCGGCTCCGGCGGACCCTCCGGCGGCTACCGTCTGCGTCGAAGGAGGGAACCTTGTCGAACCAGCAGCCCCCGTACGGCCCGCCGCAGCCGCCGTACCAGCCCCAGCAGGGACCGCAGTACGGGCCGCCGCCGCAGTATGGGCAGCCGCAGCAGTACGGGCAGCCGCAGTACGGGCAGCCGCAGTACCAGGGGCCGCAGCCGTACCAGCCGCAGTACCCGCAGTACGGCGGTCAGCAGTTCGGCCCTCCGCCGGGTGGTCCCGGCTTCGGCTGGGGGCCGCAGTTCGGCCAGCAGCCGCCGAAGCGCAAGAAGAGCAAGGCCTGGATCGCGGTGCCGATCGTGCTCGGCTTCGCCCTGGTGGCCGGGCTGTGGACGATCGGCGTGATCAACAAGCACAACCGGCACAAGGACTACGCCCAGCCGCAACCGCAGCCGACGTACAGCTACCCAGCGCCCAGTGAGCAGCCCGGATCGCCCGACCCCAGCGCCCCGGTCACCCAACCGACCTCCCGGCCGACGGTCCCGCGGCCGACCCGGACCACGCCGCCCCCGCCGCGGGAGCCGACCGCGTGGGAGGTCGCCTCCCGGGACAAGATCTACCGGGTCGGGGTCCAGCGAGGCGCGGGGTGCCGGGAGCCCCGGGTGCAGGCCTCCAGCGTGGCCGGTGCGCGCTCCTACTACCTGCCGGTCAAGGCGTGCCTGGACCGGGCCTGGCGGCCCCAGCTGGGGGCGGCGGGCGACCCGTTCCGGTCCCCGAACCTGGTGGCGATGTCCGGGCCGGCCATCTCGCCGTGCGGCGGCGGCGCTCCCAGCGCGTTCTACTGCTCGGCGAACGAGACCATCTACATGGACGCGGTCGATGACGTGAAGCTCTACCGCCGGTCCTCCCACCCGCAGTCGCGCGCGTTCCACCGGGCGGCGATGCTCGACACGCTCGCGCACGAGTACGGCCACCACGTGCAGTACCTCAGCGGCACGCTCAGGGCCTACCGGAAGCTGGCCTACGAGGCACCCACCCGGGCGAAGGAGCTGGAGCTCGCCCGGCGCAAGGAGCTGCAGGCCACCTGCTTCGGCGCGATCTTCATCGGGGCGAACCGGCAGAGCTATCCGGTGACCGGCAGCCTCAAACGGCAGTGGAACTGGCTCACCGCGAACTCCGGCGACGAGTACGCCCCGGTCCGCGACCACGGCAGCCGGGAGGTCCAGCCGTACTGGGTGAACCGCGCGTTCAACAGCCGCAACCTCGCCGCCTGCAACACCTTCACCGCCACCTCCGACAAGGTCCGCTGACCACGACTGTCAACATTTCACGAGATAGCCGATGATCGGCGGTTATTTCCTACCTCCGAACGGGTAAGACCCCCGCGAGCGCTCATTCCCGCCCCTTTGTGCTCTCTGTGGAGGTCCCTCGTGAAGTCCCTCGTCACGGGTGCCGCCGTCACGCTCGGCCTGCTCCTGGCCCCGCTCACCGGCTCCACCCTCGCCACCGCGCGCCCCGACGCGCCGCACCAGCCCACCCCCGAAGCCCGTGCCCACGGCATCACCCGCGCCGGTGAGGCGTTCATGGGCTGGCGCCAGTCGACGCCCAGCACCACCGCGCCCACCACTGCGATCGCCCCGGCCGCGATGGCCCCGGCCGCCACGGTCGAGGGCATCGACGTCTCCAGCCACCAGGGCAACGTCAACTGGGCGTCGTGGTGGAACGCCGGCAAGCGGTTCGCCTACGTGAAGGCGACCGAAGGCAACTACTACACGAACCCGTACTTCGCCCAGCAGTACAACGGTTCCTACAACGTCGGCATGATCCGCGGCGCGTACCACTTCGCCACCCCCGACGACTCCAGCGGCGCCAACCAGGCCAACTACTTCGTCGACCACGGCGGCGGCTGGTCCCGGGACGGCCGGACCCTGCCCGGCGCGCTCGACATCGAGTACAACCCGTACGGCGCGACCTGCTACGGCAAGACCCAGGCCGGCATGGTGAGCTGGATCCGGGACTTCCTCACGACGTACAAGTCCCGTACCGGCCGGGACGCCGTCATCTACACCAACCTCGACTGGTGGAGCCGGTGCACCGGCAACAGCACCGCCTTCAACGGCACCAACCCGCTCTGGGTGGCCCGGTACGCCTCGGCGCCGGGGACTCTGCCGGGCGGCTGGCCCTACTACACGTTCTGGCAGTACAGCTCCAGCCCGATCGACCAGAACCGCTTCAACGGCGACCAGACCCGGCTGGTGGCACTCGCCAACGGATGAACCGCGCACCGCGGCGCCCGGTTAAACCGGGTGCCGCGGTCCGGCATTGGGCCTATCGTCACGGCATGCCCTTCTCGCTGCCGATCGAGACCGACCGACTGATCCTGCGCCGCTACACCGAGGCCGACTACGACGATCTGCTGAAGCTGCAGTCGAACGACGACGTGGCCAGGTTCCTGCTCTACGACGCGAAGACGCCCGAGCAGGTCCGGGAGTCGCTGGCCGGCCGTCTGGCCGACGTCGCGATGGACACCGACGGCCAGGCGCTCACGCTGGCCGCCGTGCTCCGGGAGACCGGGCAGCACCTCGGCGAGGTGACGCTGTTCGTGCACTCCGCGGAGCACCGCAGCGGCGAGATCGGCTTCGTCTTCCACCCGGAGTCGCACGGCCACGGGTACGCCTCGGAGGCGTCCGTCGAGCTGCTCCGGCTCGGCTTCGAGCAGCTCGGGATGCACCGGATCATCGGCCGCCTGGACCACCGCAACACCAGCTCGGCGAACCTGCTGCGCCGGCTCGGGATGCGGCAGGAGGCGCACTTCGTCCGCAACGAGTTCCTCAAGGGCGAGTGGACCGACGAGCTGGTCTTCGCGATGCTCGCCGACGAGTGGACGCGTCGCAGTAAGTAACTTACCGAACTGGCGTTATTTACGGCACGCGTTCACCGAGACAGCCGCTCGCCGGGGGTCTACCGTCGAAGCATGACCGCCACCCGACCTCTCGCCGCCCTGATCACCGGGGTGGTCGTGCTGAGCCTCACCGCCGTACCCGGCGAGGCCGCCAAGGTGCCGCTGACCAGCGACATCTCCTACCGCGCCTGGTCGTCGACCGCCGACTTCCTGGCCGGTGACCACCAGGGCACCACCGTGACCGACGGCAGCCTGACGTTCGGCACGGCCACCGGGACCACGGCGTACGTCGACCCGTTCGGCGACGGCTCGGCCAAGAGCTACGACCGGACCAGCTGGACGTCGCCCGAAGTGCGGCCCGGCTTCGGCCTGACCGAGCTGATCGCCTCGTGGAACGCGACCACCCCGCCGGGCACCTGGGCCGAGGTGTCGATGGCCGGCCGCACCGACCTCGGGACGACCACCAAGTGGTACGTGCTGGGTCGGTGGAGCAGCGGGGACGACACGGCGGCCGGCGACATCCACCGCACGTCCGTGCCGAGCCAGGGCGACACCAACGGCTCCGTTGCCGTCGACACCTTCGTCGCCGCGACCGGCCGCACGCTCAACAGCTGGCAGCTCAAGGTGACGCTCTACCGTCTCAGCGGGACGAGCGCGACGCCCACTGTCCGCTCGGTCGGCGCGATGGCGTCCCACTTGGCCGAGCAGAAGAAGGTTCCGGTGAGCCCGCTCGGCGGGGCGCAGGGCACGGTGCTCGACGTCCCGACGTACTCGCAGGAGACGCACATCGGGCACTACCCGCAGTGGGACGGCGGCGGTGAGGCCTGGTGCTCCGCGACGTCGACCGCGATGGTGCTCGACTACTACGGCGCCGGCCCGACCGCGGCCGAGACCGCGTGGGTCGACCCGGCCGACGCGGACCCGCAGGTGGACCACGCCGCCCGGTCGGTCTTCGACTACGCCTACGACGGCGCCGGCAACTGGCCGTTCAACACCGCGTACGCCGGGACGCGGGGGCTGGACGCGTTCGTCACCAGGCTCCGGTCGCTGACCGAGGCCGAGCAGTTCATCAAGGCCGGCATCCCGCTGGTGGCGTCGCTGTCGTTCAAGAAGGGCGACCTGCCGGGCGCCGGCTACGGCACGAACGGACACCTGATGGTGATCGTCGGCTTCGCCCCGAACGGCGACGTGGTGGTCAACGACCCGGCCTCGCACCTGATCCCGAGCAACGACCAGGTCCGCACGACGTACGACCGGGAGGCGTTCGAGAACGCCTGGGTGCCGCACTCGGGCGGCCTGGTCTACGTGATCCACCCGGCCGGCACACCGCTGCCCGCGACGGTTGCCCAAAGCAACTGGTGACGCCCTTGACCCCGCCGCGCGCCGCGAAGCGCGCGGCGGAGGTCAGCGGGTGAAGAGCGCGCCGGTGAGGTTGGTGGTGAGGTTGCGCAGCGAGTCCGGCAGGTACTGCAGGTGCCAGCCGCGGGGACCCCGGTACCAGTGGAAACCTTCGTCCGCGCTGTCGTCGACGTCCGTGGCCACCAGGGCGTCGATCCAGCGCTCCGAGCCGCCGAGCACGACGGCGTACGGCAGGGCACGGGAGCACAGCTCGGCGTGCTGGTCGCTGGGCAGCTCGCTGACGTCCATCTCCAGCAGCTCGCCGCGGATCGCCGCCACCTGACCGAGGACCCGGCCGGCGGCGGGCGCCTTGGCCGGCATGTGCCGCCCGACGGCGAGCAGGCCGACGCCGACGGCGGTGATCGCGATGCCGAGCAGCCCCCAGGTGCTGAACAGGGCGAGCAGCACGGTCAGGATCACACCGAGCACGGTGACGCCGATGCCGATGGTGGCCCACAGCGAGCGGGTGCGGTCCGGCCGCTCGGTGAACCAGCCGCGCTTCACCACGCCGTCGTACAGGGCGTCCTGGACCTGGCCGAGGTTGGCCCGGACCTGCTTGCCGAGCTCGGAGACCAGGACCGTGTCGTTGTCGCCGAAGATCGCCCGCAGCAGCACGTTCTCGTAGCGCTGCAGCTGCTCGGCCGGCGCGTGCGCGACCCGCTTGAGCTCCCAGTCCGGCCGGGCGAACTCCGTCGCGTGCTCCAGCTCGGTGATCGTCAGGTGACCGCGCACCGCCAGGTCGATGATCGTCGCGGTCACGTCGACCGGGTCGATCCGCTCGTCGATCAGCGTGCCGACCTCGCCGGGCCGCAGGTCGGCCGGCGGGGTGAAGTCGATCCGGGCGTCCTGGCCGAGGCTGAACAGCGACGCCGGCACCACGCGGCGCGGGTCGACCTGGTCACGGCCGCGCAGCCGGTACAGGGCCAGCAGCGCGGCGGCGCCGAGCAGCAGCACCAGCAGCGCGGTGACCAGCTGCGCGGTGTCGGTCGAGAAGGCGCGCTGGAAGGTCTTGCGGTACTCCACGATCGCATTCGCCGCGATCTCGCCCTCGGGGAAGCCGACCGTCATCCGGACCGTGTTGCCGGGCGGCAGGCCCTGCTGGCGGAACGTCGGACCGGCCGTCTCGCCCAGCTGGGCCAGCGTGCACGGGTGGTTGCTGTCGACCGCGCCGGCGAAGCACGAGACGTGCGTGACCTGCGGCGTGCTGTAGACGATGCTCGCGTCCTGCACGGTCAGCGCGAGACCGGTCAGCGGCGTGAACCGCAGCTCGGTGCCGTTCAGCGTGGTCGCGACCGCGCCGCGCACGGTGTAGGTGAAGTCCAGCTGCGCGTCGCCGGAGACGTCCTCGACCGCGATCGAGGTGATGTCGCCCTCGGTGCTGACCTCGGCCTTCTTGGTCTCGCCACCGGCCTTCACCTGCAGGTCGGCGATCTCCTGCACGTGGTCGACGTCGTCGGGCAGGTGGTCACGGGTGAGCAGGAACCGGGTGAACGTCCCGGTCACGTTGCTCAGCTTCCACGACTCCGACACCTTCAGCGCGCCGTCGCGCTCGACCCGGACCTCGCTGTCGTAGTTCGTGACCACCGGGTCGGCGGTACCACTCAGACCGGAGGCACCGGCGGGGACACCGGTCCCGGCCAGGACTCCGAGAGCGCACAGGGACACCCCGAGCAGACGTAGACGCATCGCCCAATCACACCGTATCGAGAGGGTCAGGTTGGATCGGTCAACCGCGGTACGGCGTGCGGCGGCCGCTTGCACCGGGCACCCTACCGTGACTCGTGCCGACCGCAACGATCCGGCTGAGCCCGGTCTCGGATAGCGTCTGGGCGATGCGCGGCCGCGCCCCGGGCCGCGCCGGTGTCCGTCGGCGGGGGCGATGGAGCGCGCGTGTCCGACAACCAGTGGGGACCTCCGGGGCAGTACCCCCAGCAGCCACCGCAAGGGCCGTACCAGCCCGGGCCTCCGTACGGGCAGCCTCCGTACGCGCCTCCGCCGGGCCAGCCTGCGTACGGGAGTCAGCCGCCTCCCGGTCAACCGCTGTACGGAAACCAGCCGCCTCCCGGCCAGCCGCCGTACGGAAACCAGCCGCCTCCCGGCCAGCCGCCGTACGGGAACCAGCCGCCTCCGGGGCAACCGCCCTACGGAGGCCAGCCGCAGTACGGCGGGCAGGTGCCGCCGCCCGGGCCGTTGGCGCCGCAGCCGTGGCACCCGCAGCCGGGCCAGGGTGGCTTCGGCGCACCGCCGCCGATGCAGCAGCTCCCGCACGGCCTCGGTTGGGGCGCTCCCCCGCCCGGCGGTCCGCAGCGGCCGCGGAAGAAGAGCAAGGCCCCCTGGATCGTCGTGCCGATCCTGCTCGTCGGCCTGGCGATGGCCGGCCTGGCGATCGCCACCGCGATCGCCCAGCAGAACCGCCCGAACGACTACTCCAGCCCGGTCCCGACCTCCACCCCCAGCACCCCGGCCAGCACCCCGGTCGGCACCCCGACCGAGGAGCCGACGGCCGGACCGTCGTCGACCGCGCCGACCACGCCCGTGCCGACCCGGCCGACAGTGACCCGGCCGACCGCGCCCCGGACCACCAGCACGCCGCCGGTCCGGCGCGGCCCGACCGACTACGAGATCGTCAGCCGCAACCGCATCTACCGGGCCGGCACGATGCCGTCGCTGGGCTGCCGGGAGTCGAACGCGCGCCCGTCGACGGCAGCCGGCGCCCGGGCGAACTACGCCAACCTGAAGAACTGCCTCGGCCGCTCCTGGCCCGTCCTGGTCCAGCGGTCCGGAGCCCAGTTCCGGCCGCCGACCGTGCTGACCTTCACCGGAGTCGTCCAGTCGCCGTGCGGCTCGATGAGCGACACCGGTCCGCCGTTCTACTGCAGCAGCAACGAGGCCATCTACATGAACCTGCGCGAGGACGTCGGCAACTACAACCGCTACCGGCACAGCAACGGCAAGGTCTGGGCCCGGATGTGGATGCTGCACCAGTTCGCCCACGAGTACGGCCACCACATCCAGCACCTGACCGGCATTCTCGAGGCGAATCACGACATGCGCTACGACGCCCCGACCAGGGCGGCCGAGCTGGAGATGACCCGGCGGCTGGAGCTGCAGGCATCCTGCTTCAGTGACGTCTTCATCGGCGCCAACCGGCGGACCTACCCGATCACCGGGCAGGCTCAGCGGGAGTGGAAGTGGCTGATCGCCCACACCATCGACCCCCGGCGCGACCACGGCAACGCCGAGAACCACCGGTACTGGGCCCAGCGCGGCTACGATGCCCGGACCCCGGCCGCCTGCAACACGTTCACCTCGACCTCGGCGAGGGTGCAGTAGGGCCACCGGCGAGATCCGGCGGGCCGATCGGGAGACGGGGAGCTGTTCTGGTGGATAGCCTGGGACGTCCGGATCACGCCCTGGGTGTCCCGGGGGGATGAGGAACGACCGTGTCGAACCAGAACTGGAGCGAACCACCCCAAGCGCCTCCGCCGGGTCCACTGCCCGACGGCTCGATACCGCTCTACGCCAGCTACCCGCTGCCCGGTACGCCGGGCGGCGGTCCTGCGTTGCCGCCGGTCGGCTGGGGGCCCGAGTTCGGTGGGCAGCACCACTTCCAGCACGGTGGACCTGCTCGCCGACGCCGGTCCGGGCTGGTCAGGAGCCTGCTGCTGCTCGGCGGAGTCGGCGTACTGGTCGTCGTGGCCGCACTGGCGCTCCGCGGCGAAGACAATGTGCCGACCGTCGCACCAGCGACGGGTCCGGGTGGTTCCAGCAGCACGGCTCCGGCCAGTACGCCGGGCAGCACACCGACCGGGTCCGACGACAACTCCGCCGGAACCCCTGGTGCCGGCAAGCCGTCGCAGGGCAGTGCGCAGATCGTCCAGGCCGACGGGTTCTACCGCAGCGGTGTGCAGCGGTCGGTCGACTGTCGTGAGCGGCAGACGACGTTGAGCAGCGCGGGGGCTGTTCAGACGTACTACGCCAACCTGGTCGGCTGCCTGAACCGGGCCTGGGCTCCGCTGGTACGGGCCGGCCAGGACACCTTCGTGGCGCCTCGGGTGCTCTTCTGGGCGGGAACTGTCCAGTCGCCGTGCACCGGCGGGTCCCCGGTGTCGTTCTACTGCAGCACCAACCGGACGCTGTACCTGAAGTTCGAGGACGACATCAAGCTGTGGAACCGGTCGCCCGACGACGCCAGCCGCGCGTTCTCCCGGATGTGGGCGACCTACACCGCCGGGCACGAGTTCGGTCACCACCTGCAGCAGATCACCGGTATCCTGCCCGCCGCGGCGCAACTCGAGTACGACGCGCCGGACCGTGCGGCCCGGCTCGAGCTGAGCCGCCGGATCGAACTGCAGGCGTCCTGCCTGGGGGCGGCGTTCATGGGGGCGAACAAACTGTCGTACGGCATCACGGGGCTGGACCTGACCGTCTACCGCCGTTACATCGAGGCTCAGACCGGGGATGAGAACAACCGCGGCGGACCGCGGGATCACGGCGCGCGGGTCAGTCACCAGTACTGGGCCGCGCAGGGCTTCAACACCGTCAACAGCGCCAACTGCAACACGTTCACGGCTTCGGCCAGCAAGGTCTCGTGAGGAGTATCGATGTCGGACAACTGGAATCCACCCCCGGGGCGGGACCCGTCGGAGCCCGAGGGCGAGCAGCCCACCGGCGAAGAGGGCACGTCCCGCCGGGATGGCCAGTCGCCCCGCTGGTGGACCGAGTCCACCGACAAGCAGCAGGAGTACCTGCGGCCGGACCCGCAACACCCCGTCCCTCCGCCGGCGCCCCCAGGCCCCACCCAGTGGTACACCCCAGGCCTGTCCGACCAGCCCTCCAGCCACCCCGGCGCCCCGACGGGCGCAGGCGGCAGCGCTGCAGGCGGCAACTCAGCCGGCGATAGCTCCGCCAGCGCGGCAGGCGGCAGCTCAGCTGGTCAAGCCAGCCGCACCTCGGCCGGTCAAGCCAGCGGCACCTCGGCCGGTCCAGCCAGCGGCAGCTCGGCCGGCGGTCCGGCGGCGGGCGGCTCGACTCAGCCCTCGGCCACCCCGGGTGGCACCTCCGGCTGGAACCAACCGCCCTACAGCCAGCCCGGCACGTCGCGCGGCCAGCACTCGGCCCCGCCTCCCACCGGCCCCCGCCACGGCACCACCGAGGGCAGCTACGGCAGGTCCTACACCGGCAACCAGCCCACCTCCCCCTCCGGCACCCCCGCCGCCTCCGGCTCCCTCGGCGCAAGCGCAGGCGCCGGCACCCCAGGAGCCGGTACGCCGGGCAGTGGGCGCCAGGTCGACGGAGGCGCATCCGGCGCCGGTACGCCGGGCCTCGGGACATCGCCCGCCGGCACAGGCGCAGCGGCCGCAGGCGCAGCGGGCGCGGGCGCAGCGGCCGCAGGTGCATCCGGCGCCGGCGCACCCGGCTCGCGGACGCCGGGCGCGGGCACCCCTGGCACCGGCACACCCAGCACCGGCGCCGGGATCACCAGTTCGTGGCCGAGTGCGTCGACCGGCCCGGTGCTGCCGCAGTCCGGGAGTTCCTGGCCCGGGCCGACCGGGCAGCAGCAGTCGTCGCAGAGTGGGAACCCGTGGTCGGGTGCGACCTCGGGTGGTTACCCGCCGGGCTACCAGCAGCAGAGTGGCCAGCCCGGCTGGCAGCAGCCGCAAAGCGGAGGTCCGGGTGGTCCGCAGGGTGGGCAGCCGGCCTGGCAGTACCCGCCGATCCCGATCCCGCAGCCGCCGGGCCCCGGCCGCCGCCGCAAGCCCCGCCAGCTGTCGAAGGGCCTGCTCATCGGTCTGGTCGCGCTCGCCGTCGTGCTGGTCGGCTCCGGCATCACCGCCGCGATCCAGCTGAACAAGGACGACCCGACCGTCCCGGTCGCCGTCGACACCCCCACGCCGACCCCGTCGGAGACGCCGACCGAGACCCCCACGGTCACCCCGTCGCCGACCCCGCCGCCTCCGCCGCCCCCGAAGCCGAAGCCGAAGCCGCGCCAGCTCACGCCGTACGAGGTGGTGGCGAAGAACAAGATCTACTCGGTCGGGGTGCTGCAGCCGACCAAGTGCGTCGAGCCGCCGTACCGGCCGACCACGTTCGCGGCGACCAAGGCGTACTACAACCGCCTGCTGCCGTGCCTCAACCGCACCTGGTGGCTGGCGCTGAAGAAGTCCGGCCAGCCGTTCCGCGCCCCGCACGTGATCGTCTACGCCAACCAGGTGAAGACGCCGTGCGGCACCGAGCGCGGCACCCGCGGCTTCTACTGCGGCGCCAACGAGGCGATCTACATGCCGTTCAACGTCGACTACAAGAACTACCGGATCAACCCGATGTACACCCGGGCCTGGATGCTGAACACGTTCGCGCACGAGTACGGGCACCACATCCAGCAGCTGACCGGCATCTTCCGGGCCAGCTTCACCCGGCAGGCGACGATGGCCGACCCGAACCTGCGGCTGCTGGAGTCGCGCCGGCGCGAGCTGCAGGCGTCCTGCCTCGGCTCGGCGTACCTGGGCACCAACGCGCCGTACATCCCGCTGCGCGGCGACCTGCTGAACAGCTGGAAGTTCGCCGTCGCCAACGCCGGTGACGAGTTCAGCAAGCCGCGGGTCCGCGACCACGGCTCGAAGGTGAACCACAACCGCTGGTCGATCCGGGGCTTCAACTACAAGAACCCGATCTTCTGCAACACCTTCAACACCAACCCGCAGTACACCAGCTGACCCAGGACGACGAAGCCCCGGGAGCCCTTGGCAGCAAGGGGTCCCGGGGCTTCGTGCTGAGGTCAGAAGAGCCGGCGCGCGGCGGTCAGCGTGCCGCCGAAGGTGGTGACGAAGTTCGACAGCGACTCGCCGATGTCGGACAGGTGCCAGTTCTCCGGGCCGGAGTACCAGCCGATGCCGGCGTCCGGGTCGTCGTCGTCATCGGTCGCGGCGATCTCCAGCGCCCACTTCTCGGTCAGCCCGAGCACGGCGGCGTACGGCAGGCAGCGGGAGGCGAACTCGAGCCGGTGGCTCTGCGGCAGACTCGCCGAGGTCTCGGCGGCCAGGTAGCGCTGCAGCCCACCGACGCGCCCGAGAACGGCGGCGCCGCGCGCGGTGCGCGCCGGCGCGACCTGGCCGGCCAGCGACAACGCGACCCCGGCGAGCATCACGGCCAGACCGACCAGGCCGAACTTCGTGGCGACCGCGAGCACGATCGTCAGCACCACGCCGGCGGCGAGCAGCACCAGACCCGCGGTGGTCCAGCGGTTCCGGACGGCGTCCGGACGGTTCGCGAACCAGCCCTGGGTCACGACGTCGGCGTACAGCTGCTCGCGGACCAGGGTGAGCCGCGGGCGCAGCGCCGGGCCGAGGGTGGACACCAGCACGGTGTCGCCGTCGGCGAAGACCGCGTCCAGCAGCGCCTTCTCGTACGGCAGCAGCTCGGGCCCGCCCGCGTTCAGCCGGCGCAGCTCCCAGTCCAGCCGGGCGAAGGGCGTCGCGCGGGGCAGCTCGACGATGGTGAGGTAGTTGCGGATGGCAAGGTCCAGCAGGGTCGCGGTGATGTCCACGACGTCGGCCGACTCGTCCACCACGGTGCCGACCTGGCCCGGGCGGATCCCGTCCGGCGCCGCGAACTGGGGACCGTCGGGCCCGTCCAGCACCGGCCGCTCGGGCGCCCCGCCACCGGTCCGGCTCGCGTCCCGGCCCTTGAAGAACCACAGCGCCGCGGCGGCCAGCACGCCGAGGCCGAGCAGCAGCGCGCTCAGCCCGAGGGTGGCGCTGTCGGCGGTGAAGGCGTGGTGCAGCGTCCAGCGGGTCTTGAACGCGGCGTTCGGCTGGACCGTCGCCTGGTCGCTGAGGCCGGTCAGGAAGGTCAGCCGCCCACCGGCCGGCACCTGCAGCTGCTCGATCTCCACGGCAGCCGACTCGCCCAGCTGGAACGAGGTGCACGGCTTGCTCGAGCCGACCCGGCCGGCGAAGCAGGTCACCCAGCTCGCGAACGGCACGTTCACCGCCACGGTCGCCTTCGGGATCGAGGCGCCGAAGCCCTGGACGATCGGCCAGCTCACCGTGCGGCCCTCGGTCGAGTCGGCCACCACGTTGCCGACCTCGTAGCTGTAGACGACCTTGGACTGGCCGGACACCTGCACCGACAGCTGCCGGCCGTTGTCCACCTCGGTGTCGGCGAACCCGGCCGCGGGCTGCCCGTTCACGGTCGCGGACACGTTGCTCAGGTCGTAGACCCGGTCGTCCTCGGCGTCCGAGCGGACCCGGGTCGCCAGAGTCCGGCTGAAGGTGCCGCTGCCCGCGGTGACGTCGACGGTCTCGGTGACCTTGAGCACGCCGTCGCCGGTCAGCGTCGCCTCCGCGGTGTACGCCGTGATCCGGTCGTCCGCGGCCTGGGCCGGCAGCGTGCCGAGGGCAACGAGGGGGGTCGTCAGGGACACGAGCAGGGCTGCCGGGAGGAGGCGGCGCTTCAGTGACATGGGTCGAGGGTAGTCTCGGGGCGGTTCGCCCAGCGAACCCGCTCGACGTTCCTCCCGGCGCAGAAGGGGCCACCGAACCAGTGAGCAATCCTTACGGGTACGACCGCCCCCAGGACCGTCCTCGGGACCAGCAGCCGGGACAGCGTTCTCCGGCGCCGCCGCCCGGCATCCTGCCGCCGCCGCAGGCCGGTGCCTGGCAGCCGGGCCAGCCGCAGCAGCCGGCGTACGGGGGTCAGTACCAGTACCAGGGGCAGCAGTATCCCGGTCCAGGCCAGTACCAGCAGGGACCCTTTCCGGGTCAGCCGCCGCAGGGCCAGTACCCCGGTCAGTGGGCCCAGCCGTACTACGGCGGCCCCAACCACTTCAACGGCTTCCAGCCCCCGCGGCGGCGCCGTGGCGGTGCGCTCAAGTTCCTGCTGATCGGCTTCTCCGCGCTCGCCATGCTGGGGATTACGCTCGCAGTGGTCGTCGCCACGCTGGTCGGCGGCGCCGGCACCGACCAGCCCCAGGCCGCCGGCCCGACGATCGTGCCCACGGCGACCACCAAGCCGGACAAGGGCACCGCCGAGGACTACCTGCTGAACAGCACGCTCTACCAGGCCGGCGGGCTCGGCGAGCTGGACTGCCCGGCGGAGAAGCTGGGCGACGGCAGCCTGGCCGCGCAGAAGGTGTACTACGAGAAGCTCTTCAAGTGCCTGAACGACGGCTGGCGCCCGGTGCTGAACAAGATCGGCGTGACCAAGCCGGACCCGGGGCTGGTGGTGTTCGACAAGCCGGTGAACACGCCGTGCGGCTCGTTCAAGCCGATGTCCGGCCGGGTGCTCGCGTTCTACTGCTACGGCAACAACGTGATGTACACCGACGTGCAGCAGATGAACAAGGCGTTCGGTCCCGAGGAGGACCTGGCGTACCTGCTGACGATTGCGCACGAGTACGGCCACCACATCCAGGGTGTCACCGACCTGTTCTACGCCCGCGCGGTGTACCTGCAGGACCACCCGGAGCAGAAGCTGGAGAGCTCCCGGCGCAACGAGGTGCAGGCGTCCTGCCTGGGCGGCGTGTTCAGCCGGGCGGTCGCGAAGAGTTATCCCTTCACCAAGCGGATGAAGGAGTTCGAGTACCAGGCCAGCAACAGCTTCGGCGAGACGGAGAAGACCCCGCCCTCGGAACGCACCCACGGCCTGGCCACCAGCCAGGGCTTCTGGATCCTGAACGGCTTCAACGTCGGCGAGGCCAAGGCCTGCAACACCTTCGCCGCCCCGGCCGACCTGGTGAAGTAGCTCACCGCCGTCATCTCACCGTGGCGGCACGTTCGGTTCCGGTTCAACCGGTCCGCGTATCATCCGCCCGGTGACTTTGCGACGGGGGGACAGCGCGCCGCCCGCGCGCACGCTGGTCGAGATCCTGCACGAAACGGCCGGCCGGTATCCCGACGACCCCGCGCTCGACGACTCGCACGTGAGCCTCAGCTACCGCGAGCTGGTCGAGCAGGTGACCAAGTTCGCGTCCCGGCTGAACGGACTCGGCATCGGCCCCGGCGACCGGGTCGGGGTGCGGATCTCGTCCGGCCACAACGACCTGTACGTGGCGATCCTGGGCATTCTGCAGGCCGGCGCCGCGTACGTCCCGGTCGACGCCGACGACCCGCCCGAACGCGCCGAACTGGTCTTCGGCGAGGCCGGTGTCGCCGCCATCGTCACCGACGGTCTGGAGCTCACCGACGCCCGGACCGGCGGCGCTGCGTCCACCGGCGTCCGTCCCGACGGGCCGGACGAGGATGGCTACTACGACTTCCCGTACTCCGCCCGGATGGACCAGACCGGCCCCGACGCCTTCACCGACGGCCCGCACGCCGGTACGCCGTACCGGGACGCGGCCGACGGGCCGACACCGGACGACGACGCGTGGATCATCTTCACCTCCGGCTCGACCGGGGTTCCGAAGGGTGTCGCGGTGACGCACCGGTCGGCGGCCGCCTTCGTCGACGCCGAGGCGCGGCTGTTCCTCCAGCAGGAGCCGATCAGCTCGGACGACCGGGTGCTGGCCGGCCTGTCGGTCGCCTTCGACGCCTCCTGCGAGGAGATGTGGCTGGCCTGGCGGCACGGCGCCTGCCTGGTCCCGGCCCCGCGCTCGCTGGTCCGCAGCGGCATGGACCTCGGGCCATGGTTGGTTGCCCAGGGCATCACCGTCGTGTCCACCGTGCCGACGCTCGCCGCGCTCTGGCCGGCCGACGCGCTCGATGCCGTCCGGCTGCTGATCTTCGGCGGCGAGGCCTGTCCGCCCGAGCTGGCCGAGCGGCTCGCCGTCGACGGCCGCGAGGTGTGGAACACCTACGGACCGACCGAGGCCACCGTGGTCGCGTGCGGCGCCCAGCTGACCGGGGAGGGCCCGGTCCGGATCGGGCTGCCGCTGGACGGCTGGGACCTCGCCGTCGTCGATGCCCAGGGCAACGAGGTTGCCGAGGGCGAGATCGGTGAGCTGATCATCGGCGGGGTCGGGCTGGCCCGGTACCTGGACCCGGCCAAGGACGCCGAGAAGTTCGCGCCGATGCCCTCGCTGGGCTGGGGCCGGGCGTACCGCAGCGGTGACCTGGTCCGCAAGGACGAGGCCGGCCTGCTGTTCCAGGGCCGCGCCGACGAGCAGATCAAGCTCGGCGGCCGCCGGATCGAGCTCGGCGAGGTGGACGCGGCTTTGCAGTCGCTGCCCGGGGTGTCCGGCGCGGCCGCCGCCGTCCGGACGAGCGCGGCAGGCAACCAGCTGCTGGTCGGCTACCTGGTGCCCGACGACCCGGACAGCTTCGACCAGACGGCGGCGACCGAGCGGCTCCGCGAGGCGCTCCCCGCCGCGCTCGTCCCCCTGATCGCGCTGACCGACACCTTGCCCACCCGGACGTCCGGCAAGGTCGACCGGGACGCGCTGCCCTGGCCCCTGCCCGGCATGGACACCGACGCCCCGGCCGCCGACCTGGACGGTACGGCGGGGTGGCTGGCCGAACGCTGGACCAAGGTGCTCGGCGCGAAGGTGACCGGCCCGGACAACGACTTCTTCCTGCACGGCGGCGGCAGTCTCGCCGCCGCCCAGCTCGTCTCCGCTCTGCGCGAGCGGTACCCGGAGATCACCGTCGCGGACATCTACGAGTACCCGCGGCTCGGTGCGCTGGCCGACCGGCTGGACTCTGCCACGACCACCGCCGAACCGGTGGAGCTGCGCGACATCCGCCCGACTCCTCCAGGCACCCAGCTGCTGCAGACGGCCCTGACGCTGGTCCTGCAGACCGTCGTCGGCGTTCGCTGGCTGGTCTACCTGTTCACCCTGAACAACCTGCTGGCGCTGACCGCCGGTCCGCACCCGTGGATGCGCACGGTCTCCTGGTGGTGGATCCTGCTCGGCTGGCTGCTGCTGATCAGCCCCGCCGGCCGGATGGGCATCGCCGTGGTCGGTGCCCGGCTGCTGCTCCGGGGGCTGAAACCCGGCGTCCATCCCCGCGGCGGCACGGTCCACGTCCGGCTGTGGGCCGCCGAGAACCTGGCCGACGCGGCCGGTGCCGCCAATCTCGCCGGCGCCCCCTGGATCGCGTACTACGCCCGCGCGCTCGGCGCCAAGATCGGCCGGGGCGTCGACCTGCACACGCTGCCACCGGTGACCGGGCTGCTCACGATGGGCCGCGGCGCCTCGATCGAGCCCGAGGTGGATCTGTCCGGCTACTGGATCGACGGCGACCGCCTGCACGTCGGCGCGGTCAGTGTCGGCGCCGAGGCGGTGATCGGCTCGCGCAGCACGCTGCTGCCCGGCGCGGAGATCGGCCGCAACGCCGAGATCGCGGCCGGTTCGGCCGTCGCCGGCAAGGTCCCCGCGGGCGAACGCTGGTCCGGCTCCCCCGCCACCCGGGTCGGCCGGGCCCGGCGGCCGTGGCCGGAGCAGCGTCCCGCCCGGGCCCCGTGGTGGGTCCTCGCGTACGGCGCGGCGTCCGCGCTGATGTCGCTGCTCCCGGTCGCCGCCGCGGCCGCCGCCATCGCCGTACTGGGGCGGGCTGTGCGGGGCACCGAGACGCTCGGTGAGGCCGCGCTGAAGGCGCTGACGGCGATCCCGTTGATGACGCTGGTCGGCTTCGTCACGCTGGCCCTGCTGACGCTGCTCTTCGTCCGCCTGCTGGGGCTCGGGATCAAGCCGGGGCACTACCCGGTGCGGAGCCGGATCGGGTGGCAGGTGTGGGCGACGGAGCGGTTGCTGGACTCCGCCCGCACACTGCTGTTCCCGCTGTACGCGAGCCTGCTGACGCCGTGGTGGCTGCGGGCACTCGGCGCGAAGATCGGCCGCGACGTCGAGGCGTCGACCGTGCTGCTGCTGCCGAAGATGACGACGGTCGGCGACGGCGCGTTCCTGGCCGACGACACGATGATCGCGTCGTACGAGCTCGGCGGCGGCTGGTTGCACGTGGCCGGCGCGAAGGTCGGCAAGCGGGCCTTCCTGGGCAACTCGGGCATGACGGCGCCCGGCCGGTCGGTGCCCAAGAACGGGCTGGTGGCGGTGCTGTCCGCGGCGCCGAAGAAGTCGAAGGCCGGGACATCCTGGCTCGGCAGCCCGCCGGTCAAGCTGCGCCGCCAGGCGGTCGCGGGTGACCAGAGCCGGACCTTCGACCCGCCGCTGCGGCTCAAGGTGGCCCGCGCGCTGGTCGAGCTGTGCCGCTTCGTCCCGATGATGTGCACGGTGCTGATCGCGCTCGGCGTGCTGTTCGGGCTGCAGGCGCTCGACCTGTGGCTCGGGCCGTGGCCGACCGTGCTGCTGTCCGGCGCGGTGATCCTGGCCGCCGGGGCGGTCGCGGGCGGGATGGCGACGGTGGCCAAGTGGGTGATCGTCGGCCGGACCCGCGCGGTCGAGTACCCGCTGTGGAGCTCGTTCGTCTGGCGCAACGAGGTGGTGGACAACTTCGTCGAGCTGGTCGCCGCGCCCTGGTTCGCCAACGCCGCGGCGGGCACGCCGGTGCTGGCGCTGTGGCTGCGCACGCTCGGCGCGAAGATCGGCAAGGGCGTGTGGTGCGAGACGTACTGGCTGCCGGAGGCCGACCTGATCACGCTCGGCGACGGGGCCACGGTGAATCGCGGGTGCGTGCTCCAGACGCACCTGTTCCATGACAGGGTGATGTCCATGAGCACCGTCACCTTCGGTCCGGGATCGACCCTGGGGCCGCACGGCATCGTGCTGCCGGCCGCCTCGGTCGGCGCGGGCGCGACCGTGGGCCCGGTGTCCCTGGTGATGCGGGGTGAGAGCGTGCCGGCCGGGACCCGCTGGGCCGGTAACCCGATCGCGCCCTGGCAGGGTTGATGGTTGCCGATGACTTGCTCAAGGCACGGCCGGGCCCGGACACCGCGGGGGACCCGTACGTTCCGAGCCACGGCAACGGCGGCTACTCGGTCGAGTCGTACGAGCTCGATCTCGACTACCGGGTCAACAGCAACCGGCTGACCGGCAAGGCGACCATCACCGCGGTCGCGACCCAGCCGCTGTCCCGGCTCAGTCTCGACCTGGTTGGCCTACGGGTCGCCAAGGTGTCCGTCAACGGCCGCCGGGCCGGCCGGTACACGCACCGCAACGGCAAGCTGCACGTCTGGCCCGCCGCCGGCCTGATGGACGGCACCGAGTTCGTCGTCGAGGTCCAGTACTCCGGCAACCCCGCGCCCGCCGACAGCCCGTGGGGCGAGCTCGGCTGGGAGGAACTGACCGAGGGCGTCATCGTCGCGAGCCAGCCCAGCGGGGCGGCCACCTGGTTCCCCTGCAACGACCATCCCGGCGACAAGGCGCACTACCGGATCACCGTCACCACCGACTCGCCGTACCACGTGGTCGCGAACGGGCGGCTGGTGTCGCGGCGGAGCAAGGCGAGCCGGACCAGCTGGGTCTACGACCAGGCCGCCCCGATGGCGACGTACCTGGCGACCGTGCAGATCGGCCGGTACGACGAGCTGGAGCTGGCCTCGGCGCCGGTGACCCAGCGGGCGGTCCTGCCGCACGGGCTGATCCGCGACTTCCGGACCGACTTCGGCCGGCAGCAGGACATGGTGAAGCTGTTCTGCGAGCTCTTCGGGCCGTACCCGTTCACGGCGTACACGGTGGTGGTGACGGACGACCCGCTGGAGATTCCGCTGGAGGCGCAGGGCATCTCGGTGTTCGGCAGCAACCATGTGGACGGCCGGCGGGGGTCCGAGCGGCTGGTCGCGCACGAGCTGGCCCACCAGTGGTTCGGCAACAGCCTGACCCCGGCCAGCTGGCGGCACATCTGGCTCAACGAGGGATTCGCCTGTTACGCCGAGTGGTTGTGGTCGGAGCGGTCCGGTGGCCTGTCGGCCGACCAGCAGGTCTCGAAGGCTCACAGCCGGCTGGCCGGTCTCGCTCAGGATCTGCTGCTGTCCAACCCCGGCCCTGAGCTGATGTTCGACGACCGCCTCTACAAGCGCGGCGCGATCACCCTGCACATGGTGCGCCTGCACCTCGGCGACGGTGTCTTCTTCGACTTGCTCCGCACCTGGACCCGGACGCATCGGCACGGCTCGGTCACCACCGAGGATTTCATCGACCTCGCCGCCTCGGTCGCCCCTGACGAAGCCGCCGTCCGCGCGCTCTTCGCGGCCTGGCTGGACTCCCCGGCCCTGCCTGCACTGCCCCGGACCACCCGCCGCCGGCGCTGACCGTTCCGAGGTGGGCGCGGCCGCTCAGCTGCGCGCGGCGTCGGTCGCTGCGGTGAGGAAGCGGTCGAGCACGAGTGAGCGTTCCACCCACGCCGCGCCGATCCACCAGCACGCGGACTTGCCTCGCAGCGGCACCAGCCGCACGCCGTCAGAGGCGATCGTGCCCGCACTGGCCGGTACGACGGCCGGGCCCACTCCGGCGGCGACCAGCGCGAGCACGGTCAACAGGTCGTCCGCCTCCTGCAGGATCAGGGGTGTGCAGCCGAGTTCGGCGTACAGGGTGGTGATCTGGTGGGACAGGCCGGGGCCACGGACCGGGCGCAACCGCACCAGCGGGCGGCCGTCGAGCCAGGCCGGGATGTTGGCGGGGACGTCGATCGTCGCGGGCAGGGCCAACGCCAACCGGTCCTTGCGTAGCCGGACGTGGTCGATCCCGGCCGGTGCCGGCAGGCGGACGAACCCGATCTGCAGAGTGCCGGCGAGCAGGCGTTCGCACTGGACCGCGGACGACATGTCGTCGAGCGACACCGCGACGCCGGGGTACCTGCTCCGGAACAACGCCACGGCCCGCGGGGCGAGCTCGATCCCGGACAAGCCGAAACCGATCGCCAGCGAGCCGTCCTCCCCGGCCGCGACCGACGCGGCCCGGCGTTCGAAGGCCTCCGACCGGCTGAGCAGGTCGAGCGCGTCGGGCAGCAACGCCTCCCCGGCCGCGGTCAGTCGCGCGCCCTGGCGGCCACGGACGAACAGGGTCGCCCCGACCCGGCGTTCGAGCAGCTGCAGCTGCTTCGTGACAGCCGGCTGACTGGTCGACAGCTCGACCGCGGCGGCGCTGACGTTGCCCGTGCGAGCGACCGTGGCGAAGGTTCGGAGCAGCCGCAGGTCCATAACCACAGGATATGGATAACCCTGTGGATATCATTGGACGGCATGCTCGGGGCGCGGTTTGCTGGCGGTAGACCCCGCGAAGGAGATGCCGATGCTGCGAACCGCCGTCGTCCAGTTCGAACCGGTCCCGGACGATCCGGAGACCAACTTGTCCACCGTCCGGCGCCTCGCCCAGCAGGCCGTCGACCAGGGCGCTCAGCTGGTGGTGTTCCCGGAGATGTGCCTGCTCGGCTACTGGCACCTGCGCCGCCACCCGGCCGCCCGGCTGCACGAGCTCGCCGAACCGCGGACCGGCCCGGGCATCTCCGCCGTCCGCGCTCTCGCCCGCGAGCTCGGCGCCGGCCTCGGCGTCGGCTGGCTCGAGGCCGACGCCGGCCGGCTCTTCAACGCGTACGCCGTGTGCCTGCCGGACGGCGAGCTGCACGTGCACCGCAAGCTGCACGCGTTCGAGCACGAGGCGATCTCCAGCGGCGACGGCTTCACCGTCTTCGACACGCCGTGGCAGGTCAGGGTCGGCATCCTGATCTGCTGGGACAACAACCTGGTCGAGAACGTCCGCGCCACCGCATTGCTCGGGGCAACGGTGCTGCTCGCGCCGCACCAGACCGGCGGCACCAGGTCGCGCAGCCCGCACGGGATGAAGCCGATCCCGGTCGAGGTCTGGCACCGGCGGGCGGAGGACCCGGCGGCGGTCGAGGCCGCCTTCAACGGGCCGAACGGCCGGGGCTGGCTGATGCGCTGGCTGCCGGCCCGGGCCCACGACAACGGGCTGTTCGTGCTCTTCAGCAACGGAGTCGGCCAGGACGACGACGAGCTGCGCACCGGCAACTCGATGGTGATCGACCCGTACGGCCGCATCGTCGCCGAGACCCCGGTCCCCGCCGAGGCGGTGGTGGTCGCGGACCTCGACCTCGACCTGGTGCCGGCCTCAACGGGTCAGCGCTGGCTCCGCGGCCGCCGTCCTGAGTTGTACGCCGTGCTCACCGAGCGGCGAGGCGACGAACTGTCTCCCCGCGAGGTCCGCTTCGGCCGTCCCCGCTGATCCTTGCCCAACACCAGCTCTGTGCACCGCTCAGCCGGCGATGAGGCCGAAAGTTGGCTGGGCGGTGCCCAAAGTGGGGTTCGTGCAGCGTGGAACGGTGGCGCGGGAGTCGTCAGTAGACCAGGGCGGTGGCGATCGCGGCGATGCCTTCGCCCCGGCCGGTGAGGCCCAGACCGTCCGTGGTCGTGGCGCTGACCGAGACGTCGGCGTCACAGGCCGCGCTCAGGGCCTTCTCGGCCTCCTCGCGCCGCGCGGCGAAGCGCGGACGGTTGCAGATCACCTGGACGGACACGTTGCCGATCTCGTAGCCCGCGGCCCGGACCCGTCGCGCCGCCTCGGCGAGCAAGGCAGCCCCGGAAGCGCCGGCCCACTCGGGCTCCGCGGTACCGAAGTTCGAGCCGAGGTCGCCGAGTCGTGCGGCGGACAGTAGGGCGTCACACGCGGCATGCGCGGCCACGTCGCCGTCGGAGTGTCCCGACGGCCCGGCGGCCTCGTCCGGCCAGAGCAGCCCGGCCAGCCACATCGGCCGGCCTGCTTCGACCGGGTGCACGTCGACCCCCGTGCCCACTCTCGGCACCTTCACGAGGACCGCCTCTCGGCCAGGATCCACTCGGCCAGCAACAGATCGCGCGGCCGGGTCACCTTGAACGCGTCCTCGGAACCCTCGACCGTCTGCACCGTCACGCCGAGCCGCTCGCACAGCATCGCGTCGTCCGTTGCCCCGGTCACCGCACCGCCGCAAGCATGGGCCCTGCGCAACAGTCCCGGCTCGAACCCCTGCGGCGTCTGGACCGCGACCAGCGTGGACCGGTCGGGCGTGTCGACCACCTGGCCGCGCGCGTCCACCCGCTTCACCGTGTCGGTCACCGGGATCGCCGGCACCACCGCCGGAGCGCCCGCGCGGACCGCGTCGACGACCCGCTCGATCACCGCGACCGGTACGAACGACCGGGCCGCGTCGTGCACCAGCACGCAGTCGATGCCCTCGGCAGGGACCAGCTCCAGCGCGTGCCGGACCGAGTCGGTGCGTTCGGCGCCGCCGGCCACAATGTGCAGCGCGGAGTCACCGGCGTATGGGTCGAGCAATGTGCGGACGACGTGCTCGCTGCCCGGCGGGACCGCGACGACGAAACAGACGAGGTCGGCGGCGGTCGCTGCCCGCAGTCCACGCAGAGCGTGGACCAACAGCGATTCGCCGCCGACCTCTCGTAACGCTTTGGGTGCCTCGCCACCGAGCCGAAGCCCGAGACCGGCCGCCGGAATGATCGCCGCAGTACTCACGACGCCATCATGCCGGACAGTACCGACTCGAGAACCGGATCAGTTCCCGGAGATCAGGAAGCGAGGACCTCGTCGAGGATGGCTTCCGCCTTGTCCTCGTTGGTGTGCTCGGCCAGCGCCAGCTCGGAGACCAGGATCTGGCGAGCCTTCGCCAGCATCCGCTTCTCACCGGCGGACAGACCGCGGTCACGCTCACGGCGCCACAGGTCGCGCACGACCTCTGCCACCTTCATCACGTCACCGGAGTGCAACTTCTCCAGGTTCGCCTTGTAACGTCGCGACCAGTTGGTCGGCTCCTCCGTGTGCGGCGCCCGCAGCACGTCGAAGACGCGCTCCAGACCGGCCTGATCCACGACGTCACGCACGCCGACGAGATCGAGGTTGCACGCGGGGACCCGGACGACCAGGTCGTTCTGAGCGACGATCCTCAAGACCAGATAGGTCTTGTCCTCACCTTTGATCTGACGGGTCTCGATGTCCTCGATGACGGCCGCACCGTGATTGGGGTAAACAACCGTCTCGCCGACTGTGAAAGTCATATGTCACGTGCCCCTTTCCAACACCTATGCTACCACGCGGTCGCTGGTCCGGCCGGGGCGTTTGCGCTGGTCAGAGGCCATTTCCCGCCTTGACAAACGCTGTCCGGCGTGCCTCGCGCGCGGTGTTCGGTGGCCCGGGACACCCTCACCAGGTGGAGCCGCCGTCCGGCCGGGGCCCCGTAGTCGCTACGCTTTGCTGCGCCGGAGGCTGCTGCCTGACGGTGTCCACAGCTTGTAGGAGAGGGATCCCCAGTGCCCATCACGTTGCCCCCGCAGGCCCTGCGCCGCGCAGCCGCGGCCGGCGCCACCGTCACGCTGGGCCTCGCGCTCGCGGCCTGCGGTGCGAACTTCAACGCACAGACCCAGCAGGCCTACCAGCCCGCCGAGGGCACCAACGCGGACTCCGGCTCGGTCGGCGTCCGCAACATGCTGGTGCTCGCGTCCGAGGACGGCAAGGGTGTCCTGCACTCCGCGATCGTCAACACCGGGCGCACCGCCGACACGCTGGTGTCGATCGCGTCCGCGCCGGCCGACGCCCCGGAGACCGGCGACGGCCAGGTCCCCGCGGAGCAGCCCGCCACCGTCACCTTCGGCGGCGTCCGGCCGATGACGCTGGCGCCGGGCGCCTCGCTGATCCTGCCGCCGGCCACCGGCAAGCCGTTCACCGTCACCGGCGGCAAGCCGGGCTCGATGATCAAGGTGACCATCACCTTCGCCAAGGCCGCCCCGATCACCGCTTCGATCCCGGTCCTCACCACCGACCACTACAGCCCCACGCCGCGCGACGACGCGGGCGGGGAGAGCCACGGCTGACCGCGCCGGACGGGCCGCGCCGCCCCGTGAGCGGCGCCAGCACGGACGAACGGGCCACCCCGGCACGCGGGGTGGCCCGTTCGCTGTCCGGCGGTCCTGTGGCCGGGACCGCCCGGTCAGCCGGTCAGTTGGCGGCCTCAGCGGCCTTCGACAGGCCCGGCACGATCTTGTCCAGCACCCATGGGACCGACAGCACGCTGACCGCGCTCATGCCGGAGATGACCTGCTGGTCCTCCATCACGTACGCGCTGCCCTTCTTCACCGCGCCGAGCGCGCCGTACACCGGGTCGGCGGTGAACTTGGCCGCGCCGATCCCGTCGACGTAGGCGACCAGCACGTCGGCGTCGATCTCGGCCACCTTCTCCTTGCTGACGGTGAGCGCGAACTCCTTCTTGGTGTTCGTCTGCTCCAGCTTCTCCACGCCGGGCGCGTTCTTGAAGCCCATCTCGGTCAGGATCTGCACCCGCGGGTCACCCGGCATGTAAACGTAGTTCTCGGCGCCGAACGAGCCAACGGTGATCGTCTTGTCCTTGAACTCCGGGTGCTCGGCGGCGACCTTGGCGATCCGGTCCTTGATGCCGGCGATCAACTGGTCGGCCTCGGCCGGCTTGCCCAGCGCCTTGCCGATCAGCGTGGTCTGGTCCTGCCAACTGGTCTGCCACGGCGCGCCCGGGTAGGCGACGGTCGGCGCGATCCCGGACAGCGTCTTGTAGACGGTCTCGTCGAACCCCTCGTACGGCGCCAGGATGACGTCCGGGTCGAGCGCGGCGATCTTCTCGTACGGGTAGGTGTCGCCGGAGTCCAGCAGCGTCGTCTTCGACGCGTCGAACTTGTCGGCGTCCCAGGCGGTGACGCCCTCCTTGGCCGCCCCGTAGGTGACCTTGGGCATGCCGACCGGGGTCTCGCCGAGGGCGTAGACCACGTCCTGCGCGTTCCAGCCGAGCGTGACGATGCGCTGCGGCTTGGACGGGATGGTGGTCTCGCCGAAGACGTTCTTCAGCGTGACCGGGAAACCGGCGCCGGCCTCGCCGGTGGCGGCGGCCGGTTCGTCGGCGTCGCTGCCGCACGCGGCCAGCGTGGTCGCGACCAGCAGGGCGGCGGCCGCGAGCGCGGCACCGCGGGCCGGGCGCAGGGCCGCGCGGGAACGGCGGGACCAGGACATGGTGGTTCTCCTTAGCTGGAATTGCCTCAACTAAGGAGAGCCTAAGCTAACCCGCCGACCGGTGCCCAGCCGGCGGGGTGTGACTCATGCCTCGAACTTGTAGCCCAGGCCGCGCACGGTGACCAGGTGGGCCGGGTTCGACGGGTCCTTCTCCAGCTTGGAGCGGAGCCGCTTGACGTGCACGTCCAGGGTCTTGGTGTCGCCCACGTAGTCGGCGCCCCAGATCCGGTCGATCAGCTGCCCACGGGTGAGCACCCGGCCGGTGTTGCGCAGCAGCATCTCGAGCAGCTCGAACTCCTTCAGCGGCAGCCGGATCTCCGTCCCGGACACCGTCACCACGTGCCGCTCCACGTCCATCCGGACCGGCCCGGCCTCCAGGGTGTCGGGCAGCAGCTCGACGTCCTGGCCGCGTCGCAGCACGGCCTTGATCCGGGCCAGCAGCTCACGCGGGCTGTACGGCTTGGTGACGTAGTCGTCGGCGCCCAGCTCGAGCCCGACCACCTTGTCCACCTCGGTGTCCTTGGCACTGACGATGATCACCGGCACGTTGCCCCGGGTCCGCAGCGCGCGGCAGACCTCGGTGCCGGACAGGCCCGGCAGCATCAGGTCGAGCAGGACGATGTCCGCACCGGCCCGGTCGTACTCGTCCAGCGCGTCCGGGCCGGTCTCCGCGACGGCGACCTCGAACCCCTCCTTGCGCAGTACGTACGACAGCGCGTCGCTGTAGCTCTCCTCGTCTTCGACGACCAGCACTCGGGTCACGAAGCTGTCTCCTTTGCGATCTGACCTGACGGGGTAGGCGTCAGGGTGGTGGCCGGCTCCTCCTGGATGGGGGAACCGGTCGGTCGCCCGGTGGCGGGATCGAGCCGCAGCGGGAGCCGGACGGTGAAGGTGGAACCCTGGCCCTCGACGCTCCAGACCCGCACGTCGCCACCGTGGATCGAGGCGATGTGCTTGACGATCGACAGGCCCAGCCCGGTGCCGCCGGTCTCCCGGCTGCGGGCCCGGTCGACCCGGTAGAAGCGTTCGAAGATGCGTTCCAGGTCGCTGCTCGGGATGCCGACGCCCTGGTCGGACACGGTCACCTCGACCAGGTCGCCGATCGGGTGCGCGGCGACCGCGACCCGGGTGCCGTCGGGGCTGTAGTTGACCGCGTTCTCGACCAGGTTGCCGATCGCGATCGCCAGCTGGTCCTCGCTGCCCATCACCTCGAGGTCGGGATCGGTCTTCACCACGATGCTGATGCCGCGACCCTCGGCGTCGACCCGGCAGCGGTCCACCGCGGCGTCGATCACGCCGTTGATGTCGACCGGGCCGGGGTTCTCCAGCGGGTCGTCGCCCTGCAGCCGGGACAGCTCGATGATCTCCTTGACCAGCCGGCTCAGCCGGGCGGCCTCGATCCGCATCCGACCGGAGAACCGCTGCACCGCCTCGGGGTCGTCGGAGGCCTCCGAGACCGCGTCCGCGAGCAGGATCAGCGCCCCGATCGGGGTCTTCAGCTCGTGGCTGACGTTGACGGTGAAGTCGCGCCGGATCGCCTCCAGCCGGCGCTCCCGGGTCCGGTCCTCGACCAGCACCAGCACCAGCTGGCTGCCCAGCGGGGCCACCCGGGCGCTCACGTACTGCGTGGCGCCGAGCCGGCCGCGCACGATCTCCAGGTCCTGCTGGCGGATCTCGCCGTCGCGGCGCACCGCCCGGACCATCGTCAGCAGGTCGTCGACCACCAGCCGCTCGCCCCGGACGATGCCGAGCACGTGCGCCGGGGCGCTGGCCTGCAGCACCTGGTCCTCGGGACCCATCACCACCGCGGACGACCGCAGCACCGACAGCACGGTGGCCACGCCGCTGGGCACCGCGGGCTCGGGCGAGACCGGGACCTTGGTCTGGGAACGCTCGCTGAGCATCATCGCGCCGAGTGAAAGCAGGGCCAGGGCCGCGCCGATGACGCCGCCCAGCACCGCAGCCAGCGTGGGGTCCACGGAACCGATGCTACGCGGGGAAAGCACAGGGAAAGACCGAATGAGCACCGGATGACCGGAACGCGTCCTCACTGTTCATCGTCCGTTCACCACTCGTCGCCGTCCGGCAACCTCGACGGCATACGGTCGCCCGTGGGCGGGTACCGGACCATGCCCGCAGCACCTCCCGGTTCCGGGCCGAACGGTTCCGGGCCGAACCGGACAGCACAGATCGGATGCAGAAATGCGCGACACCTACCACGAGCAGCTCGACGACATCCTCGCCGAGCTCGAGCGGATGACCCGGACGGTGTCGACCGCCGTACGGCGCTCCACCACCGCGCTGCTGGAGGCCGACATCCGGCAGGCCGAAGAGGTGATTGCCGCCGACATCCAGCTGGACGCGGCCGGCGAGGGCGTCGAGGAGAAGGTCTTCGAGCTGATGGCCCGGCAGGCACCCGTCGCCAACGAGCTGCGGATGCTCGTCGCCGCGCTGCGCATGGTCGCCGACCTGGAGCGGATGGGCGACCTGGCCGCGCACGTGTCGAAGATCGCCCGGCTGCGCTACCCGGCCTCGGCGATCCCGGCGGAGCTGCACGGCGTGATCCAGGAGATGGCCTCGGTGGCCGGCCGGATGGTCGACGGCGCCGGTGACGTGATCAAGAGCCACGACGTCGACGCGGCCGCCCGGCTCGAGCTGGTCGACGACGAGATGGACGCCCTGCGCAGCAGCCAGTTCCGGCTGATGATGGACGACTCCTGGCCGCACGGGGTCGAGGTGGCCGTCGACATCGCGCTGCTCGGCCGCTACTACGAGCGGATCGCCGACCACGCCGTCTCGATGGCCCGCCGGGTGGTCTACCTGGTCACCGGCGAGCTCCCGGTCGCCGTCGGCGGCACCGCCGCCGGCTCCGGCGCCGGCGCCTCGGCCCCCTCCCCGAACTCCGCGAACTGACCTTTTCCCCCGCAGGGCCCTCGGCAACCATTCGGTCGCCGGGGGCCTTCGCCGTTCGCGCGCGAACCGCCGGCCGGGACGTCAGAGGCCGTGTCAGGACGGTGTCAGGGGGGTGGCAGGCGGAGCCCTGACGGTAGTCCCATGAACACTTCAGCGATTGCGGCATCAGGGCTGCGCAAGGCCTTCGGGGACAAGACCGTTCTCGACGGCGTCGACCTGGAGGTCGGTACGGGAACGGTCTTCTCCCTGCTCGGCCCGAACGGCGCGGGCAAGACCACGACGGTGAACGTGCTGACCACGTTGATGACCGCCGACAGCGGAACGGTCCGCGTCGCCGGGCACGACGTCACCACCGAGACCAAGGCGGTCCGGGCGGCCATCGGTGTCACCGGCCAGTTCGCCGCGGTCGACGAACTGCTGACCGGCCAGGAGAACCTGCAGCTGATGACCGACCTCAAGGGTCTGGGCTCGGCCGAGGCCCGGCGGATCATCGCGGAGCTGCTGGAGCGGTTCGAGCTGACCGAGTCGGCGCAGAAGCCGGCGGCGACGTACTCCGGCGGCATGCGCCGCAAGCTCGACCTGGCGATGACGCTGGTCGGCAACCCCCGGATCATCTTCCTGGACGAGCCGACGACCGGCCTGGACCCGCGCAGCCGCCGGACCATGTGGGCCATCATCCGCGAGCTGGTGGCCGACGGGGTGACGATCTTCCTCACCACCCAGTACCTGGAGGAGGCCGACCGCCTCGCCGACCGGATCGCGGTGCTGGACCAGGGCCGCCTGGTCGCCCAGGGCACACCCGACGAGCTCAAGCGCCAGATCCCCGGCAGCCACGTCCGGCTGCGGTTCGCCGGGTCCACCGAGCTCGACGCGGCGGCGCAGGTCCTCGGCGACGCCGGCCGGGACGACGACAACCTGGTCCTCCGGGTTCCCAGCGACGGCGGCGCCAAGTCGGTCCGGGCGCTGCTGAACCAGCTCGACGACCGTTCGATCGACGTCGAGGAGTTCTCCGTGCACACGCCGGACCTCGACGACGTCTTCCTCGCCCTGACGGGCCGTACCAGCACGGAGGCCGCACAATGAGCGCCCAGTCCCACTCCCTCGTCATGCTGCGCCGCAACTTCAAGCACGTCGCCCGGAACCCGACCTCGGTGTTCAACGGGGTGCTGATGCCGGTCGTCATGCTGCTGATGTTCGTGTACGTGTTCGGTGACGCGTTCAACGTCGGCGTCGACTACGTCGACTACGCCACGCCGGGCCTGATGCTGATGGCGATCTGCTACGGGCTGGGGGCCACCGCGGTGGCGGTGAACTCCGACATGACCAAGGGCATCATCAACCGGTTCAAGGTGATGGACGTCTCCCGCAGCGCGGTGCTGACCGGTCACGTCGTCACCAGCGTGCTGACCAACCTGATCGCCATCGCGGCCCTCGTCGGCGTGTCCTACCTGCTGGGCTTCCGCCCGGCGGCGAGTGCGACGGACTGGCTGGGCGTGATCGGCCTGGTCGTGCTGCTCGGCTTCGCGGCCGCCTGGCTCACGGTCGCTCTGGGCCTGGCGGCGAAATCCCCCGAGACCGCCGGGATGGCCGCCGTACCGCTGGTGATGCTGCCGTTCTTCAGCAGCGCGATCGTGCCGGCGGACAAGATGGGCCCCGGGGTCCGGCAGTTCGCGGAGTACCAGCCCTTCACGCCGATCATCGAGACCCTGCGCGGCCTGCTCAACGGAGCACCGGCGTCCGGCGACGCGATCGCCGCCGTCGCCTGGTGCCTGGCCATCGCCGTCGCCGGCTACCTGTGGGCGCGGGCGACGTTCAAGAAGCGAGCGTGACCTCGACGAGCCCGGCCCAGGCCGTCCGCTGACCGTCCCGCGTCACCTCGGCGAGCTGTGCGTCGCCGAGGTGACGTCGTACGTCGTGCTCGATGCGGACCGCGTCCGGGTGGAAGCGGATCGGACCTCCGCCCAGCTGGACGCTGGTCCCGAGCAGCCGCGCGGCCTGCTCGTACTGGTCCCGGCGCAGCGCGAGGTCCGCGATCCCGAGCAGCACCCGGGCGATCAGGGGCAGGAACGCCACCTCCGCGGCCGCCTGCCAGGCGGCGGCGCGATGGGCGCGGGACTCGTCCAGGTCGTCGGCGAGGTAGCCGAGCAGGTTGTGGATCTCGGCCCGGACGCTCGGCTGCTCCGCGGTGTCGCCCAGCAGAGTGGTCGCGAGATCGAGCTGCCGGCGAGCCTCCGCGACGTCCCCGTCGAGACGGCCGAACTCCGCCTTGGCGAGGGCCAGGTCGACCAGAGCGTACGGCCAGGTGACACCTTCGGCCCGTCGGTCGGCCTCGGCGATGGCGGCCCGAGCGGCATCCAGGTCCCCGTCGAGCCACAACAGCAGGGCCTGGTGGGTGCGCATCTGGACGACGTCTTCCACGGCCCCGACCTCGGTCAGAACCGCGGCCGCCTGGTCGTAGTGGTCGCAGGCGGCCGCAAGGTCGCCGCGCAGGGCCAGCTGGCCCGCCAGCTCGGCCAGGACCATCGACATCCCGAACCGTTCGCCGAGCGTCCGGAACTCTGCGAGCGCCCGCTGCAGCTGGGCCTCGACCTCGGGGCCGCCCTGGCCCAGCATGCTGCGGATCTTGCTGACCTGCCACCGGGCCATCGCCCGGACCCAGGGATCCGCGCTGTCCAGCAAGGCCTCGATCGCGGCCGGTGCCTCGTCCGGTGCCCGCAGCAGGCGTTCCAGCGGAACCACGAACTCCAGCAGCGGGTTGTCGTGCGTGGCCTGCTGACTGAACTCGTACGCCTTGAGAATCCATTCCGAGCCGACCTGTTCGCCGCCGGGCCCCGACGTCACGAAGAGCACCACCAGCCCGTACGTCATCGCCCGTACGTCGTCAGGAACGTCGCCCGGCAGGTCCGCGGCCGCGATCAGCAGCTCGAGGCCTTCGGATCGGCGCCCACCCAGCCACCAGTACCACCCGGCTCCGGTCGCGAGCCGCATCGCCGCGTGCGCGTCACCGGCGGCGATGGCTCCCCGCACCGCGGTGCTGAGGTTGTCGTGGTCCGCCGCCAGCCGGGCGAGCCACTCCAGTTGCCCGGCGCGGCGCAGGTGCGGTTCGGCGGCCTCGGCGAGCTCGGTGAAGTAGCCGAGGTGCGCCCGCCTGGCGCCCTCCGACTCGCCCGCCTCCGCGAGCCGCTGGGCGGCGTACTCCTTGATCGTGGTGAGCATCCGGTAGCGCGGGGCGCCCTCGTGCTGCGGAATCAGCAGCGACTTCTCGGCCAGCGAGGTGAGCAGCTCCAGTACGTCGTCGGGCTCGACCGCCTCGCCGGCGCAGACCTGCTCGGCCGCCTCCAGACTCGCGCCGCCCGAGAACACCGCGAGCCGGCGCAGCACCGTGCGCTCCGCCTCGGTGAGCAGCTCCCAGCTCCAGTCGATCACCGCGCGCAGCGTCTTGTGCCGCGGCAGGGCGGTGCGGCTACCACTGGTGAGCAGCCGGAACCGGTCGTCGAGCCGGTTGGCGAGCTGGTCGACGGACATCGTGCGCAACCGCGCCGCGGCCAGTTCGATGGCCAGTGGCATCCCGTCCAGTGCCCGGCAGATACGCACGATCGTCGCCAAGGTGTGCGCGTCGCTGCCGAGGTCCTTGCGCACCATCCGCGCCCGGTCCCGCAGCAGCTGGACGGCCGGAGAGGACTCGCCGTCACCAGGGCCGGCGCCGGTCGGCAACGGCAGCGGCTCCACCTGCCACAGCGCCTCACCGGTGATGCCGAGCGGCTCCCTGCTGGTCGCCAGGATGCGCAGCCGCCGGCACTCGCCGAGTACCCGGTCGGCGAACTTCGCCGCCGGCTCGATCAGGTGCTCGCAGTTGTCCAGGATCAGCAGGGCCTCCCGGTCGCGGATCGCGGCGATGATGCCGTCCACCACGTCCGCGCTCGGCTCCGCCCCCAGGACGGCGTCCCGCAGTCCCAGCCCGGTGAGCGTCGCCTGGGCGACGTCGCCCTCGGAGCCGACCGGGGCGAGCTCGACCAACCAGACCCCGTCGGGCAGGTCGCCGAGCAACGTCCGCGCGGTTTCGGTCGCCAGCCTGGTCTTTCCCGAGCCGCCCGGACCGATCAGCGTCGTCAGCCGGTGCCGGGCGATCAGCTCGCGGACCACGGCCACGTCGGCGTCCCTGCCGACGAAGCTGGTGAGCTCGGCCCGCACGTTGGTCTTTCGGTTCTGCTCGCGCTGTCCCACCTCGCCCCGCAGCAGCGCGACGTGCAGCGCCGACAGCTCCGGGGAGGGATCCGCGCCCAGCGCGTCGGCCAGCGCCTCCCTCGTCCGCTCGTACACGACCAGCGCCTCGGTCGCGCGACCGGCCGCGGCCAGGGCCCGCATCAACGCAGCGGCCAGCCGTTCCCGCACCGGGAACGCGGCCACCAGGTCGGTCAGCTCCGGCACCAGCTCCGCGCCGTGGCCGAGGCTGACCTCCGCGTCGAACCGGTCCTCCACCGCTGTCAGGCGCAGTCGCTCGAGCCGCGTCACCACCGCGTCGAACGCAGGGCTGTCCTCCAGGCCGACGTCCTGCAGGGCCGCACCCCGCCACAGAGCGAGAGCCTCCCGCAACAGCCGCACCCGCCCCGTGCTCTGCTCGGCGCGAGCCTGGTCGACGAGGCGTTCGAACCGCAGAGCGTCGACAGCGTCGGCGTCCACCGTCAGCCGGTAGCCGCCGGTCAGGCCCTCGACCACACCTCCGGGCAGCACCTTGCGCAGCCGGGAGGCCAACCGCTGCAGGGCATTCGTCGCGTCGGCCGGCGGGTTCTCACCCCAGATCCAGTCGACGAGCGTCGCCTTCGAGACCACCCGGCCCGGTTCGAGCGCGAGGGCGGTCAGCAGTGCACGCAGCCGGGCGCCCGGTACGTCGGCCACCGCGCCGTCGTCCGTGCGTACCTCGAATGGTCCGAGCAACCCGATCTGCACCGGGCGATTCTCCCACGGCGCCGAGCCCGCCCGGATCGGTCCGGAGCGGGCTCGACAGCGACCGGTTGCGCGCGGTCAGCGGCCTTGGTTCTTGACGGCCTCGATGGCGGCCTGGGCGGCGGCCGGGTCGAGGTACTCGCCGCCGGGGGTGACCGGGTTGAAGTCGTCGTCCAGCTCGTAGTACAGCGGGACGCCGGTCGGGATGTTCAGGCCGACGACGGTCTTCTCGTCGAGCTGGTCCAGGTGCTTGACCAGCGCGCGCAGCGAGTTGCCGTGCGCGGTGACCAGCACGGTCTTGCCGTCGCGCAGGTCCGGCACGATCGCGTCGTACCAGTACGGCAGCATCCGGACCACGACGTCCTTCAGGCACTCCGTTGCCGGCAGCAACTCGCTGGGCAGGGCGGCGTACCGCGGGTCGCCGGCCTGGTCGAACTCCGAACCGCGCTCGATCGGCGGCGGCGGGGTGTCGTAGGAGCGGCGGAACAGCATGAACTGCTCCTCACCAAGCTCCTCCAGCGTCTGCTTCTTGTCCTTGCCCTGCAGAGCGCCGTAGTGCCGCTCGTTCAGCCGCCAGGACCGGCGAACGTCGATCCACTGGCGCCCGGCCTCCTCGAGGGCGATGTTCGCGGTGCGGATGGCACGGCGCAGCAGGGAGGTGTGCAGCACGTCCGGCAGCAGGTCGCGCTCCAGCAGCAGCTGGCCGCCGCGGTGCGCCTCCTCGACGCCCTGGGCGTTCAGGTCGACGTCGACCCAGCCGGTGAACAGGTTCTTGGCGTTCCAGTCGCTGTGGCCGTGGCGGAGCAGGATCAGGCGATAGGTCATACCGGCAAGACTATCGGGGCTCCAGCCAGCCCTTGAACGCGTCCAGGTTCCGGGTCGACTCGCCGCGGGCGATCCGCCACGCGTACTCCTTGCGGATCGAGCTCGCGAACCCCAGCTCGAGAATGGTGTTGAACGACGAGTCGGCGTACTCCAGCACCGCGCCGAGCAGCCGGTCGACCTCACCCGGCGTGATCGCGTGCAGCGGAACCCGGCCGTCCAGGTGGATGTCACCGAGGTGGTCGACGGCGAACGCGACGCCGTACATCTTGAGGTTCCGCTCCAGCAGCCAGCGGTAGACGGCCTCGTGGTTCTCGTCCGGGCGCCGGGCGACGAACGCGTGCACCTGGACCGCCTGGCTGCCGACGGTGAGCGTGACGGTCGTCTTCAGCTTGCGCTCGCCCGGCAGATCGGCGCTGAACGCGCCCGGGGTGGTCTCGGTGAACTCGAGCTCGTTCTCGGTCAGCACCTGACGGATCACGTCCGCCGCGGACACCCTCATCCGGCCACCTCCGCGGCTGTGTCTAGTGTGTGGTGAGGCTTGAACGATAGCGGTGTCCAGGGGCGTGCATCGTGGTGCTTGGGAAGTGTCCTCGATGCGGAGCATCGTGGATGCTGCCCAAGTGCCGCGAGGTGCGTGCCTGGGCGCCGATAGCGTCGAGCCTCACCACACACTAGACACCTACTCGGCCGCCATCGTTTCTGTGGCCGTCCGGTAGGCGGCCAGCGTTGTCTGCGCGGTCAGTTCCCACCCGAAGCCCTGGGCATGCTCGACCGCGGCCTTGCCCATCGTCTCCCGGGTGCCGGGATCCGTCGCGATCGCGGCCAGCGCGTCGGCGAAGTCGTCGACGCCGTGCCCTGGCACCAGCAGCCCGGTGACACCGTCGGTGACCGCCGTGGTCAGCCCACCGACGGCCGCCGCGACCACCGGCGTACCGCAGGCCTGCGCCTCCAGCGCGACCAGCCCGAACGACTCCGAGTACGACGGGACGCAGACCACCGACGCCGCGCGGTACCAGTCGGCCAGCCCGGGCCGGGGCATCGGCTTCACGAACCGGGTCACGTCGTCGACGCCGAGCCGGCGGGCCAGCTCCGCGTGCGCCTCGGGGTGTTCCATCCCGTTGCCGGACGGCCCGCCGATGACCGCCACGACCAGCCGGTCACGCAGCTCCGGCTGCCGCTCCAGCATCCGGGCGGCGGCGCGGATCAGCAGGTCGGGCGCCTTCAGCGGCTGGATCCGGCCGACGAAAGCCAGCACGATCGCGTCCTCGCGCACCCCGACCGCCCGGCGCGCCGCCGCCTGGTCGCCCGGCGCGAACACCTCCAGGTCGACGCCGGGGTTGACCACTTCCACCTTCGCCGGCTGCGCGCCGTACAGGGTGACGAGCTCGTGGGCCTCCTCGTCGGTGTTGGCCAGCAGCCGGTCCGCCGCCTCCACCACCTGCTCCTCGCCGAGCAGCCGGGCGGGAGGCTCGGGCACGTCGTCGTCGGCGAGGCTGGCGTTCTTCACCTTGGCCATCGTGTGCATGGTGTGCACCAGCGGGACGGCCCAGCGGTCCCGGGCGAGCAGACCGACCTGGCCCGACAGCCAGTAGTGCGAGTGGATCACGTCGTAGTAGCCCGGTTCGCGGATCGCCTCGGCGCGCAGGACGGCGCGGGCGAAGGTGCAGAGCTGGGCGGGCAGTTCGTTCTTCGACAGCCCTTCGTACGGGCCGGCGGCGACGTTGCGCACGGTGACGCCGGGAACCAGCTCCACCTTGGCCGGCAGAGCGGAGGAGGTCGCACGGGTGAAGATGTCGACCGCGATGCCCAGGTCGGCCAAGCGCCTGGACAGCTCGACCACGTAGACGTTCATGCCGCCCGCGTCGCCGGTCCCGGGCTGGTCCAACGGCGACGTGTGCAAGCTGATCATCGCGACCCGCCGGAGAGGACGGTCCACGGCCGGAGGCTCAGTCACCGACCCAGCGTACGCCGCTGCCGCGCCCCGCGACCGCGCCGTCGTACCAGCCGCGCGGGCGCGCTCCGGTTCCGTGAGACGGGGTGCCGGCCTGCCCGGGATCTTTGAAAGACTTCGGTTATGACGACTCGTCCTGTTGCCGTAGTGACCGGAGCCAGTAGCGGGATCGGGGCGGCGACCGCCCGCGATCTGGGCCGGGCCGGGTTCGAGGTGGTGTGCGCGGCCCGCCGGCTGGACCGGGTGGAGGCGCTCGCCAAGGAGATCGACGGCCGGGCCGTGCGTTGTGACGTCACCTCGGCCGAGGACGTCGCGGCGCTCACCGCGGCCGTCGGCGACCGGCTCGACCTGCTGGTCAACAACGCCGGCGGCGCGTTCGGCTTCGAGCCGGTCGCGGAGGCCGACCTGGGCGCCTGGCGGCGGATGTACGAGGTGAACGTGATCGGCGTGGCCGCGGTGACGAAGTCGTTGCTGCCGGCCCTGGTCGCCGGCCGCGGCACGATCGTCGTGATGGGCTCGACGGCCGGCCAGGTCGCCTACGAGGGCGGCGGCGGGTACGTCGCTGCCAAGCACGCGGTGAAGGCGGTCGTGGACACGCTGCGGCTGGAGCTGTTCGACCAGCCGGTCCGGGTCTGCGAGATCGCGCCCGGCATGGTCCGCAGCGAGGGCTTCGCACTCACCCGCTTCGACGGCGACGAGGCGAAGGCCGAGGCCGTGTACGCCGGGGTCGCCGAGCCGCTGACTTCGCAGGACGTCGCCGAGATCGTCACCTGGGTCGCCACCCGACCCCCGCACGTCAACATCGACCGGCTCACCGTCCGCCCCCGCGCCCAGGCCGCCCAGCACAAGGTCCACCGGGTCCAGTAGGCAACGCCGTACCGGACCGGTCGTCCCCGCGTCTTCCTCCTCTCACCTCCCACTTCGGGCTCAGCTCCCTACGCCCCACCTTGGGCACGGTTCAGCCGCTGTCGTTGCGGCCCGATGGCTACCCCGTGCACAAACTGCTCCGAAGGGTGCACCGGCCAAACCCGATCAACCCCGCTACGCATCCCCGGAACGGTCCGACCTTGAGCACGGCTCGGCCACTTGCGCGGCGTTCTGGTGGCTGCCCGGTGCTCAAAGTGCCTTCGGCGGCGGGGCGAGAGAGCATCCAGGGAGGCGAGGGTGAGGCGTCAGGCCTTGGCGCGGAGGCGGTTGACCGGGGGCGACGGGACCGGCAGCGGCGTCGTCGGTGCCGGCAGGCCGTAGCCGGCGTGCAGGCGGCGGCGGACGTGCTCGAGCGGAAAGGTCTCGGGGTAGATCGCGAGCTTGACCGTGACGCCCTCGAGAGTTGCCCGGAGCAACATTTCCTCGACGGCCGGGTCGGCGGCACCGCGCGCGGCGAAGACCTCGCGGATGGCGTCCTCGACCAGCACGAGCCGGGCCGACTTCCGGGTCTCCACCTCGGCGAACACCCCGTGCGTGCTCGGCTGCATCATCAGCGAGATCGCCAGCCGCTGCACCGGCAGGCCGGCCGCGGCCGCCGTGAGGGCTCCGTCGATGATGCCGGCGAGCCGTTCGTCCGGCGTACCGGTGATCGCGAGCAGGCCGGCGATCCCGTCCAGCCACCGGTCCAGCAGTTGCGCGGCCAGCTCCCGCTTGGACGGGAAGTAGTAGGCCACCAGGCCGCGGGACACCCCGGCCCGTGCGGTGACGTCGGAGATCGACGCGGCCTCGTAGCCCTTCTCGGCGAACACCTCGAGAGCCGCGCCGAGAATGCGCTCGCGGGACCGCTCCCGCATCTCCTGGTTGGTGGCGACCGACCGCGGCACGTTCTTCTTCCCTGGTCAGGTTCCTGGAGGCCGAGCAACCCCCCACGGTGTGCTCGGCGCTCCGGGACCGACCCCCCGGTGTTCCTTCGCGGTGTTCCCCCCGGCCCCTCCCCAGGCGCCCACCTCAAGACTGGACGTCCGGTCAACGAATGTCAAAGGGTTCGCCGGTTTCGTGCACACAGTGGGTCACCGGTAGGATGACATGGCTGCGCAGTGCGTCGAGTGGCATCTCGTGCGACACCTAACACGCCGTAGCCACCGCCTGACTCTTTGTCCCAACTGCTTGGAGCGCTTCCGCATGCCCCTCCGTAATGACCTGCGCAACGTGGCCATCGTGGCCCACGTCGACCACGGGAAGACCACCCTGGTCGACGCGATGCTGTGGCAGTCCGGCGCGTTCGGAGCCCACCAGCACGTGGACGAACGCGCGATGGACTCCGGCGACCTGGAGCGTGAGAAGGGCATCACGATCCTCGCCAAGAACACCGCCGTCCGGCACAAGATGGCCAACGGCGAGCAGATGACGCTGAACATCATCGACACCCCCGGTCACGCCGACTTCGGTGGCGAGGTCGAGCGCGGCCTGTCGATGGTCGACGCGATCGTGCTGCTGGTGGACGCCTCCGAGGGCCCGCTGCCGCAGACCCGGTTCGTACTGCGCAAGGCGCTGGCCCGGCAGATGCCGGTGATCCTGGTGGTCAACAAGGTCGACCGCCCGGACGCCCGGATCGCCGAGGTCGTCGACGAGACCTACGAGCTGTTCCTCGACCTGCTGGACCACGACGCCGACCAGGGCGCGCTCGACTTCCCGGTCGTGTACGCCTCGGCCCGGGCCGGCCGCGCCTCGCTGAACCAGCCCGAGGACGGCGGCATGCCGGACTCCGAGGACCTCGAGCCGCTGTTCGAGACGATCCTGGCCAACGTGCCGGCCCCGGAGTACACCGAGGGCGCGCCGCTGCAGGCGCACGTCACCAACCTGGACGCCTCGCCGTTCCTCGGTCGGCTCGCGCTGGTCCGGGTGCACGAGGGCACCCTGAAGAAGGGCTCGCAGGTCACCTGGTGCAAGCACGACGGCACCTTCCAGCGGGTCAAGATCACCGAACTGCTGGTCACCGAGGCGCTCGAGCGGGTGCCCGGCGACTCGGCCGGACCGGGTGACATCGTCGCGATCGCCGGCATCCCGGAGATCATGATCGGCGACACCCTGGCCGACCCGGAGAACCCGAAGCCGCTGCCGTTCATCACCGTGGACGAGCCGGCCATCTCGATGACGATCGGTACCAACACCTCGCCGCTGGCCGGCCGGACCAAGGGCACCAAGGTCACCGCCCGCCTGGTCAAGGACCGGCTCGACAAGGAACTGGTCGGCAACGTGTCGATCAAGGTGCTGCCGACCGAGCGTCCGGACGCCTGGGAGGTGCAGGGTCGTGGTGAGCTGGCGCTGGCCATCCTGGTCGAGCAGATGCGCCGTGAGGGCTACGAGCTCACCGTCGGCAAGCCGCAGGTGGTCACCAAGGAGATCGACGGCAAGAAGCACGAGCCGGTCGAGCGGCTGACCATCGACTGCCCCGAGGAGTACCTCGGCACCGTCACCCAGCTGCTCGCGGTCCGCAAGGGCCGGATGGAGCAGATGACCAACCACGGCACCGGCTGGGTCCGGATGGAGTTCCTGGTCCCGGCCCGCGGCCTGATCGGCTTCCGCACCGAGTTCCTCACCGACACCCGCGGCACCGGCATCGCGCACCACGTGTTCGAGGGCTACGAGCCGTGGTTCGGCGAGTTGCGCACCCGCCCGTCCGGCTCGCTGGTCTCCGACCGCACCGGCGTCGCGACGTCGTACGCGATGATCAACCTGCAGGAGCGCGGCACGATGTTCGTCGAGCCGGGCACCGAGGTGTACGAGGGCATGATCGTCGGCGAGAACTCGCGCGCCGACGACATGGACGTCAACATCACCAAGGAAAAGAAGATGACCAACGTCCGCTCGAACGCGGACGAGTTCGAGAAGCTGGTGCCGGCCCGCAAGCTCTCGCTCGAGCAGTCGCTGGAGTTCTGCCGCGAGGACGAGTGCGTCGAGGTCACGCCGGACGCGATCCGGATGCGCAAGGTCGCGCTGACCCAGATCGAGCGCGCGAAGCTGGGCCGCAAGAACAAGGGCTGATCGACGACGTCGCCGGCGGTCACGATCCACGGGGGAGTATCCGGATCGTGACCGAACCGGCCGGGCCCGCACGACGTCTACACAGTGGAAGTTACTCAGTTGGGGGAAGGACAAGGGGACATGGGGATTCTGCGTAAGCTCGGCGCCACCACGACGGCGGTCGCGCTCCTGGGGGTCGGCGTGCTCACCGCCGGACCGGCGACGGCGGCCCAGGCCGCTCCGGCCGTGGCACCGAAGGTTGCGCCCAAGGCCACCGCTCCGCAGCCGAAGGCTCCGGCGGCGAAGAAGCCGGCCGGCAAGAACGTGCTGGTGCCCGGCAAGCTGCGGCTCGACAAGCGCTGCATGACCGGCCGGATCATCTGCATGAACAAGAAGACGCGCAAGCTGGCGTTCCTGTACAACGGCAAGCTGCTCGCCACCGGCGACGTGCGCTTCGGCGGCCCGAGGACGCCGACCCGCAACGGCAGCTTCAAGGTGTACCGCAAGTCGAAGAACCACGTCTCGTCGATCTACAAGTCGCCGATGCCGTACGCGATGTTCTTCAGCGGTGGCCAGGCCGTGCACTACTCGGCCGACTTCAAGGCCCGTGGCTACAACGGCGCCTCGCACGGCTGCGCGAACATGCGCGACAAGAAGAAGATCGCCTGGATCTTCGCCCGGGTGAAGATCGGCGACAAGGTGCTCGTCTACAACGCCTGAGCACCAGCACGGACACCACGACGGCGGCCGGGGATCACTCCCCGGCCGCCGTCGCCGTCGTGAAGGCCTTGAACAGCCGCGGCTCGACCAGGCAGAAGGTCGCGGTCCGCACCGCGGTCGGCGTACGGCGCAGGGTCCGGACGGCGATGTCGGCGGCCGACTGCGCGGGCCAGCCGTAGATGCCGGCCGAGACGGCGGGCAGCGTCAGGTGGGCCGCCTCGAGCTCGTCCGCGATCCGCAGCGCGTTGCGGTAGCAGGACTCCAGCAGCGCCGGATCCCGCTGGCCGGCCGTGTGGTTCGGCCCCACCACGTGGATCACGTACGACGCCGGCAGGTCGCCCGCCGTCGTCCAGCCGGCTTCTCCGGTCGGCAGGCCGTCCGGGTAGCGCTGGACCAGCTCGGCCAGGATCGCCGGTCCGCCGGCCCGGTGGATCGCTCCGTCCACCCCACCGCCTCCGCGCAAGGCGTGGTGCGCGGCGTTGACGATCGCGTCGGCCGGCACGGTCGTGATGTCTTCGGTGCTCAGGACGATCTCCATCGCCCCAGTGTGGAACAGGTCACGACTTGCCCTCCACAGGTGTACCGGGTCCGTTCCACCCCCTACGCTGTCCCGGCACCGTGGAAACCGAACGGTGCCAACCAACAGGTCGGTGAGGACGTCCTACTGCTGCAGGAGGATTCACCTGCTGCGGGGGACGGTTCGACCACGAGGGGTTCGGATGCGCACGGGAAACTGGGTACGGGGGATGTCGGCGGTCCGGCACGTGATGGCCGGCGCCGTCGTCGCCGCGGCGGCGACCGGGATGATGGTCTACGGGCTGGAGGGCACCGCGAGTTCAGCGACCGCCGCCCCTGCCGCGCCGGTGGCGAGCACGGACCTGAAGACGGTGCCGTTCGAGGTCAGCGGTGAGCTGCCGATCTACCCGAAGGCACTGTGGAGCAACGGCGCCACCAGTCCCGACGTCCGCAAGGTCGAGGCCCGGCTGATCCAGCTGAAGCTGCTGGACAAGCGCTGGCTGGACGCCTCCTTCGGTACGTCGACCCGGTCCGCGGTGAAGAAGTTCCAGACCTCGAAGGGCATTCCCGCGCTCGGCTACGTCGACCAGAACACCTGGGACCAGCTGAAGGCCGCGACGCGTGAACCCACCCAAACCGAGTTGTTCCCGCCGCCTCCGGTGGTGAACGGCAGGCCCCTGGACCCGCGCTGCGCGACCGGGGTGTCGCTCTGCATCGACAAGACCAGCCGCAAACTGCGGTACGTCGTCGACGGTGCCGTGAAAATGCAGTTCGACGTCCGGTTCGGCGCCCAGAAGACGGCGACCCGCGAAGGCGGGTTCTCGGTCGGCTGGAAGAGCCGCAACCACGTGTCGAAGCTGTACGACTCGCCGATGCCGTACGCGATGTTCTTCAGCGGCGGCCAGGCCGTGCACTACTCCTCGGACTTCGCCGCCCGCGGGTACGCCGGCGGCTCGCACGGCTGCGTGAACGTTCGCGACCTGGCCAAGATCAAGTGGCTGTTCGACCAGGTGAAGGTCGGCGACAAGGTCATCGTCTACCGCTCGTAACCCACCCCACCCCTCCGCCGCCCCACCCGGATCCTGAGCCGAACTCTCGTGGGTTAACCCCTCAGGTGCACGGTTGGCCCACCAAATTCCGGTGGGCCAACCCTGTCTTTGAAGGGTTAACCCATGAAAGTGCGCCCCGGCATCGGCAGGCGCGCCGGCGGGGGCTGGCCCGGCGAGGGCTGGCCCGGCGGGGGCTGGCCCGGCGGAGGGCTGGCCCGGCGGGGGAAGTGCGCGCCGGCGGCGGTGGGGGCGGCGTGCGGCGAGGGGAGGGCTGGGTGTGGGTCAGAGCGGGCGGGGGCCGCGGCGGCGGCGGATCCCCCAGCCGCCGCCCCGGCCGCGGCCGGTGGCGGCGCGCAGGGCCGGTCGCGCGTCGACCAGGTAGACGCCGGCGGCGACGATGCCGATCAGGCCGAAGAAGCTGAGCCAGCCCTGGAAGATCTGCGACAGCGAGAAGGTGGCCAGGATCAGCACCCAGCCCGGCTTGGTCAGTTTGTCCGCGGCGACGAAGACCGCGCGGGGGCGGAAGACGGCATCCAGCAGCGCGACCAGCTTCAGGCCGAGCAGCACCCACCAGATGACGTCGATCGGATTACCGAACCCCGGGAACAGGACCGGGAACGTGGCGAGTGCGTGCATGCGTACGAGCCTAACAAGCCAACGGGCGGCCCACCTCTGCCCAGCGGCAGATTCGGACCACCCGTCGGTGTTTCCAGCCCGCCGCAGCGGCGGTACTACGGTCAGTCGCCGACCTTGGCGGCCGCGTCGGTCGCGGCCTTGGAGGCGCTCTTCGCGGTCTTGCGGGCGCTGGTGGCGGTCGCCTTGACGTTGCGGGAGGCGCTGTCGGCGGTCTTCTTCGTGGTCGTCCGGGTGGCCTTGGCCTTGCTCACCGTGGTCTCGGCCTGCGCGACCAGGTCCTCGGTGGCCTTCTGGCTGCGGATCCGGGCGACGATCTCCTCGCCGCGGCTGGCCAGGTCCTCGTAGGTCTCCTCGGCCTGACCGAGCACGGTGGTGAGGCCGGCCTGGGCGACGGCCGGCAGCTCGCGGAGCTTCGCCGGCACGGTCCGGGCCTCGACGGCCAGCGCCTCGAGCCGCTTGGACAGCTCGGCCTGACGTTTGGTCAGCTCGGTCTGCAGCGTGCTCTGCAGGGCCTTCTGGTCCAGCTGGGCGAACCGGGTGCTGACGTCCTCGCTGACCGCGCGGAACTTCTCCACGGCCAGGTCGCCGGCACCGGCGATGACGTACAGGGGCGTGACGGGGGTACGGGTAGCCATCAGGCTTCTCCTCGGGACATAGCGGATCTACTGAGCTGTGCGTGCAACTGCAGGGGCTTAGGGGGTCGCCGGCTTGCGGGCCGGCGCGCTCTTGGCGACCGCCGGCTTGCGCGCGGACGCGGTCTTGCGGGCAGTGGTTCTCGGGGCCGCGGGCTTCTCGGCCGCGGTCGTGGGGGCCGCGGGCGTCGTCGCCGGCGCGGTCTTCTCGGGGTCCGCCGGGTCGTCCGGCTGGTCGTCCGTCGCGTTCTCCCGGACGAAGGACGCGTACACGTCCAGCAGGACCCGCTTCTGGCGCTCGGTCAGCGCCGGGTCCAGCAGAATCGCGTCGGTCACGCCGGTGGCCCGGCCGGCGCCGTCCGAGCCGTCGTCGGGGTCGAGGATGCCGGCCCGGACGTACAGGGTCTCCGCGGAGATCCGCAGCGCCTTGGCCAGCTGCTGCAGCACGTCGGCCGACGGCTTGCGCAGGCCGCGCTCGATCTGGCTGAGGTACGGGTTCGACACCCCGGCCAGGTCGGAGAGCTGCCGCAGCGACAACTGCGCGTGCCGGCGCTGCTCGGCGAGGTACTCCCCCACCGAACCCACCGCACCTGCGGCACGATCACTCAACTTGGCCATGGCCCCAGTGTGCTAGCAGCACGCTTGCAATTGCAAGCAAACACACAGTGAGCCCGCTCACTTTCCGTGACAATGCCGACGGGTGAAGGCTGTGGTCAGGCGAAGGTGGCGGAGTGGGGGCGGACGGAGCCGACCTGGACGCCGCCGCCGAGCAGTGGGGCGTGCAGCTGCTTGCCGATCACCTCGTGCTCGACGCCCAGCTTCTTCAGCACCGCGGCCATCACCACGGCCCGGGCGCGGGCGCTGCCGTCCTCGATCTTCAGCGCGATCCCCCGACCGTCGGCCAGCCCGACGGCGTACACGCTCTCCGCGCCGACCTTGCCGAACAACCCCGGAACGGCGCGGATCAGCTCGGCCTCGTCGCGCTTGCTCCCGCTGGCGTACTCCGGGTACTGCCGGAACGCGTCGGCGATCCGGCGCTCGAGCGTTCCTTCCGCTGCGGCGGCGAACAACCCGAAGGAGCGCGCCAGCCCGGCCAGACTGATGGCCAGGATCGGCGCGCCACAGCCGTCGACCGCGACGTACGCGACCTTCTCGCCGGCCGAGTCCTCGACCGCGGTCCGGATCGCCTGCTGCAGCGGGTGCCGCGGCGAGCGGTAGTCGTCGTCGCCCCAGACGCCGTCCGGGCTGGTCTCTTGGGCGGGGTCGTGGATCGGCCAGCCGTTCGCGACGCAGGTGGCGATCATCGCGGCGTGCTTGCCGGAGCAGTTCATGGTGATTCGCTCCGGACCATGGCCGGCCCGGACCCACGCGTCCCGCACGTGGTCCTCGACCGGGTACTGCGGCGGCGTACGCAGCGCGGACTCGTCCAGCCCCACGCCCGCCAGGATCCGCCGTACGCCGTCCAGGTGGAACTGCTCACCCGAGTGCGACGCACCGGCCAGCGCGAGCAGCTCGCCGTCCAGGTCGAGGCCGTGACGCAGCATGCCGAGCGCCTGCATCGGCTTGTTCGACGAGCGCGGGAACATCGGCCGGTCCACCACCCCGGCGGACCACTCGACGCTGCCGTCGGGATTCGTCACCACCACCGAGCCGCGGTGGTGTCCTTCCACGAAGTCGCTGCGGACGACGTCGGCCACGATCACAGGTTCGGTCACGGCTGCACTGTACGGCCCGGCAGTCAGGGGCAAAAACCTCTGTTGGAGATGATTCGGCTCACAGCCGGGCGCGCACGTGCAGCCCGACCTCCGGATGCACGATCAGCTCCTGGGTCGCGGTCACCGTCGGCTGGTCCTCGGCGACCACCTGCAGCTCGGCCGCGGGGTCCACCGAGCGCTTGACCAGCGCGAGCGCGATCGGCCCGAGCTCGTGGTGCCGGGCCGCCGACCCGACGAAGCCGACCTGCTTGTCACCGGCCCGTACGGCGTACCCGTGGGCCGGCAGGTGATCCACCGAGCCGTCGAGGTGCAGCCGGACCAGGCGGCGCGGCGGCCGGCCCAGGTTGTGCACGCGCGCGACGGTTTCCTGCCCCCGGTAGCAGCCCTTGTCCAGGTGAACGCCGATGCCGAGCCAGCCGAGCTCGTTCGGAATCGCCCGCTCGTCGGTGTCCAGGCCCAGCCGCGGCGCTCCCGCCTCGATCCGGAGCGCCTCGTAGGCCCAGACTCCGGCCGGCGGCCCGGCGAGCTCGGCGAACGCGGACAGCTCCTCGCGGGGCAGGAACGTCTCGTACCCACCGAGCGAGTCGCCGCCACTGCGGGTCAGCGGTCCGTCGGCCGGAGCGGTGCCGGGACGCCAGACGATCGCGAAGGCGTCCGTGACATCGGCGATCTCCACCCGGGACATGAACACCATCTTCTGCAGCCACTCGACCAGCGCGGCCGCGGCGCCGGGCTCGGTGTGCAGCCAGAACGTCTCGCCGTCGTCCACGCCGTACATGGCGTGCTCGACGTGTCCCGTCGGGGACAGCAGCAGAGCCGTGGTCGAGGTCCCCGGACGCATGCCCTCGAAGTACTGGGTGGTCAGCGCGTGCAGCCAGGTGAGCCGGTCCGGCCCGCTGATCGTGACCACGTCCCGGTGGGACAGGTCGACGTACCTCTGGCCGGCGACGAGAGCGCGTTGTTCGCGCAGGTCGGAGCCGTAGTGCGCCGCGACACCGGCGTCCAGGCCGTCGGCCTCGACCGCGCCGGGCAGATCCAGCAGGGGGCTGCGCTTCGATGACATGTCACCAGCGTACGTCCAGCGCCGTACCCCGGACAGACCAGTGCCCGTCAGCGGCGAGCTGACGGGCACTGGTGAGGGGTGGGACAGGTGGTTCTAGTGAATGCGGTCCTGAGCATCGCCGGCCGGACCGGCGGTGACGGGCTCGGGGACGTCGCCGGCGTGGGTGTCGCCGGCGGCGAAGGCGGCCTCGTCGAACGGGTCCTCGCCGGCGAAGACCTGACGAACCTGGTCGCGGTCCAGCTCACCGACCCAGTGGCCGACGAGCACGGTGGCGACCGCGTTGCCGGCGAAGTTCGTCAGCGCCCGCGCCTCGGACATGAACCGGTCGATGCCGACGATCAGGCCGACGCCGTCGACCAGTTCCGGCCGGTGCGACTGCAGGCCGCCGGCCAGCGTGGCCAGCCCGGCGCCGGTGACGCCCGCGGCACCCTTCGAGGCGATGATCATGAACGCCAGCAGTGAGATCTGCTGCCCGAGCGAGAACGGCTGGTCCATCGCCTCGGCGATGAACAGCGAGGCCATCGTCAGGTAGATCGCGGTGCCGTCCAGGTTGAACGAGTAGCCGGTCGGAACGGTGATGCCGACCACGCTCTTGGACACCCCGAGGTGCTCCATCTTGCCGATCAGCCGCGGCAGCGCGGTCTCCGACGAGGAGGTGGACACGATCAGTAGGAACTCGCGGCCCAGGTAGCGCAGCAGCTGGAAGATCGACAGACCGGTGACCACGCGCAGCAGCGTGCCGAGCACGACCACCACGAACAGCAGGCAGGTGATGTAGAAGGCCAGCATGATCTTGCCGAGGCTGATCAGCGCGTCGCCGCCGGTGGCGCCGACGACGGCCGCGATGGCGCCGAAGGCACCGATCGGCGCGGCCCACATGATCATCGCCAGCACCTTGAAGACCAGCCGCTGCAGGTGCGCGATGCCGTTCAGGATCGGCTGGCCCTTCGAGCCCATGCCCTGCAGCGCGAAGCCGACCAGCAGCGCGACCAGCACGGTCTGCAGGACCTCACCCTCGGTCAGCGCCGACACGATCGTCTTCGGAATGATGCCGAGCAGGAACTCGGTGGTGGTCGCGTGCGCGCCCTCGGCCTGGCTCTGGCCGGTCTCGCGCAGCTTGTCGGTCAGGTTCAGGCCGGACCCCGGCTGCACCAGGTTGCCGACGACCAGGCCGATCGCCAGCGCGACGGTCGACATCACCACGAAGTACAGCAGCGCCAGGCCGCCGACCTTGCCGACGCTGGCGGCCTGCCGGACCGACCCGATGCCGAGCACCAGGGTGCAGAAGATGACCGGGCTGATCATCATCTTGATCAGGTTCACGAAGCCGGTGCCGAGCGGTTTCAGCTCGACCGCGAAGTCGGAGAACAGGAAGCCGACACCGATGCCGAGCGCGACGGCGACGATGACGGCGATGTAGAGAAAATGGGTCCGGTCGTTGCGGACCGGGGTGGGGCGGGGTGCGGTGCTCGACATACAGGCTCCTCGGCCGGGCGGTGCGGTTCTGAGTAACTGTGACGTGACGCACAGGACAACGGCGCATTTCGTTCATATCGTTCGCACGGCAGCACGTCGGTTCGGCGGGTACCGAAGCGTCCGGATCGCCGTGGGACCACCAGCGGGGGCACTGGTGTGCACAATGTCGCCATGAGACGACGGTCGTGGGAGCTGCGGCACCAGGTGCTCTGGCTGCAGACCGCGACGGTCACCGTGCTGGTCGCCATGGTCTGGATCACGATGGCCAGCCGCGCCCGCGCCCAGGCCGACCGGGACGCCGCGGCCGCCGGCATCACGCCGCCCGGCTGGTCCGAGCTGCTGCGGGCCGAGACCCGGACCATGCTCGGCATCGCCAGCCTGATGCTCGGCGTCGCGATCGCCGGCAACGCGCTGGTCTCCTGGCGGGTCCGTCGGGCCACCCGCGGCATCGGGACCCAGACGCTGGCCTGGATGCTCGACTTCTACCAGGGCGTCCTGCGGGCCGCCCGCGAGGGACTGCTGCTGATCGACGCCGACGGACACGTCCAGCTGGTCAACGACGAGGCGCGGCGGCTGCTCGGTCTGCGCGAGGTCCCACCGGATGCGACGGTCGAAGACCTCCACCTTCCGGCCGGCCTCGCGGAGCTGCTCGGCCAGGGCCGGACGGCGTACGACGAACTGCATCTCGGCGCGCAGGGCGTCGTCGTGGTGAACCAGCAACCGGCCCGGTCCGGGCGGATCGTGACGCTGCGGGACCACACCCAACTGCAGGCGCTGCTCGGCGAGCTGGACGCTGTCCGCAGCCTGGCCGAGTCGCTGCAGGCGCAGAACCACGAGGCGTCGAACCGGCTGCACACCGTGGTGAGCCTGATCGAGATCGGCCGGCCGGAGCGCGCGCGGGAGTTCGCGGTGTCGGAGCTGCAGTTCGCGCAGGCGATGACCGATCGAGTCGTCGGCACGGTCGGCGATCCGGTGCTCGCGTCGCTGCTGCTGGCGAAGCTGTCCCAGGCGCAGGAGCGCGGCGTACTGCTGACGCTGGAGCTGGGGTCGGAGGCGCTGAGCACCCGACTGCCCGCGCAGGACGTCGTCACCGTCGTCGGGAACCTGCTGGACAACGCGATCGAGGCCGCGCGCGGCGGACCCGCTCCGCGGCGGGTCGAACTGAGAGCCGGTACCACGCCTGACGCGATCGACCTGGCCGTCACCAACACGGGCGCCGAGTTGGGGGCGAGCGAGTTGGCGCGGATGTTCGATCGGGGCTGGACGACGAAGAGTGAGCCGGGGCATGGGTTGGGGCTGGTGCTGGTTCGCAGTACGGTCGAACGCTGGCAGGGCACGTTGATGGTCGACCCGGACTCCGAGCTGGACGAGATTCCGGCGCTGACCGTGCGGGTCCGGTTGCCGCGGGCGGTGAGCGCGAGTGCCTGAGCTGCTGCGCGTACTGGTGGTCGAGGACGACCCGGTCGCCGCCGAGGCCCACCGGACGTACGTCGATCGCCTGCCCGGCTTCACCTGTGTGGGAATCGCCGGCACGGCCGCTCGCGCCCTGCAGGTGCTCAGCCACGGGCAGATCGACCTGGTCCTGCTGGACATGAACCTGCCCGACGGCCACGGCCTGGACGTCGTACGGCGTATGCGGGCCGCGGGCAACCAGACCGACGTGGTCGCGGTGACGTCGGCCCGGGAGGTGTCGGCGGTGCAGGCCGCGGCGCGGATCGGGGTGGTGCAGTACGTGCTCAAGCCGTTCGCCTTCGAGACGCTGCGCGACCGGCTCTCGGCGTACGCCCGCCAACGCCGCGCCGCCGAGTCCGGCCAGGTGGTCGCGGACCAGGACGAGGTCGACCGCTTGTTGCACCCAGCAACCGTTTCGTCGGTGCCGAAGGGCTTGGCGGGCTCGGTCCTGGACCGCGTCGTGCAACTGCTCGGCAACCGCGAGGGCTGGACCGCGGAGGAGGTCGCGACGTCCCTCGGCACGTCCCGCATCACCGCCCGCCGCTACCTCGAACACCTCGCGGACCAGGGCCAGGCCCTCCGCACCCAACGCTACGACGGCCGCAGCGGCCGCCCCAAAGTCGAATACTCCTGGGTCAGCGAAAGCTGACCACCGTCCGCAACCCCGCCGGCCCCTCAACGCCGACTTCGAGCACCGCTCAGCCACGGAACGCCCGCACATTTGGTTGGTGGGTGCTCAAAGTGCAGTCCGCCAGCGAGCAGCGGCGGGGTGCTGGGAGCGGCGGGGTGCATCCCGCGAGCTTGCTCGCGTGCCCAGCCAGGCAGGTGGATCAGACAGCAGGCAGCCCGTCGCCCGGAGTTCAGGCGCGGACGAGCGTCGCCCACAGGTGCGGCTGCAGCGGCTGCCCCTCGGCGGCCATGTCGTACGCCCAGAGCAGCTCGCCCTTGACCAGCCCGTAGAGCCGATGCCCCGCGCTGACCTCCTTGGCCGTCGCCGTCCGCGCGATCACGTCGGTCTGCATCTCGACCTTGGCGCCGTCGATGTCGCCGTACCAGATCTCCGCGAACCCGGTCGGGTGCGCCATCACGACCTCGAGCTTGTTGTCCGGCTTGGGCCGCCAGAACCCGGTCTCCACCGCGAGCGGACGCTCCTTGGTGCCGTCCTCGGCGACCACGTAGGTCTGGCTGACGTAGTGCAGGTACGGCTTGCCGTTGTGGCTGAAGTCGATCTGCTGCCCGAACTCGAACTTCTCGATGGTCGGGTAGTCACCGTGCCCGCGGCCCTCCCACCGCCCGAGCAGCCAGGCCAGCGGCATCAGGTCGGGGTGCAGGTCCTGCGGGATCTCGAACGGCATGTACCTGCTCCGGGGTCAGTTCGTGCCGCGGCCGCGGAACAGCCGGTAGACGACGAACGCCGAGAACCAGCCCATGAACACACAGACCAGAACCAGCAGGCTCGTGAAGATGACGTGCAGCACGTTCGCCAGTCTAGGCGATGGCGCGCGGGCTGCTGGGCTACGGTGGCGTGATGTCCCGCACGCTGGTGATCAAGTTGACCGCAGGCGCCGAAGAACCCGAACGCGCGAACCAGGCCTGCACCGTGGCCGCCACCGCCGTCGCCTCCGGCGCCACCGTCTCTCTCTGGCTCACCGGAGACGCCGTCTGGTTCGCCGTGCCCGGCCGCGCCGACGCCGTCGCCCTGCCCCACGCGGCCCCGCTCGCCGATCTGATCGCGGCCGTTCTCGCCGGCGGCCGACTCACCGTCTGCACCCAGTGCGCCAAACGCCGCGACCTCACCGAAACAGACCTGCTCCCCGGCACCAGAATCGCCGGCGCCCCCTCCTTCACCGAGGAAATCCTCACGGAGAACGCGCAGGCCATCGTCTACTGACCTGTCGGTCCTTTGGAGCCACCAGCCTCGGCGGCCTGTAGACACCGGCTACCGCAGTGCGAGGTCGCGCTGCGGCTGGACGAGCCAGCTTCAGCTCGGCCAGCCGCAGCTCACCTCGGTGCGGTCGGCGACACGCCGGCGCGGGGGGTGAGGGGGCGGACAGCTGCTCATCGGCGAGTGCCTCCCCCCTCGGTCGCGGTCACTGCTTGCGTTCGATGGGGTCCTGGCCTCGGGTGCGGTCGGTGTCGCGTTGGTGCTGGGCGCCGGGGGTGCGCCCGGCCTGGCCGGCGGTCACCAGTTGGCGATCGGAGCCTGACGGTGCGCGCGAAGCTCCCGCCCGACCGTCGTGGTTGATCGACTGCAACTTCCTCATGTCAGCCTCGGACAGCCCTCGGCCGCCGGCTGAACCGTTCAGCTGCTGACCGTTGGCCTGCCCGCTCAGCTCCTTCGCCCGCTGTGCCGCACGGTCTGCCTCCAGGCGCGTCTCCAGCGGACCCGTGGGCTGCCGCGCCTGCCGCGCCTGTTGCTGTTGCTGGTCTTGGCGAGGCTGTTGCTGCTGCTCCTGCTGAGGTTGCTGCTGCTGCTCCTGCCGCGCCTCGTTGACTGCCCGCTCGTCGCCCGCGGTTGGCAACGCCGGCCGCTCTACTTCGGCGGGCTGCTCGGCCTCCTGCGACTCCCGTCCCGGCCGCTCCGCCTCAGCCTGCTGTCCCCGCTCGCTCTCCGGCTGCTGATCCCGCCCCGGCTCCGCCTGATCCCGGTCACCCTCCCGCGCATCTCGCTCAGCCTGCTGGGCGTCCCGCTCGGCCTGCTGCGCCTCCCGCTCAGCCAACTGATCCCGCTCGGGCCCAGGCTGACCCCGATCAACCTCCTGCGCATCGCGCTCCGCCTGCTGCGCATCCCGCTCAGCCTGCTGATCCCGCTCCGGCTCCGGCTGGTCCCGATCAGCCTCTTGCGCATCGCGCTGAGCTTGCTCGTCCACCTCGGGCGCATCGCGGTCCTGCTCAGCCTCGGCACGCTCCGCCTGCTGGGCCTCGCGATCCATCTGCGCTTGATCGCGCTCCGGCTGCTGCGCATCCCGGTCAACCTGCTGGTCCTGCTCCTGCCGGTCCGTCTCCTGCGCGTCCCGGTCGGGCTGGTCGCGGTCGGCCTCTTGGGCATCCCGCTCCGGCTCCGGCTGGTCCCGATCGGCTTCTTGCGTGTCGCGCTGGGCCTGCTGGTCCATCTCGGGCGCATCGCGGTCCTGCTCAGCCTCGTCGCGCTCGGACTGCGCGGTCTCCCGGTCAACCTGCTCCTGGTCGCGATCGACCTGCTGGTCAGTCTCTGCCTGCGGCTGACTGACCTCAGAGGCGTCCCGGTCGGCCTCCTCCCGGTCCAGCTCCGCCTGCGGTCCGTCCAGCGCCGGCTCGGCGCGCTCGGCTTCTGCTTGCTGCGCCTCCCGTTCGGGATCGCCTTGATCTCGGTCCAGCTCCTGGCTGTCGCGCTCCGGCTCCCCCGGACCTCGGTCGGCGTCCTGCCCGTCGCGCTCGGCTCCACCTTGACCGGCATCGAGCTCCTGGCGGTCCACCTCCGGCCCGCCCTGCGCGCGGTCACCCTCCAGGGCGTCGCGATCCGGCGTACCGGCGTCGGCAGCGTCGTCCCGATCCAGCTCGTCCACCGCCAGCCCAGCGGCGGCTCCGGCCGCGGCTGCCGGCAGCACGTCCGGCCCATCGGGCCCGTCCTGACCCTCACGCTCCCGACGGTCGCGGTCCTGCTCCTCGCGGCTCTGCTCGTCCCGAACTTCGTCCTGCCGGTCCTCGGACGCCTGCTCCTCGCGCTCGTTGCTCTCCTCGCGTCGCTGGTCGGTCAAGTCCTCGTCCCGGGCGTTCGGAATCCCGTCGCCGTCCACGTCGACCCTCCGGTCCACCTCGTCCTCGCGCAGGTCGCGGTCGCGCGCGTCGAGGATCCGGTTGCCGTCCAAGTCGAGCGGATCGCGCTGGGCCGGCTCCAGCTCCGGGCGGCCGAGCTGCACCTCCGGGTCCGGGTCGTCGCGCAGGAACTCGTCCCGGTCCCGCATTGCACGCTCGACCAGGCCGAGCAGCAGCGTGTTCTTCTGGTGGTCGGTGAGGTTCTGGAGCTGCGACCGCGCTTCCGGGTTGTTCCGGAACAGCTCGAGCACGGCCTCCGTCATCGCCCGCCGCTCCTGCGCGTTGAGCTGACGCTCCTGCCGCTCCAGGTCGCCGTCCCGCTGCGGCGGAATGTCGTCGTTCGCCGGCGTCGGAACCGACGTCGATCCCTGCGCACCGAGCGTGCGGGACGCCCGGTGCCGGCGGCGCATCCGCCCGCGCAACTTGCCGAACGTGCGCGACACCAGCCGAGCGGTCCGCTTGAACGCCCGGTAGAGGTCCTCCAGCAGCTCTTCCTCGATCGACGCCATCACGCCACCTCGCTCGCATAGACGGAGTACGCGAAACCGGCGGTCGGATTCGCCTCACCCGGAATGAGCCGGGTGGCGTACAGATGGAGCTCCGCGCCGGGCCGCAACCACACCGCCAGGTGCCGCCTGCGGTCCCGCCACTCGTCGGGGATGCGCGGGTCGTCGCCCGGACCGACGAACACCGGGTCACCCCAGTGCTGCCGAGCCAGTTGCAGCTGCTCGGGCCAGTGGTCGTCCAGCAACTCGGCTGCGTCCGCGACCTCGTCCGGGGCGATGTCGTACGCCGACCAGAACCCGCGCGGGCTCTCCGGCAGTACGGCGTCGGGAAGCGCGAGCATGACGGTCTCGCGCGGCGTGACCAGGCCCCAGGCGTAGCTGGCCGGGTCGATGTCGCCAGGAGCCCACGGCTGCCAGCCGGTCGCGGCAACCACCCGGGCCACCAGCGCGCGAATCGCCGCCAGCCCCGTCTCCGGCGGCCCCCAGAGCAGGCTCCAGTCGCGGACTTCCGCGAGGTCGGCCATAGCGCGTTCGTCGTCTTCCGGCGACCGCTGCTGCGTCCTCACCAGACCCTCTCCTCTCTCACCCGACCGGTTCAGCCTAGGACGAACCCGTGCCATCCCGCTGAGACGTATCCACAGGCTGTCCAGATCCCCTCCCGGCCGGACAGTTCCGCACCGCGAACGGACCCATCACCTTCCCACGCCCCTACCACCCCCGACGACCCGCCAAAACCTGCAATCCGACAACGATCCACGGTCGGGCCCGACCCACCCGAAACCCGACGTATCGACCAGAGCACGAAGAAGAGGGAGACAAGTAGCCGGCCGATGGCAACGGCATCGGTCCGCATGCAGGGGGCTCGGAACCGATGGGCGGACTTTTGGCCGAACATGCAGCCCGTGCGCTCGCGGATGACGGGCGGGGTACGGCGAACGGCCGAGGTACGCGGCGTATCGCCCGGGCCGGTCGACGACTGAGAGCCGACGCGGAGCCGACCGCGGCGATCGGCCGGTCGCATGCTGCAGGACGACGGCCGCGAGGCGGTGAGAACCGGCAGGCGGACCCCGTCCTGGTACGCCGGCCCCACCACGCACATCGCGATGCCGCTCCTGCTCCGGTACGGCAAGGGCGCCAACCGACCGTCCTGCCGCGCGACCACCTCCGCGACTGGTTGTTGCTCGGGGCCACGATCCTCGCGGTCGGCGGACGCGCGCGGCGGTGGTTCAGACGCGGCGATCGACGTTCAGCAGGTCGCGGGCCTCGTCGGGTGACATCGGCGGACGCTGGGCCAGCGTGGCGAGGGAGGCGGCCCGTTCGACCAGTTCGGCGTTGTGGGTGACCGGCTGCCCCTTCGCCAGGGTCAGCGTGTCCTCCATGCCGACGCGGAGATGACCACCCTTGGCCAGCGCGGTCAGCGCCACCGGAAGGGTCGTCCGCCCGACACCCGTGGCCGACCAGGACGTCACCGCCGCAGGAAGGCTGCTCACCGCCGCCACCAGCGCGTCCGGCGTACCGGGCATGCCGCCGGGCACGCCCATCACCAGGTCGCAGTGCACCTTGCCGCCGTACGGCAGGCCGAACTTGTCGAGCAGCCGGTGCAGAGCGGCGACATGACCGAGGTCGAACAGCTCGAACTCCGGCACGACGTGGCGCTCCTGGGTGCGCTGGTACAGCTCGGTGACGAACGGCCACGGGTTCATGAACACGTCGTCGCCGAAGTTGACCGTGCCCATCGTCAGCGAGCACGAGTCGGGCGCGGCCTCCAGCACCCGGAGCCGGTGCTCGAACGGGTCGGTGACGGCGCCGCCGGTGGACAGCTGGACGATCAGTGCGGTGTTCTCCCGGATCGCGGCGACGGTCTCGGTGAGCCGGCCGAGGTCGAGGGTCGGACGGTGATCGGCGTCGCGGATGTGAATGTGGATCATCGCGGCGCCGGCGGCCTCACAGCGCTTGGCGGTCTCCACCAGCTCCTCGAGCGTGGTGGGCAGCGCCGGGCAGTCCGCCTTCGCGGTCTCGGCGCCGGTCGGGGCAACGGTGATCAACGTCGACGTCATGGACGAATCGTGCCAGATGTCCCCCTCGAACGGGAGATTCACCGGCCAAACGACGCAGAGACCGGATGATTTCCGGCTGATGGCTCACCTTGTCAGACTGTTGCCATGAGAGCAGTAGTACAGCGGGTGAGTCGAGCTTCGGTCGAGGTCGCCGGCGAGGTGGTCGGGGCGATCGATCAGCCGGGCCTGGTGGTCCTGCTCGGCGTCACCCACGACGACACCGAGGAGAAGGCGAAGACCCTGGCCGCGAAGATCTGGACGTTGCGGATCCTGCGCGACGAGCGGTCCTGCGCCGACGAGCAGGCCCCGATCCTGGCGATCAGCCAGTTCACCCTGTACGCCGACACCCGCAAGGGCCGGCGCCCGTCCTGGAGCGCAGCCGCCCCCGGCCCGGTCTCCGAACCCCTGTACGACGCGTTCTGCGCGGCGCTGGAATCCCTCGGCGCCAAGGTCGAGCGCGGCCGCTTCGGCGCCAACATGCAGGTGAGCCTGGTCAACGACGGCCCGGTCACGCTCGTACTCGACGCCTGACCTCCGCACCGAAGGGCACGACCGGCCTGAGCGCCGAAGGCAGCAAACGGGCGGAACCAAAGAATCGGCCCCCGCGCCGGATCCGTGGATCCGGGGCGAGGGCCGATCGAGTGCCTGTCTGGGTCGGTGAGGTGCGACTCAGACAGGGAGGGTGTGTGGCTGGATCAGCCGATCACACCGGCGGCCGAGTGGCCCACGACAACCTTGGTGTTCAGGCTGTAGACGTCGATCACCAGCGCGTTCACGGAGATGTAGCGCTGCTGACGCACGACCTGGTTGAAGGTCAGCTTGGCGACGCCGGGGATCTCCAGCTCCGCGTTCTCGCCGGTCTTCACCGGGTAGGTCTTGTTGCCGACCTTGATCGAGGCGACGCTGGACGAGGACGTCAGACCGACCTTGCCGTCCTTGGTCTTCCACGCCGACGCGGCGGACTCGATCGCGCCGATGGACAGCTTGCCGACCTTGATGCCGGCGACGTGCGAGCTGAAGTCGACGTAGGACTTGTTCGCGCCCATGTCGCCCTTCTTCGTGGTGTAGACCGCACCCACGTAGGCAACCTTCGGGATGTTGAGCTCGCCCACCGCGACGCGGTGCGTCTTGCCTTCCGTGCCCTGGCAGGTGGCCTGGTAGGAAGTCGGGCCCGAGGTGACGAGCTTGTCGACGTTGGCCTTGGTGCCGTACGCGTCACCGATCACCATCGCGGTGGCCGGCTTGGTGACCTCGGCGCGGGTCTTCAGCACCGCGATGTCGACGCCTTCGGGGATGTAACGGTTCTTCACCGTGGCGTGCAGCACGACGGCCTGCGCGTACGAGTAGATGCCGGTGCCGGTCTTCACGCCGCCGACCCGGTTCAGCACGATGTAGCCGAGGCCCGGAACGGCGACCTTGGTGTTCGGCTTGGCCTTGAGCAGCGACGGAACCGAGGTGTTGCCGATCTTCACGCCGGCGAAGGTGGTGCTGCCGGTGTACTGCAGGACGCCGTTCTTGACCCACGCGGTGGTCGTGGTCTTGGCGCCGGTCAGCGCGAGCAGCGAACCGAGCTTGATGTCGACGGCGGTGGCGGTGCTGGTCACGCCGTTGCCGCGGTGGTCGGCGAAAGCGTTGGTGCTGGTCTTGACGGTGCGGGCGATCGCCTGGTCGTTGATGTTCGCCGTGGCCAGGTCGTTCTGCGACTTGCTCCGCGCGTTGGTGGTGCACGCGATCTGGCTGATGACCTGCGGACCGCTGTTCACGAGTCCGGTCTTGACGTCGGTGCCGAACGCGTAACCGCTGTAGCCGTAGACCGGCGAAGCGGACGCCGAGCCCGAGGTCAGCGCGATCGTCGAAGCTACGCCGACAACCGCCGCAACTCCGACGGCAGCGAGCTTCTTGTATCCGATGCGGGGTCTCATGACCCCTCCTCCCTGAGTGATGACGTGACCCACAGTGCGGGCCAGGACACAGACACAACTCAGGTGGTCGCGGTTGGTAACGAGCAAAGCATGGTCCGTGACCAAACCGTTACCTAACCGCCGACCTTGTGATGGTGAGGATCACCTTGTGCGGACACCGACACCCCGAGTCCAGTACGACACGCCGAAATCCCACGTCTTGTTGGTGTTTCGCGACACAGCCGACGCAGTACTGAGAAAGCCGCGGGCGTACCGCAACAAATCAAAGATGCCTGAGGCAACAAAAATCGGAGGGCCCGGGCGCGCAAGGCTCGGGCCCTCCTAGGGGCAGTACTGTACTCAGACCGTGACGGCCACCTCGGCCACCTCGCCGTACTGCGCGACGACCTGCCGGTCGACCGGCGAAGCCTTCGGGGCCAGCGTGCGCAGGGTCCAGCTGCCGGGCGCGGCGAAGAACCGGAAGTGCCCGGTCGCCGACGTCGGCACCTCGGCCGTGAACTCACCGGACGCGTCCAGCAGCCGCACGTAGGCGCCGCCGACCGGCTCCTCGCCGCGCAGCACCTGGCCCTGGATCACGGCCTCCTTGTCGACATCGACACCCTTGAGGTCGAGGCCGCCCTTCTTCGCTCCGCACATGTCAGGCCTTCCCGGGCTCGTCGCCGAGGGCCACCGGCACGCCGACCAGCGAGCCCCACTCGGTCCACGAACCGTCGTAGTTCTTGACGTTCTCCTGACCGAGCAGCTCGTGCAGCACGAACCAGGTGTGCGCCGAACGCTCGCCGATCCGGCAGTACGCGATGGTGTCCTTGCCGAAGTCCACGCCGGCGTCGGCGTACAGCTTCTTCAGCTCGTCGTCGGAGCGGAAGGTGCCGTCGTCGTTGGCCGCCTTGCTCCACGGGATGCTGGCCGCGGTCGGGATGTGCCCGGCCCGCTGCGCCTGCTCCTGCGGGAGGTGGGCCGGGGCGAGCAGCCGGCCGGCGTACTCGTCGGGGCTGCGCACGTCGACCAGGTTCTTCACGCCGATGGCCTCCTGCACCTCGTCGCGGAAGGCGCGGATGCTCAGGTCGGGAGCGTTCGCGGTGTACTGCGTGGCCTCGCGCTTGACCACCTCGTCGGTGAGCTCGCGGCTGTCCAGCTCCCAGCGCTTCCGGCCGCCGTCGAGCAGCCGGACGTCGGCGTGGCCGTACAGCTTGAAGTACCAGAACGCGTAGGCGGCGAACCAGTTGTTGTTGCCGCCGTACAGCACGACGATGTCGTCGTTGCCGACCCCGCGCTCGGACAGCAGCGCCTGGAACTGCTCCTGGTTGACGAAGTCGCGGCGGACCGGGTCCTGGAGGTCTTCCTTCCAGTCCAGCTTGATCGCACCGGCGATGTGGCCGGCGTCGTACGCCGAGACGTCCTCGTCGACCTCGATCAGCACGACGTTCTCGTCGGACTTGTGCTCCTCGACCCAGTCGGCCGAGACGAGAGCGGATTCCCTGCTCATGTGTGCTGCTCCTCAGGTGTGGTGGTGGTTGGCGTACGAATGCGTTGGACCAGCAGATAGGCCTCGCAGCCGAGGCACAGCCCGACCGCGGCGTTCACGAACGCGGCGACCAGGGCGAATCCGGTGGCGACGACGCCGAGCAGCTCGGCGCCGGAGAAGTAACCGATCAGGCCGAGCGCGGCGAAGACCAGTCCGACCAGCTGGGCGAACCGCGGTGGCGCCGCGTCCTCCAGCTCCGCGGGCGGTCCGAGCCGGGGCCGGACCAGCCGTTTGAACACCAGCCCGTACGGCGAGGCCTGGACCCCGAACGCGACCGAGACGGCGAACACGGCGGCCTGGACCACGAGCGGCCACGGACTGTTCAGGATCAGCGTCGCGGCGAGCACGACCGTGGTCAGCGCCGCCGCGAACCGGAGTCCGCGCGGGTCGAGCCGGGCCTGCGCCTGGGATGTTGCCGCCTGGTGGGACACAACGACTCCTCGACAAGGAGCTGGATCGAGCCGGGCCCGCCCGAAGCTGCGGGAGGCGACGTACTGGGAACCGTGCTCAGCGACCGGTTCCGGAGCGCTCTGGACGCCGCCTGGTCAGTGGGGACGACACAGGGACGAGCGCATGCGGCAGTTGTCCACTGCCCTGCGCTTGGTCAACCACGTCGTGTAGGCCACGCCCCCGAGAGTACGGAAAGCCACCGGCAGCCACGCCAATGGTCCCATCCATTGAGACAACTGATCACTATGCGGGATTTGCACTCCAGGCGGCAGGCTGCGGTTGCTTGCCGCGGACGACGTTGGTCGCGGCCACCTTGTCGTGCAGGGCCTGCTTCTTGCCGTCCCGCAGCGGCCAGAGAACGTCGACCAGGGAGCCGATGCCCAGAATGCCCACCACCCCCGGGGCAGTGCCGGCCAAGGAGAACGCCGAGGTCAGCCCGATCCGCTTGAGCACGGCCGGTCCCGGCGGAGGTCCGGCGACGTCCCGGAGCCGGACGCTGATTCCCACCGCCATCTTGCCGGGCGTCGCCCCGGTCCGAACGAGGAACAGGTACTCGTAGACAACGCCCACCAGCAGCTGGATCAGGGAGGTCGCGAGCACCCACCGGTACTCGGCCCACGGCTCGACCAGGCTGAACAGCGGCGTCCCCGGATCGGGCTCCACGAAGAACCGGTACCAGAAATAGCCGCTGAGGGGCAGGCTCACGACGAACACGATCAGCCAGTCGAGCAGCTTGGCGACGGCTCGCGTCCACCATCCCGCCAGCGGTACGCCGTCAGGCGTCGCGGCGACCGCCGGGTCGGAGCCGTAGCCCGCCGCACCGGCTTGTCCCAGGTACGCCGGAGGTCCCTGCCGCGGCCGCTCCTGCGGGGTCCAGGTTGCGCCGTCCCAGTACCGCTGCTGCGCGGGATTCCAGGGGTCGTCGTACCAACCAGGCGCCGTCATCCGCTCAGGATGCGGCATTCACGGGGTCAGGCAGTCAGCTCGCCCGGCGGTCGACGGCAGCGCCGAGTGCCGCGATGACGTCGGCCTTGCGCGGCTGACCGCTGGCCCGGGTCACGGTGCCCCCGGCGGCGTCCAGCACGAGCACGGTCGGGGTGCGCATGATGTTGAGCCGGCGCACCAGCTCCAGGTGCGACTCCGCGTCGATCTCGACGTGCCGTACGCCGTCGACCATCGACTCCACCTCGGCCAGCACCCGGCGGGTCGCCCGGCACGGCGCGCAGAACGCGGAGGAGAACTGCAGCAGCGTCGCCCGCTCCCCCAGCTCGGCGCCGATGTCCTCGGCCGTCACCCGGTCCGCGGGCCGCTCCGTCTCGTCCACCGCTCGTCCCTCGATCACCCGCGTCGCGCGGAACCGTCCGTCGTACCAGGTCTTCAGCACGCTCAGGAGCACGCCGGCGGCGAGCGCGGCGACCAGTACGACGATTCCTGAACTCACAGCGAACCAGAGTACGTCGGTGGCTTTTGCCCACCCGCCGGCCGTTCCATCCCTTGGACGGCCCGCTGGCCAGCACCGCGGGCGACGCCGCCGCATCGGGTTGAATGGGCGCCATGGACGGCGGGCTGACGGTACGTGCCGGGGTGGTGATTCCCGAGGCCGAGCTGGGCTGGCGCTTCTCCCGCTCCAGCGGCCCCGGCGGTCAGTCCGTGAACACCGCCGACAGCCGGGTCGAGCTGATCTTCGACCTGGCCTCGACGACCGCGCTCGGCGAACCCCTCAAGGCGCGGGCGCTGGAGCGGCTGTCGTCCCGCCTGGTGGACGGCGTGCTGACCGTCGCGGCGTCCGAGCACCGGTCCCAGTGGCGCAACCGGGAGGCCGCGCGCGCCCGGCTCGCCAGCCTGCTGCGCGACGCCATCGCCTCACCGCCGCGCCAACGCCGCCCCACCCGGCCCAGCAAGGGCTCCGTCCGTCGTCGGCTGGACGAGAAGAAGCGTCGCGGCGAGACCAAACGGCTCCGTGGCCGGCCCTTCGACTGACCTTCCGGTCGCTAGGCTTCGGGCTGTGCAGGGTGAGACGGGGAACGGGGAGCGGGAGGATCCGCCCGCGCTGCAGGATCTGCAGGTGCGCGGGCGACCGGTCCGCACCTGGGTGGCCGGCGCGGGCGTCGTGCTGCTGGCGATCTCGGCGGCGTTCGGCGGGCTGGCCAAGGCGGAGGAGGAAACGCCGCGGGTGGACGCCGGAACCGCGGTCGACGCCGGCCAGTTCGAGGTGACGATCCAGCGGGTGACCGTGGTCACCGACCTGAAGCCGCTGTTCAGTCCGGACGAGGGCGGCGCGCTGCTCGGTGTGGTGACCAAGCTCGAGCTCACCGACAAGACCGGCACCACCGCGCCGACCGACCTGATCCGGGTCCTCGACGTGCCCGGCATCAAGCCGACCGACGCCCCACTCGGCACCACGAACCTGCGCGACCAGACCCAGTCCCCGGTCCTGACTCCTGGTTTCGGCGAGGACGTCGCCTACATCTGGAAGTTGCCCAAGGCCACAGAGCTGCCGCGCCAGGTCACGCTCGGCATCCAGCACTACACGTTCGGCGAGTCCGTGCTCGACCACCACGAGAAGTGGACCAAGGACCGGCTCGCCGCGGAGACCACCGTCGCGGTGAAGGACAACACGAAGTGAGCGCGCGCAAGCTGGTCAACGCCGGACTGACCGCGGTGGTGCTGGTCGCTGTCGTCGGCCTCTACCGGGTGACCCCCGACGAGACGGACTTCCAGCAGCCGATCGCGGTCAACGGCACCATCGGCAAGGTGGTCCAGACGCCGCGCTTCGACCTGACCGTGGAGAAGGTCCGGATCAGCAAGAAGCTGCGGGTGCCGCGGACCACGCCCGACCGGGACACGCTGTCCGACTTCGTCGTCGTCGACGCCGTCGTCACCGCGACGCGCGAACCGATCCACCTGCAGAAGGTCGACATCCGCGCCGCCGACGGAACGACGTACGCCGCGGCGAACCGCAACGGTCTGCAGAACGCCGACCTGACCGGGTTCCAGTTCGCGCCGGGGATCCCGGCTCGTGGGTCGTTCGTGGTGGAGATGCCGGCCGACCAGTTGCCGGGGGCGACGTTGCTGGTGCTGGAGAAGAAGATCTTCGTCGACCTGGAGCCGCAGGCGACCATCGCGCTCCGGGTGGAGCAGGATCAGCTGGACGGGCTGCGCGAGGACGTCGCCGTCGTGACCAAGGCGGCCGAGCAGTGAGCGGCCGGCGCGCCCGGCCGACCTGGATCCGCCGTAACACCGCCGCGCTGGCGTCGCTGGCGCTGACGGTTCCGCTGCTCGGTTGGTGGTCGGTGCGGGCCGACTACAAGTCCTGGCACGACGCCGAGCCGCGCGACCCGGTCACCGTGGCGGCCGGCGGTACGGCGTACGCGGGGGCGACCTGGTACGCCGCGAGCGTCGAGGTGGATCCGCAGCCCAAGACACGGGTGGCTCCCGAGCCCCCGCCGGAGGGGACGACCCGGGTGCGGGTCTACCTGCGTCTCCAGGTCGACGACCTCGGCAAGCTGGAAGGGCTCGGCGGCTGCCGGGTCCACCTGCGCGCGCCGGACGGGCGGATCTGGGACGAGTCGACCTCCGACGGCGCCTTCCAGGACCGGCCGACCGGCTGCACGGGTGGCTACGACGAGAAGCTGCAGAGCTGGCGGGGCCCGAAGGTCGCGCGGTATTACCTCAAGCCGCAGGCCGGCAAGCCGTTCGAGACGGTCGCGGTGTTCATCGTGCCGTCGTCGGTCGCCGGCACGGTCCAGCCGACGATCACCTGGGCGACGCGGCTTCCTCAGTATCTGGCATTCCCGAGGTAGCCGCGGTCAGGTCGGTGACACCCTGGTCCTCGGTCGACGGGTGCAGGGCGCGGGTCCGCGGCTTCAGGTAGCCGGCGAGCCCGCCGATCATCCGGTCGTACGCCGCGGCCAGCAGCGCCACCTGCAGCATGATCTTCAGCGCCTCGACCAGCAGACCGATCGGCTCGTCGATCACCAGCCACCAGCTCAGCGACTGCGGGCCGATGACGTAGTCGCGCAGCACGATCCACACCGCGCCGGCCAGGAACGTCACCACCGCCCAGGCCAGGAAGTAGCCGAGCAGGGGCCGGATCCCGGACCGGGCCACCAGACGGAACGCGTTCACCACCGGGCTCCAGCGGTCCCGCCAGTCCGACACGACCGAGTTTCCGGCCGCCTGGACCAGACGGGGAGTGCGCTGCCAGCGGTTGGTGATCCGGTCGAACCGCCACCGCGGCTCCGGCGTCTCCGCCTTCTGCACGACCCGGCCGTAGATGACCGCAGTCATCGTGATCCACATCAGCGGCAGCACCGCGGCGCTCCACAGGTCGGCGACCCCGGCGGCGAGGAAGCCGGTGACGGCGTCCCAGATCTCGCGGATCTTCTCCACCCCGAGCACCTGGTCGAGCACCCGGACGTAGCCGTCGTGCACCCAGTCCGCGATCTGGCGCTCCTTCAGCCACTCCTTCGGCGAGGGGATGTAGGAGGAGGCCTGGTAGGCGACCACGAAGATCCACAGCGCTTCCAGGTAGGTGACGAACAGCTTGCGCACCGGACCGCCGTCCGCGCCGTCCTTGCGCTTCTTGAACACCAGCCGCAGCAGGTACGCCGTGACGCCGAGCGCGATGAACAGCCAGGTCGACAGCGACTGCAACCCGGTGGAGGCCTGCTCGACGGTGCCACCGCCCAAGGCGACGGCGGCGTCCTCGTTGGCGTTGTGCACGGCCAGGTCGTACTCGTACTCGAGCGCCTCGAGCTGCAGGAACTTGTAGGCGGCGTAGAAGGCGAGGAACGGCAGCAGCGCCGCCGCGAGCGCGTCGACCGGGCGGCTCTCCCGGCCCGGCTCCACGCCGTCCGGGGCGAACCTGCCCTCGCCGACGGCCCGGCGGTGGAAGGGCAGCTCCCCGCGCAGTACCAGGAACATCGCGACGTACATGGCCAGCGAGATCAGCACCAGCAACGCCAGCAGCGCGATCCCGGCCGCCTCGACCTTCGCGCCCGCCTGGACGGCGCCCCACTGGACACCGCGGTGGGCGAGCTGAGCGATCACGAACACGGCCAGCAGCCGCGGCCAGGCCCGGCCGAACAGCGCTGCCGCACGGCCCACCGTGGTGAGCAAGGTCCCCGAATCCTGTGCCACGAGCGCAGAATCTACCGGGCCCAAGGGGTCCCGGTGGGCTTGGACCTGGCGTTCGGGACTGTCAGCCGCCGGCGAACGGGGGCAGCGCGTCGACCTGCGCGCCGTCGGTCAGCGGCGTGCTGGGGTCGACCCGCTCGCCGTCGAGCAGGAAAGTGCAGATCCCGAGTACCCGGGCGAGCTCCGGCCGGCCCTGCGAGACCGTGCCGATCAGCTCCTTCACCGAGGCGGCCTGGGCGGTCGCCGTGGACTCACCGGCCGCGGCCCGGGCGGCGGCGAAGTACCTGATGGTGACTTCCGGCATGTGGGAGACGCCTCACTAATCGGTTAAGTACTGGAGTATTATGTCAGCTTGCTGTTGCTAACCAGTGTGTCTCGGGCCCCCGGCAATGACGCCGCTGGGGCCTGACGTGCTTCAGGACCGGATCACCCACCGGCGATCCGCCGACCCGCACAAGGAGACAGCGTGAGCACGTTGCTGTTGCTGACGAACGCGCTGCAGGCCTCCACCGAGGTTCTGCCCTCCCTCGCCCTGCTCCCGCACCAGATCCGGATCCTGCCCGCCGAGGTCGCCGCCCTGGTCGACGCTCCTGACGCCGACGCGGTGCTGCTCGATGCCCGCCGGGACCTGGTCACGGTCCGCAGCGTCTCCCGGCTGATCCGCACCACCGGCATCGACGTCCCGCTGCTGCTGGTCGTCACCGAGGGCGGGCTGACCGCGGTGAACGCCGACTGGGGCGCGGACGACGTGCTGCTCGACACCGCCGGCCCGGCCGAGATCGAGGCCCGGCTGCGGCTGGTGATCGGCCGCCTGGCCGCCGTCCGCAACGAGGACCCCGAGACCTCGCTGATCCGCAGCGGCGACGTGGTGATCGACGAGGCCTCCTACACCGCGAAGCTGAACGGGCGCGCGCTCGACCTGACCTACAAGGAGTTCGAGCTCTTCAAGTTTCTCGCGCAGCACCCCGGCCGGGTGTTCACCCGCGAGCAGCTGCTGCAGGAGGTCTGGGGCTACGACTACTTCGGCGGCACCCGGACCGTCGACGTGCACGTCCGGCGGCTGCGCGCGAAGCTGGGCCCCGAGCACGAGTCGCTGATCGGCACCGTGCGCAACGTCGGCTACCGGTTCGTCATCCCGCCCAGCACCCAACGCGAAACCGCCGACAGCACCGTCTGATCCTCCGCTTCGTCCGCCGGGCAGGGGATCCGGCCTGGACCGGTGCACAACTTCGACCTTGGACCACGGCGTGTTCGTGGTGCTACCTTGCGTATTCGGTCTTTTCACGGAAGGTGACCGATGGCGCACGTTGCTCCGACCTCGCACCGCCGCGGTGGCGGCACCCACGCCTCGCACCGCGGCGATTCGTCCGACGGGCCGATCCAGACGACCACCTGGCTCGGACTGACCTTCGCGCTCGTGCTCGGCCTGGTGCTGAGCAGCCGCGACCACGTCGGCGTTCACGCCGCCGGCCTCACACTGCTGATCATGTTGATGCCGCTCACGATCGCAGTGTTCGGCAGTGCCGTGCGCCGTGGCCTCGGCTCGGGCGGCGCGGCCTTCTGCACCGCCGTCGCCCTCACCATCGTCGTTCTCAAGTTCGTGGTCTGAGAGCGGCAAGTTCGTGCTCTGAGCGGCATCACCGGTACGGCGGGCTGCGGAGCCGCGGGCCGAAGCCGTGCGGTCCGCAGCCCGACCGGTCAGGAGATGGAGATCCGGTTGGTCGGCACCGGGGTGTACGGGTCGTGCGCCGACAGGTAGTTCGCGAACGCGTCGATGTCCAGGCCGCCGACGAACTTGTTCTGCGCCGTGGTGAAGGCGGGGAAGCCGTCACCGCCGTCGGCCAGGAAGTTGTTCGTGACGATCCGGTACGTCGTACCGTCGACCAGCGGCTGGCCCGCGATCTTGATCGAACCCGCCACCACCTTGGCGCCCGGCGCGGCGGCCGGGTTGTAGGTGTAGGTGATGCCGGCGACCTGCAGCACCTTGTTCGAGGCCTGGTTGACGCCGGAGAACTGCTGCTCCAGCAGGGCCTTGATCTGGGTGCCGGTCATGTCCATCGAGACCAGGAAGTTGTTGAACGGCTGCACAGCGAACGCCTGCCCGTACGTCACCGCGCCCCCGGTCGACGCCAGGTCGGCGCGGATGCCGCCCGGGTTCATGAACGCGGCCACCGGCGTCTTGCCGCCGGTCACCGTCGACGGGTCGGCCAGCTGCGCGTCCGCGATCAGGTTGCCCAGCGGGGATTCCTGCGAGTCGTCCGGCGTCTTCACGATCGACGGGGTGGTGATGTGGCCGATCACCTTGTTCTCGATCGGCGCGACCAGCTCCTGGTACTTGGTGATCAGCTTGGTCAGGTCGCGGTTCTTCGGCACGTCCTGGGTGACGATCAGGTTGTTCGCCAGCGTGTTCAGCCGGTCGACGTCCTTGGTCTTGTTGTCGATGCTCAGCCGCACCTGGGTGACGACCTTGCCGAACGACGACGCGCTGGTGACCAGGCGCGGCTTGCCGGCCGGGTCGTTGATCGAGCAGTTGTAGGCCGAGTGGGTGTGACCGGAGATGACCGCGTCGATCGCCGGGTCGAGCTTCTTCGCGATGTCGGTCACCGGGCCGGAGATTCCCGGGCAGCTGTTGAACGCGCGCGGGTCAGTGGGGAACCCGCCCTCGTGCAGCAGCACCACGATCGACTCGATGCCCTGCTTGCGCAGCTTCGGCACCAGCGCGTTGGCGGTCTCCACCTCGTCGGTGAAGGTCAGGCCCTCGACGCCGGCCTTGGTGACGATGTTCGGCGTGTTCTCCAGCGTCATGCCGATGAAGGCGATCTTCTGGCCGCCCTTGAACTTCTTCACCGTGTACGGGTCGAGCAGGGTCTTGCGGGTGTTCTCGAAGAACACGTTCGCCGACAGGTAGTCGAAGTCGGCGCCCTTGAACTTGGCCTTCTTGTCCGGGCACGAGTTCTGGTTGTTCTGCCCGTCGCCGTCGTTCAGGCAGCCGCCGGTCTGCATCCGGAGCAGCTCGTGCCAACCCTCGTCGAACTCGTGGTTGCCGACCGACGCGGCCTCCAGGCCCATCACGTTCAGCGCCTCGATGGTCGGCTCGTCGTGGAACGCCGCCGACAGCAGCGGGGACGCGCCGATCAGGTCACCCGCGGCGACCGTGACGGTCTCCTGCCCCTGCGCCTTCGCGGCGGCCCGGAGGTTGTCCAGGTGGGTGGCCAGGTACTCCGCGCCACCGGCCGGGGTGCCGTTCACGTTGCCGCTGGAACTGGTCGCGGGATTGGGCGCGAGGTTGCCGTGGAAGTCGTTCAGTGCGAGCAACTGGATCTGGGTGTGCGTCGGCTGGGCTTTGGCCGGCGCTGCCTGGGTCACGGTTCCCCCCGTGGCCAAGCCGAGTACCACGGCGGCCCCGGCGGCCAGCAGGCCAACGGCCCGCGGCCCCCTCAGCCACGTCTTGTCTCGTCCTGTGAAGGCCATGTTCACTCCGTCGTCGATTCGTCACCGCGGTTGCGCGGTGCCGCGAAATTACCCTGATCGGCGCGGGCGCTCCAAGGCCCTGGCAGTGAACTGGCAAAGACCTTTTACGGTATTCAGGTGACCCTCGAAGCAGTCCCCTCCCCGTTGCCCCCGGCCACCGCGGTCGCCGTCACCGAACTCGCTCGTCTGGCTGCGCAGAGCGACGGTGTGAACCCGTTGTCCGAGCAAACGCTGCTGCACGTCGACAGCGAGCACCACGGTGACCTGCACGTGCTCGCGTACGACGGCGAGCCCGGCACGCTGGACGTTTCCGGCCTGCAGACCGCCGAGAACCTGATCGGCTACGCCGCCCTCGGCCCCGACGGCTCCGCCGAACTCGTCGTCACCCCCGCCGCCCGCCGCCAAGGCACCGGTACGGCGCTGCTCCGCATGCTGCTGGACCACGGCAAGGACCGCCTTCGCCTCTGGGCCCACGGTCGCCTCCCCGGCGCCGACGAACTCGCGGCCCACTTCGACCTCACCGTCGCCCGCGAGCTGTACTTCCTGCGCCGCCCGAGCGCGCCCCTTCCTGAGCCCGGGTGGCCCGAGGGCATCGACGTACGGGCCTTTGTTCCTGGTCAGGACGACGACGCCTGGCTGGAGGTCAACGCCCGAGCCTTCGCCACCCACCCGGAACAAGGCGCTTGGACCACCGAAGACCTCGGGGACCGCCTCCACCAGCCGTGGTTCGATCCCGAAGGCTTCTTCCTGGCTGTGGATTCCAAGACCGGCGCGCTGGCCGGCTTCCACTGGACCAAGGTCGAGGGCGACGAGGGCGAGGTCTACGTCGTTGGCGTCGACCCCAGCTACCAAGGCACCGGTCTTGGCAAGGCGCTCACCCTGCACGGTCTGCATCACCTTCAGGAGGTACGCGGCCTGCCCGCCGTCACCCTCTACGTCGACGGCACCAACACCGCAGCCCGCGCCCTCTACGAAAAACTCGGCTTCACCACCGCCGCGCTGGACGTCCAGTACGCACCCGCCACTGTGTGAACGGTGTCACAACGAACTCGGCTCATCACTTGGCGTCATAACCGGCCGCCGCCGCCGTCCCATCCACAACCAGGAGCCGCCCGAGCCTCTCACCCCCCAGCCGGGCGGCTCCTGGCCCTTTCCCCACTTATCCACAGCCCACAACCGACGCCCCTCCCGCGGTCCCCTCAGCCGGTTACGATCTAGACCGACTACGGAGGGCTGACACTCGTGACAAAGCGCAACCGGCTGACCGCCATCCTCAGCGCCGCCTGCCTGCTCGCCACCCTCACAGCCTGCACGGAGGGCAGCCCGGCCGCGGGCCGACCTGACAGCACCGCGGACGGAACGAACTCGACGCCGACCACGATTCCTACTCCCTCATCACCCTCCGTACCGGCCGCTACCACGGCACCTGAGCGCCCAGCGGCAGCTCGAGGACTGGACCTGGCATCCGCAGAGGCGTTCTACCGGCACTACGTCGACCTCATGAACTACGCAGCCAAGACTGGTCAAACCTCCGAACTGCTGGCCGCCAGCGACCCAGGTTGCGAGGGCTGCAAGGAGTACGCAGGCTATGTGTCGAAGGTGAACGAGGCGAACGGCGGAATCCGGGGCGACTACACCGAAAAGGTGAAGGAAGTGTCCGAACTGGTGCGCGGCGAGAGCGGTCGGGTCGGAGGATCGGCGGTGGTCACCGTGGGCGCCTATACGTCGAGAACCTCGCCATCGGCCGAACCCGTCGTCAGCAAGGCGAAGGAGTACACGGAAGAGATTGCCCTTTCGCCCAGCGACGGCAACTGGGTGATGTACGAGATTCAGCTCGAGTCACGATGACGGCACGACGCTCCGCTCTCCTTGCCTCCGTTGTCGTCGGGCTCGCCACCGCGGCGATGGTGCTCACCTTCCAAAACGCCGATCGTGCCGCGGCCACGAGCAACTCGTCGCTCTCGGCTCGCCCAACGGCGCCACCTCCGGGTGTCACGGTCGATCCGACCAAGGAGGGCGTCAAGGCCAAGGCGACCGCCAAGAAGAAGTCCCGCCTCGACTCGAGCCGCAAAGGTAAGCCGAGGAAGAAGGTGACGACTGCACCGAGGCCTCAGGTCACCATTCCGGCCGCCCTCACCCGAGCTCGCAAGAAGGACTTTCGGCTCAACATCGGGATCTGTGGGTTGCCGGGGCCTGATGGGCAGCGGATTGGGCCGGGGCGGTGTCAGCCGGAGTTGCCGGTGGATGAGCGGCCGGTTGAGCCCACGCAGTCCACGGACGTGGAAGTGGTGGCGCGGCGGTTGCCGGTGCCTCAGGACGTTACCTGGGAGCAGGTGCTCAGTGAGACCAAGAGTGTCGTGTTTCCTGGGTTGCAGGTGAAGGTGCAGCCGGCGGGGCGGACGTTGGTGAACTTGGAGACGATCGTTTACACGGATCAGGCGAAGGTCTCGACGGACACGGTGACCTTGCTGGGGTTCCCGGTTGATGTGGAGGCGACGCCGTTGAGTTACACCTGGAACTTCGGGGACGGGGCGTCGGTGACGACCTCCTCGCCGGGGAAGCCGTATCCGGCGAAGGAGATCGTGCACAAGTACTCGAAGCGCGGCGATGTCGGGGTGACGTTGACGACGCACTACGGGGCGCGGTTCAACGTGGCCGGGACGGGATGGCAGTACGTGGAGGGGACCGTGCCGATCACCGGGCCGGCGACGAACTTGCTGGTTCGGGAGGCTGTGCCGGTGTTGGTGGATCCGCCCAGCTAACCGACCAGCCCGCCCTGACGAGCCGCCAGCACAACAAAGCGACTAGTCCTCCGGGTTGAGAACTTTGCGCAGGTGCGTAGTGATTCGCAGTTGGGCGGCGCGGGTCGGGCCGCCGACGGCGAGCATGCTGGCGTAGCCGTGGACGAGGGTGGGTTCGCGGTGGTGCGTGGTCGGGACGCCGGCCTTGGTGAGCAGTTCGGCGTACTCGTCGCCCTCGTCGCGCAGCGGGTCGAAGCCGGCGGTGGCGACGTAGGCGGGTGCGGTGCCGGTGGGGTCGCCGAGCAGGGGTGAGACCCGGGGATCGGTGCGGACCGACGGGTCGGGGGTGTAGTGGTCGCGGTACCAGCTGATGTCCTCGTCGGTGAGGAAGAAGCCCTCGGCGAACAGGTCCCGGGAAGGACGGCGACCGACCAGGTCGAGGCCCGGGTAGATCATCAGCTGCAGGACCGGCGGTGCCAGATCCCGTACGACGCACTGCTGGGCGACGACCGCGGCCAGGTTGCCGCCGGCCGAGTCGCCGCCCACGGCAATCAGAGCCGGATCGGCCCCCAGGTCCTCGGCGTGCTCGACAGCCCAGGTGAACGCGGCGACGGCATCCTCGGCCGCAACCGGAGCAGGTGCTTCCGGAGCCCGGCGGTAATCCACCGAGAGGACCCGGGCGCCGGCCTCGGCGGCGACGTCGCGGCAGTACGCGTCGTGGCTGTCCAGGTCGCCGGCGACCCAGCCGCCCCCGTGGAAGAACACCAGCAACCCACGTTCCGCCGTCCGGGGCACGTACAGGCGGGCGCCGAGCTGCCCGTCGGCGCCGCGGACGGTGAGTTCGGTCACGCGCAGCATCTCCCGCGGCTGCCCGGCGACGAGCCGGGCCGACGACACCAGGTGAGCGCGGCGGGTCTCGACCGACTGGTTGCCGCGGCCGGGCAGCATCGCCTCGAGGCGGAGCAGGAGCTGCAGATCGGGGTCCAGCACGTTGCCGTCGATCTCGATCGGCGCTCCGGCCAGGCGGCGGCGGACCGCCGGGGGCAGGGCGGTCACCGGCTTCAGGGCGTTGCCCTGGACCGCCTTCTGGACCGCGGCCAGGCCGGCCTGCAGGAGCGCGTCAACTCGTGGGTTCACAAAGAGTGACGCTAGCAACAACCCTCGCCATCGCGCTGTCCCAGCCCGGACATCGGCTGCCGACAGGCACGGCCACCTGCCGTTCACCAAAGGATGGGATGCTGGACAGCGTGGCTGGAGACTTGTTGGCGTCGCACAACCGGGAGTACGACGTCGAGCCCCCGTACGACATCACGGCGGCCGGCGATCTTCCCGAGAACCGCTTCTCGGACCGCGAGCTGAGCTGGCTGGCGTTCAACCAGCGGGTGCTCGAGCTCGCCGAGAGCGACCGGGTGCCGTTGCTGGAGCGAGCCAAGTTCCTGGCGATCTTCGCCAGCAACCTGGACGAGTTCTACATGGTCCGGATCGCCGGCCTGAAGCGCCGGATCGCGGCCGGTGTCGCGGTCCGGGCGGCCAGCGGGCTGATGCCGCGCGAGGTGCTCGACCGGAGCCTGAGCCGCAGCCGGGAGCTGATGGACCGGCAGGCCGAGACCTGGCGCAAGGTGGTGCTGCCCGCGCTGGTCAAGGAGGGCATCGACATTCTCCGCTGGGACGAGCTGGAGCAGCCCGAGCGCGAGGCGATGACCAAGTTCTTCCGGGACCGGGTGTTTCCGGTGCTGACGCCGCTGGCGGTCGACCCGTCGCACCCGTTCCCGTACATCTCCGGCCTGTCGCTCAACCTGGCCGTCGTGGTCCGCAACCCCGACACCGGCGGCGAGCACTTCGCCCGGGTGAAGGTGCCGCCGCTGCTGCCCCGGTTCGTCCGGGTCGCCGAGGGCCGGTTCGTGCCGCTGGAGGACGTCATCGCGACCCACCTGGGCCAGTTGTTCCCGGGCATGGAGGTCACCCAGCACCACACCTTCCGGGTCACCCGCAACGAGGACCTCGAGGTCGAGGAGGACGACGCGGAGAACCTGCTCGCCGCGCTCGAGAAGGAGCTGCTGCGGCGCCGGTTCGGCCCGCCGGTCCGGCTCGAGGTGGAGGAGTCGATCGACCCGCAGGTCCGGGCGCTGCTGGTGTCCGAGCTGGGCGTCACCGAGGCCGAGGTCTTCGAGCTGCCCGGGCCGCTGGACCTGCGCGGCCTGTTCGACATCGCCTCGCTGGACCGCGCCGAGCTGAAGTACCCCGGCTTCGTCCCGTCGACGCACCCGCACCTGGCCGAGGTGGAGACCTCCAACCCGGCCGACATGTTCCACGCGCTCAAGCAGCGCGACGTGCTGGTGCACCACCCGTACGACTCGTTCTCCACCAGCGTGCAGCGCTTCATCGAGCAGGCGGCGGCCGATCCGCACGTGCTGGCGATCAAGCAGACCCTGTACCGGACCAGCGGTGACTCGCCGATCGTGGACGCGCTGATCGACGCGGCCGAGGCCGGCAAGCAGGTCCTGGTCCTGGTCGAGATCCAGGCCCGGTTCGACGAGCAGGCCAACATCAAGTGGGCCCGGCAGCTCGAGCACGCCGGCTGCCACGTCGTGTACGGCGTGATCGGGCTGAAGACGCACTGCAAGCTGTCGATGGTGGTCCGCGACGAGCCCGACGGGTTGCGCCGCTACGCCCACATCGGCACCGGCAACTACCACCCGAAGACGGCCCGGATGTACGAGGACCTCGGCCTGCTGACCAGCGACAAGGTGGTCACCGAGGACATCGCGCACCTGTTCAACCACCTGTCCGGCTTCGCCCGCCGCAGCGGCTACCGCCGGCTCCTGGTCGCCCCGCAGTCGGTACGCCGGGGCCTGCTGGAGCGGATCGAGCGGGAGATCGAGCACCACCTCGCCGGCCGCCCGGCCCGGGTCCGGATCAAGGTGAACAGCCTGGTCGACGAGGCCCTCTGCGACGCGCTGTACCGCGCGTCCCAGGCCGGCGTACCGGTGGACCTGTGGATCCGCGGCATCTGCACGCTCCGCCCCGGGGTGCCCGGCATGTCGGACAACATCCGGGTCCGCAGCATTCTGGGCCGGTTCCTGGAGCACAGCCGCGTGTTCTGCTTCGAGAACGGTGGCGATCCGGAGGTGTGGATCGGGTCGGCCGACCTGATGCACCGCAACCTGGACCGCCGGGTCGAGGTGCTGGTCCAGCTGAAGGAGCCGGACCACCTGAGCGAGCTGCGTGAGCTGTTCGACCTCGGCTTCGACGAGCGGTTCGGGTCGTGGTGGCTGCAGGCCGACGACACCTGGCAGGCCCGGCTGACCACCGAGGACGGCGAGCCGCTGCGGGACCTGCAGGAGCGGCTGATCGCCACGCGCGGCCGCCGCCGGCAGGCCGATCCGATCACCTAGGGCGCGTCCGGAGTCCGAGCAGCCGACCTGATCGAGGGCAGGAAACGATGAGCAAGCCGGCGACGGTCATCGCCGCGGGCGGTGTCGTGTGGCGCGACCGGCGCGGCACCCGCGAGGTGCTGCTGGTGCACCGCCCGCGGTACGACGACTGGTCCCTGCCGAAGGGCAAGCTGGCCGGAGGCGAGCACGTCCTGGTCGCGGCCCGGCGGGAGATCGAGGAGGAGACCGGGCACCGGGTGCTGCTCGGCCCGCCGCTCGGCGTCCAGCGGTACGACGTGCGCAAGAACGGCAGCACCGTGCCGAAGCTGGTGCACTACTGGTCCGCCGAGGTCACCACCGGCGCCGACGACGAGCCCCGGTTCGAGCCGAACGACGAGATCGACCGGCTCGAGTGGCTGACGGTCGACAAGGCCGCCCGCCGGCTCAGCTACCCGCGCGACGTGACGATCCTCGACCAGCTGGACGCGGTCACCCCAGTCGAATCGTCCCTGGTCCTGCTCCGGCACACCGAGGCGGTCAAGCGCAAGGAGTGGGACGGCAAGGACACCGTCCGCCCACTGACTCGCACCGGCCGCGCGACGGCCGAGCGACTGGTCGACGTACTGGGTGCTCTGGGCGTCAACCGGGTGCTGAGCAGTGACGCCGAGCGGTGCGCGACCACGGTCGCCCCGTACGCCGCGGCGCTCGGCCGGCGGATCCACCTGCACCCGGAGATCTCCGAGCGCGGCTTCGAGGCCGATCCGACGGCGCTGAACGGGCTGTGCCGTCAGGTCTGGAAGCCCGGCCGGGTCACCGTGGTCTGCTCCCACCGGCCGGTTCTGCCCGCGCTGGCCCGCGAGCTCGGGCTGCCGGTCGGCAAGTACTCCCCCGGCTCGTTCGTCGTCGCGCACCGGCTGGCCGACGGTGGTCTGGTGCACGAGCGGTTCAGCGCGCCGTGAGCTGACGGCGGCTGTGCAAAGAGATCGTCACAGTCGGGGCGGCCTCCGAGTGCGCCGCGGCCGGCCGGGTATGTTCCTCCCGAGGACACCGGCGCCCTACCGGGGGCCGGCGCACGGAGAGGTTCGGTCGCACCCATGACGACGATGCGAGAACTGACCCTGATCGGGATCCGGATGGAATCGCCCAACCGCGCGCCCGTGATGATGCTGCGGGAGACCGAGGGCTACCGCTACCTGCCGATCTCGATCGGTTCGGTGGAGGCGACCGCCATCGCGTACGAGGAGCAAGGGCTGCGCCCGTCGCGGCCACTGACCCACGACCTGATGCGCGACCTGATCCGGGCGTTCGGCGTGCACATCGAGGCGGTCGAGATCGTCGAGCTGCGCGACGCGGTGTTCTACGCCGAGCTGGTCCTGGCCAACGGCGCCCGCGTCTCGGCCCGGCCGAGCGATTCCGTCGCCCTCGCGGTCCGCCTCGGTACGCCGATCCGGTGCACCGAGCAAGTCCTGCGCGATGCCGGCGTGGCCACTCCGGAGGAGGAGCAGGCCGAGCTGGAACGCTTCCGCCAGTTCCTCGACGGGGTCGCCCCGGAGGACTTCTCCAGCTGATCCGGCGCCGGCCGGCCGATACCTGACCGTGACCAACGAGGCACGAATGTCACGCACAGTCACGTCTCTTAACGCAGTTCACCTAATGGCCTCCTGACGGCACGCCAGTCGTCGCGATTGCTACTGGAACCGTTCACCGCTCGTTCACCCGCCACGAGCCGACCGGTCACCTGCTCTCCCTACCGTCTGTGGAAGTTCACAAAGTCTGATATTCCCGCAGAAGGGCAACACTCTCGTGTCCGTCAATCGCCTGCTCCGCGTCGGCACCGTCGCCGTGGCATCCCTCGGCGTTCTCGCTCTGAGCGCCTGTGGCAGTGACCCGGAGCCGACCGGCTCCTCGAGCCCGTCCGGCTCCACCTCGTCGTCGGCCGGCGGCGACTGCCCCGAGGGCACCCTGAACGCCGAGGGATCCTCGGCGCAGAAGAACGCCATCGAGGAAGTCATCGCCAAGTACAACGAGAAGTGCGCCGACGTCACGGTGAACTACAACCCGACCGGTTCCGGCGCGGGCATCAAGCAGTTCAACGCCGCCCAGGTCGACTTCGCCGGCTCCGACTCCGCGCTGAAGACCGAGGCCAAGGACGGCGGCGAGGCCGAGGCCGCGGCCGCCGCGAAGCGCTGCCAGAACAACCCGGCGGTGAACCTGCCGATGGTGATCGGCCCGGTCGCGATCGCCTACAACCTGGACGGCGTGGAGAAGCTGGTTCTCGACGGCCCGACCGCCGCGAAGATCTTCCAGGGCACCGTGAAGACCTGGAACGCCCCGGAGATCGCCAAGCTGAACCCCGGCGTCAACCTCCCGTCGGCGCCGATCGCGGTGTTCTTCCGCTCCGACGAGTCCGGCACCACCGAGAACTTCACCAAGTACCTCGAGGCCGCGGGCGGTGGCGCCTGGAAGGGCGAGCCGGCCAAGAAGTGGAGCGGTACCGGCGCGGGCAAGGAGAAGTCCGCGGGTGTCGCCGAGGGCGTGAAGAGCACCAGGAACTCGATCACCTACGTCGAGTGGTCCTACGCGGTGGACAACAAGCTGGGCGTCGCGCAGGTCGACTCCGGCGCCGGCCCGGTCCCGCTGACCGCCGAGTCCGCCGGCAAGGCGCTGGCCGCCGCGAAGCCGGCCGGTTCCGGTTCGGACCTCGCGCTGAAGCTGGACTACGCGACCAAGGCGCCGGGTGCGTACCCGATCATCCTGGTCACCTACGAGATCGCCTGCACCAAGGGCCTGCCGGCCGAGAAGACCGCGCTGGTGAAGGGCTTCCTCAGCTACTTCGCGAGCACCGAGGGTCAGGCCTCGCTCGCCGAGCTGAACTACGCGCCGCTTCCGGAGGAGATGCGCACCAAGGTCGACGCCGCGATCCAGGCGATCAGCTGATCCGCTGACGACCCCGCAGTACGGCGTGATGCGAGCCCCGGCCAGACCCTCATCGGGCGGCCGGGGCTCGCCTCGTGACCGAGCACCCCGTTCACCTCGGCGCTTGGAGCAGCATCGATGAGCAGTACAGACGTCACGGCACCGCCCGACCGGCCGGACGACACCAAGAAGCTGGACCTCGGACCGGTCGGCCACCTCGGGGACCGGTTGTTCGCCGGCCTTGCCCGTGGGTCCGGCGGGCTGGTGATCCTGATCGTCGCCTTCGTCGGCATCTTCCTGCTGGCGCTGGCGATCCCCGCGCTGGCCAACAACGAGAGCAGCTTTCTGTTCTCCCGGATCTGGGAGCCGGGCGCCAACCCGCCGCAGTTCGGCATCGCGGCGCTGTTCTACACCACCGTGATCAGCTCGATCATCGCGATGGTGATCGCGGTCCCGATCGCGGTCGGCGTGGCGCTGTTCACGACCTACTACGCGCCGAAGCGGCTGGCCGCGCCGGTCGCCTACGCGATCGACCTGCTCGCCGCGGTGCCGTCGATCATCTACGGCCTGTGGGGCATCCTGTTCTTCGCCCCGATCCTGCGGCCGGTGATCGACGGCCTGAGCAACGCACTCGGCTGGCTGCCGCTGTTCGAGAAGCCGCCGACCGACAACGTCGGCGTCGTCTTCACCGCCTCGGTGGTGCTGGCGATCATGATCCTGCCGGTGGTCACCGCGATCAGCCGGGAGATCTTCGCGCAGACGCCGGTCGCGCACCGCGAAGGCGCCCTGGCGCTCGGCTCCACCCGCTGGGAGATGATCCGGATGGCCGTGCTGCCGTACGGCCGCTCCGGCGTGGTCAGCGCGTCGATGCTCGGCCTGGGCCGCGCGCTCGGTGAGACCGTCGCGGTGCTGATCATCCTGTCGGTGCCGAACGGCAACGACCCCTGGAACTCGTCGATCTTCGCCGGCGGCGAGACGTTCGCCTCGAAGATCGCCAACAACGCCGCGGAGTTCGACTCGCCGGACAAGACCGGCGCCTACATCGCCGCCGGCCTGGTGCTGTTCGTGGTGACCTTCCTGGTCAACTCGGCCGCCCGGCTGATCGTGGCCCGCAGCGGACCCGGCGGCAAGCGGACCCGCAAGGTCCGCCGGGTTGGCGACAAGCCGCAGACCGAAGGAGCATCGCTGTGAGCACGCTCGCCGCCAACAAGCCGGCGTACGACGGACAGACGCTCGACCTGACCGGCAAGTCCGGCGGCCGCGCGTTCCGCAACACCTTGGCTTCGGTGCTGATCACCCTGTGCTTCCTGATCGCGCTGATCCCGCTGCTGTGGATCCTGTGGACCGTGATCAGCAAGGGCTACAGCCTGCTGTTCGACGCGGGCTGGTGGAGCGAGTCGCAGCGCGGCATCACGGTCCGCCGCGAGGGCGGTGGCGCGTACCACGCGGTGATGGGCACGCTGATCATGGCCCTGATCACCGCGCTGATCGCGGTCCCGATCGCCATTCTCGGCGCGATCTACCTGGTCGAGTACGGCCGGGGCACCAAGGCGGCCAAGGTGGTCAGCTTCATGATCGACATCCTCACCGGGGTGCCCTCGATCGTTGCGGCGCTGTTCATCTACGCGGTCTGGATCACCGTGTTCGGCTTCAACCGGGTCGGTTTCGCGGTCTCGCTGTCGCTGGTGCTGCTGATGCTGCCGGTGGTGCTGCGCTCCACCGAGGAGATGCTGAAGCTGGTGCCGGACGAACTCCGGGAGGCGTCGTACGCGCTCGGGGTGCCGAAGTGGAAGACGATCCTCAAGGTCGTGGTGCCGACCGCGTTCGGCGGCATCATCACCGGCGTGATGCTCGGTCTGGCCCGGGTGATGGGTGAGACCGCGCCGCTGCTGATCCTGGTCGGCTACTCCAAGAACATCAACCTGAACCCGTTCGACGGGTTCATGGGCGCGCTGCCGACGATGATCAACCAGGACCGGACCGAGCTGGCGCTGCAGCCGGCCGCGGACCGGGTCTGGGCGGCCGCGTTGACCCTGATCCTGCTGGTTCTCCTGCTCAACGTGCTGGCCCGCCTCGTGGCGCGGTTCAGCGCGGTCAAGTCCAAATAGTCAGAGAGGTTCTGAGTCGATATGGCGAAGCGCATCGAGGTCAGCGGCCTCAACGTCTACTACGGCGACTTCAAGGCGGTGGAGGACGTCTCGATGACGATCGAGCCGCGCTCGGTCACCGCGTTCATCGGTCCGTCCGGCTGCGGCAAGTCCACCTACCTGCGGACGCTGAACCGGATGCACGAGGTGATCCCCGGCGCCCGGGTCGAGGGCAAGGTGATGCTGGACCAGCAGGACCTGTACGCCTCCGGCATCGACCCGGTCGCGGTCCGCCGGGTGGTCGGCATGGTGTTCCAGCGGCCGAACCCGTTCCCGACCATGTCGATCTTCGACAACGTCGCGTCCGGGCTGAAGCTGAACGGGGTCAAGGACCGCAAGAAGCTGACCGAAGTGGTCGAGCGGTCGCTGCACGGGGCCAACCTGTGGAACGAGGTGAAGGACCGCCTGGACAAGCCGGGCGCGGGCCTGTCGGGTGGTCAGCAGCAGCGGCTGTGCATCGCCCGGGCGATCGCGGTCGAGCCCGAGGTGATCCTGATGGACGAGCCGTGCTCGGCGCTGGACCCGATCTCCACGCTGGCGATCGAGGACCTGATCGAGCAGCTCAAGAACAGGTTCACCGTCGTGATCGTCACCCACAACATGCAGCAGGCGGCCCGGGTCTCCGACCAGACCGCCTTCTTCAACCTGGCCGCGACCGGCAAGCCGGGCCGGCTGATCGAGATGGGCCCGACCAAGCAGATCTTCTCCAACCCGAACGAGAAGGCGACCGAGGACTACATCACCGGCCGCTTCGGCTGATCCTCCCCGCCACCCGGAAGACGCCGTGGGCAACGATGCGCCCGCGGCGTCTTCCCTTGTCCGGCAGGCGTTCTAGACCAGATTGCGCAGTACGCCGTACAGCGCCATCACGGCCAGGAACGCCGGCGGCACCACCTGCTGGATCCGGGCGCCGGGACGCGGCCGGGGCAGACGGAACCAGCCGAGCCGCTCCAGCGTCCATGCCAGCAGCATGTATCCGACGAGCAGCGTGACGACCGGGAGCACCACGAACATGGGTGGGTTGTACGGCCAGGCACGGGCCACGTCGCCCTCCAGCAGGGCGGCAGCCATCCGCGTCGTTCCACAGAACGGGCAGTTCAGCCCGGTCGCCAGCTGGAACGGGCACGGCAGACCGATCCGGCCGCCCGAGAGTCCGTTGACCCCGGCAAGCACCGCACCACCGGCCAGCACCGCTGCCAGCCCCCGCACCCGACGGTCCAGCGGCTCCGGCATGGCGGGCCGGGGCTCGTTGCCTCTAGGGTGTGCCGGATGCATGGATCCACGGTAAACCGTTCCGGGTGACCGTGATCCGGACTCTCCGGAGCGGTACGTGGCCGGTGAGCTCCAGAATCGCTAGCCTGCAATGACTCCTCAACGAAGATCAGAAGGGATCGTCGTGAGCACTCCGACGCCACCACCGGGTTACGACCCGCAGAACCCGAACCAGTCGGGCGGACCGGACCAGACGCCGGACCAGTACGGGCAGCCGGGCCAGTACGGACAGCAGCCGGGTCAGTACGGCCAGCAGCCCGGTCAGTACGACGAGCCCGGGCAGTACGGGCAGCAGCCCGGCGCGTACCCGGGCCAGCCGGGTCAGCCCGGCCAGTACGGGCAGGCCCCGGGTCAGCCGGGCGGTTCCTCCTACCCGTCGTACCCGCAGTCGGGCGCGACGCCCTACGGCCAGCAGCCGTACGCCGGCTACGGCTACGGCAACCCCGGCGGCGAGCTCGCCACCTGGCCGGTCCGGGTCGGCGCGTTCCTGATCGACGGCCTGATCGTCGCGGTGCCGAACTGGATCGGCAGCACGCTGACGGCCACCGACAACTCCGGGTTGAGGATCGTCGGCTACCTGCTCATCTTGGTCGCGCTCGGTCTGTGGATCTACAACCGGATCATCCAGCAGGGCAAGACCGGCCAGAGCTGGGGCAAGAAGGCGCTCGGCCTCAAGCTGGTCGGTGCGGACAGCGGCCAGACGGTCGGCGCCGGCAAGGCGTTCCTGCGCGAGATCTGCCACATCCTCGACAGCCTGCCCTGCTACCTGGGCTACCTGTGGCCGCTGTGGGACGAGAAGAAGCAGACCTTCTCGGACAAGATCAACAGCACCTACGTCGTCAAGCTCTGACGTCGCCCCCGCTTCACCCCCGGACGCCGTGGCCGTTTCAGGCCACGGCGTCCGTCGTTGTGCACGTCACGCCGACGGGTCCGCCATACTTGCGCCCGGACCGCCCCAGAAAGGACCTCGCGTGAGCACCCCTCCCTTCGACCCGAACAGCCGCCCGCAGGACCAGCCGCCCTATCCCGGCCAGCCGAACCAGCCGGCTTTCCCGAACCAGCCGGCGTACCCCGACCAGCCGGGCTTCCCGAATCAGCCGGCGTACCCCAACCAGCCCGGCGGCTACGGCCCGCAGTACAACCCGTCCCAGCCGGGCTACAACCCGTACGCCGCAGGCGGTGGCTACGGCTTCAACTACGCGCCGCCGGGCGAGCTGGCCGGCTGGGGATCCCGCGTGGTCGCCTCGATCCTGGACTCGCTGCTGGCGATCGTTGTGATCCTGGCCGGCGTGGTCGTCGCCGTCGCGGTCAGCGGCAGCATGGAGACGATGAGCAGCGGCGGCACTGCGGCGCTGGTGGTCGCCTACCTGGCGGCGTTCGCCGTGCAGATCTGGAACCGGGTCATCCGGCAGGGCCGGACCGGCCAGTCGCTGGGCAAGAAGGTCGTCGGGCTCAAGGTCGTCTCGCCGGAGACCGGTGAGCTGATCGGGATGGGACGCACGCTCGGCCGGGAGGTCTGCGCCGTGATCTTCAACAACTTCTGCTTCCTCAACGTGCTCTGGCCGTTGTGGGACGACAAGTCGCAGACCTGGCACGACAAGGTCGCCGGCGACATCGTCATCAAGGTCTGAGCGGGCTGCCGTCGCCGTCCCCGCTGGGCCTGACGGCTCAGCGGGACAGCAGCAGCCCGGCGCACGTGATCGCCCAGAGCACGCTGGTGAAGGTGCCGATGATGAAGCGTTCGGCCACCGCCTGCGGGGTCACCGAGGCCGGTTGGTCCGGGCTGCGGAGCTCCGGGTAGCGCGCGAGGCCCTTGATCGCGAGCACGACGGCGATGCCCTCCGGCCAGCCGGCCACCAGCGAGCCGTAGATCGCGCCGCGTTCCAGCGCACCGATCAGCGCGCCGCCGCGCAGGACCTCGCCCGCCTTCTGGGTCGACTGCGCGCGGGTGTTGCCGCGGTCCACCAGCGACAGCACGGACGTCGTCAGCGGACCGCCACCGGTCACCGCGAGGCCGCCGGAGAGCAGGAGCAGCGTGTTCCACCACTCTTGTCGCCAGCCGGAGACGCCGTTGCCGTACAGCAGGATGATCCCGTCGGCCACCAGGCAGGCCAGCATCACGCCGCTGCAGACGATCTCGCTGGTCCGGCCGGCCGGAAGCGCGAAGGCCACCACGGCGAGGATCAGCCCGAGTGTGGTCAGCGCGAGGACAGCCGCCGTCATGCAGCGGCACCTCGCTCCAGCAGCTCCGCCGCCAGAACCCGGCCGCGCTGCTCCTCGGCGAACCCGGCCGCCTGCGCCCGCTGGGTGACCGCCGACTGGCTGATCCCGAGCTTCACGCCGATCTCGCGGCGGGTCAGCCCTTCCGCGAGCAGGTCCGCGACGGCCCAGCCCCGCTCGCTACGGCGTCGCAGTACGGACGCCATCAGCCAGAGCACGCTCTCCACCTGCTCGGCGGCATGCGGGTCGTCGCCGACGACGTTCACGTGGTGCGGGCTCGACTTGGCGCGGTTGACCGCCTCCCGCGCGTTGACGAACGCCGAGCCGCTGCCCGCCCGCGTACTGCGCGGCAGCGGTTCGTCGACCGCACCGATGCCCAGACCGACGTGCCAGCAGTCCGCGCGGATCAGGTGCACGATGACGTCGACCGTTGCCCGGGCCTCCGAGAGCACCCCCTGCACCTCGTCGCCCGCGGTCCGCTCGAACTTCCGCAACAGGCCGGTCCGGCGCGGTCGCCGGTTCAGCGTGTTCAGCAGCTCGGGTACGAGATCCCTCGTGCTCCGGCTGGCCCACTGATCTACCGTGAGAACGAAGACCACCGCCCTGCACCTCCTTCCCAACGCAGATTAAGGCTACAGTCTTATTCACGTAGAGTGAAGGAAAAAACCTGAATCGGTTCACCCGATCACCGACAGTGATCACCCCGCGAACTCGCCGATTCCCCAATTCTCCGCTCAATCCGGCCTGCTCCGCCCGCCGACTCACCGTCGGTCTTCACGCGGAGTCAAGGAACCAGCAGCAGGTGGATGCCGCCCGCACCCGCCACCGCGAGCCGCCGGCCGTCGGGATGCAGCGCCGCCACCGGCGACGGTTCGTCCGTCCGGCCGTAGCTGGTCCGGCGCTCCGGGACCCGGACCTCGGGCCACTCGACCAGCAGCTCGCCGGTCTCCGCCGACAGTGCCCGGGGATGGCCGGACAGCGACACGAGTCTGTTGCCGCGGCCAAGCAACGCACCCAGCGGGCGGTCACTGGAGTGCCGATGCACCCAGGCCGACTCGGCGAACGACCAGATGCCGAGCTGCTGCGGGCCGAGTACCGCGCCCTGCTCGCCGCCCCATACGTCGTCGCCGGCTGCGACAGCCAGCCGATCCGCGTCGAGCCAGCAGGCCGAGACGATGTCCGCGTCCCGGCCTGTCGCCAGGGGCAACAGTCCTTCGCCGTCGAGCGCCGCCGGTACGACGACCGCCCGCTCGACGTCGAACACGTGGGCGACCCCGACCGGATGCCACATCCACCCGACCGACAGCAATCTCCGCCCGTCCGGGCTGAACTGCAGCTGGGAGTGGAACACGTCGGCCGGATCCCGATCTCCCGTGGTGATCCGGCGGCCGGACTCGAGCTCCTCGATCTCCAGCACGTTGTACCGGTCGGGGCAGTGCGCGATCACGTCCAGCCCGTCGGGCAACGTCCCGAGAGCCACCGGGTAGTCGTAGGCCTCGGCCAGGTAGTAGCTGCGGTTGAGCTCGCGCAGGAGCTTCCCGTCCTTCACCAGCACCGCCTTGGTCCCGCGCTCGACGTACAGCACGGCGTACCGCCGGTGGCTGACGGCCCGGTCGAGCAGCGATCCCCAGCTCACCTCGGCCCGGTGCTCGGTCCCGTCCGCGGCCCACCGGCGGCCGCCTCCGACGACGTCCACCAGCGCGTCGCCGTGCCAGCTGAGCGACCGCACCACACCACTTGTCTCCAGCAACATGATGACCACCATCATGCCCTGACCACGGCGCCCCGGGTGGTTGCCCGGGGCGCCTTTTTGTCAGTCGACGACCGGAAGGTAGAGCTTGCTGTCGTTGTCCTTGAACGTCTCGGACATCTCGGCGAGCCCGGCCTCGATCGCCTCGGTGGAGGTCAGGCCGTGCTGCTCGGCGTACTCGCGGATGTCGGCGGTGATCCGCATCGAGCAGAACTTCGGGCCGCACATCGAGCAGAAGTGGGCGGTCTTGGCCGGCTCGGCGGGCAGCGTCTCGTCGTGGTACGAGCGGGCGGTGTCCGGGTCCAGCGAGAGGTTGAACTGGTCCTCCCAGCGAAACTCGAACCGGGCCGTGGACAGTGCGTCGTCCCAGTCCTGCGCGCCGGGATGACCCTTGGCCAGGTCCGCGGCGTGGGCGGCGATCTTGTACGTGATCACCCCGGTCTTCACGTCGTCGCGGTCCGGTAGCCCGAGGTGCTCCTTCGGGGTGACGTAACACAGCATCGCCGTGCCGAGCCAGCCGATCTGCGCCGCGCCGATCGCACTGGTGATGTGGTCGTACGCCGGGGCGACGTCGGTGGCCAGCGGCCCCAACGTGTAGAACGGCGCCTCCCCGCACAGCTCCTCCTCGAGCCGCACGTTCTCGGCGATCTTGTGCATCGGCACGTGACCGGGCCCCTCGATCATCACCTGCACGTCGTGCTGCCAGGCGATCTTCGTCAGCTCCCCCAGCGTGCGCAGCTCGGCGAACTGCGCCGCGTCGTTGGCGTCGGCGATGCTGCCCGGGCGCAACCCGTCGCCCAGCGAGAAGGTCACGTCGTACTCGCGCAGGATCTCGCAGAGCTCGGCGAAGTGCGTGTACAGGAAGGACTCCTGGTGGTGCGCGAGGCACCAGGCCGCCATGATCGAGCCACCCCGCGACACGATGCCGGTCACCCGGCGGGCGGTCAGCGGCACGTACCGCAGCAGCACCCCGGCGTGCACGGTCATGTAGTCGACGCCCTGCTCGCACTGCTCGATCACGGTGTCGCGGTAGACCTCCCAGGACAGCTCGGCCGGATCACCCTTCACCTTCTCCAGCGCCTGGTAGAGCGGCACCGTGCCGATCGGCACCGGCGAGTTGCGCAGGATCCACTCGCGGGTCTCGTGGATGTTCTTGCCGGTGGACAGGTCCATCACCGTGTCCGCGCCCCAGCGGGTCGCCCAGACCAGCTTCTCGACCTCTTGCTCGATCGAGCTGGTGACGGCCGAGTTGCCGATGTTCGCGTTCACCTTCACCAGGAACTTCTTGCCGATGATCATCGGCTCGGACTCCGGGTGCCGGTGGTTGGCCGGGATCACCGCCCGGCCGCGGGCCACCTCGTCGCGCACGAACTCCGGCTCGACGCCTTCGCGGACCGCGATGTAGCGCATCTCCTCGGTGATCGTGCCGGCCCGCGCGTGCGCGAGCTGGGTCAGCGGCGCGCGGCCGGCGACCCAGTCCCGGCGGATCGCCGGCAGCCCGGTCTGGACGTCGATCGCCGCGGCCGCGTCGGTGTACGGGCCGGAGGTGTCGTAGAGGTCGAAATGCTCGCCGTTGGTCAGGTTCACCCGGCGGGCCGGGACGCGCAGGTCGCCCCGGTAGATCTTCTGCGATCCCGAGATCGGTCCGGTGGTGACACTCGGACGGACGGCGGGCAGGGCACTGTTGCCGATGGTTGTCACGATGCTGCTCCCTACGCCGGAATTACCCGGACAGGTTCGGCGGTCGGCGGCACCGGTTCGCCCAGCCTGGTCGTACCGGTCGCCCGGTCGCCAGGGGTGCGCAGTCCAGCCACCCTCTCAGCCCGCTACGGCGCGAGCTCCCGCGATCTCAACTTTGCCACCGCCCACGATAGCCACCGCGCCGGCGCTGTGTACTGGATCCCGCGTGGCGGTCGAACCTCCAGCACTCGACAACCGACGGCGACGCCGCTCGGCAGGGCGCGGCGGCGGCGAGTCGGGCGCCGGCGGCGGGGTTGGTGAGTGCCGGCGGTCCGGAGCCGGTAGCGTCGAGGAATGCGTGACATTGTCTACCCGCCGGTGGTCGGGATCGCGAAGACGGCGTTCAAGGTGCTCGACGTGAGGTTCCGGCTGGTCGGCACCGAGAACGTGCCACGGACCGGCGGCGCGGTGATCGCGCTGAACCACATCAGCTACGTCGACTTCGTGATCGGCGGCTTCGGCGCCCAGCCGAGCAAGCGGCTGGTCCGCTTCATGGCCAAGGACGTGCTGTTCCGCAACCGCATCTCCGGCCCACTGATGCGCGGCATGCACCACATCCCCGTCGACCGGGGCGCCGGCGCCGCGTCGTACCGGGAGGCGCTGCGCTACCTCGGCGAGGGCGAGCTGGTCGGGGTGTTCCCGGAGGCGACGATCTCCCGGTCGTTCGAGCTGAAGGAGTTCAAGTCCGGCACCGTGCGGATGGCGGCCGCGGCCGGGGTGCCGGTGATCCCGATGATCCTGTGGGGCACCCAGCGGATGCTGACCAAGGACCACCCGCGCGACTTCTCCCGGCACCGCGACATCTCGATCACGGTCGGCACGCCGATCACGGTGACCCGGCAGGACGACGCCGGCGAGGCGACCGAGCACCTGCGCACCACGATGGCCGGCATGCTCGACGAGACCATCCGGGCGTATCCCGAGCAGCCGCCCGGCGCCTGGTGGCTGCCCGCGTCGTACGGCGGTGGGGCCCCGACGCCGGAGGAAGCGGAACGGCTCGACCAGGAGGAGCTGAGCCGGCGCCGCGCCAAGCACCGCGAGCGCTGAGCCTGCCCCAGACCTTGACCCGGGCCCGGCGCCGGAGTAACAAGACCCTTGATTGTCGTGCCGGACCTGGGGGGTCCCTCTCGACGACGGTCGACGGCTCCTGGGCGGGGACGCCGGCTGACGGTCTCTGGTGGGTCGGGGAAGGTTCTCGTGGTGGTGGAAACCGAGGAGTTGCATCTCTTCGAGCCGGGGCGGCTGAAGATCCCGGCGCACGTGGCGGAGGAGATTCCCGATGCGGGGGTGTTCTTCCTGTCCTGGGCGACCCAGGACCTGCGCCCCGAGCAGGCCCGCGAGATCGAGGCCGCGGTGAACGGGCGGCGCTGCCCCAACGGCTGGTTCCCGCTGGAGAGCCTGGACAGCATCGGCCGCCGCGGCGGGCTGCGCAAGGGACCGCTGACCTACCTGGCCCAGATGACCGCCGAGGACCCGGAGATCCTGCGCCGCTGGGCCACCCGGGGACTGCCGGAGACCGGGCCGCAGGCGGAGGCCAGACAGCAGATCGACGCCACCGCGAACCGGTTGCTGCGGACCCAGGGCCATGCCGCCGCGGCGACCTGGGTGATGGCGGTCCGGCCGCGGGCGTTTCTCAGCCTCGGCCTGCTCGGCGACAAGCTGTTCGCGAGCTGGGACACCTGCCTGGCGACGCTGCGCACGAAGGACGTCGCCAAGGCCGTCCGCCGCTGGAACCGCTGACCTACTCCAGGATCAGGTGGGCCACGGCGTAGCAGACGGCGGCGACGGCACCCGCGGCCGGGATGGTCACGATCCAGGCGAGCACGATGCCCTTCGCGACGCCCCAGCGGACCGCCGAGAGTCGCTTGGTGGCGCCCGCGCCCATCACCGCGGAGGTGATCGTGTGGGTGGTCGAGACCGGCGCGTGCAGGCCGATCGCCATCACGTAGAGCACCGTGGCCGCAACCGCTTCGGAGGCGAAGCCGCGGGCCGGGTCGAGGTGGATGATGCGGCGGCCCAGGGTCCGCATGATCCGCCAGCCGCCGGAGTACGTGCCCAGCGAGATCGCGGTCGCGGCGGCCACCTTGACCCAGATCGGGATCTCGTCACCGGGTTGCACGTGGCCGGTGGTGAGCAGGGCGAGGAAGATCACGCCCATCGTCTTCTGGGCGTCCTGCAGACCGTGGCCGAGCGCCATCGCCGCGGCCGACAGCGACTGGGCCAGCCGGAAGCCACGGGTGGTCTTGCCCGGGTTGCTGCGCCGGAAGATCCACAGGATCGCGGTCATCACCAGGAACGCGCCGAGGAAGCCGACCGCGGGCGAGATCATCATCGGGATGACGACCTTGTCCACGATGCCGGACCACAGCACGGTGCTGGCCGACGCCAGGCCGGCGCCGACCAGGCCGCCGATCAGCGCGTGCGACGACGAGCTGGGCAGACCGAAGTACCAGGTGATCAGGTTCCAGGTGATGGCGCCGACCAGGGCGGACAGCACGATCACCAGGCCGTGCTCGCCGGCCGGGGTGTTGATGATGCCCTTGCCGACGGTCTCGGCCACCTCGGTGCCGAGGAACGCGCCGACGAAGTTCATCACCGCGGCCATCACCAGCGCGACCCGTGGCGTCAGTGCGCGGGTCGAGACCGAGGTCGCGATCGCGTTGGCGGCGTCGTGGAAGCCGTTGGTGTAGTCGAAGATCAACGCGATCGCGATGACCGCGACGACGAGCGCGAGCTCCACGCTCAGCTCTCCTTGACGGCGATCTGCTCGACCGTGTTGGCGACGTGCTCGAACGCGTCGACCGCGTCCTCCAGCAGGTCGATCACGGTCTTCACCTTCATCACCGTCAGCGCGTCGAACTCGCCGCTGAACAGCTTGGCGATGATCCGCCGGTGCACCGCGTCACCGGTGTTCTCCAGCCGGTTGACCTCGATCCAGTACTCGGCGAGGTCCTTCATCGTGCGCAGCCGCGGCATCGTCTCGGCCGTCAGCGCGGCCATCCGCTGCAGCACCTCGATCTGCTCGGCCACCTCCGTCGGCAGCGAGTCCAGGTTGAACAGGTGGACGGCGTCGACGGCCTCCTCCATGAAGTCCATCACGTCGTCCAGGTCGGACGCGAGACGGTAGATGTCCTCCCGGTCGAACGGCGTGACGAAGGTCGAGTTCACCCGCCGGATGATCGAGTGGGTGGTCTCGTCCGCCGCGTGCTCGGCGTCCTTCATCTGCGCGGCGATCTGGTGGCTGGCGGACAGCCCGCTGCCCGCCGTACTGCCGAGCAGCTCGGCGAGGATGCGGGCCCCGGCGACGAGGTGGTTGGCGGACTCGGTGAAAAGGTCGTAGAACGTCGGGTCGTTCGGACGCAGACGTAACGGCACTTCAAGCTCCGGATGAACGAGGGACAAACCGTGAACATGCTAGGGGCAACGGACCGCTGAGCTCGCATCCGCAAGGGCACGGTACCGCGAGATTGTGAACACATTGCCCGGATGCGACCAATCCGTGACCAGACGGTGTCAGCGCGTGACGACGGCGTACAGGTCGAACAGCCCCACCAGCAGGACGAGGCCGGCGGCGGCTCGCAGCACCCCGTCGTGGCCCAGGAAGCCTGGCTTCTCCAGTGCCGTCCGGCGGTACACCGCGCTCACGGCGGCCCAGCAGACCAGCGCCAGCACGATGACGACGACGCCCAGCCCGAACCTTACCGACGACGTACCGTGACCGGAAGCGAGCAGCAGGACACCGTTGGCGACCAGGCCGAGCGAGGTGCGGCGCCAGGCGAGCAGGGTCCGTTCGGGCTGCAGGCCGGGATCGCGGGTCATCGCCACAGGGTGAACAGCAGGCCGATCGCTCCCACCACCGCGATGGTTGCCCCGAGCATCAAGGGCAGCCTGGTGACCGGCAACGGCTGGTCGCGTCGCATCGCCTGGAGGTTGCGCTGCCAGCGGTGGAAGGCGCCTGCCGTGGTGACCAACCCGGCCCCGACCAGCACGATGCCGATGATCCTGGCCGGCCAGCGGTCCGGTCCGAGGTCGAGGAACTGGACGGCGGACAGACCACCGGCATAACAGGCCAGTGATGTCCGCAGGTAAGCCAGGTACGTGCGTTCGTTGGCCAGGGTGAAGCGGTAGTCGGGCTCGTGGGCGGCGCCGTCCGGCTCGGTCATCCGCAGTCCATCAGGCCACGGTTCTGCTTGAGCACGAGCACGCGGCGCACGCTGGCCTCCACCTGCGCCGCGAACGCCTTGTCCCGCTGGGCCTTGCGGACCACCGCGTCGATCATCGTGCCGGTGAGTCCCGCCCTGGCGGTGATCACCACGTCACCACCGGCGCCGATGAACCGGGTGGCGCGCTCCCCCGCCGGCACCGAGGCCACCTCGGCCGCCGCGCCGACGTCGTCGGTGATCACCACGCCGCCGAACCGCAGCTCGCGGCGCAGCATGCCCTGGATGACGATCGGTGAGAACACCGCGCGGTTGTCGGGATCGATCTCGGTGTAGGTGACGGTGGAGATCATCACCATGTCGCTGCCGGCCTCGATCCCGGCCGCGAACGGCCCGAGGTCGGCATCGCCGCGCACGGTGACGGTGTCCACCACCCCGGCGGAGAAGTCGGTGTTGCCCCGCACCCGGCCCAGTCCCGGGAAGTGCTTGACCGAGGTCATCACCCCGGCCGCGTCCATGCCGCGGATGAACGCGGCGACGTGCGGTCCGACGGCGTCCGGCGTACTGCCGTAGCCGCGGTCGAGCGCCCCGATCGGCGCGTTGTCGTCGCCCAACGACTCCGGTACGACGTCCGCGACCGGCGCCAGGTCGACGTTGACCCCGGCGCGCTTGAGCTGCCGGCCCCAGGTGGTCGCCTCCGCGGTGAGCTTCTGCGGGGTCCAGGTGGCCTGCTCGGTCGCGGCCGGGATGCGGTCGAAGCCGGAGCCCTTCAGACGCTGGATCTTGCCACCCTCCTGGTCGGCGGCCACGAACGGCTGGATCCCGTCGATGGTGGCCGCGGACCTGACGGCGGCCATCTCGGAGCGGGTGTGGTCGAGGCTGCCGCCGCTGCCCATCAGCAGGACACCGCCTGGCTTGCGCTCACGGACCACGGACCGCTCGGCAGAGGTCATGCCGGTGGAGGCGATGCCGGTCATGATCAGCTGAGCCGCTCGCTCACGCAGCGTCAGGCCGGCCAGCTTCTGCTCCAGGCAGCCCACGTTCGGCGGCGTACTCGGAGTCTGACTGGGCGACCGGCTCGGCGTGTCCGTGGCCGGCGGCGGGTCCGACGGCGACAGCGGCACGGTGGAGGAGGGAACGGTGCTGGGACCGGCCGTCGGCGAGCCACCGCTGCTGCAACCGGCGAGAAGCAGTGCTGTGGCGGCGACAACGGCTACGCCTGGGAAGGTCTTCATCGACGTCATTCTTACCGACTGCGGCGACCGGCCGGTGTCAGCGGGACTCCCAGGCGGCGCTGTCGTAGGTACCCCCGGAGTGCCGGGCCAGGGTCGCGCAGATGTCGTGCAGCTGCTCGACCTGGTCGTCGCTGAGCGCGTCGAAGACCGCAGCGCGGACCGTCTCGACGTGACCGGGCGCGGTCTCCTTCAGTTTCTGCAGTCCGGCCTCGGTGAGGATCGCGACCTGACCACGCCGGTCGGACTCGATCCCCTCGCGACGGACCCAACCGACCTTCTCCAGCCTGTTCACCGCGTGCGAGAGCCTGCTGCGTGAACCCAGGGTGGAGACGGCCAGCTCGCTCATCCGCAGCCGCCCCTCAGGCGCTTCGGAGAGCCGGACGAGGATCTCGAAGTACGTGTGCGGCATGCCGGCGTCACGCTGCAGCTGTTGCTCGATCCGGCCGTTGACCACCCGCTGGGCGGCGATGAACGCACGCCAGGCCTGCTGCTCTTTCTCGTCCAGCCACCGGGGTTCCGCCATGTCCGCAGCGTAACCACCTCAGGGGTGTCGTGCGCGTGTTCTCCCTCACCGCGCTCTGGCCAGTGCTCACCGCGCTCGGGCCGGCCGGCGGATCAGCAGGACGGCAACTGCGCAGACGAGCATCCCGGCCAGGGCGATCGGGCCGATCGTCTCGCCGAACATCAAGTAGGCGAGCACCATCGTGGTCGGCGGCACCAGGTACAGCATGGAGCTGACTCGCGTCGCTCCGGACAACCGCAGGTTGACCAGGTAGAGCCCCCAGCCGCCTGCGGTGGAGAACACCACCAGCCACACCGCAGCACCGTAGAAACCCAGCTCGCCAGGAACGGTCATCTGCTGCGTAGCAGTGGCCACCACGATGAACAGGACACCGGAGACAACGCTCTGCAGGCAGAGCGCGTCGAGCAGGTTGGTCTGCGGCTTACGCCTCCGCTCAAGGACCGTGCCCGCGGCCAGCCCGAGCAGGCCGGCCACAGGCAGCGCGAAGAGCCATGGCGACCCGTGGCCCGAGCCGAGGTCGTCCGCGACCACCAGGCCGACACCGCCCAGGCCCAGCGCCAGGCCGGCCCACTGCAGCGGCGACACCCGCTCACCGAGCAGCGGTCCGGCGACCGTGGCGATCAGGATGGGCTGGAGCGAGCCGATGAGCGCCGTGATGCCGGCGGAGATCCCGTGGTCGATCCCGACGAAGATCAGGCCCAGGTAGACGAACTGGGTGAGGACCGCCATCCCGGTGTGGGTGATCAGGTCGGCTCGGGTGATTCGTGGCCGCCGGATGGCCAGCGCAACGGCCGCGATCGTGCCGGCGAGCAGGAACCGCCAGGCCAGCAGATCGAAGGCCGAGCTGTACTCCGTGCCCCAGCGGGCGCCGATGAACCCGGAGCTCCAGAACACGACGAAGCCCGCGGCCGCGAGGAACGGGAGCGCTCGGGGCGGGGCGGCTCGGCGTACGGAGGGAGGCAGGGTTTCGGTGCTCATGCCACCAAGTAACCATACCGGTCGGTATACTGTCAGTATGGTCGACCAGACGCTGAGACAAGCCGCCGCGGAACTGCTCGTGGAGCGCACCGAGGCGCACGCTCCAGCCAAGCCACTGACTGCGGCTGGGGAGCGGATCCTGGCTGCTGCGTCGGCGCTGTTCTACGCGCAGGGCATCCGCGCCGTCGGCGTGGACGCGATCGCCGACGCGGCGGCCGTGACGAAGAAGACGCTGTACGACCGGTTCGGATCGAAGGACCAGCTGGTCGCGGCGTACCTGGAGAATCGCAACCGGCGCTGGCACGCCTTCCTGGACGAGCAGCTCGCCGCTCGCCGGCCGACACGGCCGGAGGACGTGATTCTGACGCTGTTCGCCGCCTTGACCGACTGGATGGCGGAGTCGCGCCGGGGCTGCGGCTTCATCAACGCCAGTGTCGAGCTCACGGCCCCCGACCACCCCGCGATGCCGGTGATCGTCGGGCAGAAGCGGTGGATGCGGGCGGAGTTCCTGGCTCAGGCCGAACGAGCCGGTTTCCAGCAGTGCGAGGAGCTGGCGGACCGGTTGTTGCTGCTGCACGAGGGTGCACTGGTCAGCTACCGGGTGGCTGCGATGGAGAACGCGCCCGAAGTAGCTCACCGGGCGGCGGCCGATCTGCTGGCTTCCTGGCCGCGCTCCGCCGGTTAGTGGGCGTCAGTTGCGCCGCGTGACGGTCAGACCGACCACGCGGGACACGACCATCGCGACGTAGCCGAGACCGGCCAGCTGCTCGAGCATGACCACGGACCGCGCCCAGGACTTGATCGGCACGATGTCACTCAGCCCGGTGCTCGACAGCGTGGTGAAGCTGAGGAACAGCAGCTCCATCCAGCTACGGTCCTGCTCCGGATTGACCGCGGCGATGAAGCTGCCGGGATCCAGCGCCTGCACACACACGAACACGTAGGCGAACCCCCAGGCCACCAGCGTGAACGTCGCGCCGGTCGCGAACAGCTCGTCGACGCTGACGTGGTGGTCGGACAGCATGTAGCGCAGCAGGCTGTAGGCCGCGTAGAAGTAGAACGCCGCGTGGAAGGCGCCGGAGATCGGCACGATCGCCTCCATCGGGCGGAACGCGTCGACCATCGAGAGCACGACCGCAGGAAGGCCCAGGCAGACGCTGACCCAGGTGAGGCCAGGGGTCGACCGCACCGAGAACACCGCGAGCACCAGGACGACGATGCCGAGCGTCTCGAACGCGACCCGGCCACCGCGCGAGCCCTCCATCGCCGGGTAGACCAGCACGCCGAGCAGCTGCACCACCAGCAGCACGGCCGACGGATGCCACCGCACTCCGCGCAACACCGGCATCATGCCGCCCCCTCGCGGGAGTCGATGATCGCCTTGCGCCGGGCCAACCGGTGGCTGCGGCGGATCTCGGCCTCGCGCATCCGCCGGCGGTCCTCGTCGTTCTCCGGCTCCACCTGTGGCACCTGCCGCGGCTGCCCGTCGGCGTCCACCGCGACGAACACCAGGTAAGCGGTCGCCACGTGCACCTGCGGGCCGACAGAGTCCCAGCGGTCGGCGGTGATCCGGACACCGATCTCCATCGAGCTGCGGCCGGTCCAGTTCACCTGCGCGGTGAAGTGCACGACATCGCCGACGCGGACCGGCACCAGGAACACCATCTCGTCCATCGACGCGGTGACCGCGGGCCCGCCGGAGTGCCGGGCCGCGACCACGCCGGCGACCGAGTCCACCAAGGTCATGATCACGCCGCCGTGCACGGTGCCGAGCAGGTTCGTCTCGTGCTGCGCCGTGATGTGCGAGAGTGATAACCGGGCCGCCGAGGACGGCCGGGACGCCGGGACGTCGGACATGCTGCTCCTAGCGGTCGGGATGGCAGGCAGAATAGCCCCGCGTTGTCCACAGCCCCGGAACTGGCCTCTCGGAAACCGCCACCTCGCTCGTACTTTCTTTGCGAGGAGGTCCCCAGATGACCAATCAGCTCCCAGAACGTGCCCACGGCAACCATCTCCCACCGGATCCGCCCGTCCGGCGGGCCCTGCCCCCGCTCAGCCGCGCGGAGACCGCCCACCTCGTCCGCCTGGCGGTGGCAGCCGCCGCCGAGCACGGCCTCCAGGCCACCTACGACGGCACCGACGCCCTGCGCCTGACCCCAGCCGTCCGGCGGGCGCCATCCACCGACCCTCCCGGTTCCTTCGAGCTTGGCTGCGGCGGCGAGATCGTCGCGGGGTTGACCAACCTGGCCCGGATGGTCGCCGCCGAGCGGTCGCACCGGTGGCCACAGTTGGTCGCCGAGCACTTCGACCGCCTCGGCGACCACCTCCTGCACGGGCCACCCCCACCACCGGCCGACCCGTCCCGCGATCTGCTGGCTCGGCTCACCCCGACCAGCTCGCTTCCACCCTCCTGGACGGCCGGCCTGCGTGAGTTCCTGCCGGGCCTGCTGGCCGTTCCCGCGACCACCGACAACGGCCTGGTCACCATGCACCTCGACCCGAGCGACTTCGGCATGACCCGCGCCGAGGCGCTGAGCACCGGCCTGGCGAACCTGCGCCGCCTCCCGGACACCGTCGAGTACGTCGACCACGACGGCGCCCGCATCGCCGTCCTGAGCGGTTCCAGCTTCGCCGCGTCCCGCGCTTTGGTCCTCGACACGGTCCTGCGCGAGACCCTGCACGTCGAGAACCCGCAGTACGGCGTACTGGTCGCCCTGCCGGTGCGCAGCCTGTTGCTGATTCATGTCGTCACCGACCTGTCCGTGCTGCCGGCCATCGCGGTGATGCTCGGCTTGTCGCTCCGCACCCACGCCGAGCATCCCGGGCCTCTGACCCCGTGGATCCACCACGTCACCGGCAGCACCTGGTCACCCGCCACCACGCAGCCCGACGATCTCGAGGCGATCCACCTGACCCCGGAAGTGCAAGCCCTCGCCAGAACGCTCAGCCACCTGGAGTAGATCGGTGAACCGCATTCTCACTTCGGCGCAGGCACGTCGGCGACGTACGTGGAACTGGGCGGCGCCACCAGCGAAGGTGACGTCGCCCAGGTCAGGGGCCGAATGGACGGCTGGATCAGCCGGCCGCGGGCATCAGCACGGTGTCGATCAGGTAGACCGTGGCGTTGGCGGTCTTCACGCCACCGCAGACGACGTTCGCGTTGTTGACCTTCAGCGACTGGCCGGAGCCGGTCACGGTGACCACGCCCTTCTGCACGGTGGTCTGCTTGCCCACCACGGCCGTCGGGTCGAGCTGACCCGGGACAACGTGGAAGGTCAGGATCTTGGTCAGCAGCGCGCTGTCGGTCTTCAGCGTGTTGATGGTCGCGGCCGGGATCTTGGCGAAGGCGGAGTCGATCGGGGCGAACACGGTGAACTCGCCGCCGTTGAGCGTGGAGACCAGGTCCACCTTCGGGTTGAGCTTGCCCGACACCGAGGCGACCAGCGTCTTGAGCAGCGGGTTGCCCGACGCGGCGGTCGCGACCGGCTCGGCCGCCATTCCGTCGATCGAACCGGCGCCGTTCGGGTTGGCCTTCGCGTAGTCGGCGCAGCCCGGACCGACCAGGCCGGCCGCGTTGTCCATCGACGGCGAGGTGCTCGGGGTCTCGGCCGGAGCCGAGGTGGAGGTCGAGGCCGCCGGAGCGCTGGTGCCGGCGTCGTCGCCGCTTCCGCAGGCGGCGGTTGCGAGCAGCAACGACACGGCGGAGGTGGCGAGGGCGACGCGCTTCAGGGTGTTCGACATGACGATCGTTCTCCTTCTGATGACTTCACTGGGGGTGTTGCTGTGGGCTTGGTGCTGCGAAGCGGCTACGGCCGCGGCAGATCTGGTCCGGGAGCTGCCCTGCCCGGGAGCTACCCGCTCCGTTCGGGCGGGGTCACCGCGCGAGGTCGGCGGTGGCGGTTACTCGACCATCACCACCGTGTTGTGCAGGCCGCTCGACCCGTTCGGTCGCGGGGCGGCGCGGTCGGCCGTCTGCACCTGTCCGGTCTTGTCGGTCGCGCGGACGGTGAGGGTGTGGTTGCCCGAGGTGGCGTTCCAGCGGAAGGTCCACTGGCGCCAGATGTCGATGCCGGCCTCGTCGGCGAGCTGCGCCTCCTGCCAGGGCCCGTCGTCGACCTGGACCTCGACCTTGGCGATGCCCCGGTGCTGTGCCCAGGCGACGCCGGCGGCGACCGCCGGGCCGGGCTTGACCCGGGCGAACCCCTTCGGAACGTCGATCCGCGACGCGGTCTTGATCGGGGCCTCGACGGCCCAGCCGCGGTCGGTCCAGTAGGCGCTGAAGTCGTCGAACCGGGTGACCTCGAAGTCGACGATCCACTTCGTCGCGGAGACGTACCCGTACAGGCCGGGCACCACCATCCGGACCGGGAAGCCGTGGTCGAAGGGCAACGGTTCGCCGTTCATGCCGAGCGCGAAGAGCGCGTCCCGGCCGTCGGTGAGCGCCTGCAACGGGGTGCCGATGGTGAGACCGTCGACACTGGTCGACTTCACCGCGTCCGCACCGGCCTGCACACCCGCCTCTCGCAGGATCTCGGCGATCGGTACGCCGATCCAGCGGGCGTTGCCGACGTAGGGTCCACCGACCTCGTTGGAGACACAGGTCAGGGTGATGTCACGCTCGACCAGGCGGCGGTTGAGCAGGTCGGCGAAGTTCAGCCGGAGCTCGCGGTCCACCATGCCGTGCACGCGCAGTTCCCAGTTCCGGGGGTCCACCTTGGGCACGGTGAGCAGGGTGTCGACGCGGTAGAAGGACTTGTTCGGCGTCACGAAGGGGCTCACGCCGGCCACGTTCGCGGCGACTCCGGCCGGCAGGACCTTCGCCCGGCTGGCCGCCGCGGGAATCCTGATCGCCCGCCGTGTCGCCTCGTCCACGCCGCCGGGCAGGACCCGGGACACCACAGCTCCACCGGCACCGACCGCACCCAGCGCGAACGTCGTCACCAGGAACTTGCGCCGATCGAAGCCGGACGGTGCTTCGGCTTCCGGGATCGCTGCGTGGGCGCCGGCAGTCTCGGTGCCGGCCTCGGTGCCGGCGATCTCGGCGCCGGCCGCTTGTCCGGCAGTCGCCGAGGCGCCGCTCGTCGGGGAGCCCGTCGTCGTCAGGGAGCTCGTGGCCGTGGCGTCGGCTTCTGGTGGTTGCTTTCTGCTCCCACGGAGCGAATAGCCCCGCGAGCGCAGGACCAAATACATGCCGGCAGTTGCCACCAGCAACGTGATGACGCCGGGCAGCACCCGCACCACCCCGTTGGTCGCCAACGACCGCCCGGTGGCCGCCGCCAGAATCGCCAGCAGCCCCAGCAGAACGGTCATCCCGAGCGCGACCCGGGGCCGCTTGAGGCCGATCACTCCGGCCGCCATCGCGAACACCGCGACCGCGACCAGGACCCCGCCGACCAGGATCGGCTTGTCCGCCGTCCCGAGGTTCTTCACCGCCCAGTCCTTCAACGGACCGGGAGCCAGATCGATCATCTGGGTACCGACCCCGACCACCGGCGACGTCCCACCCGCAAGCGCGGCAGTCAGCTCCCCGAGGCCGAGACCGGCCGCGGCGGCAAAAAGGCCACCGACTGCTGCTGGGATGCGCTGATGCGAGGTCATGCCCGGTCTTCGGACCGAACCCTCAGCCGGATAGGTCGATCGGCGGGAAACTTCTGCCGCTCCCGCCTACGGCTACTGCTTCGGCGCGAAGTGCCCCGGCCAGTCGTCGTACCGGATGCGGCTGATCGCGCGGACTTCGCCGAGCGTCGACCACTCGTCCTTGCCGAGCCGGGCCAGCGGGCGGAGACGCTGGATGTCCGGGTGGTCGCCGTCCATCACCTCCGAGGCGATCGCCAGATGCCGGACGTGCCCGATCACCACCGTCGAGTCACCGAGCTCGAGCGTCGTGTGCAGCGTGCACTCGATCGCCACCGGCGACTCGGCCACCCGCGGCACCGCCACGGCGCGGGCCGGCTCCGGGGTCAGTCCGACCGCCTCGAACTCCGACACCCCCGCCGGAAAGTTCGTCCCGGTCGCGTTCACCTGCTCGAACAACCGCTCGGCCGCGAAGTTCACCACGAACTCCCCGGTCGCCTCGACGTTGGTCAAGCTGTCCTTGCGCCCGACCGAGGTGAACTGCACCATCGGCGGCCGCACACACGCCACCGTGAAGAACGAGTGCGGCGCCAGATTCAGCACACCGTCCGCCGACACCGACGACACCCACGCAATCGGCCGCGGCACCACCACGGAGTTCAACACCGCGTAGAACTCCCGCCCACCCACCACGTCCGGATCTACATCCACTCGCACCTCGCCAGTATCCCCCGCGCACGAAAACCGCTGGGCCCGCCACCACCCACCCTCCACACTGACCGGGATGACCGAAGACACCACGTCGCCGAATCCGCCCGCCCAGGTCGCCGCCGAAGACCGAGCACGGCACGGTCACGGTCGAGCTGGCCCGGCTGCAAGATCGAGAAGGCCGGCCACCGGCTCGCGCATCGCCCGGCCCAGGACCGGGGACAGCAGACCGACCCGGCACCGCGCCGGCGGGCCGGGACGGCGCCGTCGCTGTGGTGTCGGCCGCACCGCACGCACCGGCCCGGTCGAGACAGGCACCGCCAGCTCAGCGGCGCAACTTCGGGCCGCATCGGCGGAATCGTCGTGCGGCGGGTTGCCTTGGTGCCGCCGTCGCTCGGCGGTTGTCCTTGATGCCGCCGTCGCGCGGCGGGGCGGCGCAAAGGTGTGATCACGGACTGGAGAGGACGGTGGACGTGGACGTGACCGGCTCAGGGGGCTCGGGCGGTGCGTGGAGTTCCGGCGGTTCCGACGGTTCGGGCGGCGCCCGTGGCTCCGGCGCTCCCAGCGGCTCCGGCGGCTCCAGCGGTCCCGGCGGTCCCGGCGGTCACGGCGGTTCCAGCGGCTCCGGCGGTTCCAGCGGCTCCGGCAGTTCGAGCGGGGAGGCGGAGGCGATGGGCGTTGCCGTGGAGGTGGCGAGGCGGCTGGGTGTGCCGACAGCGGAGGTCGTCGAGGTTGCTGGAGGTGTGGCCAATCGAGCGTTTCGGCTGGGTGGCGAGTTGATCCTGCGCATGCCGCGGGAGGAGAGGTTCGCGGCTGATCTTCGGAAGGAGGTGGGCGTGGTTCCGTTGGCGCGGCAGGCTGGGGTGCGGACGCCGGCGATCGTGGCGGAGGGGGTGGTGCACGGAGCAGGCGGGCCCAGTACGCCGTACGTGGTGACGGAGCGAGTTGAGGGCAACGATCTTGCCGATGGTGCCGCGGGCATCGAAGTGTGGGGAGAGCTCGGCCGCCAGATCGCGTTGCTGCACGCAACAGCGCGGCAACCGATCGCCGGAGTGCCCGAGGACGGGAGCGATCGGAGCACGGCGGTCGGGGAGCTGGTCGAGCGCGGGTACCTCGACGCCGGCACGGCGGACTGGTTGGAGAGGTGGCTCGACGAGTTGAGCAGCAGGTTCGACCTGAACGCGCCGCAGGTGTTGCTGCATGGGGATCTCGGGCGGCAGAACGTGATGGTGCGAGCTGGTCGGTTCCAGGCGTTGATCGACTGGGGTGATGCCGCATGGGGGCCGCGGGCGATGGAGTTCGCCAAGTTGCGGCTGCAGGAGGTCGCGCAGCTGCTGCCCAGTTACCGGAGTGCCGCAGCGGTGCGGTGCGAGACCGGCGAGTTGGAAGCCGAGGTGCTCTGGTTCCACCTCGCCTGGGGAGTCGCGAACCTCAAAGGCCCACCCAGACCGGGTCAGCGGCACTGGACGGCGTCGCCCGCGAGCCGGATGCTCGGGGCGCTTCGGTTCCTGACGTCCTCGCCGCCGGAGCCCTGGCCGGGGTTGATCAAGAAGGTGGATCTCTGGGACTGATCGACGGCGGTTCTGCAGTAATACAAGGGGTTCGCGGACTTGTCACGACATGGTGCAGACTGACGGTCGTGACTGACTACACAGCAGCTGAGAACCGGTACGACGACCAGATGGCCTATCGGCGGACGGGACGCAGCGGGCTGCAGCTGCCGGCGATCTCGCTGGGGCTGTGGCACAACTTCGGCGACGACAAGCCGTTCGTGACGCAGCGCGACATTCTGCGCCGGGCGTTCGACCTCGGCGTCACCCACTTCGACCTGGCGAACAACTACGGCCCGCCGTACGGGTCCGCGGAGACCAACTTCGGCACGCACTTCGCCCGGGACTTCCGCCCGTACCGTGACGAGCTGATCATCTCGACCAAGGCCGGCTACGACATGTGGCCGGGCCCGTACGGCCAGGGCGGCGGCTCGCGCAAGTACCTGCTGGCCTCGCTCGACCAGTCGCTGAGCCGGATGGGCCTGGACTACGTCGACATCTTCTACTCCCACCGCTTCGACCCGGACACCCCGCTCGAGGAGACGATGGGCGCGCTCGACGCCGCCGTACGTTCCGGCAAGGCGCTGTACGCCGGAATCTCGTCGTACTCCGCGGAGAAGACCCGCGAGGCGGCCCGGATCCTGGCCGAGCTCGGCACGCCGCTGCTGATCCACCAGCCGTCGTACTCGATGCTCAACCGGTGGATCGAGGAGGACCTGCTCGACGCCGTCGGTGAGCTCGGGGTCGGCGTGATCGCCTTCTCGCCGCTGGCCCAGGGCCTGCTCACCGACCGGTACCTGAACGGCGTGCCGGAGGACTCCCGCGCCGCGCAGGGCAAGTCGCTGAGCACCGACATGCTGACCGAGGAGACGCTCAAGCACGTCCGCGCGCTGAACGAGATCGCCCAGCAGCGCGGCCAGTCGGTCGCCCAGCTGGCGCTCGCCTGGACGCTGCGGGACGACCGGGTCACCAGCGCGCTGATCGGCGCCTCCAGCGTCGCGCAACTGGAGGACAACCTGGCCGCGGTGAAGACCCTCGGCTTCACCCAGGCCGAGCTCGACGCCATCGACGCCGACGCGGTCGAGGCCGGCATCAACCTGTGGAAGAAGAGCTCGGACCACTGACGCGAACCCTCTCGATCGAACCGGCGTCCTTACGGTCCGATCACGTGGGGTCCCCAGACGGTTGCGCCCGGCAGGTGGCGGGCGCAACCTGAGGGCAACCCCCCAGGAGGTGGTGACGATGACCGCTTCAACGCTCGAAGTGGCTCTGACCTACGAGCACGACAAGATCCGCGAGCTCGCCGCTCCGGCCCACCAGCCGGACGCCGCCCTCCCCCATCGCCGGCACGAGACCGACTGGTTCTATGCGATCACCGCCCAGCACCTGACGGCCGCCGAGGACGTCCTGCTGCCGTACGTCCGGCGTCTCCCCGACGGGCGCAAGCTGGTCGCGACGTACGTCGCCAACGCCAAGCAGCTGGAACGCTCCCTGCGGTTCCTCAAGGCCAGGCAGTACGGCGACAGCCGCGTCCTGCACCTCCGCCCCGGGGACGTGTGGCAGGTGGTCGACCGGCTGCTGGACGAGCACGAACGACTGGAAGCCGACTACGGCCGGATGCTCGGCGAGTCGATGGCCGGCGGTGACGTCGGCGCGCTGACCGAGCGGCTGCTGAGCGCCCAGGAGGTCGCGCCGACCCGATCCCACCCGTTCTCCCCGCACACCGGGATGGCCGGCCGGATGGCGCACCGCGCTTGGCGGGTCGCCGACAACGTCTGGGACAGCGCCGAGGGCCGAGTGGTGCCGACGACGTACCACGTGCACCCGAAGCGCGACTCGGTGCTCTCGCACTACCTGCGCGGCGCCCAGGTGCCCCGCAGCAGCTGACAACACCGGTCCCGAACAGCAGGTGGCCGGGCCCGGTCCGAGGATGCCTCCGCGGACCGAACCCGGCCGGTGCCCCTGCCACTGCGCCTGGTCGTGGCCGGGGCGGTCCCTTCTCCACAGCGCCTGGTCGTGGAGGAGGGGGTGGTTCCCGCCTCCGCCGCGCCTGGTGTGCGGAGGTGGGACCCAGCGTCCTTCCCCGCTGCGCCTGGTGTGCGGGGAGGGACGGGTTCGGGGCTACTTCAGTGCGTCCAGCGCCTTCTTCGCGCCGGGGTGCAGCGGCACCGGGTCGGTCTTGTCGGCGTCCTCCACGGTGATGCCCTTGGCGGCCGCGTTCACCTGCACCAGCGCGTCCTTGTTCTCGTAGATCACCTTGGTCAGCTTCTCGGCCAGCTCGTCCGGCATGTTCTTGCGGACCAGCAGCACGTTCGGAACGATGATCGTGGCCACGTCGGCCGGCTGCTTGTACGTCGCGGCCGGGACCGTGCCCTGGGCGTAGATGCTGCCGTACTTCGTCTGCAGCGCCGGCAGCAGGTCGGTGATCGGGATCAGCTTCACGTTCTTGCCGAGGCTGGTGGTCAGGTCGGTGATGCCGCCGGTCGGCAGTCCGCCGGACCACACCAGCGCGTCGATCGAGCCGCTCTTCATCGCGTCGACCGACTCGGGCAGGCCGAGCCGCTGGGCGGTGACGTCCCGGGCCGGGTCCAGACCGGCCGCCTCGAGCAGCCGGCGGGCGATCACCTCGGTGCCGGAGTTCGGCGAGCCGGTGGAGACCCGCTTGCCCTTGAGGTCGGCGATCTTGCTGATGCCGGCCGAGGCCCGGACCGCGACCTGGGTGTAGTTGGGATAGAGCCGGGTCAGCGCCGCCACCTCCTGCGGCTGCTGGAAGCTGTTCTGCCCCTTGACCGCGTCGGTCGCGGTGTCGCCGAGCGAGAACGCGATGTCGTAGTTGCCCGCCACCAGTCCCTGCACGTTCTGCACCGAGGCGCCGGTCTCGCTGGCCGTGGCCCGGTAGCCCTCGACCTTCTCCGAGATCACCGACGCGAGCGCGCCGCCGAGCTGGTAGTACACGCCGGTGGTGTTGCCGGTGGCAATCGTCAGGCGGCCGCCGTCGGTTCCGGTGCCACCGGCCTCGGGCTCACGCTGACCTCCGCAGGCGGCCAGCGAGACGGCGGCGGCCAGCGCGACCACGGCGGTGGAGAGGCGTCGGGTTCTCATCAAGTGACGGGTCCTTCCGGTTGTCCGGCCTGGCGCTGCCGCCGGACCAGGTTGACGACGACGGCAACAAGTAGCAAACCGATTCCGGCGGCGATGGTTACGGGCGCCAGGTAGAGCAGCAGCATCGCGGCCGGCACGCAGAGCGCCCGCTCGAGCCACCCGGTGGCGGTCAGGATCCAGCCGCCGGTCACCACGGCGAGCGCCGCCACCGCCAGCATCGACACCAGCAGCGTCCACAGCATGCCGACGAGACTGCCCTGGCCCAGCAGGTGCGCGCCGTTGTCGGTGAGCACGAACGCGAACGGCACGAGGAACGCGGGCAGGGTGTACTTCCACGCCTGCCACATCGTCGCCATCGTCCGGCCGCCGGTGATCGCCGAGGTGGCCACCGCGGCCAGCGCCGTCGGCGGCGACACCTCCGACAGCACCGCGTAGTAGAAGATGAACATGTACGCCTCGGCCGGGGTGACGCCGAGTTGCACCAGCGCCGGCGCGATGATCACCGCGGCGATGATGAACGACGCCGTCACCGGCACCGCCAGGCCGAGAATCAGCACCGCGAACGCCGACAGCACCACGGTCAGGATCAGCACGACCGTCGGGTTGTCGGTCACGCCCCGGCCGGCGTCGACGATGATCTCGGCCAGGTTCAGCCCGAGCCCGGTCTGGGTGGTCACCGCGACGATCACCCCGGCCGTCGCGCAGGTCGCCACCACCGGCAGCACCGAGCGGGTGCCCTGGGCCAGCGCCTTGAACAGCGGGCCGGCGGTGAGCCGGTGCTCGCGGTCCAGAAACGACAGTGCGAACTGGATGACGACCGCGTAGACCACGGCCTTGAACGGCGGCACGTCGACCGCCATGAAGCCGATGATCACGAACAGCGACAGGAAGTGGTAGCCGAACCGCAGCAGCAGCCGGAGGGCCGACTGCGTCGAGGTCTCCGTCGAGGTGGTGCCGTGCCGCCGGGCGTCGATCTCGATCGCCAGCAGGATGCCGAGGTAGTACAGGATCGTCGGGATCACCGCGTAGCCGAGCACGGTCAGGTACGACACCTGCAGGAACTCGGCGATGATGAAGGCGGCCGCGCCGAGCGTCGGCGGCGACAGGATCGCGCCGATGCCCGCGGCGGCGAGCATGCCGCCGGCCGGTTCGGGCGGGTAGCCCGCGCGACGCAGGATCGGCCAGGACACCGTGCCCAGCGACACCGCAGTCGCCGTACCGGAGCCGGAGACCGTGCCGAGCAGGAAGCCGGCCATCGTGACCGTCCGGCCGGGCGCCGTCCGGCTGCGCTTGAACGCGGCGAACGACAGGTCGATGAAGAACTTGCCGGCGCCGGAGTGGTCGAGCACCGCGCCGTAGATGGTGAACAGCACGATGTAGCTGGCCGCGACGGCGAGCGGGGTGCCGTAGAAGCCGGCCGTACCCATCGTGAACTGCGCGATGATCGCGTCGAAGTTGAAACCCTGGTGCGACAGCGACCAGGTATAGGGCAGGTAGCCGCCGTAGTAGGCGTACGCGACGAAGAGCAGGCTGAACAGCGGCAGCACCCAGCCGGTGGTCCGGCGGCAGGCCTCGAGCAGCAGCACCAGCAGCAGGGCGCCGACCAGCACGTCGAGACCGGTCGGGGTCTGCCGGCGCTCGAGGTAGCCGTCGAAGTCGAACAGCGGGTAGACGCAGACCGCGAGGGCGAGGGCCGCGAGCAACCAGTCCAGCAGACCGGGGTCGTCGTGCGTCCGCCCCTTGAACGGGTTCAGGAACGCCGGCACCTTCCAGCCCCGGTAGCACAGCAGCGTGATCGGCAGGACCGCTGCGAGAAAGATCACCAGGTAGTACTGCGTGCCGGCCGACAGCGGGAAGAACACCTGCAGCAGAACGCCGACGCTGACCACCGCGCACCAGGCGGTGATCACCAGGTCGAGGGCAGGGCGGAGCCGCCGAGCCGGCTTCTCCTGCTCGTACTCGGCCAGATCGGACTCGGGCAGCGCGGTGGTGCCGCCCCCCGTACCAACACCGACAGTCATCTACCGGTTCCCTCCTGTGGTCGGAGACTAGTGTCGCCGAACACGGCGTGGAGTCACGTGATTACGTCTTTACCAAGATCTGACACATGTGAGCGCCACCTGCCCTACGATCACGGCATGAGCGGCGCCGTCAGGATTCTGTTGGTCGAAGACGATCTCGATATCGCCAACGCTCTGATACCTGCCTTGCGCCGGTACGGGCTGATGGTGACGCACGTCCGCACCGCCGCGGACGCGCTCGCTGCCGACCCCGGAGACCTGGTGCTGCTGGACCTCGGACTGCCCGACGGCGACGGCATCAACGTCTGCCGGCAGATCCGCACGGTGTCCGACGTACCGGTGATCGCGGTGACCGCGCGCGGAGAGGCGGCCGACCGGGTGCGCGGGCTGCGCAGCGGCGCGGACGACTACGTGGTGAAGCCGTTCGCGATCTCCGAGCTGCTCGCCCGGATCGACGCCGTACTGCGGCGGACCGGGCTGCTGCAACCTCGCCCCCGGGTCACCGTGGGCGACCTGACCGTGGACATCGAGGCCCGGACCGTGCAGGTCGCCGACAAGCCCATCAGCCTGACCCGCAAGGAGTTCGACGTGCTCGCTGTGCTGGCCGCGCACCACGGCCGGGTGGTGCCGCGTGAACAGGTCGCGCTGTACGCCTGGCAGTCCGTCTTCGAGGCCTCGTCGCGGACCATGGACGTGCACGTCGCGAGCCTGCGCGCCAAGCTCGGCCGGCCCGAGCTGGTGCAGACGATCCGCGGCGTCGGCTACCGCCTCGGTTCGGACTGACCGTTGCGCCGTCGTCTGCTGCAGTCACTCGTCCCGATGGTCGTCGTGCTGGCGATCATCGCCGCGGTGCCGCTGGCCAACTACATCGCCACCGGTCAGTCCCGCACGCTCTTCCTGTCCCGCAGCAACGACGCCGACTGGTTCGCCACGATGGCCGAGTCGCCACTGCAGTCCGGCGACATCGCGACCCTGCGCGAGCTCGCGGTCCGCTACCACGAGCTGTACGCGACGCCGGTGTTCGTGGTCGACGTCGACCGCCGGGTGATCGCCACCTCGCGGTCCGGGGTGGACGTGAAGGAGCCCGACCTCAAGGTCGCCCTGGACAGCACGCTGGCCGGGCGGCTGCCGGCCGAACCGGCCGCGTTGTGGCCCTGGCGGTCCGGCGAGATGGTCGTCGCCCGCCCGGTCGTGAACAACGGGCGGGTGCTCGGCGCCGCCGTTCTGCGGGTGCCGACCGAGAAGGCGCGCGACCAGGTCGAGCGCGGGCTTCTGCTGCTGCTCGGTGGACTGCTGATCTCGATCGGTGCCGTCGTGGTCGGCATCGTCCGGCCGGTCACCCGCTGGGTGCTGCGGCCGCTGAACGACCTCGACAACGCGACGCACCAGGTCACCCGGGGCGCGCTCGACACCCGGGTCTCCACCGACGGCCGCGCGCCCGAGCTGCGCCGGCTCGGCGACAGCTTCAACTCGATGGCGCTCAGCCTGCACCAGGCGCGGCAGCGGGAGCGGGAGTTCGTCGCCGACGCGTCGCACCAGCTGCGGACGCCGCTGACTTCGGCCCGGATCCACATCGAGGGGCTGTCCCGGCTGTCGCCGACGGCGCGGTTCGCGCTCAGCGACATCGACCGGCTGGGCCGGATCGTGCAGCGGCTCTCCCGGCTGGCCGGCTCGGACCGGCCCGGCGACATCGAGAGCAGCAACGAGGCGCCGCTGGACCTGGCGCAGGCGGTGAAGGAGCGCCTGGTCGGCTGGAAGGCGGTGTACGCCGCGGACGACCTGGAGCTGGTCATCGGCGAGATGGTGCCGGGTGGGGTGGCGCCGGAGCTCGAGGTCGACGACATCCTCGACGTCCTGCTCGACAACGCCAGCAAGTACGGCGCGCCGCCGGTCGAGGTGTCGGTCGTGCGCGACGGCACCGAGGTGGTGCTGTCGGTCCGCGACCACGGGCTCGGGCTGGGCTCGCGGGACCTGAAGAAGGTCGGCGAGCGGTTCTGGCGCAGCGCGCACCACCGCGAGATGCCGGGCACCGGGCTCGGGCTGGCCATCGTCCGCTCCGAAGCAGCCCGCGTCGGCGGCCGCGTCGTGGCCCGCCCGCCGGTCGGCGGCGGCCTGGTCATCGAAGTCCGCGTCCCCCTCATCGACGACTACGAGGACTGAGAGACAAGCACGCGCCCGGGCGCAGCTCGGCACAACGACCCGAGTGCCGAACGGGCAACGCGAGCAAGCTCGCGGGAGAGCGGGGCTGGTTATTTTCTGCGAGCTTGCTCGCGGGCCCGGCCAGGCACGTGGGGTGGGTGGCCTGCTGGCTGAGCCCGAGCGGATCAGATGTGGTTGTTCTTGTACCAGCGCTCGGCGGCGGGGTGCAGAGGGATGGGCATGGTGGCGATGGCGGAGCGGGCGTCGAGGGAGCCTGCTTCGGGGTGCACGGCCATCAGGTCGGTCTGCCGGCGGAACATCGTGTTCAGCGTCCACCACGCCCACGAGTCGGACAGCCCGCGGCGGGCCAGCAGGTAGTTGGGGACCGCGAGCGTCGGCACCGACGCGGAGAGCTGGTAGACCGACGGCGGGATCGACGACAGCACGTACCCACCGAAGCGCTTGCTCGCGATCGCCTGCGCGGTGCTGCCGATGTCGACCAGCCGGAACCCCGTGGTCGACTGCAGCCCCAGGATCGGCTTGGTCGGCAGACCGCCGCTCCAGATCAGCGCGTCGATGCCCGCTCTCGGATTGCGCACCTTGTCCTGCAGCGCCTGCACGGCCGTCTCCAGGTCGAAGAACCGCGGGATCACCTTGACTCCGGCGGTGTTCAGGATCCGCTGCGCCACCACCCGGGTGCCGGAGTTCTGCGGCCCGATGCTGACCACCTTGCCGTTGAGGTCCTCAAACCTCGTCACGTCGGACCCGGTCGGCACCACCACGTGCACGTAGTTGTCGTACGTCCGGGCCAGCGCGGTGAAGCGGGACCGCAGCGACCCGGTCGCGAACTGCGTGCCCGGCGTCCCCTCCCAGGCGTCCAGCGCGGAGTCGGACAGGCTGAAGCCGATGTCGGCGGTGCCGGCGGACAGCATGCGCAGGTTCGCCACCGAGCCCTCGGTCAGGATCGGCGTCATCGCCACCCCGGTCACCTCGCTGACCAGCTTGGCCAGACCGGCGCCGTAGATCGCGTAGACCCCGCCCTCGTTGCCGGTCGCGAACTTGGCCGGACCAGCCGGAGCCGGTTCGTCGGAGCGGCCGCGGGAGCAGCCCGGCAGGCTCAGGGACGCGGCGGCCGCGGCCCCCAGTCCCAGCGCGTGGCGACGGGTCAGCAGGCGGGGGCGATCCATGGGGACAACTTAGAGGGCGCCGGGAGCACGCGCCATGGCGGTCCCGTCACAGGCCTGTACGGCGTGCTGTCACCCGGGCGCGGACAGCTGGCGTCTGGACGCGCCCGGGTGATCTGTGACAGCGTTGTCAACACAGTCGGCCGGGATGGCCGCGAACCCTGTCAGCGGAGGATGATTTCGTGCACGACGACCGACAACTGATCGAGGAGCGGCTCAAGCGCGCCCTGCGGGAGCGGATCCGCCCCGCGGTCTACGGCGCCTCCGTCCCGCTGACCGTCGAGGTGTGGCACGCCCCGGGCGAGCCGGTGCCCGCCGCCGAGGCGATCGCCGCGCAGTACGAGCCGGCCGAGATCGGCCTGCCGTGGGGCCCGGCCTGGGGCACCGCGTGGTTCAAGTTCAGCGGCCAGGTGCCGGCCGAGTGGGCCGGCGCGGAGATCGAGGCCGTCATCGACCTCGGCTTCAGCGGTGGCCCGGGCTTCTCCGCGGAGGGCCTGGTGCACACCACCTCGGGCGTACCGCTGAAGGGCCTGCACCCGCGGCAGACCTACGCGCCGCTGTCCATCCTCGGCCCGGACGGTACGCCGGCCGCGCCCGGTGACGAGATCAGCTTCTTCGTCGAGGCCGCGGCCAACCCCGAGGTGCTCGGCTGGAACGCGTTCGCGCCGATCGACGACCTCGGCGACAAGCCGGAGCCGGGCGGCAAGCCGATCTACCAGCTCACCCGCGCCGACCTGGCGATCTTCAACGCCGAGGTGTGGAACCTCATCCTCGACCTCGAGGCACTGGACGGCCTGCAGAAGGAGCTGACCCCGCAGGAGCCGCGCCGCCGGGAGATTCTCCGCGCGCTGAGCCGGGCCCTGGACGTGCTGGACTACGAGGACGTTGCCGGCACCGCCGTCGAGGCCCGCGCCCAGCTCACCGACGTACTGAGCCGGCCGGCGCACGCCAGCGCCCACCAGCTGTCCGCGGTCGGGCATGCACACATCGACTCGGCCTGGCTCTGGCCGCTGCGCGAGACCCGCCGCAAGGTGGCCCGCACGGTGTCCAACGTCGCCACGCTGGCCGAGGAGTACCCGGAGCTCGTCTTCGCGTTCTCACAGGCCCAGCAGCACGCCTGGGTGAAGGACAACTACCCCGAGGTGTGGGAGCGGCTGAAGAAGGCGGTTGCCGACGGCACCATCGTGCCGGTGGGCGGCATGTGGGTCGAGTCCGACACCAACCTGCCCGGCGGCGAGGCGCTGGCCCGTCAGTTCGTGCACGGCAAGCGGTTCTTCCTGGACGAGTACGGCATCGACACCCAGGAGGTCTGGCTGCCGGACTCGTTCGGCTACACCGCCGCGCTGCCGCAGCTGGTCAAGCTGTCCGGCTCGAAGTGGTTCCTGACCCAGAAGATCTCCTGGAACAAGGAGAACCGCTTCCCGCACCACACCTTCCAGTGGGAGGGTCTCGACGGCACGCGGGTGTTCACCCACTTCCCGCCGATCGACACCTACAACTCCGACCTGTCCGGCCGGGAGCTCGCGCACGCCCAGCGCAACTTCGCCGAGAACGGCGCCGCGACCCGGTCGCTGGTCCCGTTCGGCTACGGCGACGGCGGTGGCGGCCCGACCCGCGAGTTCGTCGCGACCGCGCGCCGGGTGGCGAACCTGGAGTCCTCGCCGCGGGTGACGATCGAGTCGCCGACCGAGTTCTTCACCGCCGCCGAGGAGGAGTACCCGAACGCCCCGGTCTGGTCGGGCGAGCTCTACCTGGAGATCCACCGGGCGACGTACACCTCGCAGGCCAAGACCAAGCAGGGCAACCGGCGCAGCGAGCACCTGCTGCGGGAGGCCGAGCTGTGGTCCGCGGCGGCCGTGGTGGCGGGCAAGCTGGACAGCTACCCGTACGAGGACCTGGACCGGATCTGGAAGTCGGTGCTGCTGAACCAGTTCCACGACATCCTCCCGGGCAGCTCGATCGCCTGGGTGCACCGCGAGGCCGAGGCGACGTACGCCGCGCTGGCCGAGGAGCTGAACGCGATCATCGCCAAGGCCCAGCAGGCGCTGGCCGGCGAGGGCTCGGCGCAGATCGTCTTCAACGCCGCACCGCACGCCCGCGGCGGCGTCCCGGCCCTCGGCGCCGGCATCGCCACCGGCGAGGGCCAGGCGGCCACCGTCGACGGCAACGTGCTCGACAACGGCCTGATCCGGGTCACCGTCGACGACCGCGGCCTGATCATCTCCCTGTACGACGTGACCGCCGAGCGCGAGGTGATCGCCCCGGGCACCGCGGCCAACCTGCTGCAGCTGCACGTGGACACCCCGAACCAGTGGGACGCCTGGGACGTCGACTCGTTCTACAAGAACAACGTCCGCGACATCACCGAGGTGGACACCGTCGACTTCGGCACCGAGGACGGTGTGGCCACGGTGGTGGTCAAGCGGTCCTTCAACCGGTCCAGCATCGTGCAGACGCTGCGGGTCCGGCCGGGCACCAAGCGGGTCGACATCGAAACCTGCGTCGACTGGCACGAGTCGGAGAAGTTCCTCAAGGCGGCGTACCCGGTCGACGTGCACGCCGACCGGTCCGCCTCGGAGACCCAGTTCGGGCACATCTTCCGGCCGACCCACCAGAACACCTCGTGGGACGCGGCGAAGTTCGAGATCGCGGCGCACCGCTGGGTGCACGTCGCCGAGCACGGGTACGGCGTTGCCATGGTCAACGACTCGACGTACGGCCACGACATCAACCGGACCGCGCGCGAGGACGGCGGCACCACCACCACGATCCGCACCTCGCTGATCCGGGCGCCGCGGTTCCCCGACCCGCAGACCGACCAGGGCGTGCACACCGTGCACCACGCGCTGGTGGTCGGCGCCGGGATCCCGGAGGCGATCGAGGAGGGCTACCGGATCAACCTGCCGGAGCGCGTCGTCACCGGCGCCGAGGGCGTCGCGCCGCTGGTCGAGGTGAGCAACGGCAACGTGATCGTCGAGGCGGTCAAGCTGGCCGACGACCAGTCCGGCGACGTCGTCGTCCGGCTCTACGAGTCCAGCGGCGGCCGGTCCCGGGCGACCGTCCGGCCGGGCTTCGCGGCCGGTGCGGTGACCGAGGTCGACCTGCTCGAGCGGCACCTGGCCGACCGCGAGCTGGTCGACGGCGGTGTGTCCTTCGAGCTCCGCCCGTTCCAGATCCTCACCCTGCGCTTCACCCGCGCCTGACCCAGCACGCCGTCTCCCGCCGATCGCCGGGGCCGCACGGCCGTCCCACGGCTCTCGTGGGTTAACCCGTCAGATGCATGGTTGGCCTCCCAGATTCTGGGGGGCCAACCCTGCGTTCGGGGGGTTAACCCACGAGAGTTCGCTCGGCCGAGGTGTGCTGGGCCGCCCGGCGTTCACCGGGCTGTCGTAGCGTTGTCGGTCCAGAGCCCGATTTCGGGAGGTGGCATGGCCGAGCCGACGCCCTTGCTCGGTGCTCGCACGCTCGATCGGCAGACCGCGCGCACGCTGCCGCCGGGGCCGAAGTGGCCGACGCTGGTGCAGACCGTGCTCTTCGCCGGGCACCGCAAGACCTTCTTTCCCCGGATGCGCGCCCGGTACGGCGACGTCTTCACCATCCGGCTGGTCCCGTCGAGCCGCGTGGTGGTGGTGCTGAGCCGGCCCGAGGACATCCGGGACGTGTTCACCACGCCGCCGACGGTGATGCACGCCGGCGAGGGCAACCAGGTGCTCAAGCCGATCATGGGCGACCACTCGCTGCTGCTGATCGACGACGAGGACCACGCCCGGACGCGCCGCCAGCTGATGCCGGCCTTTCTCGGCAACGCACTGCGCGGGTACGCCGGCATGATCGCCGACCTGGCCCGCGCCGAGGTGGAGTCCTGGCCGGTCGGCCAACCGTTCCGGCTGCACGACCGGATGCGCGACCTCACCCTCGAGGTGATCCTGCAGGTGGTGTTCGGGGTGACCGACTCGGCCCGGCTGGCAGAACTGCGGCCGCTGGTCGACCGGATCGTCGCGGTCCGGCCGATCATCATGCTCGGCGGCTTCTACCCGCAGCTGCTGCGGTTGCCGCCGTGGCGCACCTACCTGGAGACCCAGCGCCGGGTCGACGAGATCCTGTACGACGAGATCGCCCGCCGCCGCGATGACGTTGCCGGCCGCAACGACGTGCTGAGCCGGCTGCTGGCCGCGGGCAGCTGGTCGGACGTGGAGCTGCGCGACCAGCTGGTCACCCTGCTCCTGGCCGGGCACGAAACGACCGCGACCGGGCTGGCCTGGGCGTTCCACGAGCTGGCCCGGCGCCCCGACGAGCTGGCCGCGGCACAACGGGCGGCTGACTCCGGCGACGACGAACGGCTGGAGGCGATCACCAAGGAGTCGCTGCGGCTGCACCCGGTGGTCTACCAGGTCGGTCGCCGGCTGACCGAGACCGTCGACCTGGCCGGCTACCGGTTGCCGCGCGGCACCACGATCATGGCCGCGCTGGGGCTGGTGCACGCCGACGGCGAGCACTACCCGGCGGCCGGCGAGTTCCGCCCGGACCGGTTCCTGTCCGAGGACCCGCCCGCGGCCGGGACCTGGATCCCGTTCGGCGGTGGTGCCCGTCGGTGCATCGGCGCCGGTTTCTCGCTGCTGGAGGCGACCGAGATCCTCCGCGCCACGCTCAGCCGGTACGACGTGCACCCGGTCCGCCCGGAGCCGGAAACAGCGCAGCCGCGGAACGTGACCCTGGTCCCGTCCCGCGGCTGCGAGGTCGTCGTCACCCCGCGGGGCTGATCAGTTCTCCGGGTCACCCACGTCGCCGAGGTCGACGTCGCGGACGTCCTGCAGGTCGGTCTCGTCCTCGTCGTCGAGCGTGAACGGCTCGTCGTCGTCCACCACGTGCACGGCGGCCTCCTCCGCGCTCGCCGCGGCGCCGTCGAAGCCGACGTCGGAGGCGATCAGGTCCTTCTCCTCGTCCTCGTGGGCGCCCTCGTCCGGTGCGACCAGCCGGCCGGAGCGCACGCCGCCGACCTCCGGGCCACCGACGTTCTCGCCTTCCTCGGCGTACGGGTCGACGTCGGGCTCCTCCTGGGACAGCCGCTGGTCCAGCGTCTCGCCCTGCAGCGCCTCGTCCGCGGTGGTGCCGAAGCCCTCGCCGGCCGACCACTTCTCGGGCGGCGAGTAGCCCTCGTCCAGCAGGTCGTCGACACCGCGGTCGTTGAGAGTGTCCTGCGGCTGCAACTGGTCCTCGTCGTCGACGCTGTAGCTGCCGTAGTCCTCACGGTTGTTCTCGGTCATGGCCCCACCCTGACTGGCCGCCCGGCCCGAAGCAAGCCGGCCGGCGACACCACCCGGGCCGCGGCGTCCCGGCGTACGGCAGAGGTGATGATGGGGTGGTGGACCCGGTCAGGCTGACGCTGGAGCAGTTGCGCGAGCTGCGCGACGACATCGCGCCGCAGGCTGCCCGCCGGTCCCGGGCCTCGGTGCGCCGCCGGGTGGACCGCTGGCGGGACCGGATCTTCTTCATCGTCCAGTGCGCGCTGGCGGCCGGGGTCGCCTGGGCGCTGGCCCGGTACGCCGTCGGCCACCCGCAGCCGTTCTTCGCGCCGGTCGCGGCGATGGTCTGTCTCGGGTTCAGCTTCGGCCAGCGGCTGCGCCGGGTGGCCGAGGTGATGGTCGGGGTGGCCGTCGGCGTCGGCGTCGGCGACCTGTTCGTCACGTTCTTCGGCACCGGCGTGGTCCAGATCGTCTTCGTGATCGCGCTGGCGATGAGCCTCGCGGTGCTGCTCGGCGCCGGCACCCTGATGACCACCCAGGCCGGCGTGCAGGCCGCGATCGTCACCACCCTGCTGCCCGACCCGGGCGCCGGGTTCAGCCGCTGGCTGGACGCCGCGCTCGGCGGCGTGGTCGCGCTGGCGGCCGCCACCATCGCCCCGGCCGCCGCGATCCGTCGCCCCCGGCAACAGGCCTCCGCGGTGCTGAACGAGCTGGCCGCGATCCTGGTGGAGACCGCCGACGGCCTGCGCACCGGCGACGAGGACGCCGTCACCGACGCGCTGCGCCGGGCCCGGGCCAGCGAGTCGCTGCTGGACGACCTGCGCAGCGCCGCCGACGAGGGGGTCGCGGTGGTCCGGCTGTCGCCGTTCCGGCGCCGGCACCGTGGCCGGGTCCAGGAGATCGCCGACCTGGTGGTGCCGCTGGACCGGGCGATCCGCAACATCCGGGTGCTGGTCCGTCGGTGCGCGGTCTCGGTCTGGCGGGACGAGAAGATGCCGGCCGAGTACCCGATGCTGCTGGAGCGCCTCGCGGACGGCACCCGGCTGATCGCGGAGTCGCTGTTCGAGCCGCACGCCGACGTCGCCGCCCACCGGGTGCTCGGCGAGCTGGGCCGCCGGACCGCGGTGATGCCGATCCCGGCCTCGCTGTCCGGGGTGGTGGTGCTCGGCCAGATCCGCTCCACCGTCGTCGACCTGCTCGAGCTGACCGGTACGACGTACGACGAGGCCCGGCAGCTGGTACCCCTGCGGCCGGACGGGCTGGACGAGAAGTAGCCGGCGGAAAGTGCTCCAGGTCACACCGAAAAGTTCTGCGAGATCTCCGTCATAGCCGGGCACCCGGTGCGTCTCACCAGCATGACGATCCACCGACTGATGGCCACCATCGCCACCGAGCAGGTCAGCTTGCGCGGCGAGGACGAGCCCACCCCCACCCCGGACGACCGGAGCGACGCCGCCGCAGAGCAGTAACGGCGCGTACCGGACGGACGGAGCCGGTGGCGCACCCGGACGGTCTTCCCCACCGAGGTAGACCGCACGGAGGTCGCACACCGCAGAGGCGCCCATGCGAGGCGCCGCCGGCTCCGTCGAGTGCCCCGCCACCGCGGGGCACGCGAGAACCACCCGCCGACTGTCCTGACGCCGCTTGCGCGAGGCTCAGGGCGGTCGGACGGGTGGTTTTCTGCTGTCCGGGGTCAGATCCCCGCGACGGTGACCTGCGTGGTCACCGAGTTCGCGATGAAGCACTGCTCGTGGGCGAGGTGGTGCATCTTCGCCAGCGTCTCCGCGTCCGGTCCGGAGCCGGCGAACGCGATCTTCGGGTGCAGCGTCACCTGGGTGATCGCCGGCTTGCCCTGCTCGTTCTTCGCCAGCAGCCCGACCGCGTGGTCGTCGTACGCGTCGACCACCAGCCGCTTCTTCGCCGCGATCGAGAGGAAGGTGAGCATGTGGCACGACGAGAGCGCCGCCACGAACGCCTCCTCGGGATCCACCGGCCCCGGGCTGCCCAGGTACGCCGGGTTGGCGGATGCCGGCACGGTCACGCCGCCGTCGAAGCGCCACTCGTGGTCGCGGCTGTAGGTCTGGTAGGTGAACTCGTGCTCACCACGGCTCCAGCTGACATCCACGACGTGCTCCGACATGACCTCACCTCTCCGAGACGTTGCCCCTGCACCAGGCCGGAGCGGACACCGGGTTGCAGCGTACTGCGGTGTCGCCCGGCAGCTTGGCGACGAAGTCGCGGTCGTACCGCGCGGCCATCCCGGCGACCGGGAAGTCGGTGGTCACCCACTGGGCGCCGCTGCCCAGCGCGATGCCGACCCGGCTGACCTCGTTCGTCAGCACGGTCGCCATCGGCTCGTCGGACCGGGTCCGGACCAGGTAGCCCTTGCGGACCAGCCGCTGGATCTCGGCCTGGTTGGCGCCGCGCGGGTCGTTCACCATCGTCACCGCGGCGTCCGGCTGGCCCTCCGGACCGCGGGTGAAGACCGCCCGGCCCTCGAGGTTCGGCCGCTCGGCCCGGTACAGGTCGCGGATCGCGCCCTCGCCGCCGTTGTCGAAGAAGAACATCACCTTGCCGCGGGCCCGGGCGAGCGTCGGCCAGCCCTTGGTCAGCACGGACTGCTCCAGGGTCAGGCCGGGCTTGCGCACGTCGTCCGGCGACAGCAGCTGGTCCTCGTCGAACACCGAACGGATCTCGGCGTCGACACCGGCCAGGTTCTCGGCGTTCCACGGCGGCGCCTGGACGCCGCCGGCGGCGACGATCCGGGGATCGGACTGCTTGAGCTCGAGCTGGATCGTGACCGGCGCGTGGTTCGGGTGCTGGTCCGACCAGGTCTTGACCTGCTGCAGGCACAGCACGAACGTCCGGCAGGTGGTGTTGTAGTCGAAGTCGGCGATGTGCATCACCTTGATCCCGGGCTGGGCCAGCGCCGGGTCGGTGAGCGGACCTTGACCGGTCAGTTTCCGGATCAGCGGGTAGGTGTAGAGGCCGCCGGCCGGGTCCGGAAACAGGTCGAGCTCCAGGGCACGGATGTTCTGGTCCTGCAACTGCTGCGGGATCGAGGCGTGCGAGTACCAGAGGTTGCCGGCGTTCGGGTCCTGCGCCTGCTGGGCCTGCTTCTCGACCGCGCTCAGCTCACGGTGGTAGGCGTTGTGGGCGCCGATGGTCTGAATCTGGTTCAGGCGCAGCGCGGAGCGGGTCTGCTGCCGCTTCGCCGAGGCGTCCGCGCCGGCCGCCTGGGACTGCGGCTGGGCCTGCGACGGCGCCGCCACGCCGTCGGTGCCGGCCGGGCGGGTGCCGACGGCCGCGCCGGCCAGTCCCGCGGCGGCGACCGCCGCGGACGCGAGGCCCGCGGTGAGTTTGCTGCTGATCCGCATGCTGGAGTTCCCCTCCGTCGATTCGGGCGGTGTCTGCCGCCCGATTCTGTCCCGCCGGAGGTCCGCAAAGCTGTCGGCAAGCTGTCATCGAACTGAACGCCGTGGGATGGCAACGTTGTCCCCGACCCGGGGCACAATGACCCCATGGTCTCCACTAGCGCTGGTGAGGATCCGGGCGCGTACCCGTTGCGGCGGATGCCGACCCAGGACCGGGCCAGCCGTCAGGTCGAACGCATTCTCGACGCGGCCTGCGCCGAGGTGGTCGAGCGCGGCTACGACGCCGCCTCCACGAGCACGATCGCCAAGCGCGCCGAGATCGCGGTCGGCAGCGTCTACCGGTACTTCCCGGACAAGCGCACGCTGATCCAGGCGATCGAGCGACGCAACCAGCACCGCTACACCGAGGCGGTCCGGGAGCGGCTGGCCGTGGTCGCCGACTGGCGCGAGGCGGTCGACGTCACCCTGGACACGTTCCGGGAGATGCACCGGACCGATCCCGGGTTCCGGGCCGTCGTGCTGAGCGGGCTCGGCGATCCGCAGCTGGAGGCGACGCCCGGCGAGTTCGACGACCAGCACGCCGGCGAGTTCGCCGAGCTGCTGACCCAGCGCTTCGGCGCCGCGGACAGCCACGAGTTCCGGCTCACGGTCACCCTGACCATCACCATGGGCGAGGCGCTGTCCCACCTGGCCGAGCGGCTGCCCGCGGAGGACGCGGAGATCGTGCTCGCGCAGGGCCGCCCGACCCTGCACCGGCTCCTGGAGCCCTACCTGCCCTGAGGTCCAGGCCTCGAGGCCTGGACGAAAGACCTACGGTTGCGGGACCGGCGACCGTCTCGGTCCCAGCTGGGGCCAGTGACTGACCCGGCCCTCGACCCGGCCCCGGCGCGGCGACCGGACGTCGTAGCTGACGATCACCCGGTCCTCGGCCGCGTACAGGGTGCGGCTTGCCATCGGCAGCCGGCGGGTCGCCACGAACGGACCCTCGCCGTGCCGCGTGTAGTACTCGACGACGACCTCGACGTATTCCGTCGGAGCGCCGTCCTCACCCTGGCCGCGAACGGGTCCGCGGACCTTGACCACCCGGCCGGCGGTCTTCTCCTCGCCGAGTCCGCGACGCCTGCGGGCGCCCGCGAACACCTCTGCCACGATGCATGCCGAGACCAGCAGCACCAAGCCGAAACAACCCAGAACAACGATTGTCATCATGGCACTCACCCCCGACGCGCCGCCCGCGGTAGCGCGGTCGCCGTTGTCGTCACTTCCTGCGGCGGCCCTCGCCGCACAACGGTGAGACGCCACCAGGAGAGTCCCGGTTCCAAGTCCTGACAAACTTGCGCTCGGTGATCGCGCAACTGCGACCAGTCAGTCGTCGCCGAACATGCCGAAGTCGTAGCGGGCCGGCACCGGACGGTTCGTTCCGAGCTGCTGCTGGGCCTGCCGCCAGTACTCCGCGAGCGGGTTCGCCCCTTCCCGTACGCCGGCCGGTTCGACCCCTTCGTCCAGCAACCGCTCGGCGCCCGCGGGATCGCCGGCCGCGAGCAGGTACCGCACTCGGACGAGGCTGATCCGCTGGTCGTCGGCCAGCTCGGCCGGAACTCGGTCGAGGATCGCGCCGGCCCGGACCACGTTCACCTCCAGCGCGGCCGTCACCGCCTCGACGAGCAACGGCACCAGGTCCGGGTGCAGTTCGGCCGCTCGCTCGTACGCCGTGAGGTCGCTCGTCGCCAAGGCCAGGTTCCGCAGCGCCCACGGGTTGTCGCCGGACTTCCGCCAGGCGTCGACAGCGCCGTCCTGGTCGCCCTCGACCCACCGAGCAACTCCACGGTGGTACCAGGTGAGCCAGTTGTCCTCGGCTGCTTCCAGCAAGTCCTTCCAGCCGATCAGCGTCCCATCGGGCGCCGAGTGATCGGCGGGCAGGCGGCCTTCCAGCAGGGGCAACCAGGCGCGCTCGCGCTCGGTCAGCGTCGACTCGGCGAACGGCGTACCGGCTGAGACGTTCCAGCCGGTACGGCGCAGTTCCAGCGCGCCCCAGCCTGATCCTGTCGCCAGCTGATCGACCGGCTCGGCGTCAGCGATCGCCAGCCAAGCCTGCTCGCGATTCTCCAGGTCACTGAGCCGGCCGGCCAGTACGCCGTCCACCGCGGACCGTGCCTCCGCCCAGTCTCCATGGACGACGGTCGGCTCCATCGACAGCCGGCCGTACGCCTCCAGCCAGGTCCAGTTAGTAGCTGCAGGCAACTTCAAGTGTTCCAGCTGGGTGCGGGCCAGACCTGCCTGGATCTCGCAGTACCCCGGGCCGTCGAGTCCTGGTGACAACCACTCCTGCCAGCGCCGGCCCCCGCGGCCTTCGCCCCAGACGAACAGCTTGCGGCCGCGCAGCCGGTCCGTCGACGCCTGCACAAGTCCGTTGCCTTCAGCATCGAGCGCCGCGATCCAGGGCCGCTGGCCGGGCAACGGCTCGAAGAAGAAGTCGACCGCCCGGCGGTGCCGCAGCGGATAGCTGAGGTCGATGCCCTCGTACTCCGGTACGCCGACCAGGTCGAGGTTGTTGCCGTAGCCGTAGCGCCACGTCTGGTCCGCCGGGACCAGCACCCGGGTCCCGGGTGTCTGTTCGACGGCGATGTTGGACCACCAGTACGCCGGGACCACGTCGGGCGACGGGTTCTGGATGCGGACACCGACGTACAGCAGGCCGGAGTCGGCCGGGAGCCAGAAGTCGAGCTGGACGACGAGGTTGCGGGTGCGCTCCCACTCCCAGAGGCGTAGTACCGGCGTACCGTCCGGGCCGTCGACGCGGGCTGCGTGCAACGGGGAGCAGGTGCCGGTCCAGTGGCCGGTGCTGCCGAGGTTCCACTCGACGCCGCCGGCGAACCAGGCGTTGCGCAGCGCGAGGTTGGCCGGCTGGATCACCGGGTTGCGGTAGAGCAGCTCCTGATCGTTGGCCTTGTGCACGAGCGAGTAGAGCCGGCCTCCGAGCCCCGGCAGCACGGTGGCGCGCAGGTGCTCGTTCTCCAGGACCAGGCACGGGATCGCCTGCTCCTGGAGGTTGCGGTCGTAGCCGTCCTGGTCGAGACAGGGCAGCACGCTGCGCAGACCGCCGTACCGGATGTTCTCGGCGAGGTCGGGCGGCAGGGAGTCGAGGTTCTCGACCCGGTGCAGGTCTCGGTCGCCGGCCAGCGGCGGCAGCGGGTTCTCCGGACCGAGGGAGGCGGCGGGTAGGTGCAGGGCCTGCGCGGAGAGGGTCGTCACCCGATTGATTCTTGCAAGAGTGCGCAGCTGCGGTCCATCGATCGCGTTGTCTGGTATCCATGGACGACCGATGTGAGGGGATGGGCCGATGGACGCAGATGTGATCGTCGTGGGAGCGGGGCTGGCCGGGTTGGCGGCGACCGCCGAGCTGGCCGACGCGGGCCGCAAGGTGCTGCTGCTCGACCAGGAGCCGGAGGCCTCGCTCGGCGGGCAGGCGCACTGGTCCTTCGGTGGCCTGCTGTTCGTCGACTCTCCCGAGCAGCGCCGGATGGGAATCAAGGACTCCCACGACCTGGCCCTGCAGGACTGGCTCGGCTCGGCCGGATTCGACCGGCTCGACGACGAGGACCGCTGGGCCCGGCAGTGGGCCGAGGCGTACGTCGACTTCGCGGCCGGGGAGAAGCGGCCCTGGCTGCACGCCCAGGGGGTTCGCTGGTTCCCGGTGGTCGGCTGGGCCGAGCGCGGCGGCTACAACGCCGACGGCCACGGCAACTCGGTGCCGCGGTTCCACATCACCTGGGGCACCGGGCCTGGTCTGGTGGCGCCGTTCGAGCGGCGCGTCCGTGAGGCGGCGGCGAAAGGGCTGGTGGAGTTCCGGTTCCGGCACCGGGTGGACGAGCTGACCGTCACCGGTGGCGTCGTCGACGGGGTCGCCGGGAAGGTGCTGGAGCCGAGCGAGTCGGCCCGCGCGGTGGCCAGCTCTCGGGTCGAGGTGCAGGACTTCGCGCTCACGGCACAGGCCGTGATCGTCACCTCCGGCGGCATCGGCGGCAACCACGACCTGGTCCGGTCCCAGTGGCCGGCCCGGATGGGGAAACCGCCGAAGAACCTGATCAGCGGCGTACCGGCGCACGTCGACGGCCGGATGCTGGCGATCACCGAGGCGGCCGGCGGCCGGTGCGTGAACCGCGACCGGATGTGGCACTACGTCGAAGGCATTCACAACTGGGACCCGATCTGGCCGCAGCACGGCATTCGGATCCTGCCCGGGCCGTCGTCGCTGTGGTTCGACGCCACCGGCAAGCGGCTGCCGGTGCCGCTGTTCCCCGGCTTCGACACCCTCGGCACGCTCGAGCACATCATGACCACCGGGCACGACTACAGCTGGTTCGTGCTGACCCAGAAGATCATCGAGAAGGAGTTCGCGCTCTCCGGCCAGGAGCAGAACCCGGACCTGACCGGCAAGGACATCCGCGGCGTGCTCGGCCGGGCCCGCGGCGGCGCGACCGTACCGGTCCGGGCCTTCATGGAGAAGGGCGCCGACTTCGTGGTCCGGGACAACCTGGCCGACCTGGTCCGCGGCATGAACGAGCTGACCGGCGAGAACCTGATCGACCTGGCCGACCTCGAACGCCAGATCGTCGCCCGCGACCGCGAGCTGGACAACACCTTCACCAAAGACCTGCAGATCACCGCACTGCGCGGGGCCCGCAACTACCGCGGCGACAAGCTCATCCGGGTCGCCACCCCGCACCGCATCCTCGACCCCAAGGCCGGGCCGCTGATCGCGGTGCGGCTGAACATCCTCACCCGCAAGTCCCTCGGCGGCCTGCAGACCGACCTCGACTCCCGCGTCCTGCGCACCGACGGCACTCCGCTGCCGGGCGTCTACGCGGCCGGCGAGGTGGCCGGCTTCGGTGGTGGTGGACTGCACGGGTACCGGTCTCTCGAGGGCACTTTCCTCGGGGGTTGTCTGTTCTCCGGGCGTACTGCGGGGCGGGCGGCCGCGAAGGCGATCGGCTAGTACTTCGCCCCCAAGCGGCCGCCTCCGCTCGCTACCGCTCGCGCGCATCGCCGGCGCTCGCACGCATCGCCGGGCTCCCGCCCACATGTGGCCGCGAACCACAGCCCAAGCCCGGGTTGTATCCCCCGACTCCCTGTCGGACCGCCCCACCCAGCCCTAACGTGACGCGCATCCGACCCCGGGAGGACCGTCATGCGCCGCCTCGCGCTCTCCGCCGCTGTAGTACTGCTGACCGCCGGACTCGCCGTACCCGCTGAAGCCGGGAGATGTGCGCGGCTCAAAGTCCCCGGCGCGGAGTACCAGCAGGTGGCTTGTCTCGCCGATCTCACGACCACGGGCACGGTCGCGTCAGGGCACACCAACCCGGCGGACTACGCAGGGCTCACCCACACCGGGCTTCCCTCCCCCGCCGGGGTCCCGGGCGTGCAGATCGACGGCTACTTCCCCGACAGCTCGACGACGAACACCAACCACGGGTGGAACCATGACGCGCAGTTCGTGATCAGGTTGCCCGAGCGGTGGAACGGCGGGCTGGTGATCGCCGGCTCGCCGGGGGTGCGGGCGCAGTACGCGAACGACAAAGCGATCTCGGACGACGTGCTGGCGAAGGGGTTCGCCTACGCGGCGACGGACAAGGGCAACACGGGTGCCGAGTTCTACCGCGACGGGGTGCGGCCGGGCGACGCGATCGTCGAGTGGAACCGGCGGACGACGCAGCTGGCCCGGGCGGCTCGGGCGGTGGTCGCGCAGCGGTACGGGCGGGCGCCGCGGGAGGTGGTCGCCGCGGGAATCTCCAACGGTGGCTACCTGGTCCGCTGGCAGCTGGAGAACCACCCGGAGCTCTACACCCGTGGAGTCGACCTGGAAGGCACGCTGTGGACGGCGGACGGGCCGAACCTGTTCACCTTCCTGCCGCCGGCGATCAGGGGCTACGAGCAACAAAAGCCGGAGTTGATCACCGCCGCCGGGTTCGACCCGCGATCGCGCTTCCTCTGGGACTTCCACTACACCGTGTACTGGAAGCTGACCCAGCGGATCTACGCGGCCGAGCTCGACCCGACGTACGTGGGCAGCGAGGCGGACTACGACTACGCGGACCGTCCGCAGGCTCGGCAGGCCGTCCGCCGGATCGCGCTGACCGGCCGGATCGGCCGGCCACTGGTCACCATCCACGGCACGTACGACAGCCTGCTGCCGATCACCCAGGACTCCGACGTGTACGCCGCGATGGTGCGCCGCGCGGGTCGGTCGGCCTTGTTCCGGTACCAGCGGGTCGAGGCAGGCAACCACGTCGACGGTCTCGTCGACGCCTACCCCGACCAGCTGGTCCCGCTGGTTCCCCTGCTGCGCAAGGCGATCTAGAACACCATCGTCAACAGGTCGGCGAACAGCTCCTGCTCGTCGACCTCCAGACCACGGTTGCTGAACCAGGTCGCCATGTTGCGGCAGTCCCGGAGCAGGAAGTCCATGCCCAAGGGATTGCCGACGATGTCGATCACCTGCGGCAGGTCGATCATCACGATCCGGTCGTGCTGGGCCAGCACGTTGTACGGCGACAGGTCGCCGTGCGCGAGCCCGGCCCGGGCCAGTTCGCGCATGCCCTCGCGCAACTGCTCGAAGTAGAGCTCGAGCAGCGCCTTCGGCGGCCGGACCTGAGCGAGCCGGGGTGCGGCCCCGCCGTCGCCGTCGTCGATGAACTCCATCAGCAGTTCGGTGCCGTCGACCTGGACCGGGTACGGCACCGGCACGCCGGCTTTCCACAGCCGGCACAGCGCGTCCCACTCGGCGTAGGCCCACTGCCCGGCCGCGACGCTGCGGCCGTGCGCCGACTTCTTCGCCATCGCGCGACTGTCGCGGCTGTTGCGCGTCCGCCGGCCCTCGACGTACGCCGTACTGCGGTGGAACGTGCGGTGCTCCTCGCTGCGGTACCGCTTGGCGGCCAGCAACGACGAGCGGGCCGGGTTGTCGCCGATCGCGTCGACGGCCCGCTCCAGCAGGAAGACGTCGGCTTCCTTACCGGTCTTGAGAATGCCGAGCTCGGTGTCGATCGCGGCCTGCTCGGTCACCACCCAGTCGGGGCGTGGCTCCGGGCCACGGGCGCCGCGCTCGACGTCCAGCCAGGTGGACCAGCGCTGATCGGGGCCGAGCCGCTCGTCGACCTCGGCGAACTGGAAGACGAAAGCGTCGTCGACGCCGGGGGCGGACCGCTGCTCGGGCAGGTCGGTCCAGTGGAGATCAGAAAGTTCTGGGTCCGAACGGAAGACGTCGGAAGACATCAGGTGTGCTCCTGGAGAGTGAGGTGAGACTGATGCGGGCATGCCGCAGCACAGTGATGGCCATGCGTCAGCCCTCCTCAGGTCCAGGCAGCGCTTGTCGCTGCACGAGCACTGTCAGGATGGCGGCCGGTTTGCCGCCGCGCAATTGATTTATCCGGCCGGCCGCCGGAGTCAGCGGAACTGGGAGCGAGCGGTCGGCCGCAGCCGCAGTTCCTGCGCCGGCTTGCGGCAGCGCCGGTCCAGTTCCTCGGCGACCGCCGTCCAGGCCGCGGACTCCGCCAACCGCTGACGGTGCTGCTCGTACGCCGGGTCGTCGGCGAAGGTCGCGAACCAGACGAGCACCGTCTCGTCCCGCAACGGCAGGGCCGGGAAGTTGTTCTCGGCCGGCAGGGTCTCGAAGACCGCGCTGAGTGCGATGCCCGACGCGATCAGTACCGGCGCGACCTGGTCGGTGAAGAACTGCACGAACCCGTCGTCCGCCGAGTTCCGGTGGTAGACCGTGCCGACGACGACCGAGGCCGGAACCTCCGTCGCTCCGATCGGCGGCCGAGGTGTGTCGAGGGCCGGGAAGCCGGCACCGAGCAGGACCGGCCGCAGCAGCAGAGCGTCGTCGGAGTCCTTCATCGTCGCGTTCGCCTCGGCCGACCGGGCCTTCCAGATCGGGCCGTAGTAGAAGCCGTTCAGCGCCTCGGCGCGCGCCTCCAGACTGCGGAAACCGCGCAGCCAGACGAACCGGTCCGGGTCGTCCAGGTCGCGGAACTGGCCGCACACGTGCATGCCGTAGCCCTCCTGCCCCTCGACGAAGGCCTCGTCGAACACGGCGATCAGGTCGTCACGCCGGCCGGGGTACAAGGTGTACTGCCGCAGGTCCAGCACCGCACAACACTCCATCGGATCTCCTCGCTCGACAACGGGCCGAGGCACAGTCAACCCGCTAAACCTGCCAACCGCTGTCAGCGATCGGCAACCGGCTGCAGCCCTTGTCTGGGCCTTGACTGGGGCGGCGGGTGATGGGTACCGGTCGTGGGACCAGCCCAGTCGACGCAGGAGAGGCTGATGATCGACCAGGCCCGCCTCGGGAGCTATCTGCAGGACCACTACGCCGCGTCCGCGGCCGGGATCGAACTGTTCCGGCGAGCGGCCGACCAGCAGAGCGATCCGAGCACGCGGTCCGCGTTGTCCGTGATGGCGGAGAAGGTGGAGACCGAGCAGGCCACGCTGGGTCACTACCTCGCCGCGATCGGCACGAAGCCCGACCCGGTGAAGAACGCCGGCGCCTGGATGGCGGAGAAGCTCGGCCGGTTCAAGCCGAACGGTGAGCTGATCCGCCGGTCGCCGCTGAGCGACGTCCTGGAGCTGGAAGCGCTGCGGGTCGCCGTCGAGGCGAAGGCGGCGAGCTGGCGGGTGCTGCGGTCGCTGTCCGGCGAGGTGGACCGCTTCGACGCCGGGGAGCTGGACGGCCTGCTGGCCGATGCGGACCAGCAGCTCAAGGAGCTCGAGGAGCTGCGGATGCAGGCAGCGGCCCGGGTGTTCCGGCAACAGTCCGGTTGACCCGTGCGGAGGGTTTTCCGTTGTCCAGCAGGGATGTCGCCCCGGAAGGGGCCGAGGGCCACAGCCCGGAGGCTGCGGCCCTCGATCCTGCGTTCGCAGGTCAGGTGAAGATGCTCACGCCGCCCGGACCGACCAGCAGGCCGACGACGATCAGTGCGGCACCCATCAGGAGCTGGCCGCGGACAAGCGAGACGATTCCAGAGATGACGAGGATCGCCGCGATGATCCAGAGCACTAGGCCCATGGTCGTTCCTTTCTCGACGGCCGGGCGGGCTGCCCGGCGGCTGTACCCCGTGCTTCGGTCGGGCGGATTCCCGCCTGCAGATCTGGTGCCCGACCCGCTGACGGCGCAAACGGTGCGCGCATGCCCGGGCCCGGCCCGGGCACCGGGCGCACACACCCTGTAACGCAGTCCGAGTGGAGGAGAGACGACGTGAAGATCGGCTATTTCCTGTCCAGCGAGGAGTACACGCCGGCCCAGCTGATCGAGCAGGCGCGACTGGCCGAGGAGTCCGGTTTCGACGGGCTCTGGATCAGCGACCACTTCCACCCGTGGAACGACGAGCAGGGACAGAGCGCGTTCGTCTGGTCGGCGATCGGCGCGATCTCGCAGGTCTGCGAGCTGCCGGTGACCACCGCAGTGACCTGCCCGACGGTGCGGATCCACCCGGTCGTGGTCGCCCAGGCCGCCGCCACCAGCGCCGTTCTGCTGAACGGCCGCTTCACGCTCGGCATCGGCAGCGGCGAGGCACTCAACGAGCACATCCTCGGTGACGTCTGGCCGACCGTCGACGTCCGGCTGGAGATGCTGGAGGAAGCGGTCGAGATTATGCGCCGGCTGTGGACCGAGGACGGCTTCGTCTCGCACCGGGGCAAGCACTACACCGTGGACACGGCGCGGATCTACACCAAGCCCGATACCCCGCTACCGATCTACATGTCCGGCTTCGGTCCGCAGGCGACCGACGTCGCGGCCCGGATCGCCGACGGCTACATCACCACCTCGCCCGACCAGGAGATGCTCGAGCGTTTCCGGACCAACGGTGGCGGCGACAAGCCGGCCCAGGTGGGCTTCAAGGTCAGCTACGCGCCGACCGAGGAGGAGGGCGTCGAGCAGGCGCACCGGATCTGGGCGAACGCCGGTCTGCCGGGCGAGCTGGCCCAGGTGCTGCCCTCGCCCCGGCACTTCGAGCAGGCCAGCCAGCTGGTGACCAAGGAGTCGACCGCGCAGTCGCTGACCTGCGGCAGCAAGGCCGAGGCACACGTCGAGGCGTTCAAGCCGTACGTCGAGGCCGGCTTCGACGAGATCTACGTGGCCAACATGGGCCCGCACACCGTCGACATGATGAAGCTGTACCGCGACGAGGTGCTGCCGGAACTGCGGCGCTCGGGCCGGTAGCCGGACCGGCGCGCGGTCAGCCCAGCATCGCGGCGGCCGCGCGCAGGTCGGTGACGAACAGCTCGAAGTCCCGGCGGTACTCGCGGGACCGGACGACCGAGGACGGGTGCACGGTCGCGGTCGCCGCCGTACCGTCGGGCAGCGCGATCGGCTCGCCGCGGTGCTGGGTGACCTTGAACGTCGTGCCCAGCAGCGACCGCGCGGCGACCGAGCCGAGCACCACCACCAGCTCCGGCTTCACGACCGCGAGCTCCGAGCGCAACCAGGGGGCGCAGGCAACGATGTGTCCGACGGCCGGCGTCTTGTGGATCCGGCGCTTGCCCCGCTGCTCGAACCGGAAGTGCTTGACCGCGTTGGTGACGTAGACGGTGTCGCGCTCGATGCCCGCCTCGGCCAGCGCCTTGTCCAGCAGCCGGCCGGCCGGTCCGACGAAGACCTGGCCCTCCTTGTCCTCGACGTCGCCGGGCTGCTCCCCGACCAGCATCATCCGGGCCCGGGCCGGGCCGTCGCCGGGCACCACCTGCTCCGCGTTCTCCCACAGGTCGCAACCTCGGCAGGACGGCAGCGCGGCGCGCACCGCCCGCAGACCGCCGCGTTCGGGCACCCAGGGTTCTGCTCCGGTGAAGTCGTTCACGCCGGACCGGTTCCCGTTCCCGAACCGGCGACACGTGCGCGCCGCGGAGGTTTCAAACAGCTGTAACACCTGTGGGGTTGCGTGGACGGAACAGGTTTGGTCTGGTGGAGAGCAAGTGGTTCAGCCGTGACGCCACCCCTCCGCAGGACGACACGACGAGGTCTCTCACCGTGACGATCGCACCTGTACCGGCCGACACCAAGCAGCGCATCGCAGACGCCACCCAGGACCTGCTCGACCAGGCCGCCGTTCCGGGACTGCCAGAGGCCCGGCGCCAGGAGCTGCTCGACCAGGTCATCCTGCTGAACAGCCCGATCGCCCGTTCGATCGCCTCCCGCTACCGCAGCAAGGGCGTCGACTCCGACGACCTCGAGCAGGTCGCGTACCTCGGCCTGGTCAAGGCCGCCAACGGCTACCGGCCGAGCGAGTCGACCGCCTTCCTCGCGTACGCCGTACCGACCATCCGTGGCGAGCTCAAGCGGTACTTCCGGGACTGCGCGTGGACGGTGCGGCCGCCGCGCCGGGTCCAGGAGATGCAGGGCAGCATCGCGGCCGCCGAGCCGGAGCTGACCCAGAAGCTGGGCCACCTGCCGACCGACCGGGAGACGGCCGAAGCGCTCGGCACGGAGCCCGGCGAGATCGCCGAGGCCACCGCGGTCCGGGCCTGCTTCAGCACGCTGTCCCTGGACGCGCCCGGATCGGGCGAAGGCGGGGCGTCCCTGATGGACACCGTCGCCGACGCCGAGGACGGCTACGACCTGGTCGAGAACGTGCACACGCTGACTCCGGCCGTCGCGGACCTGGACGATCGCGACCGCCGGATCCTCCAGCTGCGCTTCTGCCACGGTTACACCCAGGAGGAGATCGGCCAGGAGCTCGGCGTCAGTCAAATGCAGGTCTCCCGCCTGCTGCGCGGCATCCTGGACCGCCTGCGCGAGGAACTCACCGCACCGCAACGCGCGGACTGACCGTCAGCTCGGCACCGACCGTCGTCGGGCCCTTCGCGTGGACTGAGCCTCAGCGGGGGCGGCCCCAGCGCCAGTCGCGCACCTCGGGCAGGTCCTCGCCGTACGTGGTGGTATGAGCGCGGTGCCGGACACGCTGGTCGGAGAAGTGCTGCCGGACCGAGGCCGCGCGGCTGCCCAGCGACGGCACCCGGTCGATCACGTCCATCGCCAGGTGGTAGCGGTCGAGGTTGTTCAGCACCACCATGTCGAACGGCGTGGTGGTGGTGCCCTCCTCGATGTACCCGCGCACGTGCAGGTTGGCGTGCCCGCGCCGCCGGTAGGTCAGCCGGTGAATCAGCCACGGGTAGCCGTGGTACGCGAAGATCACCGGCTTGTCGGTGGTGAACAGCGCGTCGAACTCCGGATCGGTCAGCCCGTGCGGGTGCTCGGTCGCGTCCTGCAGGCGCATCAGGTCGACCACGTTCACCACCCGGACCTTCAGCTGCGGCAGGTGCTCGCGCAGCAGATCGACCGCGGCCATCGTCTCCAGTGTCGGCACGTCGCCGGCGCAGGCCATCACCACGTCGGGCTCGCCGTCGTCGTTGCTGGCGAAGTCCCAGACGCCGATCCCGCGGGCGCAGTGCAGCGCGGCCGACTCCCAGTCCAGCCAGTTCGGCTGCGGCTGCTTGCCGGCGACAACGACGTTGATGTAGTTCCGGGTCCGCAGGCAGTGGTCCATCGTGGACAGCAGCGTGTTGGCGTCCGGCGGCAGGTAGACCCGGACCACCTCGGCCTTCTTGTTCACCACGTGGTCGATGAAGCCGGGATCCTGGTGCGAGAAGCCGTTGTGGTCCTGCCGCCACACGTGCGAGGTGAGCAGGTAGTTGAGCGACGGGACCGGCCGGCGCCAGTCGAGCCGGTTGATCGACTTCAGCCACTTCGCGTGCTGGTTCACCATCGAGTCGACGATGTGCACGAACGCCTCGTACGACGAGAACAGCCCGTGCCGCCCGGTCAGCAGGTACCCCTCCAACCAGCCTTGACAGGTGTGCTCGCTGAGCATCTCCAGCACGCGGCCGTCGATCGCCAGGTTCCGGTCGGTGTCCCGCCGCTCCGCCACCCAGGCCTTGCCGGTCACCTCGTACACCGCGTTCAGCCGGTTCGACTCGGTCTCGTCCGGGCCGAACAGCCGCAGGTTGCGGTGCGGTTCGTTGAGCACGAACGCGTCCCGCAGGTACTGCCCGAACACCTTGGTCGGTTCCCCGTCCTCGGCCCCCGGCGCCTTCACCGGTACGGCGTGGTCGGCGGGGTCGGGCAGTTCCAGGTCCCGAGTGAGGACGCCGCCGTTGGCGTGCGGGCTGGAACCCATCCGCAGCGACGGGGGCGGGGCCAGCTCCAGCAGCCGTTCCACCGGCCGGCCGTCGGCGTCGAACAGCTCTTCCGGCCGGTAGCTGCGCAGCCAGTCCTCCAGCTGGCGCAGGTGGTCGTCGTTCGACCGGACGCCGGACAGCGGGACCTGGTGGGACCGCCAGGTGTCCTCGACCGGCTCGCCGTCCACCGTGTGCGGACCGGTCCAGCCCTTCGGCGTCTTGAGCACGATCATCGGCCAGGCCGACCGGCCCGGCGGTGTCTCGGCGGTCCGCGCCTCCAGCTGGATCTCGTCGATCCGGTCCAGGCAGCGGTCCAGCGTCGCGGCCAGCGCCTGATGCACGGTCGCCGGGTCGGAGCCCTCGACCAGGTACGGCTCGTGGCCGAGGCCGCGCAGCAACGCGGTGAGCTCCTCGTCGCCGATCCGGGCCAGCACCGCCGGGTTGGCGATCTTGTAGCCGTTGAGGTGCAGGATCGGCAGCACCGCGCCGTCGCGACGCGGATCGACGAACTTGTTGCAGTGCCACGACGTCGCCAGCGGGCCGGTCTCGGCCTCGCCGTCACCGATCACGCAGGCGACCACCAGGTCGGGGTTGTCCGCCGCCGCGCCGTAGGCGTGGCTGAGCGAGTAGCCGAGCTCGCCGCCCTCGTTGATCGAACCCGGCACCTCGGGAGCGACGTGGCTGGGAATGCCACCGGGGAAGGAGAACTGCTTGAACAGCCGCGCCATGCCCGGCTCGTCCTGGGTGGTGTTCGGGTACGTCGCGGTCCAGCTGCCCTCGAGCCAGGTGTTGGCGACGATCGCCGGACCGCCGTGGCCCGGCCCGATCACGTACATCAGGTCGCGCTCACGCTGCCGGATCACCCGGTTGAGGTGGGCGTAGATCAGGTTGAGCCCCGGCGTCGTGCCCCAGTGCCCGAGCAGCCGCGGCTTGATGTGGTCGGGCCCCAGCGGCTCCTTCAGCAGCGGGTTGGCGAGCAGGTAGATCTGTCCCACGGACAGGTAGTTCGCGGCTCGCCAGTACGCGTCGAGACCCTGCAACTCCTCGTCGCTCAACGGGGTGGCGTCGATCTGCTGCACGGGTGGCCTCCTACGGCTTCAGCAGAATCTTGACGGCGCCGTCCTGCTTCTTCTGGAACATCTCGTACGCCGCGGGGCCCTCGCTCAGCGGCAGGTGGTGGGTGGCGAAGCCTTCGACCCGCAGCACGTCGGTGTCGTCCAGCAGCGGGAGGATCTTGTCCACCCAGCGGCGCACGTTGGCCTGGCCCATCCGGAGCTGGATCTGCTTGTCGAAGATCGTCAGCATCGGCAGCGGGTCCGCCATCCCGCCGTACACGCCGGACAGCGAGATCGTGCCGCCCCGGCGGACCAGGTCGACGGCCAGGTAGAGCGCGGCCAGCCGGTCGACGCCGGCGGTCTCGATGAACTTCTGCGCCAGCGCGTCCGGCAGCAAGCCCGCCAGCTGCTGCCCGACCTTCGCCTTCGGCGAGCCGTGCGCCTCCATGCCGACCGCGTCGATCACCGAGTCCGGGCCCCGGCCGTCGGTCAGGTTGCGGACCGCGTCGGCCACGTCGTCGGAGTACTCCAGCGTCTCCACGCCGTGCAGGCGAGCGCGTTCCAGCCGCTCCGGCACCAGGTCGATGCCGATCACCCGGTAGCCGCGGTGGATGCCGATCCGGGCGGCCATGTCGCCGATCGGACCGAGCCCGATGACGACCAGCGAGCCACCGTCCGGCACCCCGGCGTACTCGACCGCCTGCCAGGCCGTCGGCAGAACGTCGGACAGGTAGACGAACCGGTCGTCGGACGGACCGTCCGGCACCTTGATTGGCCCGTACTGCGCCTGCGGGACGCGCAGGTACTCGGCCTGACCGCCCGGGACCTGGCCGTAGAGCTTGGTGTAGCCGAAGAGCGCGGCGCCCATGCCCTGCTCGCGGACCTGGGTGGTCTCGCACTGCGTCTGCAGGTCCTGGTCGCACATGAAGCAGTGCCCGCAGGCGATCTGGAAGGGCACCACCACCCGGTCGCCGGGCTTCAGGTTCGTGACCGCGGATCCGACCTCCGCGACCACGCCCATCGCCTCGTGCCCCAGGATGTCGCCGGCGTCGAGGTACGGCGCCAGCACCTCGTACAGGTGCAGGTCCGACCCGCAGATCCCGGTCGAGGTGACCTTGACGATCGCGTCCGTCGGCTGCTCGATCCGCGGGTCCGGCACGTCGCCGTACTCGATCTTGCGCTTGCCCTGCCAGGTCAGTGCCTTCACGTGCGCTCCCTACCTACCGGCCGACGGCCTTCTCCAGCTCGGCCTTGGTCATCTTCGAGCGGCCCTTGATGTTTTTCTGCTTCGCCTCGTTGTAGAGCTGGTCGCGGGTCCGGCCCTGCGCACCGCTGTGCGACCGGAGTCCGCCGCGCCGGCTCGAGGAGATGTCGTGGGTGGAGCTGCGGCTCTTTTGCTTGGCCTCGCCGGAGCGGGCGCGCTCCTTGTTGACCGTGCGGGCTGCGATCTCCTCGGCGACCTTCTCGCTGCGGCCGCGTTCCTTCAAGCCGTCCTTGATGTGCTCGTACTGCCGTTCGCGCTTCTTGCTCGATCCTGCGGGCATGTCGTCTCCTTTCCCGTGCTCGCCCGGTACCCGACGGGTCGGTGGGCAATCAGTCGGGCGGCGCCGGCACGGGGTTCGCAGCCAGGGCGCGGGCGACCGCGACCAGGTTGCTCGCCATCGCCCGGCCGGTCCGGTGCGACCAGTCGTGACCCTCGCCGGTCTCGTTGTAGCTCGGCCCGGGCCCGGGACCCTTGTTCCAGTAGGTCCACGCCTGGCCCGGAATGGTGTAGCCGATGTCGCCCAGACCGCCGGCGATCTCCGAGATGACGTGGTGCGCGCCGTCCTCGTTGCCGGTCACCACCACGCCGGCCACCTTGTTGTACCCGACCGGGCGCCCCGCGTCGTCGGTCTCGCTGATCATCGCGTCCATCCGTTCGAGCATGCGCTGGGCGACCGACGACGGGTGCCCGACCCAGGTCGGTGTGGCGACCACCAGGATCTCGCTGTCCAGCAGCAGCTGGTGCACCTCCGGCCAGTCGTCGCCGTCGCCCTCGTCGCTGGTCACGCCGGGCTTCACGGTCAGGTCGGCCAGCCGGATCCGGGTGGTCTTGACGTCCAGCCGCTCCAGCGCGGCCACCACCACGTCGGCCAGCGAGTCGGTGTTCGACCTGGTCGGTGACGCCTTCAGCGTGCAGTTCAGCACCAAGGCCCGCATCACAGTTCCTCCGTCTCGGCATCCCCCGCTCGCCGCGCCGGTGCCCCGTCGGACCACGTTCATTCCCGCGGCGGGCACGGTCCGTCACTGCCGGTGACGGACCGCGCTACCGGGCGTCCTGGTCGAGCAACTTGTTGACCGAGCGCTCGACCTGGGCCCGCACCCCGGCGTCGTCCAGGTCGTCGCCGACCTTCTCGACCGTGCTCGCGATCGTCCGGCCACGTTCGTACTGCTCGACCACGCGCGGGTCGACGTACGAGGCGCGGGCGACAGTGGGGGTGTTGCCGAGGTGCTCGGAGACCTCCGCGAGCATCTCCTTGACCGCCTCGTTCAGCGCCTTCTTCGTCCGCGGCGGATCGGCCTGGGCCAGGTCGACCGCCGCGTGCACGGTGGCGGTCCAGGTCCGCAGGTCCTTGACCGTGTAGTCGTCGCCGACGAGCTCGTGGAAGCGCTCGTTCACCATGGTGGCGTCGATCTCGTGGTAGCCCGCGTCGTCACGGTAGACCAGCAGCCGCGGGGAGTCGTGCCGGGCCCGCTTGAGCGAGCGGACGGCCGCCACCAGCCGGTCGTCCTCCAGTTCCAGCGTGCGGCGGATCCCGCCCTTCGCGACGAAGTCGAACACCAGCCGGCCCTTGCTCACCTTGACGTCGTCGCGCAGCAGGGTGGACGCGCCCCGGCTGCCGTACTCCTCGGCGTACTGGGTGTTGCCGGTCCGGAAGACCCCGTAGTCCAGCATCCGCAGCGCCACCGCCAGCACCTTGTCGCGGCCGAACCCCTGCCGGCACAGGTCCTGGTCCACAGCCTCCCGGAAGGCCGGCAGCTTGCGGGCCAGCCGGCGGACCCGGTCGTGCTTGTCCGCGTCCTGGGAGGTACGCCAGTCGTCGTGGTACAGGTACTGGCGCCGGCCGGCCTCGTCGGTGCCGATGGCCTGGATGTGGCCGTTGGGGTACGGGCAGATCCAGACGTCCTTCCAGGCCGGCGGGATCGCCAGCGTACGGATCCGCTCGATCACGTCCGGATCGGTGATCCGTTTGCGCTCGGTGTCGAGGTAGGTGAACCCCTTGCCCCGGCGGCGCCGGGTCAGGCCGGGCTTGTCGGGAGTACTACGGCGCAGACGCATACCGGTCGGTACCCGCGTCCCATGCATGTTCGGGCCCGTGCCGGGGAACCCGGGAGGCGTCGGACTACTGATCCACAGAGGAGACACCGATGGGTATCGGAGACAAGATCAAGAACGCCGCCGAGAGCGCCAAGGGCAAGGCCAAGGAGCGCACCGGCGAAGCGACCGACAACGAAGACCTGCAGGCCGAGGGTCAGGTCGACAAGTCGAAGGCCGATCTGAAGCAGGCCGGCGAGAAGGCCAAGGACGCCTTCCGGGACTGACGTCCCCTCAGCGTTCCCCTGGGTCCCCACCAGCTGCCCGGCAGCCGGTGGGGACCCGTCATGTTCCGGGGTACCTGGCCGGCATGTTCGACAACTTCCAACTCGACCGGATCACCGTCGGCGAGGTGCCGCTGCGCGTTCGGCACGGCGGTTCCGGACCGGCCGTCGTGCTCCTGCACGGTCATCCCCGCACCCACACCACCTGGTACGCCGTGGCGCCGCGACTCGCCGCGGCCGGTTTCACCGTCGTCTGCCCTGACCTGCGTGGTTACGGACAGTCGGGCAAACCACCCACCGACGCCGACCACACGCCGTACTCGAAACGGGCGATGGCCAACGACCTCGTCGGACTGATGGACGCGCTCGGTCACGCCACCTTCAGCGTCGTCGGCCACGACCGCGGCTCGTACGTCGCCTACCGGACCGCGCTGGACCACCCGGAGCGGGTGGCCAAGCTGGTCGTGATCGACGGAGTCCCGGCGGTCGAGGCGCTGGAGCGGACCGACGCGAAGTTCGCCGCCCAGTGGTGGCACTGGTGGTTCTTCGCCCAGAGCGAGAAGCCGGCCGAGCGGGTGATCTGCGCCGATCCGGACGCCTGGTACAACGCCTGGACGTCGAACGGGCCCGACGCGCTCGGCCCGGAGAACCACGCCGACTTCCTGGCCGCGATCCGGGACCCGGCGACCGTGCACGGCATGCTCGAGGACTACCGGGCCGGGCTGGGCATCGACCGGCGGACCGACGAGCAGGACCGCGCGGCCGGGCGGCAGATCCGCTGCCCGGCGATGATGCTGTGGTCCACCCGGGACGACATGGAGGAGATCTACGGCGACCCGCTGGAGGTGTGGAAGCCGTGGTGCCCGCAGATCGTCGGGCACGGCATCGACTCGACCCACCACGTCGCCGAGAACGCACCGGCCGAGCTGGTGAAGAGCCTGGCCGAGTTCCTGTAGCGTCAGCCGGGTGGACTTCGAGGAGGCGGCGGACGCGCTGTACGCGGCGTCGGCCGCCGACTTCATTGCTACCCGCAACGAGCTGGCCAAGCAGCTGAAGGCCGACGGCGACCAGCTGGGCGCGACGCGGCTGAAGGCGCTGCGCAAGCCCACGGTCGCCGCCTGGCTGACGAACCTGGTGTCCCGGCAGCTGCCGGACGAGATCGACGACCTGCTGGCGCTCGGCGACGAGTTCCGGGAAGCCACCGCCGACCTGGACGGCGAGCGGCTGCGGGAGCTCACCCCGAAGCGGCACAAGGCGATCGACCAGCTGGTCAAGGCCGCGGGCCAGCTGGCCGACGAGCACGGGCAGAAGATCAGCGCCGACGTCGGGCAGAAGCTGCGCGAGACGCTCGACGCCGCGCTGGTCGACCCAGCGGCGGGCGACGCCGTGCAGGAAGGCCGGCTGAGCAGCGCGCTGCGGCACGTCGGGTTCGGCGTGGTCGACGAGAGCGGCGAGCCGTCGAACGTCACCCCGCTCACCGACGAGCGCCGGCAGCGCGCGGTCGACCGGCGCCGGGCCGCGAAGGCCGGCGCCGGGAAGGCCGACGAGCCGGCTGCCGATGAGGAGTCCGCGGCGGAGAGGGCCGCCCGGGAGAAGGCCGAGCGCGAGGCGGAGGAGCGCAAGGCGGCGGCGCGCGAGGAGTTCGAGGCGGCGGTCGCGGCGGCCGAGAGTGCCGAGGCGACGGTCGAGGAGCTGGACGGACAGCTGACCGCGGCGCAGGAGGCGCTGGAGCACGCCCGCGAGCAGGTACGCCGGCTGACCGCGGAGCTGGACGAGGCGAAGAAGACCGCCCGGGAGGCCCAGAAGGAGAGCCGCGAAGCGCGCAAGCGCTACAACCGGCTGTAACTGGGTACCGGTGGCAGCGGAAAGGAGCTGCTGATGGCGAGGTCGATCTGGAGCGGGTACATCAACTTCGGGCTGGTGTCGGTGCCGGTGGGGTTGTACAGCGCGACCGAGGAGCACGAGCTCGACTTCCACCAGTTCCAGCGCGGCACCTCCGACCGGATCCGGTACAAGCGGGTCAACGAGCGGACCGGCCGCGAGGTCGACTACGACAAGATCGTCAAGGGCCACGACGTCGGCGGCGGCGAGTACGTGATCGTCGAACGCGAGGAGCTGGAGGACATCGCGCCCGGCAAGTCGCGGTCGCTGGAGATCTCCACCTTCGTCGACCTGGACGAGATCGACCCGATCCACTTCCAGAAGAGCTATTACCTGGCCCCGTCCGACAGCGAGAACGCGTCGTCGTACGCGCTGCTGCGGGACGCGCTGGCCAAGAGCAACCGGGCCGGCATCGCCAGTTTCGTGATGCGCAGCAAGGAGTACCTGGCCACGATCCGGGCCGACGGCAAGGTTCTGGTGCTGGAGACGATGTACTTCGCCGACGAGATCCGCGACCCGGCCAAGGAGGTCGGCGACCTGCCGGCCAAGTCGTCGGCCGGCAAGCAGCTGAAGATGGCGGTCGACCTGATCGAGGCGATGAGCGGCGAGTGGCGGCCGCAGGACTACCAGGACAGCTACACCGAGCGGGTCAAGGACCTGGTCGAGTCCAAGCGCAAGGGCAAGGAAGTCGTCTTCACCGAGGAAGAGCCGGAGGCGACGTCGACCACCGACCTGGTGTCCGCGCTGCGGGCCAGCGTCGAGGCGGCGCGGGCCCGGCGGGCCGGTGGCGGCGGGGGCGGCACTGTCAAGAAGTCGACCCCGCAGAAGCGAACCGCCAAGAAGTCGGCCGCGAAGAAGCCCGCCGCGAAGAAGACGGCCGACAAGAAGCCGGCCAAGAAGACGACTGCGAAGAAGACGGCGACCAGGAAGACGGCGACGAAAAAGGCCACCGCCACCAAGAGCACGGCGAAGAAGAGCAGCGCGCGGAAGACGGCTAGGAAAGCCGCCTGAGCAGTTCGTCGCGCACGAGGGCGGCCGCGCTGCGGGGTCCCGCGTCCGACCGGGTCACGACGTACCCGGTGTTCAGCGGCGGCAGCTCCGGCTGTGCGAGCAGCACCAGCTCGCCCGTGGCGATCGCGTCCGCGCACAAGTACGTCGGCAGCACACTCGCCCCCGCTCCGGCGAGCACGGCCGACAACACGCCGCGCAGATCGGGTACGACGAGGTCGGGCGTGCGGGTCAGCCGAACGCCGAAGACGCTACGCCAGTACCGCCGGACGATCGGTGCCTCCTCGGCGTACGCGATCAACGGGACGGACCGCAGCGCTTCCGGCGTACGCACCGGGCCGCCGGCCGACCAGCGCGGGGCCGCGACCAGGGCGAACAGCTCGTCGTACAGGGGTGTGACGCTCAGCCCGGTCCGCCGCGGGCGGATCGAGCTGATCACCACGTCGAGGGTCCGGTTGGCCAGCCCGTCGAGCAGTTCGTCCGGCAGCCCGAAGCGAACGCGCAGCTGCAGGCCGTCGGCCAGCCGGCCGGACAGCGCGGGCAGTGCCTGGTGGCAGAGGTAGTCGGCGGGACCACCGAGGTGGACCGTGCCGGCCGGCTCGTCGAGCTCGTCGGCCACGAGTCCCTGCAGCGCGTCGACGGGTTCGGCGATCCGGCGGGCCAGCTCGTCGCCGGCGGCGGTCGCCCGGACCCCTCGCGCCTGCCGCTCGAACAGCGGACGTCCAAGGGCCGCTTCCAACGCGCGCAGTTGAGCGGTCACCGTCGGCTGCGCGAGGCCGAGGCGTTCGGCACCCGCGGTGATCGAGCCCGCACGATGCACGGCGAGAAAGCTGCGCAACAGGTCCAAAGACAGCGTCACATCAGAAATTCTATGGGTCGTGGTCGCTTCAGCTATTGGTTTTCGATGGCTCTACGGCGGCATCCTGGCGCTATGACACGCGTACTGATTGCTCTGACCAGCCACGCCGAGCTCGGGGACACCGGGCGAGCGACCGGCTTCTACGCTTCCGAGGCCGCTGAGCCGTGGGGCGTCTTCCGCGACGCCGGCTACCAGGTCGACCTGGTCTCGGTCGCCGGTGGCCGGCCGCCGGTCGACGGCCGGGACGACGCCGACCCGGTCCAGCAGCGGTTCTTCGCCGAGGCGGACCTCGAGCGGACTCCGACCGCTTCCGACCTCACCGCCGCCGACTACGACGCGATCTTCTTCGCCGGCGGACACGGCACGATGTGGGACTTCGCCGACGCGAAGGAGCTCGTCGCCCTGGCCGCCGCGATCTACGAACAGGGCGGAGTGGTCGCGGCCGTCTGCCACGGCCCGTCGGCGCTGGTCGGCGTCACGCTGAGCGACGGACGCCCGCTGGTCGAGGGCAAGAACGTGGCCGCCTTCACCAACGCCGAGGAGCACGCCGTCGGCCTGACCACCGTCGTACCGTTCCTGCTCGCGGACGCCCTGACCGCCCGCGGCGCCGTCCACCACCCCGCCGCCGACTTCACCGAGCAGGTCGTCGTGGACGGCCGCCTCGTGACCGGCCAGAATCCCGCCTCCGCTCAGCGCGCAGCCACCGAGGTCAGCAAGCTGCTCGGCTGATCCACGACCCCGTACCGCCTGCGCCTCGGCGCCCACCGGAACCGGGGTGGTACGCCGTTCGTTCTGGTCTTGTCGGCGGCCCGGGTGGAGGATGGGTGGAGCCGACCGGGGCGTCCACCGGGTGTTCCGATGCGCGAGGTCGAGTGAGCGCGGCGATGACACTTTCTCCCAGACTGCGGCGTACGGCGGTGGCGGCCGGCGCGGGGATCGGCACGGCCGGTGCCCTCACCGGGGTCCTGATGCTCGGCCCGGTGGCGGCGATGGCGCTGCTGGCGCTCGTGTTCGTGCTGGTCTGGCCGCTGGCCGCGGTGATCAAGCACCTCGCCGACGAGACGACGTACCGCTCGCCCGCGCTGGTCGGCGCGTACGCGGCGGCGGGAGTGCTCTGTCTGCCGGGCCTCGCCAGGCTGGTCGCCTGGGGTGCGGCCGGCATCGCGATCATTCTCGTCGTCGTGCTCGTCTTCGTACTGCTCGACCTGGTGCTCCCCGACGGCCGCCGTTCCCGCCGCGGTCGCCGGGGCCCGCAAGAGTTGAGCTTCCGCCTGACCGACCACCAGCTGGCGCAGGTCGGTCCGACCGACGAAGCCGACGCCATGGACGACGAGAAGCTGTTCGCCTCGCTGCGCTGCCCACTCAGCACCGAGGAGTTGTGCACCGTCTGGACGGAGACCACCGCCACCCTCGCCCAGGGCGCCGGGGCGCGCGACCGCCAGACCGTCGCCGAGGTCCGCCGGATCTGCCTCGACGAGTTCGAACGCCGTAATCCGGCCGGCTTCCAGCGCTGGATCGAGGCCGGTGCGCCGAGCGATCCCGGGACCTTCCTGCTCCCCCACCCCGGCTCCGAGAACTGAGCCCCACTCCGGCGCGGGAACCGCACCGGCTGGCACCGCCCACCCGCGATCTGATGGGATGAGGCGGTGATCAGACCACGGACCGACGCCGATCTCGTCAGCTGTGTCGTCCTGCTGCGCAACGTGCACGAGTCGGCCGGCTACCCGGTGAACTGGCCCGCCGATCCCAAGCAGTGGCTGACACCGCCGGACGCGCTGGGCTGTTGGGTCCTGAGCGCGGACGGCGAGGTCGCCGGGCACGTCGCCGTGACGGCCGTCGACGGCCGGGCGTTCGTGGAGCGGCTGTTCGTCGATCCCCAGCAGGGCGGGCGAGGGCTCGGTCGGCAACTGCTCGACCATGCGGTCGAGGTGGCCGCGGCCGGGAAGCTCCCGCTGGAGCTGGAGGTGGCCGACAACTGCGAGGCGGCGATCCGGCTGTACGGCCGAGCGGGCTGGAAGGAGCTCGGCCGTACGCCGATCGACTGGGGCGGGGATCAGGCGTCGGCGGTGATCAGGTTCTCCGCGCCGTCCTCCTGATCGAGCGGGTTCGCCAGCTCGTCGGAGCGCATCCGCCCGAACCAGATCACCAGGAACGACACCAGCGCCGGCCCGACGCCGGCGACGACGAACACCGCGGTCACCCCGAACAGCGATCCCGCCGGACCGGCCAGCGCCATCGACACCGGCATCAGCAGCAGCGAGACGAAGAAGTCCAGGCTGGCGATCCGTCCTCGCAGGTGGTCCGGCACTCGGCGCTGCAGCAGCGTGCCCCAGATCACCATCGCGGCCGAGCCGGTCGCGCCGACGATCGCTGCACCGGCCGCCATCAGCCACAGGTCCTCGGCGAACCCGAGCACCACGAACGGCACCGAGCCCAAGCCCCACATCAACGTCATCACGGTCAGGTACCGCCGGGGCAGTTTGCGCGATGAGATCAGCAGCGCGCCGACCGCCCCGCCGATGCCGAACGCAGCCATCACCAGCCCGAACTCCCTCGCGTCCCCGCCCAGCTGGTCGCGGATCGCGAACGGCAGCAGCACCTCCAACGGCCCGAGGATCAGCAGCACGAACACCGTGCCGAACAGCAACGACGCCAGCAACCACCGGGTACGCCGTACGTAGCTCCAGCCCTCGACCAGATCCCGGCCCATCGCCCTGATCCCGCTCGGCGCGGCCTCGGCGTCGTCGTCGGGCTGCGCCGGTCCGGCGGGCTCGTGGCGCAGGTTCATCGCCAGCACGCAGGCCGCCGAGAACAGGTAGGTCAGCCCGGCCACCAGGATCGCGACCCCCGGCGAGATCGCGGCGATCACCAAGCCACCGATCACCGGACCGGTCGCCTGCTGCGCGAGCGGCCGCAGCGTGCCCTCCAGCCCGTTGGCCGCCAGCAGCTCGTCCGGCGGCAGCAGCCGCGGCACCAGCGCCGTGTACGCCGGGATCAGGAACGCCTCGCCGGCGCCGATGATCACCGCTCCGGCAGCCAGGTGCCAGATCTCCAGCAACCCGCCCAGCGCGAGCCCGGCGACCACGAGCAGCACCACGCCTCGCACAACGTCCGCGGTGACGATCACCGTGCGCTGGGGCAACCGGTCGGCCGCGATCCCGCCGAACAGCACGCAGACCACCAGACCGATGCTGTACGCCGTCGTGACGACCGAGAGCTGGACCGGCCCTCCGCCCAGCTCGATCACCTGCCAGGCCAGCGCGACCAGCCAGAGTCCGCTGCCGAGCAGAGCGACCGCGAGCCCGGTCCACAGCAGCCGGTAGTCCCGGTGCCGTAGCGGCCGGACGGCTTTCCAACGGACCTCGCTCACGATGCACCCCTCAAGAGTTGACACACAAACCGTCAGTGCAGCGTACTCGGATCAACCGTTCACTTGTCAACCGTTTACCCGTATACTCCAGGGCATGGCACCTCGACGGTCGAGCGCGGAGCAGGTGGCGGCGTGGCGGGGGCTCTACCGCGCCGACACCCTGCTCTTCACGCATCTGGACAACACTCTGCGCACCGCGGCCAAGATGAGCTACTTCGAGCACGAGGTCCTGCGCGCGCTCGACGCGGCCGGCGGCAAGCTCCGGATGGCGCCGTTGGCGGAGGCTCTGATGATCTCGCGCAGTGGCGCCACCCGGCTGGTGTCCAAGCTGGAGGACAAGGACGGCTGGGTGGTCCGGACCACGTCACCGGCCGACCGCCGGGCCACCTGGGCCGAGCTCACGCCGGCCGGCCGGACGGCGCTGAGAACCGCCGAACCGGTGGTCGATGCGGTGGTGGCGACGTTCTTCGCGGATCATGTTCCAGGTGAGGAGCTTGCACGGGCGACCCGGATCCTGGACCGGCTGGCCGACGCGAACCCCAACGGCGACGGCTTCGACTGCGGCCTCTGACCGATCCGGCCGCGTGCCGGCGCCCGGTGCCGCCGAGGAGGTGGCGCGATGAGCCAGGTCGACGCGTTGTTCGCCGAGCGCGTGCACGCGCTCGAGCCCGTCCATCACGACCTGTCCGCCGACCTGGTCAGCGACCTGTACGACGCCCAGCTCGGCAGCCGGCACGTCGATCTGGCCGCCCGGTGGTTGCAGTCGCAGGGCCACGGCTTCTACACGATCGGCTCCTCCGGCCACGAGGGCAACGCCGCGGTCGCCGCCGCGCTGCGGCCGACCGACCCGGCGTTGCTGCACTACCGCTCCGGCGCGTTCTACCTGGCCCGGGCCGCCCAGCACGGCGCCGCGGCCGCCCCCGCGGACGACGCGGCCGGGCGTCGGCGAGGACATCGCGACGGCCTGCGGGACATCCTGCTCGGGGTCGCCGCGGCGGCCAGCGAACCGATCGCCGGCGGCCGGCACAAGGTGTTCGGCCGGCACGACCTGGCGGTCATCCCGCAGACCTCGACGATCGCGTCGCACCTGCCGCGGGCGATGGGCGTGGCGTTCTCGATCGCCCGGGCCGGCAAGCTCGGCGTACCGTCGCCGTGGCCCGCGGACGCGGTCGTGGTGACCAGCTTCGGCGACGCCTCGGCCAACCACTCGACCGCGACCGGGGCGATCAACGCGGCCCTGCACGCGTCGTACCAGGGCATCCCGATGCCGTTGCTGCTGGTCTGCGAGGACAACGGGATCGGGATCAGCGTGCGTACCCCGGACGGCTGGATCAAGCAGGCCTACGGGCAACGGCCGGGCCTGCGGTACTTCGATGCCGACGGCACCGATCTGGCCGCCACGCTGGCGATGGCGACCGAGGCGGCCACGTTCGTCCGGCGGAACCGGCGGCCGGCCTTCCTGCGGCTGCGGACCGTTCGGCTGCTCGGGCACGCGGGCTCCGACGTCGAGACGGCGTACCGGACGCCGGCCGAGCTGCTCGCCGACGAGGAGCTCGACCCACTGCTCGGCACCGCCCGGCTCCTGCTGGCCAAGGGCTGCTCGGCGGACGAGATCGTCGACCGGTACGAGGCGAAGCGGGCGGAGGTGATGGCGATCGCCCGGGAGGTCGCCGGGCTGCCGCAACTCACCTCGGCCGAAGCGGTCGCGGCGCCGCTGCGGCTGGCCGAGGTCGCCGAGCACAGCCTGCCGGAGCGAACCATCGGCCACCCGGAGCCACTGACGCTCGGCCAGGCGATCAACCGCGCGCTGGCCGACGTGCTCGCGGCGTACCCGGAGTCGATCGTGTTCGGCGAGGACGTCGGCCGCAAAGGTGGCGTGTACGGCGTGACGCGCGGACTGCAGAAGGCGTTCGGGCCGGCCCGCGTGTTCGACACGTTGCTGGACGAGCAGTCGATCCTCGGGCTCGGACTCGGTGCCGGGGTGTCCGGGCTGCTGCCGCTGCCGGAGGTCCAGTACCTGGCCTACCTGCACAACGCCGAGGACCAGCTGCGCGGCGAGGCGGCGTCACTGAAGTTCTTCTCGCAGGGGCAGTATCGCAACCCGATGGTGCTGCGGATCGCCGGCTACGGCTACCAGAAGGGGTTCGGCGGTCACTTCCACAACGACGACGCGATCGGGGTGCTGCGGGACATCCCGGGCATCGTGATCGCGTCGCCGTCCCGGCCGGACGACGCGGCCGCCATGCTGCACACCTGCGCGGCGGCGGCCCGCGGCGACGGCGCCGTCTGCGTGTTCCTGGAGCCGATCGCGCTCTACCACCGGCGCGACCTGTACGCCGAGGGCGACGACGGCTGGCTGGCGGCGTACGGGGCCGAGCACGTACCGATCGGGCGCGGCCGCACGTACGGCGACGGGGACCGGCTGACGCTGGTGACGTTCGGCAACGGGGTACCGATGAGCCTGCGGGTGGCCGCGCGGCTGCCCGGCGTACGGGTGCTCGACCTGCGTTGGCTCGCGCCGCTGCCGGTCGAGGACCTGCTCCGCGAGGCCGAGGCCACCGGGCGCGTCCTGGTCGCGGACGAAACCCGACGCTCGGGCGGCGTCTCCGAAGGCGTGCTGGCCGCCCTCGTCGACGCCGGCTTCACCGGCCGGATGGCGCGGGTGACCAGCGAGGACACCTTCGTCCCGTTGGGAGCGGCGGCGCATCACGTGCTGCTGGGCGAGCCTGCCATCGAGGCGGCGGCCCAGCGCCTGCTGGCCGGCTGACCGCCGGGAATGGCGCCCACAGTGCTGCGGCGCGTCAGCTGAAGAGCCGCTGCCAGACCGACTTGCGGCGGCGACGCGAGTGCTCCTGGTGCCCGGCCCGGGACTGTCCCGGAGGCGGTGCCGGGCGGTCCCGGTGCCACTGCTCGACGACGGCTTCGGTGTCCACGAAACCGACCGGGATCACCGCCCCGGTGGCGTCCCGGATCTGGATCCGGATCCGCTCGTTGAGGTCGGCCAGGTAGTCGCGGACCTCGGTCTCGGTGCGCATCCGGGCGACCTTCTCGGCCACCTGCGCCTTCTCCTTGCGCAGCTGGACCGACGGCGGCAGCAGGACGTCGGCCTCGATCTTCTCCCGGCGCAGGAAGTCCTTCACCCACCAGTCGGGATCGTGCGCGTCGGCCAGCTTCGGGATCGGCTTGCCCTCACCGGACAGGTTCTCGAACTCGCCGCGCTGCTGGGCCTGCCGGATCTGCAGCTCGACCCAGTCCTGGGTCGACATCCCGGGCGGCTTCCGCTCGGTCATGGGGCCTCCCGCGTCTCGGGGTCGCTGTTCGCCCGGGACCTAGCCCCGGCACCCCTACTGAACCATATTGTGAACGCCTTCACAAGGTACTCGCATGAGACGCTGGTCGGCACCGAGATCCGCCAGCGAGAGGACCCACCCGTGTCGTCTGCCATCCTGTCCGTCGTCGCCGGCGAACGCGTCCCTGGCCCGGCCCGCAGCACCGCGTCCACCAACCCGGCGAACACCGCCGACGTGGTCGGTGAGATCGGCCTGGCCGGTCCGGAGGTGCTCGTCCAGGCAGCCCGGGTCGCGCGGGAGGCGCAGCTCGGATGGTCCGCGCTGCCGGCTCCGCAGCGCGGCCAGGTGATCGCGAACGTCGGCCGGCTGATGACCGCGAACAAGGCCCGGCTGGCCGCGCTGGTCACCCGCGAGATCGGCAAGCCGCTCGCGGAGGCGCTCGGCGAGGTGCAGGAGATCATCGACACCTGCGACTTCTTTCTCGGCGAGGGCCGCCGGCTGTACGGCCAGACCGTGCCCTCGGAGATGCCGGACAAGCAGCTGTTCACGTTCCGCCGCCCGGTCGGCACCGTCGTGGTCATCTCGGCCGGCAACTTCCCGGTCGCCGTCCCGTCCTGGTACATCGTGCCGGCCCTGCTCTGCGGCAACACCGTGGTCTGGAAGCCGGCCACGTACTCCGCGGTGGTGTCCGACGCGTTCTACCAGCTCTTCGCCCACGCCGGCGTCCCGGCCGGGGTGCTGAACGTCGTGCACGCCGACGGGCCGGACACCTTCACCGGCCTGGAGCAGGCCCTGCAGGCCGGCCTGGTCGACAAGGTCGGCTTCACCGGGTCGTCCGAGGTCGGCCGCCGGATCGGCGAGCTGTGCGGCCGGCACCTGCAGTCCCCGTGCCTCGAGCTCGGCGGCAAGAACCCGATGGTGGTGACCGAGAACGCCGACCTGGAGCTCGCGGTCGAAGGTGCCCTGTTCTCCGGGTTCGGAACGGCCGGTCAGCGGTGCACGTCGCTCGGCACGGTGATCGTGCAGGAGTCGGTGCACGCCGACTTCGTCGAGCTGTTCGGGGCGGCGGTCGCGGCGGCGCGCATGGGCGACCCGACCCAGGACGTGCTGTTCGGCCCGTTGCTGGACGAGAAGTTCGCGGCCGGCTTCGAGAAGTCGCTCGGCTGGATCGCCGGCCACCACCGGGTGATCGGCAGCACCGGCCGGGTCACCGCGGACAATCCGCGTTCCGGCTTCGTCGGGGACCCGGCCGCCGGACTGTTCTACCACCCGGTGATCGTGGCCGGCGTGCGGCCCGACGACGAGCTGTTCCTGCACGAGACGTTCGGGCCGGTGGTCGGCGTCACGACGTACTCGACGCTCGACGAGGCCATTGCTCTCGGCAACAAGCCGGGGTACGGCCTGTCCAGCTCGATCTACACCACCGACCCGCGGCAGGCGTTCCAGTTCGCGCAGGGCATCTCGGCGGGCATGGTGAGCGTGAACAACTCGACCTCCGGCGCCGAGGCGCACCTGCCGTTCGGCGGCAACGGCAAGTCGGGCAACGGTTCGCGGCAGAGCGGGATCTGGGTGCTGGACCAGTTCACCCGTTGGCAGTCGCTGAACTGGGACTACTCCGGCAAGCTGCAGAAGGCGCAGCTGGATACGGCGACGGTCGAGGCCGATTTCGACTTCCGGCTGCCTTGAGCCGGGCGTTGCCCGACGCCGCCGACGTGGTGATCGTCGGCGGCGGGGTGATCGGCACCAGCATTGCGTTCCACCTGGCCGAGGCGGGCGTGCAGCGGGTACTGCTGCTGGAGAAGGACAGCCTCGGCGCCGGCTCGACGTCGAAGGCGGCCGGCGGGGTCCGGGCGAACTTCTCCGACGAGGTGAACGTGGCGCTCGGCGCTCGCAGCCTGGCGGCGTTCGCGGACTTCGGCGTACGGCCGGGGCAGGAGATCGACCTGCACCGGGTCGGCTACCTCTTCCTGCTGTCCACCGACGAGCAGGTCGCGGCCTTCGAGCAGAGCACCCGGGTGCAGAACGAGCTGGGCGGTCCGACCCGGATGATCTCCGTCGACGAGGCCGTCGCCCTCGCTCCGCTGATCTCCCCGGACGGCCTGGTCGCTGCCTGCTTCTCGCCGGACGCCGGGCACTGTACGCCGGAGTCGGTGGTGCTGGGCTACGCGACCGCGGCCCGGCGACTCGGCGCCCAGCTGGTCACCGGCTGCGCGGTCACCGACATCGATGTCGAAGGCAACGAGATTCGCAGGCTCCGGACCAGCCGCGGAACGGTCCGGACCCGGTCGGTGATCTGCGCGGCCGGCGCGTGGTCCGCCCAGCTCGGCGCGTACGCCGGTGTCGACCTGCCGGTGGTCCCGCTGCGGCGGCAGATCGTCGTCACCGCGGGGATCCCGGGGCTGCCGGACAACCTCCCGATGACGATCGACTTCACCAGCACCTTCTACTTCCACCGCGAAGGACCTGGCCTGCTGGTCGGCATGTCCGATCCCTCGGAGCAGCCGGGCTTCCACCTCGACCGTACCGAGGCCTGGCTGCCCGGGCTGACGGCGGCGATGCAGCATCGCGCGCCGAGCCTGCTCGACGTCGGCCTGACCGGCGGCTGGGCCGGCCTCTACGAGATGACACCCGACCACAACGCGCTGATCGGCGAGGACGAGGACGTCAGCCGTTTCCTCTACGCCACCGGCTTCTCCGGCCACGGCTTCCTGCAAGGCCCAGCCGTCGGCGAGGTCGTCCGCGACCTGTACCTGCGGCGCACCCCCGTCGTCGACGTGTCCCCCCTGCACGCCGACCGCTTCCGCACTGCCACCCCCCGAACAGAATTCAACGTGGTCTGATGACTCTGCTGCTCACCCGCTCCGACATTGTCGGCCTGCTCGACGTTCCCGCCGTCCTGCGAACGATGCGCGCGGGGTTCGGCGCGATCCAGGAGGTGGAGCCGCAGCGAATCCGGACCGACCTCGCCGGGCCGGGCACGGCGACGGCCTTGCTTCCCGGCAGCATCCCGGGGATTCCGGCGTACACCGTGAAGGTGAATGCCAAGTTCCCGGCCGCCACGCCGGCGCTGCGCGGCGTGGTGTGCCTGCACGACCTGACCGACGGGACCTTGCTCGCGGTGCTCGACTCCGCCACGATCACCGCGTGGCGCACCGGACTCGCCGCGGCGCTGGCGACCGACGTACTGGCTGCACCCGGGGCTCGCACGCTCGGGGTGATCGGCACCGGCGCCCAAGCGGCGATGGTCGTGCGCGGTTTGACCAGCTTGCGGCCGATCGAGCAGCTGGTCGGGTACGACGTCGATCGCCCGCGGGCGCAGGACTTTCTCGCTGCGCAAGGCATCGCCGGCTCGGTGGCCGACGGACCGAGCGACGTCGCGGCGCGGGCCGAGATCGTCGCCCTGGCCACCTGGTCGCGCGAACCCCTGCTCACCGCGGCCGACGTACGGCCGGGGCGGCACTTCACGACGCTCGGCGCCGACGAGCCGGGCAAGGTCGAGCTCGGCGCCGATCTGCTCGGTGGCGCGCGCGTGGTCGTCGACGATGCCCGGCTCGCGGTCGCGATGGGTGCCGTGGGCAACGTTGGGCTCGGCGCGGGCGCGATCGCCGCGACGCTGGGCGAGGTGCTGACCGGAGCCCGCGCCGGTCGGCAGTCGGCCGGGCAGGTGACGGTCTACGCGCCGGTCGGTCTGCCCTGGCAGGACCTGGCGATCAGCTGGCCGGTCTATCAGGCGGCCCGCGCGACCGGCGTCGGCCGGACGATCGACTTCCTCAGCTGACCAGTGGTCAGCTGGGCGCCTGGTCGTCGCCGACGCGGTAGTCGAGCAGGACCAGGCGGTCGTCGAGCACGGTCGTCCCGGCGAGGCTGAGCCGCAGGTCGGGCAGGTCGGCGAACACCGGCCCTTCACCGGCCGTACCGTGAATGGTCGGGAACACCATCACCCGGAGCCGGTCGACAAGGCCCTGCCGGAAGAGGCTGCGAATCAGGGAGGCGCTGCCGATCGTGCGCATCGGCAGGCCGTCGTCGAGCTGCTTCAGCGCTGGGACGGCGGTCTCGATCGGCTCGTCGACGATCGTCGTGTTCGCCCAGGTCAACGGCGGTCGCAGAGTCGAGGAGAAGACGATCTTCGGCAGCTCGGCCATCCGGGGGAACGACGGGTCGTCGCCGTCCGCGACGATCTCGGCCAGCTGCCGGTACGTCGTCGCGCCCATCAGCATCACGTGGTCCGTCGCCAACTGCTCGTCCACCCAGCCGGACAACTCCGGCCCGCCGTACCCCCAGTACGGCGCGGACTGCGGACCTCCTCCGCCGAAGCCGTCCACGGTGCTGAACAGATCGACCGTCAACTCACGCATGGTTCCTCCCCGGTGAGATGCCGCCGACAACCTCACTCAGCGCGTCCACCGGCTTTCTCGGCACCTGGTCTCTGTGGTCGAGCGTGGTGGCGTGACCGAGGGACTGTCAACCGCCGGGGGCGATCACGGGCGGCGCGGGCCCTCGGGATCGTTCGGGTCCTGGGGCCAGTTGTCCGGGTCGCACCAGTCCGGGTCCCAGCCGCGGACCCGGCAGTACTCCCGGAGGATCTCCTCGCGGGTCGGCGGGGTGCTGGTGGTGGTGCGCGGCGGGCGCGGGGGCGTGCTGACGGTCTTCGTCGGGGTCGGCGTCGGGGCGCGCTCCTCGGTGCGCTCCGGACGGCGGGTGGTCCGTCGTTCGGTCGGCTTCTCGGTCGGCTTCAGCGTCGTCCGCCGCACCGGCGGCGGGGTGGTCTTGCGCACCGGCGGCGGGGTCCGAGCGGGAGTCAGGGAGGGCGAGGGCGAGGGGGACTGGCTGCGGTCGTCGACGACCGGGATCGCCTGCGTCTGCGGCGGTTCGACGTCGAACACGCCGGCCGCCGTCATGCCCCACAGCGCGGCCGCCACCAGCAGCACGGCTCCACCGGCGCCGCCGAGCACCACCCGCCGCGACGGTCCGCCGTACAGCCCGACCGGTCCGCGCACCGGGTTTCCCTTGCCGTCGACCCAGAACTTCCAGTCCTCCGGCGCGGCCGGCCAGGACGGATCGGGCCGCCACGTCTTCGGCGGCATCCAGCTCCGCCGCGGCGGCGTCGGCCAGTTCGGCGGTACCACGAACCGCTTCACGCAACCTCCACCTCGCCGACGGAACCCGACCCAGGCTAATGGATCCACCCCACCCAACGACCCACCTACCCGAAAAGCTACTTCCCCCGTCAGCAATCCAGCAGCTGTGCCTTTGCCCCCGCGCCCGCAGTACGTGGCTCGCCGGGGTCAGAGGCGGGGGTGTCTCGGACTACCATCCAGTGGCAAGCGCTTGCCGGATGAGGGCTGATGCCCATGCAGCTGGACCAGGAGGTGTCGTGATGCTCAACGGCCTGTACGTGATGGACCTGGCCCGGTTCCCGGACGTGTACGGCGACGAAGAACGCGCGGCGATCGAGCAGCAGCTGCAGATCACCGCTCCCCCATTGGCCCCGGCCGAGCTCACCCCCGCGTTGCTCGCCGACGTCGACGTACTGGTCACGGCGTGGGGCGGTCCGCAGCTCACCGCCGAACTGCTGGCGTTCGCGTCCCGCCTGCAGCTGGTCCTGTACGGCGCCGGCTCGGTGCGGTCGATCGTGACGCCGGAGTCCTGGGCCCGCGGCATCCGGGTGACCACCGCCAACGAGGTGATCGCGGCGTCGGTCGCGGAGTTCACCCTGGCGCAGGTGCTCTACGCGCTCAAGCACGGCTGGCGGTACGTGCTCGGCAGCCGCGCACGGCACGAGTCGTTGCCTAGAGCATCCAACGAACCCGGCGCCGACGGCTCGGTCGTCGGCCTGATGTCGCTCGGCGCGACCGGCCGCGCGACGGCCCGCCTGCTCGGCCGGCACGAGCTGACCCTGCAGGCCTACGACCCGTACGTCGATCCGGCGGTCGCGGCCGACCTGGGTGTTCGGCTGGTCTCGCTGGAGGAGCTGTTCGCCACCTCGGACGTGGTCAGCCTGCACGCCCCTGTTCTGCCCGACACCCGCAAGGTGGTCAGCGCCGAACTGCTCGGCTCGATGAAGCACGACGCCACGCTGATCAACACCGCCCGCGGCGCGCTGATCGACGAGGACGCGCTGGTGTCCGTCCTGCAGGAACGCCTCGACCTCTTCGCCGTTCTCGACGTCACCGACCCCGAACCGCCCCTGCCCGGATCGCCGCTCTTCAGCCTGCCGAACGCGGTGGTGACGCCTCACCTGGCCGGCACCCTGAACACCGAACGCCGGCGGCAAGGCCGGTTGATGGCCGAGGAACTCGCGCGATTCCTCGCCGGGGAACCCCTGCAGCACGAAGTCTTCGAGTCCACCCAGGCCCGGTCGGCATGACGACCACCCTCGTCATGAGTCCGCCCCAGCGCGGCTGAGCGCGCAGCTGATCGCACCGAGGGCGTGGGAGCCGCTGTCGCGGTTCCCACGCCCTCCGGCCGTGCCTGTGCCTCAGCGCTCAACCTCAGCGCTTGGCCTCAGTGCTTGCGCGGCGTCTTCTCGTCCAGGTCGGCGTCCACGACGTCGACCTGCTCCTTGCGGACCTGCTCGCGCACCTGCTGCTCGTCACGTACGGTCTTGGTGTCGAGCCCGACTTTCTCCACCGGGACGGTCTCCTTGGCCACCACCGGGCGCTCCTCGTGCAGCGTGACCTCGCGGTCCTCCGGCGCGATCTCGGCGCCCGGACGACCGTGCTCGATCGGTTCCCGCACGACGCGGACCTCTTCGTGGCTGACCGGCACGGTGACCTGCTGCTCCTCGGTCACCACGTGCTTGTGGAGGCGCACACGGCCGGTCTCGACCGTCTCGGTGCCGGCCCGCAGCCGCTCCTCGGAGCGGACCACTTCCTCGCGCCCGTGATCGGCGCGGGCGTGCTTCATGCCGGCGTTCTGCTGCTGGTCCGCCGGTACGCCGTCACCGGTGGCCATGCCCAGACCGTCGGTGCTCCGCGTGTTGCGCGACGTGGACTGCAGGTTGTAGTGCCGGTACAGCTCGGCGGCCTCGGCCTCGGACAGGTGCCCCTGGTCATCGATGCGTGGCGCGTCCTTGATCGCGTCCTTGTGCGCCCCGACGTGCAGCCCGTCCTGCTCGGCGTGCGCACCGGCGAGCGGCACAAACGTCTCCTTGTTGCCGAACAGGCCGGTCCTGACGGTCACCCACTCCGGTTCACCCGACAGGTCGGAGGCGTACAGGTTCGCCGCGGTGCCCACCTTCTGCCCGTCCACGTCGTAGACGTCCTGGCCGATCGTGCGCTCCAGCTCCTGTGCGGTGCTCATCTGTTGCATCCCCGTTCTTCTTGTCGACGGCAACTTCCGTACGACGACCGGGTACCCGAGGTCACTTTCCGCAAACACGCGATCACGCACTGATGTTGCTGACAGCCCCATTCCGGCCCTGGCGCCGCTCAGAGCACGGTGTCGAGAATTCGCTGCAGATCAAGGCCGAACGGCCGGTCCGCGCCGATCGGCGGTACGACGTCCGCCACCGCGTCGAGCAGGTCGCGCAGGCCCGCCGGCACCGGCCGTCCGGACAACGCGAACGCCTGGTGAACAGCGAGCAGCTCACCGGCAGCGACCTCGCGGGTGAGCCGGATCGCCTCACCCAAGCCGCCCACTGCCTCCCAGCAGAACGTCTGCACGTCCTCCTGGCCGTTCGAGGTCTCCATCGCACCGATTGCCGTCGGCAACGTCAACCGCCGCAGCGCGTGCACCGTCGCGACGGCGCGCTTGTGCACCGGGACCAGTCCTGCCTGCGGTCCCGGGACACGCGCCAACTGCGCGGGCAGACCGCTGACCGCCGGATCCAGCAGGCGATGCAGCCGTGCGGCCGACACCTCCGCGGCATGCGCGAGCGCGGCCACCACGTGGTCGCAGTGCGCCGCGAGGTCGATGCCGTGAAAGCCCGCCGTGCCGACGAAATCCCTGCCCAGCAAGGCCGGTGAGTCGGTGACCCCGTCCAGTCCACGGTCGACCGCGGCGGCCAGCTCCGCAACCATCCGCCTGGCATGCGAGACGACGTGTCCCACGACCCGGAACGAAATCGGCGCTTGCAGCGTGCTCGGGTTGCTTTCGGTTCCGGCAAGCTGAAGGATTCTCGCCTGCTCGGCCGCCAGCAACGCGTCCGCCCGCCCGGTCCGCGGGTCGTACGGGTCCCGTGAGGCGGCCACCACCGCGATGGCGCCGGCAGCCACCTCGCCCATCCGGTCCAGCAGTCGTTCCAGTACGCCGATCTGCAGCCACGCCCGCCCGGTGGCACCGGGGATGCCGGCCAGCAAGGCAATCCCTTCCTTCGGTCCCAGCTCGAACGAAGAGGCAGTGCGGCGCCAACTGCTTGCCAGGCGCACCTTGTCCTCGGCATCCACGACGCTCCCGACGCCGACCAGCGGGCCGAAGGCGTGGGCCAGTGGAATGATCTCCCCGGCCGAGCCCGCGCCACCGACGGGAATCGCCGGCGCGAATCCGCTGTTCAGCAAGGCGACCAGCTGCGCGCACAGCTCGGCCGACACGCCCGCGTCACCGGTGAGGAACGTTCGCAGCCGGGCGACCACCACCGCCCGCGACTCGGCGTACGGAAGCCAGGGCGCGCCACCCACGGCACGTCCCAGCAGCAGATTGCGCTGGTGGACGCGCTGCTCGTCCTCGTCCAGCCGGACCTTGCTCAGCGCACCCATCCCGGTGTTGACCCCGTACACCGGCGACTCCGTCGCCAGCACCCGCAGCGCCTGTGCCCGCGTCTTCCGCAGCTGCTCGAGCAGGCTCGGCGCCAGCTCGATCGGCCCCACCAGGTCGATCGTGAGGTCCTCCGGCCGCTCGACCGGCGTCGGCATCAATGGAACCTGAGCATCGTGCCGACGTCGGCTGCCTCGGCCCGGCGCAGGATCAGGTGCGCGATCGCGACGTCCAGCAGCGACAGTCCCCGGTGCCAGAGCAGGATCCGCTCGGTCGCGGTCTCCCGCCCCGGCTTCTGCCCGGCCACGATCTGGCCCAGCTCGGCGTACAGGGTCTCGGGCGAGAGCCGTCCGGTGTCCACGTGCCGCCGCAGGGCGCCGAACCTGCCGGACTGCGCCTCGCGCCAGTCGTCGACGACCACCTTGTCCATCACGTCGAGCAGATCCAGCTCCACCGCGCTGACCGTCCCGTACGGAACGACGAACGCGCCCGGCTTCACCGCGGCGGTCCGGAGCAGCGGCTCCGGCTCCACCAGCCGCGTCGCCTCGACCAGCACGTCGGCACCGTCGAACGCCTCCGCCGCGGTGGCAACCACCCGGACCGGGGTGTTCAGCTCCGCGGAGAGCTCCGCCGCGAACTTCTCCCGCGACTCCGGCCGGCGCGACGTCACCCGGATCTCGTCCAGGTCGAACAGGTCGTCGAGCATCGTGACGTTCCACCAGGCGGTGCCGCGCGAGCCCACGTGCCCGAGGATCTTGCTGTCCCGGCGCGCCAGGTGCCGGGCGCCGACCGTGGTCATCGCGCCGGTCCGGGCGGCGGTGATCATGGTTGCGTCGAGGATCGCCAGCGGCACCCCGGTGGTGGGGTCGAACAGCGTCGCGACGGCCAGCTCGCTGGGCAGTCCGATCTGATAGTTCGGCACGAAGTCGCCGACCACCTTGACCCCGCTGACGCCGTGCTCGCCGAGCCGGTTGAGGTGGCCGCGCAGCACGTTGAAGTGGCCGATCCCGCCGTTGTCGGGCATCAGGTGCACTCGCGGCTCGAAGCTGGTCTGCCCCTCGCCGTGGTCGCGGACCGCCGCCTCCACGGAGTCCACCAGCTCCGTCCGGGTCAGCCCGAGCGAGTCGATCTCGGGCCCGGACAGGAAGCGCAACCAGATGCCCGCGGTCATGGACTCTCCGTTCTCGGTACGACTTTGGTCTCGTCCAGGGTGTCAGGCGGCGACTTCGGTATCGGGCGCCGTCTCAGCCGGTGACCCGGCCCGGACCCGCTGCTACGTTCGCTGAACTGTGGACCCAGGACGGCAGGAGCTGAAGGAGCACGGCATGCGCACGGACACCGCGACGGTGATCGGGCACTCGGCGGCGGACAAGGTCGTGCTGTTCGGCGGACTGCCGCTGGCCGGTCTGGCGCTCGGCTACTTCCTGCCCCGCATCGCGGACTGGGCGGCCGAACAACGGTGGGTGCCGATGCAGGGTCCGCTGGAGCTCATCTCCGGCTGGGACGCCTGGTGGGTGGTCGTCGTCACCACCGTCGCCGGTCTGGTCGCCGGGCTCCTGCTGGGCGCGGCCGCCCTGGAGGACACGTTGCGGGTGACGGTGACGAACGCCGGGATCGAGTTCTTCAAGAAGCAGCACACGACGTCGGTCCCGCGCGACCAGGTGGCCTCGGTCTTCCTGGACGGCAAGGAGATCGTGGTGCTCGGTCGCGACTCCGGCGAGCTGGCCCGCGAGCGGCACGACGAGCTGAAGTCGGGCGCCCCGAAGATCGGCGCCGCCTTCCGGGCTCACGGTTACCCGTGGTCCGACGCCGGCGACCCGTACGCCGACCGCTTCCGCCGCTGGGTCGAGGACGACCCGGACCTGCCGCCGGCGGTCAACGCCGTCCTGCGCGCCCGGCAGAAGGCCTTCGCCGGCTCGTCGTCGGCCGACGATCTGCGTGAGCTGCGCGCCGAGGTGGCGAAGCTCGGCTACGTCGTCCGGGACAAGGACAAGAAGCAGTACTGGCGTCCCGCCAAGTCCTGACCTCAGCCCTCGAGCAGGTCGAGCAGGGCTTCGGCGTACGCCTGCTCGGCGTCGGTGGCGGTGTACTCGCCGGCCTGGGTGCGCACGGTGTAGCCGTCGCCGGTCGCGGTGAGGCTGACGAACTGGTTGCCGAGCAGGGTGCGCAGCTGCTCCTCGCGCGGCAGCCAGATCACCTCGCGCTGCTCGATGCTGTCCAGCGCCCACTCGGTCGTGCCGTTGAAGCCGATCACCTTGCCGCCGGGGTAGTCGTGCACCTCGACGGTCATGTCGCTGACCACGAACACGTCGTCGTCCATGTCCCGGTCCGGCACCAGGAACCGGTCTCCCGCTCCGGGCACCCACAGCGCCCCGGCCTTGCGCAACCGCTTCGCCTGCTCCACCGTGATCATTTCTCCATCGTCCCCACCCCGATCAAACCGGGGACGTGGTTCAGCGGCTGAGCGCCCGGCGCAGCTCGTCGGCGCGGTCCCGGATCCGGTCGCGGGTACCGCTGGTGAAGCGGTGCAGCGGAAGGTCGACGATCGCGCCGGCCTGTCCCGGGCTGACGTCCAGCAACGCGCGGATCCGCAGTACGGCGGTCTCCCGGTCGGAGGCCGCGGCGATCGTGTCCAGCACCTCGGTCCGCCGGTCGAACGCGCTCAGCACCGCGTCGTAGATCTCCAGCTGGGTGTACGCCGACCGGTCCGGCTCCGGCTGCCCGGCACGCTCCGGGCCCGCCGCGGCGCCGCCGACGACCTGACGCCACAGCGACGGAACGACCGGCCGGCGGCGGCGACGGGTCGAGGGCCGGGTGGTGACGGGCGCGGCTGCGGTCAAGGTCATGCGGGACTCCTGGTTTCCGTTGTCGGTACTGGTCTGTCAGCGGGGTTTCAGCGCGTGGCGACCGAGTGCGGCTCGCGCGGGGGGCACTTGCGGCCCGGCGTGGTGAGCGCCTCGAAGTGCCACGGCTCGTTGTCGTAGCGGCGGCAGATGCCGTAGCGGTAGCCGTTGCGGTTCAGCCAGGCCATGCCGGCCTGCGGCCCGATGTCGACGGCTCGGCCCTTGACGTGCGCCGAGTCCTCCGGCGGAAGCACCCAGCGGGTGGCCGCCTGGTACGAGCCGTACTGGACGATCGCTTCCTCCAGCAGCCGGCGCTGCTTGGCCGCGCTGCGCCGCCCGGAGGTGATCGTGAGCGTGACGCCGTCGGCCTTCGCGGCCGCCATCGCCTTCAGCAGCCGGGTCCGCAGCTTGACCGACAGGCCTTCGACCGACTCCTCGTCGTACGCCGGCCCGCTCGACTTCGGCGACCTGCGGGTGGGCGACGCGGTCGGCGTCGCCCTCGGGCTGGGCCGCGCGGACGCCTTCCGGGTCGGCGGCGCGGCCGGCGTGTCGGCCGCCGGCGGCGTCGGACCCCCGGGCACCCCCGATCCGGCCACCACCGGTTGCTTGTCCCCAGCAGTGTCCAGCCCGAGGAAGTCGGCCACCTGGGCGTGCCAGACCAGCAGGGACGCGGCCACGACCACTCCGGTCACGGACAGCCACCGGGCGCGGACCGAGAAGGTCCGCCGCGGCGGCACGTCGTTCGTCATGGGGTACAGCCTCTCGGATCGGCGGGCGGCGCGCATCGGTCCCAGGGACCGTCCTCAGCGGCCGGAAGTCGGACCTGGGTAGCAGGTCCGACGTCACGCCTCCTCCGAAAGTTGGAGCGCCCGCCCGTCCGGGCGACGGAACCGCACGGCGATCGGTGGCGACTACTGTGAGCAAGGTGTGGAACCTCTGGCGCCGGCTGTCGCAGGTGTGGCAGGACCTGCTGCTCGCGGCGCTGATCGGCGTCGGCTGGTTCCTGGCCCTGGCCGTGATCAACGACAGCACCCTGCGCCCGGCCAACCCCAGCGTGTCCGCGGTGACCGGGATCTTCCTGGTCGTCACCGTGGCCGCCGGGCGTAGCCTGCCCCGGACCACGCTGGTCTTCGTCTCGCTGCTGTACCCCTTCGTGTACGCCGCGGCCGGCACCGGCCTGGCGTCCCAGGCCGGCATCGACGTGTTCGGCCAGCCGCGGATCAGCAACGCCGCCCTGCAGTCGGAGATCCACGTGGTCCCGCTGCTGGTGGTCGGGTACGTCGCGGCCGCAGCCGGCGTCCGGCGGCTGACCTGCCTGTTCTTCACCATGGGCAGCCTGGCCGGACTGATGATCGGCCTGCCGACGGTGGTCGCGATCGTGCTGTCCCGCGCGGACATCGTGATCAGCCTGCGCTACCGCAGCCTGCCGCGGGACCTGGTCAGCCTCTACAGCTACATCGACCTGTCGCTGTTCGTCTTCGCCGAGGCGCTGATCTGCGGCATGGTGCTGCTCGGCGCGGGGGCGCTGCGCCGGCGCAAGAGTGTCGCGGTGCTGGAGAACCGCAACGCCGAGCTGGTCCGGCTGCGCAAGATCGAGGCCGAGCGGGTCGCGGCGGCCGAGCGGACCAGGATCGCCCGGGACCTGCACGACGTGGTCTCGCACCACATGAGCGCCGTGGTGATCCGGGCCCAGGCCGCGGACCGGGTCGCCGACCAGAACCCGGCCGCGCTGCGCGAGGCGGTCCGCTGGATCATTGCCAGCGGCAAGGAAGCGCTGACCGCGATGCGGGAGACCGTCCGGGTGCTGAACACCGCTTCGCCGGGCGGCGGCGCCGAGACCGCGCCGGTGCCGGACCTGGCGGCGGTGGCGCGGATGGGCGACCGGCTCAAGGCGGTCGGGGTGGACGTCACGATGACGTTGCCGACTCGGAGCCGCGAGCTGACCTCGGCCACCGACCTGACCGCCGTCCGGATCATCCAGGAAGCGCTGACCAACGTGATGGTGCATGCGAAGGCGACCACGGCTCAGGTGACCTGGCAGAGTGGGCCGCAGGGCGAGCTGCTGACCATCGACGACAACGGCAGCGGTGGGCCGCCACCGGTGAACGTGCTGGAGAACGCCCGCCGCAGCGAGAGCGGCCGCGGCAACGGACTGATCGGGATGCGCGAACGCGCGCTGGCGGTCGGCGGCACCCTGGCCGTCGCCGCCGGACCACTGGGTGGATGGAGGGTGCAGGCATGGTTGCCGCCGCAGAGGTGACGGACCAGATCCGGGTGCTGGTCGCCGACGACCAGGGGGTGATCCGGACCGGGCTGGCGATGATTCTCGACCACGAGCCGGACCTGACCACGGTGGCCCAGGCCGGCGACGGTGAGGAGGCGCTCCGGCTGATCGACCGGTTCGACCCGGACGTCGTGCTGATGGACATCCGGATGCCGGTGATGGACGGACTGGTCGCGACCGAGCGGATCACCCGGGCGAACCAGGAGGCCGGCCGGAGCAGGCCCGCTGTCCTGGTGCTGACCACGTTCGACGACGAGGCGTACGTGCTGAGCGCCGTACGGGCCGGGGCCTCGGGGTTCCTGCTGAAGGACACCGACCCGGACCTGCTCGTCGCGGCCGTGCGGGCCGTGCACCGTGGGGACTCGCTGGTCGATCCGGCCTCGACGCGGGTGCTGCTGGAGCGGTGCGTGGAGCTGGAGCGGCAGGTCGGTGCGGATCCGGTGGCGGCGGCGCCGCACGCCGCGGACGGGCGGTGGACGGGGTTGCTGGCGCAGCTGAGCGAGCGGGAGCGCGACGTCCTGGTGTGGATGGCGCGCGGCCTGTCGAACCGCGACCTGGCGAACAAGCTGTTCGTCAGCGAGACCACGGTCAAGACTCACGTCAGCAGCGTGCTGTCCAAGCTTGGCCTGTCCAGCCGGGTCCAGGCGGTCGTGGTCGCCTACGAGGCGGGCGTGGTCCGGCCGGGCGAGGCCGAGGTGCGCTGGGACGGCTGACGGCCGGCTGGGTTCAGCGGCTCATCGGTTCAGGTAGAGCAGTACCGCGCCGGCGGCCACCGCGAGCAGCACGACGGCGGTCACGGCCTGGGCAAGGACCGGCGCCTGGCGACGCCGGGGCAGGAAGTCTCCGGTCATGGCCCCAAGCCTGCCGTCCCGGCGCGCGCCGTTCATCCTTCCCGGGAACGGTTTCCGGCCCACCGGAAGTAGGCCCACCCGCCGGCCGGCTCATCCCTGGGGATGAGACTCTCACCGGATCAGTTGCCTGTGGCTACTTTCTGTGCGGGCGGGCCAGGTACTCGGCCGCGACCCGTTGCGGGACGCAGAGCTGCCAGGCGTCCAGCACCAGCTCGCGCAGTTCGGTGCGGTCGATCGCGTCCAGGTGGACCTGGATCCACTGGTACCGCTCGTCCGACGGCACCGGCCGGAAGAACTTGGCCGGCTCGGCGGCGATCGCGGCGTCGCGCTCGTCGCGCGGGAACGCGATGCCCATCGACCGCTCGTCCGGCGCCACCGCGAGGTAGACGATCTGTCCGACCCGGAACTTGATCCGGTCCCGCACCAGCACCTCGTAGCTGCGCGGCAGGCCGTCCGTCGCGGCCCGGATGTCGCTCAGCTCCACCACGGCTGTACTCCCCTCGCAGCTCCGGCCCGCTCACTGTCTCGGTCCGACCGTAGCGCGGATCACTGACACCGGCTGTCAGCAATGCGCGGCCGGAGCCGGTCGGCAGAACCGTGGCACCACCACGTACCGTGGTCTGATGCCCGATGAGGTGAAGAGTGCGGTCGAAGGCGCCGAGGTGGTGTTCCGTCTCGCCGATCCCGAGCACGCGCTGCCCGGGGTCCGGTTGTGGGAGGAGCTCGGGCTGGCCGCCGAGCAGCTGGAGTTCAAGCCGGTCCCCTACGGCTGGGAGCTGCGCCTGCCGCGGCCCTCGGTGCACCGGATGGAGTACTTGTTCGACGTCGCCGACGCCGGGATGCGGACCGACCCGACCAACCCTCGGGTGGTCGGTGGCGCGTTCGGCGAGCACTCCTGGCTGCCGCTGCCCGGGTACGTCGAGCCGGCCTGGCTCGAGACCGAGCCGATCCCGGGCAGCCTGACCCCGGTCCCGGTGGAGGCCTCGCCGGTCGGTGCTGTCGACGTCCAGGTCTGGGCGCCGGACGGGATCGCGCCGTCGTTCGAGCTGCCGTTGCTGCTGTCCCACGACGGACCCGAGTTCGCGATGTACGCCGGGCTCACGCACTACGCCGGCGCGATGGTCGCCGACGGCACGGTGCCGCCGTTCCGGCTGGCGCTGGTCCGCCCCGGCGCGCGGAACCCCTGGTACGCCGCCAACCCGCAGTACGCCGAAGCCTTGGTGGACCACGTGCTGCCGGCGGTCACGACGCAGTACCGGAGCCGGCAGCCGGTGCTGATGGGGGCGAGCCTGGGCGCCCTCGCCGCCCTGTACGCGGAGTGGAACCACCCGGGCACGTTCGCCGGGCTGTTCCTGCAGTCCGGGTCGTTCTTCACCCCGACCACCGATCCGCAGGAGTCCGGCTTCGAGTTCTACGCCGAGGTCACCGCCTTCGTGAACGAGGTGCTGGCGGCAACCGAGCCGCCGAGCCGCCCGCTGGTCGCGATGACCGCCGGCACGCCGGAGGAGAACGTTCACAACAACCGGGTGCTGGCCGCCCACCTGACCACCCTCGGCCTGGACGTCACCTTCGCCGAGACCCCCGACATGCACAACTTCACCGCCTGGCGCGACGTGCTCGACCCGGCCCTGACCGACCTGCTGAACCGCGCCTGGGGCTAGGCCGAGACGCGCTTGTAGGAAGCAACGGGTGTGAAGACGTGCGAGGGTTACCGGCAGGGCACTGGCACGAGAACCGGCCCCGACGGACCGGGTGTACGAGCTGTCGAGCGCGAGAGGTGAGGCCGCGTGGAACGTGAACAAGTCGAGCTGGACGCGCCGGGACTCGACCGGCCCGGCACGGTGATCCGCTACGGGCACTACGGGCGCCCGGTGCTGGTCTTCCCCAGCGAGCAGGGCCGGGCCTGGGACTACGAGAACAACGGCATGGTCGGCGCGGTCGCGGACCTGATCGAGGCCGGCCGGGTCAAGCTGTACTGCGTCGACTCCTTCGACCACCTCAGCTGGTCCGACCGCAGCATCCCGCTGGAGGAACGCGCCCGCCGCCACGGCGGGTACGAGTCGTGGATCCTCGACCAGGTGGTGCCGGCGATCGGCCGCGACACCCCGGGCGCCGCCGACATCATCACCACCGGGTGCAGCCTGGGCGCCTTCCACGCTTTGAACTTCGCGCTGAAGCGGGCCGACCTGTTCCCGATCGCGATCTGTCAGTCCGGCAACTACGACGCGTCCAGCTGGCACGCCTGGGGCGAGCGCGGCGACGCGACGTACTTCAGCAACCCGGCCGACTACCTGCCGAACCTGGACGGCGACCACCTGGAGTGGTTGCGCCATCGCGTCTTCCTGCTGCTCACCGTCGGTCAGGGCGACTGGGAGACCCACCCGACCGGCTCGCTGCCGTCGGCCCGGGCCACCTCGGCCCTGCTGGCGTCCAAGGGGATCCCGCACGAGCTGGACCTGTGGGGGCACGACGTGGCCCACGACTGGCCCTGGTGGCGCAAGCAGCTCGCCCACCACCTGCCCCGCTTCACCTGATCACACCGCCCTCCCTTCCCTGTCGTCCTTCACTTCTTTGGAGCTAGCGTGGCTGACCGCTCTCAGCATCTGATCGGGTTGTTGCTCGGCGCGGAGGAGGACTGGCCGCAGGCGTTCGAGGCGTTGCTGCGGCGGGTTCCGCCGATCACCGACCCGGCCGGACGGACGCACGAGTTCGTCTCCGAGCGGCTCAGCATCGAGCCGTTCGACCTGAACGACCCGGTCCGGGTCGAGCTGGTGATCGACCGGCTGGCGTACTGGTACTACCACCCGCGCGAGTGGCTGAAGAAGGCCGCGCTGATGAACGGCACCTACCTGCTGAACTCGCCGTTCACCTTCCAGTCGATGGAGAAGCACAGCGCGTACTGCGCGATGCTGCGGCTCGGGCTGAAGATCCCGCGGACCGTGCTGGTGCCGTACAAGAACCCGGTCGACAACGTGCGCTGGGCCTACACCTCGGCGAAGTACAACCAGCCGTTCGACCTGGACGCGATCGCCGACGACCTCGGCTACCCGATGTACATGAAGCCGTTCGACGGCGGCGGCTGGCGCGGGGTGTCGAGGATCAACAACCGCGACGACCTGCACCAGGCCTACGACGAGTCCGGCGAGATGCTGATGCACCTGCAGGCCACCGTCGAGTACGACAAGTTCGCCCGGGCGCTGTCGATCGGCGCCGAGACGATGGTGATGGACTTCCGTCCCGACGAGCCGATGCACAACCGGTACGCCGTCTCGCACGACTTCCTCAGCCCGTCGGCCGGCCACCAGGCGGTCGCGATCAGCCGGATCGTGAACGCGTTCTTCGGCTGGGAGTTCAACTCCTGCGAGATGCTGGTCAAGGGCGACTCGGTGCACCCGATCGACTACGCCAACGCCTGCCCGGACGTGGCGATCACCTCGCTGCACTACTACTTCCCGTGGGCGATCAGCGCGCTGGTGAAGTGGTCGGTGTTCTCGCTCGCGACCGGCCGCAAGACCTCGGTCGACCTGCACACCGAGCGGTACTTCGCGATCGCCGACGACGACTCACTCGACTACGACGCCAAGATCGACGCCTACCTGGCGCTGGCCGACGAGTACTTCGACACCGCCCGCTACCAGGCCTGGTGCGCCGAGAACCTGCCGTCGTTCGACGAGCAGCTGGTCGAGTGGGTCTCCGGTCCCGACTTCGACCGCCTGCTCACCGAGACCGTCGCGGCCACCTACCCCGCGCACGAGCAGGAGAAGTTCCTGGCCCACTTCCGCGGGCTCACCAGTCTGTGGGTCACCGACCAGAGTGTGTCGCGGTGATCACTTGCGCCCGTGGGTGGTGCGTCCACTCGCCGGCCGGGGCGCGGTCGAGGAAGCGCCGGCGCAGCTCGTCGACGAACGCCTCGCCGCGCACGTTCGCCGTCGCCCGCAACGGGCCGAACCGGGTGAACGCCTCGAAGAACGCCGCCGCGTCCGGGTGGGTCATCGGGAACGTCGCCTGCTCGTCCCGCTCGACGCTCGCGCCGAGCTGCCGCAGCGCGGCGGCGACGTCGGGATCGGGATCAGCCGGCCCGGGATCGACCAGTTCGTCGATCAGCCGGAACGGGCCGGCGTCCTCGGTCACCGACGGCCAGTAGACCACCGACAACCGCCCGCCCGGCCGCAGTGCGCGGTACCAGGAGCCGATCGCCTGCTCCGGCTCGGGCAGTTGCTGCAGCCCGAAAACCGACACGACCGCACTGCAGGCACCGGCCCACCGAGGGTCGAGCTCTGAGGCGTCGCCCTCGACGACAGTGACCTGGTCGAGCCCAGCGGCCCGGTCCCGCGCGAGCCGGACCATGCCGGCGGACAGGTCGATGCCGACGAGCTCCCGGTCGGGAAAGCGTTCGAGCAGCAGCTCCAGCTCAGGGAACGTGCCGCAGCACGGCACCAGGATCGGCCCCTCCGGGACCTCCTCCACCGCCGCCACAGCCAGCTCGACCCACGGCCGGAACCGCGGTACGAAGTACTGCTCGTAGCCGGCCGCGGCCTCGTCCCAGCCGCGTGCCACCCGCCGGAGCCGCTCAACTCGTTCAACCATGCCGCTCAGAGTAGGACGGCGCAGATCACTACCGCGAGCCCGACCTGGACCACGCCCGAGACGGTACGCCGGGCCGGGTGCGCCCCCTGCACCCAGGTGAGCTTCGACCAGGTCCGGCCCGCCAGGGCGGTCGCAGCGACCATCACCGCCAGGCCGATCAGCCAGAGCCGCGGCGGCAGCGCGTTCCAGTCGATGGTGGCGCGAGCGAAGAGCAGGAAGAGGACTCCGCTGGACAGCATGATCAGCAGCTCGGCACGGTCGCGCAGCTTTCCGGTCCAGATCTGCCAGAGCGCGACCGCCGGAAAGCTGACGCCGAGCACGATCAGGATGATGTCTCGCATGCCCTAGCCCTCCAGCAACTTGGTGGCGAAGTCGTCCACGTCGACGGCGACGTCCGAGAGCACGACCACCGCCCGCCGGCGGTCCAGATCCAAAGCGATGAAGGAGCGGTAGCCGCCGGTGCCGCCGTTGTGCCAGACCATGCTCCGGTCGTCGCGCAGCGGACTGGTCATCCAGAACAGGCCGATCCGGTCCTCCTCGTAGTCCCGCCGAGGGGCCAGCGCCGTGACGTACTTGCCGTCGAGCAGTGCCCGGGCGAGCAGAGCCAGGTCGGCCGCGGTGGAGACGACGCCGCCGGCGGGGCCGTAGCCCTCCTGGACCCAGGGCGCCTGCCGGCGACCACCCGAGCCGTACCCGTCCGGCGCCGCACCGGCGTCGCTGGTCGGCGTACGGGAGTTCCGCATGGTCAAGGGCTGGAACACGCGCTCCTGCAGCAGGTCGGGGTAGCTCTTGCCGGCCTTGCGAGCCAGTGCCTGGCCGAGCAACGCCCCACCCAGATTCGAGTACGCCGGTTCGCCGCGGCCGCCGGTGCCGGCGGAGCGGGCGTGGTCGAGCAGCTGGTCCACGTCGTACGGGTAGGGATTGCCCCCGGCAACGGCGGCCAAGGCCGACCGCACGGCGGGCAGCGGTTTGCCGCTGATCTTCGGCAGACCCGAGTGATGGGTGGCCAGATCTTCCAGCGTTGCCGTCGCGACCTCTGACTCCTGCAGCGGCAGCAGTGACCCCACCTGCTGGCCCAGCGTGACCTCGCCGCGCTCGACGGCGTCCGCAAGCAGGAGGCCGGTGAGCGCCTTGCTGATCGAGCCGATCTCGAAGCTGCCGTGCTCGTCACCACCGCGGCTCGCGAAGCGCGTCGAGCTGCCGTCCACCAGTGCCACGGACAGCCGGTGACCAGGCCCTTCGTAGTTGTCGTCGATGAACTTCTGCAGGGTCGCGTCACCCGTCCTCGGCCCGGCCAGGTGCAGTGCGCCGGGCCGGATCAGCCAGCCTCCGACGGCCAGCGCAACAGCGAGCAGTGCGGCGAAAAACTTCATGACTACCTTTCCAGGGCGACCAGGATCGCGAGCAGCGGCACCACCCGGGTCGGGGGCACGGCGAAGGCGCCACGGCTGGGGGCGTGCAACCAGCCCTCGGCCGTCAACTGCCGCAGATGGTGGTAGATCTGCCCGCTCGTACCGAGGCCCTCGACCTCACTGAGCGCGCTGACCGTGGTGCGGCCGTGCAGGATCTCGCGCAGCAGCGTCAACCGGACCGGATGGCCGAGTGCCGCGAGCGCGGACGCCCGGGCCGACCAGTCCGCCGCCAGCACGTCCGGTGTGGTCCGCCCGTACTGCCAGTCGAGCTGCCGGTCGTCGGGCAGCGTGACGCTGCCGGTGTAGAGCACCGCCCCGGGCGCCGGATAGCGCTCCTTGAGCGCTTGCAGCGCGAAGAACGCCTCCGGGTCGACGCCCTCGGGCAGCACTTGGTCCTGCGGAGGCAGGCGAGCGGACTCCAGCGCGGCGATCCGCCGCTCGAGCTCCGCGAGCCGGTTGTCCACAGCATCATCCACAGTGTGGATACTACGTAATTACGTAGCAATTGCAAATGCCATGTGTCTACAGTGTCCGGATGCGCGACGAAGGGGTCCCGGCCTGGTGGCAGCGGCTCGGGCTCGAGGGGCTCGTGGACGTGCACGTCCACTTCCTGCCCGACCCGGTGATGGATGCGGTGTGGAGTTACTTCGACCGGGCCGAGCAGCACTACGGCGTTGCCTGGCCGGTCCAGTACCGGACTCCGGTCGCCGAGCGCCTGCAGACTTTGGAGGATCTCGGAGTACGCCGCTTCCCCGCGCTGGTCTACCCGCACAAGCCGGACATGGCCGCGTGGCTGAACACCTGGGCCCGCGAGTTCGCCGCGGCGACACCGGGCTGCGTGCCGAGCGGCACGTTCTACCCGGAGCCGGGCGCAGCGCAGTACGTGAAGGAGGCGCTGGACCTGGGCACGCGCATCTTCAAGGTCCATGTCCAGGTCGGCGACTACGACCCGCGGGACGCCGAGCTCCACGCGGTCTGGGGTCAGCTGGCCGAGGCCGGCGTACCGGTGGTGGTGCACTGCGGGTCAGGCCCGATCCCCGGCCACCACACCGGTCCCGGCCCGTTCGGCGACGTACTGCGGAAGCATCCGCGGCTCACAGCGGTCATCGCGCACCTGGGCATGCCGGAGTACGCCGAGCACCTGGCACTCGCCGAGGCGTACCCGAACGTGCACCTCGACACCACGATGGCGCTGACCCCGTTCACCGAGGCGCTGGCGCCGTACCCGCGGGAGCTCAGGCCGCGGATGGCAACACTGCAGAACCGGGTCGTGCTCGGCTCGGACTTCCCCAACATCCCGTACGAGTACGCCGTCCAGTTGGCGGCGCTGGAGCGGCTCGACCTGGGCGACGACTGGCTGCGCTCGGTCTGCTGGGACAACGGCGCCCGGCTGCTGGGGGCCTGAGACAGGCCCTGCTCGGCGGGACTACTCGACCGGGAGCTGGGAGGCGAACCAGGCCAGTGTCAGGCCGGTGAGCAAGGCGTCGCGGTCGATCTCGAGGCTGACCAGCTGGGCGTTCCACGCGAGCAGTGCCGTACTCAGCACCAGCGCGGAGATCTGCTGCCCCTCGTTGAAGGCGGTGAGGTTCTCGTTGAACCAGCGGACCTCGGCCAGCTCGGCCGCGTCCAGCCCACGCTGCTGCGCTACCGCCTCCGACACCGCCGTGTACGCCGGGGTCGCCGTCAGGCCCTCGCGGTCGTCGCCGACCTGGTACTCGTCGTACCCGAGGCGGCGCATCAGCTCGTCCCAGCCTGCGGCGGTCCGGCGGCTGGGCGAGCCGCCCTCGTCGGGCCCGGTCAGCGCGGTCCACGCGATCGACGGGATCACCAGGTGGTAGCGGCCCGAGGCCTCCAGCGGCATCGCGGCGTCCAGCACATCCATCACGCCGCTCGGCCAGGCGTGCGTGAGCAGGGCGGGCTTCGCCGCCGGATCGGCGGAGCGCAGGTGCAGGAAGTGCAGGAACTGGCCGGCGATCTTGGTGCCGTAGTGGTCGTAGGCGTTCAGCCGCGCCTCGTGGACCCGCCAGTCGTAGCCACTGACCCAGTAGTCGAGCAGCTCGTCGGCGTACGCGGCCGGCACGACGCGGTCCAGCCCGGCGGCGATGTAGCCGCCGCCGTCACGGAAAGCGCGCAGTCGCCGGTACAGCGCGTCGAGATCGGTTTGCGGCACGCGCAGCCGGAGCTGACGCACCTCGGCGGTTCGCTCAGTTGCCACCCATCGACCTCTCCCTCTCCCCGCTGACGCACTACCCCTCCAGCATGACGCCCCGAGCCGCCGGTTGGTTGGGTCCGGGCCCGATCTGCCTCTTCTGACAAAAGAACGACGCGCCGGGCAAAGGGTTGCACGCCCCGGCTGACAGCAAGCTGTCAGTGCGGCGAGACGGAAAGGCTTGACAGCGCGGCGCAGGACCGGGGCACCGCCTGTCCGGAGGGCAGGAAGCCGTTGCCGGGGTTTTTCCAACGTTGTAACCTCGATCCGACCTGCTCAGCCCATCCCACGGGAGCCTTCTCGATGCCCAGCACCCAGCCCCGCCCCGAGCACCCCCGGCCGCAGTTCGTTCGTCCGCACTGGCTCAACCTGAACGGCGAGTGGCAGTTCGAGTCCGACCGCTCCGACTCCGGCCTGGAGCGTGGCCTGCGCGACCGCGAGCTGGCCCAGCGCATCACCGTCCCGTTCGCCCCGGAGTCGCAGCTGTCCGGGATCGAGGACGTCGACTTCCAGGAGGCGGTCTGGTACCGGACCACGGTGACCGTGCCGGCCGAGTGGACCGGCCACGACGCAGTGCTGCACTTCCAGGCCGTCGACCACGACGCCACGGTCTGGGTGAACGGCGTCGAGGTGGTCCGGCACCGCGGTGGCTTCACCCCGTTCAGCGCGAACCTGGCCGGCGTCGCCGGACCGGGTGACGAGGCGCTGATCGTGGTCCGCGCCCGCGACAGCCGGTACGGCGTCCAGGCGCGCGGCAAGCAGAGCACGCTGTACTTCAACCGCGACTGCCACTACACCCGGACCACCGGCATCTGGCAGACCGTCTGGCTCGAGGCCGTGCCTGCGGTGCACCTCGGCCGGCCGCGCATCACCCCGGACGTGGCGGGATCGGCGTTCCACCTGGACGTACCGGTCTCGGCCAACAAGCCGGGCTGGAAGGTCCGCGCCGTCCTGTCCGACGCCGACGGCGAGATCGTCACCGCCGAGGTCCGGGCCGACCTCGACCTGGCCCCGCGCCTGGTGCTGGCGGTGCCCACCGACCGGGTCCGGCTCTGGGACACCACCGACCCGCACCTGTACGGCGTACGGCTGGAGCTGCTGGACGCCGACGGAGCTGTTGTCGACCAGGCCGCCAGCTACGCCGGTCTGCGGTCTGTGTCGATCAACGGCAAGGCCGTGCTGATCAACGGCAAGCACGTCTTCCAGCGGCTCGTGCTGGACCAGGGCTACTGGCCGGAGAGCCTGATGACGGCTCCCTCCGAGGAGGCGCTGGTCGCTGACATCGAGCTGAGCCTGGCGGCCGGGTTCAACGGCGCCCGGCTGCACCAGAAGGTCTTCGAGGAGCGCTTCCTCTACCACGCGGACCGGATGGGCTACCTGGTCTGGGGTGAGTTCGGCGACTGGGGCGCGGGGGTGGCCGAGGGCACCCAGCGGGACAACCAGCAGCCGACTGCTTCGTTCGTCACGCAGTGGCTGGAGGCGGTCGAGCGCGACTACAGCCACCCGTCGATCGTCGGCTGGTGTCCGCTGAACGAGACCCACCAGTTGCTGCACGACCGGATCACCCAGCTGGACGACGTGACCCGGGCGATGTTCCTGGCTACCAAGGCCGCGGACACCAGCCGGCCGGTGCTGGACGCGTCGGGCTACTCGCACCGGGTGCCGGAGACCGACATCTGGGACTCGCACAACTACGAGCAGGACCCGGTGGAGTTCGGCAAGCAGATGGCAGGGCTGGCCGAGGGCAAGCCGTACGGCAACACCGGCGGTGCGGACGACCGGCCGATCTCGCAGCCCTATAACGGGCAGCCGTACTTCTGCAGCGAGTTCGGCGGCATCTGGTGGAACCCGGAGGCGGCGGCCTCGGCGGCCGGCGAGGACCGGACGGAGTCCTGGGGCTACGGCCAGCGGGTGCGGGACGAGGCGGAGTTCTACGAGCGGTTCGCCGGGCTGGTGGACGTGCTGCTCGACGACCCGCTGATGTTCGGCTACTGCTACACCCAGCTGACCGACGTCTTCCAGGAGGAGAACGGCATCTACCGCTTCGACCGGTCGACCAAGCTCGACGTGGAGCGGATCCGCAAGATCCAGGTCCGCGCGGCGGCTTACGAGCAGGACTGAGCGGGTCGGGCCGGGGCGCGGCCGGATCGGTCGCGCTTCAGCCCGAGCGGGTCACAGCGTGCCGGTGAGCCACTGCAGCCCGAGGCTGCCGAGGGCGACGCCGACCCAGAGGATTGCACCCAGCAGCAGCGGGCGGAACCCGGCCTTGCGCAGTTCACCGACGCGTAGCGAGAGGCCGATCGCGACCAGTGCGCTGGTGATCAGGAAGGTGCCGACGAGGGCGAGGTCTGCCTGCCGCTCGTCCGGCACCAGCCCCGCCGTCCGCAGCCCCGCCGCCACCAGGAACCCGACCAGGAACAGCGGAACCATCCGCCGCCACGGCAACTTCCGCCGTACGCCGGGGCCGGCTGCACCGGAGTCGGATGCGTCGGTGTGCGGCACGTCGGCGAGCGCGGCGGCCCGGGCGTCGCGGCGGGACTTGAGCACGACCAGCGCCAGCACGATCGGTACCAGCATCAGCGAGCGGGTGAGCTTGACGACCAGGGCGTGGTCTCCGGCCTGCTGGCTGTAGGCGTAGCCGGCGGCAACAACCGAGGACGTGTCGTTGACCGCGGTCCCGGCCCACAGCCCGAAGGCCTCCGGACCGAGCCCGAGCAGGTGTCCGAGCGGCGGAAAGGCCAGGACCGCGACGACGTTGAAGGTGAAGATCGTCGCCAGCGCGTACGCCACCGAGGACCGCTTGGCCTCGATCGCCGCCGTCGTCGCCGCGATCGCCGACGCCCCGCAGATCGCTGTGCCGACCCCGATCAGGATCTGGGTGTCACCCCGCACCCCGAGCAGCCGCCCGAACACCCACGCCCCACCGAGCGCGATCGCCAGCGTGCCGAGCATCACCGGCAGCGACCCGGCGCCGACCTCGACCACCTGCTGCAGCGACAGCCCGGTGCCCAGCACCACGATCGACACCTGCAGCAGAAACCTCGACGCGAACTCGTAGCCCGGCCGCGACCACTCGCCGCGCAGTACGGGCACGGCGGCGCCGACCAGGACACCGAGGACCAGGCCAAACACCGGACCACCGACGACCGGGACCAGCCGGCCGAGCGGCACCGCCGCGGCGGCGAGCACCAGCACGATCAGCAGTCCGGGCACGCGGTCGGCGACGTGCGGCTTCACCGCTGCCTCCCCGGGCGACGCGGGTGACCTAACCTCGACTTGCGCCACGGACGGAACCCCTAGCTCTGAAATGTACGCACATTTAAGCTAGGAGATGACCGGACATTTGGCAAGCGAGCGACCGACCACGCTGACCAAGCAGTAGGAGCAGGACCGACAGGGAAGGCGCGGATGACCGAGCGCAGGCTGGACCGCAGCGGCGGAGAGCCGCTGTGGAAGCAGCTTCAGCAGGAGCTGGTCCGCCGGCTGCGGGCCGGCGAGTTCGACGACGTCTTCCCCGGTGAGCTGGTGCTCGTCGAGGAGTACCAGGTCAGCCGGCACACCGTCCGGCAGGCGCTGAGCCAGCTGCGTGCGGACGGCCTGATCGTGGCCGAGCGCGGCCGCCAGCCGCGGGTCGCGACGACGCCGGAGATCCGGCAGCCGATGGGTGCGCTCTACAGCCTGTTCTCGTCGGTGGAGGCGTCCGGCCTCACCCAGCACAGCGTCGTCCGGGCGCTCGGCGTCCGGGCCGACGGCGTGATCGCGACCCGCCTCGACCTGGAAGCGTCCATCCCGCTGGTGTACCTGGAACGTCTCCGCTTCGCCGGCGACGAGCCGCTGGCCCTGGACCGGGTCTGGCTGCCGGCCTCCCTGGCCGAGGGGCTGCTGGACGCCGACTTCAGCCACACCAGCCTGTACCACGAACTGGCCGAGCGGACCGGTCTGCGGCTGGACCACGGCCGCGAGGACATCCGCGCGGTCAACCCGACTCCGGCCGAGCGGGCGCTGCTGCACTGCCCGGCCGAGGCCGCGGCGTTCTCGATCAACCGGCTCGGCCACGCCCAGGGCCGCAAGATCGAGTGGCGGCACACCGTCGTCCGCGGTGACCGGTTCGCACTGGCGGCCGAGTTCTCCGCCCACCAGGGCTACCGGCTGACTCCCTCCGGCCCGGCCATGACGTTGCTGTGAGCAAGTAGTTCACGCCGGACGCGTTGGCCGCTGGAGACGCGCCCGGCGTGAAGTCGTGGACCGTCGGAGCGGTCAGAGGGTGATCGACTGCAGGTGCTCGACCTTCGCGAACTCGGCGCCGGCGGCAACGACCGAGGCCTGCAGCTTGGCCAGGCCACCCCAGTCCACCGCCGGCCGGTCGAGCGGCTCGTCGAAGTCGTCCCAGTGCGTCGCGATCACCAGCGGCACGGGCTTCAGCGTCGCCAGCAGCCGGTCGGTGACTCCGGGCTCACCACCAGGAGCCGCCAGCACGACATCGACCTCGAGGTCCTTGAGCGCGATCGGGTCGAACCCGGCCGTGCTCAGGCTCAGGATGCGCAGTCCGCCGATGGTGATCACGTACGCGAGCGTGCCGCCCTCGACCAGGTCGGCGATCGTGCGCGGCGTGGGCGGCACGGCGCCGGGGCGCGTGCCGGGAAAGGCGAACTGGTGCCGCGCACCGCCACACGAGTGCAACGAGCGGAACACCTCGATGGTGAACTTGGGGAACGGCAGGTACTCGCCCCCGACCACCTGCGACAACTGGTCGGCCGGCGCGCGCAGCGACCGGAGCAGGTTGAGGTGCGTCTCGTTGCCGAACACGGTGGCCTTGGTCTTCCGGGCGATGTACGGCACGTCGGGCAGGTGGTCGTAGTGGCCGTGGTGCACCAGGATCGCGTCGGCCTTCGTGACGTACTTGTCGACGATGCTCGGCTTGCTGACGATGCGGGCCGACTCGTCGACGCCCTCCGGCTTGTAGGTGCCGGTGCGGAACCGGGTCAGCCACGGGTCGGTCAGCACCACCGACTCACCGCAGCGGATCTGCCAGGCGTGGTTGCCCCACCACGTCAGCTCCACCGGCTGCCGGCCGCTGCCGGCTGTCAGTACTGCTTGGCCGGGTGACGCCGTCGCGCTGTTCGCCGCATGCATCCCGACCGCGGTCCCCGCTGCGCCGACCGCTGCGGCGGTCGCCCCTTTGAGCACGCCTCTGCGGCTCACCGTCATCTGTGGTCTCCTCACCTCGACTGACTCCAGTCAAAGCCGGATCGCGCCGCCGTGTCGAATATGCTCTTACATATGGGTCGATTGCCAGCTGGTATCACCGCAGGTCACGTGAATCATGCTGACTGAACGGCACCTGCAGATCTTCGTGGCCCTGGCCGAGGAGCAACACTTCGGCGACGCCGCCCGCGTGGTGGGCATCACGCAGCCACCGCTGTCTCAGGGACTGCGCCGGCTGGAGGCACTGGTCGGCGCGAAGCTGTTCGAGCGCGGCCCGGGGCGGGTCGAGCTCACCGCAGCCGGCGCTGCGCTGCTCCCGTACGCCCGACGGGCTCTCGGCTCGCTCGACGAGTTCCACCACGCGGCAAGCGCCCAGGACCCCGACGGGCCGGAGCTGCGGCTCGGGCTGACTGCAGAGCTGCCACCGGCGACCGGCGCCGCGGTCGCTGCCGCCTGTGGCGAGGCACTGCCGAAGACCCGAGTCACTGTGGTGTCTGCACCGACGAGCCAGCTCCTGCCGCAGCTGGCGTCCGGGCGGCTGCAGCTTGGCGTCGTGCTGCACCCCGCGGTCCTGGATGGGCTGGAGGCCGGTCCGGTGACGCTCCTGCCGACCGCGGCTCTCGTACCGACGTCGCTGCACCCGGACGACGGCGTACCACTGAAGCTGCGCGATCTGGATGCGCTGCCGATCGCAGTCCGTCCACGGGCTGAGGCTCCGGCGGCGCGGGACCTCTTCCTGGACACACTCGCTCTCCACCAACCCACCGGCGGCACAGTTGTCGTCACCGACGAGCGCGCCGCGTTGGCGATGGCCGCGGCCGGTCAGGCGATCGTGGTGACGCCGGACCCCTCGCTGCAAGCAGCCGGCCTCGGACGCCACCTGATCGTCGACGACCCGCTGCCGCTGCGACTGCGACTCGTCTGGCCGACCTCCCGTACGCCGTCCGTGCTGCCGGCCGACGTACTGCCGCAGCTTGTCAGCGCACTGGCGGTCGAGTCGTGAGCCCGCGGCCACCCCGGCCCCTGGGCGCTGCCGCACACCTCAGCGGGGTCTTCGACGACGCCGGTGCCCGTGGCTGGTTCCACGCAGTGTCACTGGACCGGCCCGACGAGCAGATCGCGCTGGACGCGGACCACGTCGTACCGATGGCGTCGGTGTACAAGCTGCCGCTGGTCGTCGCGTTCAGCGAGCTCGTGGATCGTGGCGAACTGGATCCCCGGCAGCCGCTCACGCTGGAGCCCGGCGACCGTACGCCCGGACCGACCGGGGTGTCGATCCTGAGCGATCCGGTGACGATGTCTCTGCGCGACCTGGCTGCCTCGACGATGGCGGTGTCCGACAACGCGGCCGCCGACGCGCTGCTGGAGGTCGTCGGGCTGGATCGGGTCGCCGACTTCCTGCGGCGGCACGGGCTCACCGACACCCGCGTCCGCCGGGGAACGGCCGGCAACCTGCGCGACCTGGTCCGGCGTACGCGGACCAGTGGCCCGGACGCCGCCTTCGCCGTACTGGCCGACAACGACACAGCCGATCCCGACGGCATCTACGAGGCGGCCGGCGGCTCGTCGACAACGGCCCAGGACATGACGAGGCTGCTGGCGATGCTGTGGGCGGGCGCGATCCTCTCCGCCGAGCAAACGGCGTTCGTGCGACGGCTGATGGAGTTGCAGGTGTTCGGCCAGCGCATCGCCGCGGGGTTCCCGTACGACGGGGTGCGGGTGTACGGCAAGACCGGGTCGTTCGGAGCGTTGCGGCACGAGGTCGGCGTGGTGGAACTGCCGGGCGGGCCGACGGTCGCGCTCGCGGTCTTCACCCGCGCGGCCCGGGCCGACCGGCGACTCCCCCGGGTCGACGCGGCGATCGCGCACGCCGCCCGGTACGCCGCCGACCGGCTCCGCTGACGGCATACCGGCTTCGCCTACTCGGCGACCACGGCGTACGCCTCGACCTCGAGCAGGATGTCAGGGCGGAACAGCGCGACCACCTGGACCGCGGTGCTGGCGGGCGGATTCGCCGTGTCGACGTGCTCGTCGCGGGCGGTCCGGATCGCCGGCAGGAACGCGATGTCGGTGACGTAGAAGTTCAGCTTCACCACGTCGGCGAAGCTCGCACCGGCCGCCTGCAGACAGGCGTCCAGGTTCGCGAACACCTGCCGGGCCTGGGCCTCGGGATCGCCGGCGCCGACCACCGACCCGGTGTCGTCCAGCGCGACCTGTCCCGCGATCGCCACCCAGCGGCCAGGCCCGGTGACCACGTGGCTGTACCCGTTGCCCGGTGCAACGCCGACCGGGCGCGGGTAGGAGAGCTGACTCACGGTTCCTCCTCGAAGATCGGATCGGCCTTCATCCTGACCACTGCCGGCGCCATCCGACCAGCGCATACTTCGCAGACCAGCCATGCGTTCGCGGTATACCGTGAGCTGATGGAACTGACCCCGCTACGCGCTTTTCGCGAGGTCTGCCGGCTGGGCTCGATCAGTGCCGCGGCGGAGCACCTCGGCTACACCCAGTCAGCCGTCTCCCGGCAGCTCACCACCCTGGAGTCGCAACTCGGCCGCGACCTGCTCACCCGGCACGCCCGGGGCGTCGTACCGACTGCCGCCGGCGAGATCCTGCTGACGCACGCGATCGGCATTCTCGCGCAGGTCGACCGGGCGGCCGCCGACGTCGCGGCCGCCGAGAGCTGGCCGGGCCCGTTGCGGGTCGGAGCCGTGCCCACCGCGAGCGCACGATTGTTGCCACAGGCACTGAATGTCTTCCACCGGGTGCGTCCGGACGCCCGGGTCACCTTCGCCGAAGGGGTCACCCCGGACCTGGTCCCGCGCCTGGTGGACGGCACGATCGACCTTGCGGTGGTCACTGACCAGGGCGTGTCTCCCGATTCCGCGCCGTTGCGAGCAGGTGCTCGGTGCGGTAGCTCGGTGTGCGGGAGACGAGGTCTCGATGCGGAGCATCGTGGCCTTGGCTCCCGTGCAGCGAGGTGCCCTGCCGAGTGCCGCGCAGTAGGCGGGGAATCGGGGGACACGCCCTACCCGCCGGGTCTGCCGGCCGCGGACGGGCTCGACCTCGTCAAGCTGCTCGACGACCACCTGCACGTCGCACTGCCGGCCGACCACCGCCTCGCGAGCGAGCAGCGCATCGATCTGACCGACCTGGCGAAGGACAGCTGGGTCGAGGACTACCCGGGCGCGGCGGCCGTGCTGACCGGGCTGTGCGCCCGCGCGGGGTTCGTGCCGCGGATCGACATCGAGTGCGGCAGTCTGCTCGGCAAGCAGGCGTTCGTGGCCGCCGGGTACGGCGTGATGCTGGTGCCCGGACTCGTCGTACCGGCGCTGCGGCCGGACGTCGTGGTCCGCGAGCTGACCGGCTCCCCGACCCGCACCGTGTACGTCGCGACCCGGGCCGGGGACGCACCGTGCGGCGCCGTCGACGGCTTCCTCGACGCCCTCCAGGCGAGCGCTTGACCTCAAGTCCACTCGAAGTGCTGGGATGCTCGCATGACGACCGACGAGTGGAACACCCAGACCCTCGATCTGGACGCCTACCTGCGGCGGATCGGGCAGCCGGGCAAGCACACCGCCTCGGTGGACCTGCTGCACACCCTGCACGCGGCGCACGTCCGGACGATCCCGTTCGAGAACGTCGACGTCGTGCTCGGCACCCACCCGGGCCTGGCCCTCGACGCGATCCAGGCCAAGCTGGTCGGGCGTGAACGCGGCGGCTACTGCTTCGAGCACGCGCTGCTCTTCGCCGCCGCGCTCGAGCACCTCGGCTTCGAGGTCGAGCGACGGATGGCCCGCGTCCAGCCGCACCTGTCGGGGCCGCGCACGCACATGATGCTGGTGGTCCGGGTCGACGGCCAAGAGTTCCTGGCCGACGTGGGCTTCGGCGCCGGCATCCTGCACCCGATGCCGCTGAAGGACGGCGCCGTGGTCGACCAGGCCGGCTGGGACCACCGCCTGACCAGCGACGGAGTGGCGTGGACGCTCGCGAAGAGGACTGCGGAGGGCTGGGTCCCGCAGCACGCCTCAACTGCGGAACCGCAGCGCCTGATCGACTACGACGTCGCCCACCACTACGTCTCCACCCACCCGCACTCGCCGTTCTCGAGCAAGCTGGTGGTGATGCGGGTGACCGACGGCGTCAGCCGCCGGCTGGTCGGCACCGAGCTCACGACGGAGTACGCCGACGGACGTACCGAGCACCGCACCCTCACCAGCGAGGACCTCGGACCAGCCCTCGCCGCCCTCGACGTCGTCCTCAACGACGAGGAACTGGACCGCCTCCTGCTCAACATCCCCTAGGCGTCTCGCTCCGGAAGCTGTGGCCCAGCTGATCGCCCAGACCGAAGTAGTGCCGGAAGTTGTAGATCAGCGGCGACCACGCGCACGGGTCGACGTACGACGTCCCCGGCACGACGATCGCGGCCGCCGCGTGGACCCGGAGTACCTGCGCCTGCACGACGAGGAAGTTGCCCTGGGCATCCAGTTCCACGCTGGTCGCGGTCGCTTCGAACTGCAGCGGACACTCCGCCACCGGTGGCGGCGCGACCAGCTCCGAGGCGACCGGCGTCAGCCCGGCTGCCTCGAACTTGCGCGGCTCGTACCGGAACCGCGCTCGCTTCGCCGGCGGCACCGGGTGCTGACCGGTCAAACTCGCCAGCCGCTCGACGGCCTCCCACAGCGCCGGAGACGGGTAGTTGATGACGAGGTCCGGCCGGGCCTGCAGATTGAACCTGGTGCGGCCGTTGGCACCGAGACCGAGCACCACGACGTCACCGAGCGCCCAGGCGGACGACATCGCAGCCAGGTTGAAGGTGCCGTCGCCGTTGTCGGTGCTGAGCAGCGCGACCGGCGTACCGGCGTACAGGATGGAGGGCTGGATGGTCAGATGCGTCAAGACGGCCGAACCTAGAGCCGCAACGCTTCGGCGGGGGCCGAACCTTCGGCAAGGCACGATGAGGGTGTGACTCCTTCGACCGAGGCGCAGCAGCTTGCGACCTGGGCGCGAATGCTGGCCGACGGCACCCGCGCCACGGTGTGCCTCGCGCTGCTCGACGGACGAGCGTGGACCGCCACCGAGCTCGCCACCCTGGCCGGTGTCTCCCGGCCGACGATCAGCGAGCACCTGAACCTGCTGGTCGATGGCGGCCTGCTGAGCGAGGTCCGCCAAGGCCGACACCGGTACGTCGAGCTGGCGAACTCGGAGACCGCCCAACTGCTGGAAGGACTGGCCGCGCTGGCACCCCGGCGTACGGAGATCGCGACCAGCTTGAAGGCGGCGAGCCGGCGTGACGCGTTCGCCCGGGCGCGTACCTGCTACGACCACCTGGCCGGACGGCTCGGCGTCGCACTGGCCGACACGATGACCACCCGTGGTCTGCTCGATTGGTCCGAGGGCGTCGCGCTCACTCCGGCAGGACTGCGCTGGCTGGAGGAGCTCGGCGTCACTGTCCGTACCGGCCGCGGCCGGCCACTCGTCCGGTCCTGCCTCGACGTCACCGAACGCCGCCCGCACGTCTCCGGGGTTGTCGGCGCAGCCCTGTGCCGGCATGCGCTCGACCGAGGTTGGGTTCGCCGAATCCCCGGTGCTCGCGCACTCACCGTGACCGAAAGCCTCGCCGAGCTCGGGCTGCCGGACGACCTCATGCTGGATCTTGCTTCCAGAGCGTGAGATTCCCAGCGCAGAACACGCACTCAGCAGGCGAATGTCGGCGACAGGGCCTAGCCTTCGGCCATGACTGAGTTCGAGCCCGACACCGAGCTGGTGTCCCGCCTCCCTCTCCCCAGCCATGTCGTCGTCGAGGTGGACGGCGTGTGGCGCCACGGCTGGCTGATCGGCCGTGACAACGAGGACGCGGGATGGACCGGCCTGGTGCAGTACGAGGGCGACGACGGTGTCGAGCGGACGGAACGCCTGCCGGCGGCCCGGATCGCTTCGCCGGAGTCGGACCGACCGACTGACCGAGTGTCGTAGGAGGAACGACCAAGCCGAAGGGCCCCCAGGCAGTTGCCTGGGGGCCCTTCGGCTGTAACGGTTTCGGGCGCCTCGGGCGAAGAGATCCCGCCCCAGGCCCTTCGGGCGGTTGACCTGGAGCGGGACCCAGCGTTACACCCTCTGTATCGGCCGAGCCACGGCCGGTGTTACACGCGTCAGGGAAATTTCTTGCCGGTCAGGACAGCTTGCGGGTGGCGATCAGCCGCTGGGCGACGTCGCGCAGCTTCACGTTGTTGTCCTGGGAGTACCGGCGCAGGACCGCGAACGCCTGCTCGTCGGTCAGGTCGAACCGCTCCATCAGAATGCCCTGCGCCTGCCCGATCAGCTTGCGGGCGTCGATCGCCTGCCACAACGTCGACTCGCTGCGGGCGTTGGCCACCGCGACAGCGGCGTGATCGGCGAACACCTGCGCGATCACGTCGTCGGACTGGGTGAACCGGTCCGGCTGCGGGTCGTACAGGTTGAGTACGCCGACCGTGCTGGTCGGGGTCCGCAGCCGGACGCTCAGCACGCTGCTCAGCCCGACCTCTGCAACGCCGGCCGACCAGCGCGGCCACCGGGGGTCGGTCGCGATGGAGCCGCTGACGACGCTCTTCTCGTCCTCGACGACGCTGGAGCTCGGCCCCTCGCCGGTCTCCACCTGCACCCGGTCCGCCTCCTCGACCAGCGCATCGGTCGCGGCAGCCGACTCCAGCCGGCCGCCGCGGTGCGCGAGCAGCAGGCTGGCGTGCACGGTCCCGATCCGGGCCAGCACGTACTCGAGGAACCGTTCGGAGGTCTGCTCGACGTCGGGTTGCTCGTGCAGCACCAGCGCCATCCGGGCCAGCTCCTGGGCGAACTCGTCGTTCACGCGGCCACTGCGTCCAATGGCTGGGAGGGTCGTCTCACCGGAGTGCATCCCCAACGGTTGGTGGTGTCGTTGCGGGCGGCAGGCTGCGCCGCCGGCTGACTTCCCAACCGGGATGAACCTTAACACCGAAGTGCTGGGGCTCGGTCCGGCCTCACCCGGACAGCAGGCGACCCCGGTGCGTCGGGTCTGAACACCGGGGCCTGGAAGAACATGCCTCTCGAGCGATCTGTCCTTCCTTGCCATCAGGTGCCCCTTCCGTCGGCCCTCATGCGTGCCTTGCGCATCGAGTCCGCCCGGCCGCCGGTACGCCGCTGGGAGAACCAGTCGCACGGGCGGCGTACCGGTCAGAACTGGACGGCCAGCAGGATCCGCCCGGTGTCGGAACTGCGGATGTCGAGCGCGCGGATCTCGCTCTTGTGCAGCTTGGTGGTCGCCGCCGGCCGGACGGTGGTGCCCGGCGAGGCGGTCCAGTTCGCGATCAGGGTGGACTTGCCGGACCGGTCGGTGACGTACAGGTCGTACCCGCGGGCCCGTTCGCTGGGCGTCGCCAGATCGTCGTACCGGCAGCTGATCTCGATCGTCGTGCCCCACCGCTCCTCCACCAGGCGGGCATCGGCGGACAACTTGCTGGCGACCGTCTGCGCCAGAACGACGTACTCCCCCTCCGGCTCGTCACGGGCCAGCGGACCCGCCACGACGGCCCCGATCGCGGCAGCGGTCGCCGCAGTGGCGGCGACCAGTCCCGCCACGCGGAACCGACGCCGCCGACGGTCCCGCTCGACGGCACGCGCCAGGCCCGGCAGCAGATCCGGCGGGGTGGGGTCGAGGGTGGCGAGCGCCCGGTCCTCCGGCAGCATCGCCAGGCTGTCCGGAACACTCTGCAACGCAGCCACCTCGGCCGAGCACTCCGCACACGTCCGCAGGTGTTCCTCGTACTCGCGCCGCTCCTGCGCGGACAGCGCGCCCAGCACGTACGCCGCGTCCCACTCCCGGAACCGATCGCTCATCCCTGCGTCACCCCCTTCTCCTGCAACGCGAGCTTCAGCGCCCGCAACCCGTAGTGCATCCGCGACTTCACCGTGCCCGGCGGAATCCCGAGCTCCGCCGCGATGTCGCTGACGGTCCGGCGCCCGTAGTACGCCCGCACGATGACTTGCCGATGGTCGTCGGACAGCTGCGCCAGCGAGTCCGCCACCAGCCACGCGTCCAGCACGGCGTTCGCGTGATCCGCACTCGCCCGCTCCGGCAACTCGTCACTCGCGAACTCCCGGTTGACCCGCGCACTCCGCCGATCGTCGATCACCAGGTTCCGCGCCACCGTGAACAACCAGGCCCGCGCCCCCGCCTCGTCCTCGGTCAAGATCTGCGGCCGTCGCCACGCCCGCAGCAACGTCTCCTGCACCACGTCCTCGGCCAACCGGTCGTCCCCGGTCAACCGCACCACGAACCGCCACAACGACGGCGCGTGCACGTCATGCAACTCCCGCAGCAGCGCCGCCCGCTCATCAGCCATCCGGCACTCCCGCCCCGTCCCTTTCGTGGCTTCCCGCCCCGAGGCTACTTTCCCCACCCACCCCCGCCCAAGCGATCACCCACCACCCCACCGCCCGATCCGGTTAGCACTCCACCCCACCCACCTGTCAGACTGTCCCCACACAAGGGCCTCTAGCTCAACTGGCAGAGCAGCGGACTTTTAATCCGCGGGTTGTGGGTTCGAGTCCCACGGGGCCTACCAGTTTCCCCAGGTCAAGCGCATATCGGCGCCTCGGCTGTGAAAGTCGGGTTTGCGCAAACTCTGCCAATACTCAGAGTGGCCGATGCATGCCCGTCTGAGAGGGGGGCGGCGGCTCCGCGCAGCCAGCTGGCGGCGCGTTACAGAGCGACGTATCGCATCCTGTCGCACTGGTCTCGTTTCCTCCGATCTCCGGCTCGCCCAGCCGTTGAGCCGCCACGTGCTGTTGGACTGTGGAGGGCTGAGATGAGCAGACCGCCCCTTCCGATCGGAACCTGGGGCAACGTCCGATCCCGTGCTGAGAGGAAGGACGCCGAGGGCAAGGTGGTCTCCTGGCGCGCGTCCGCGTACTTCCGTGACCACGACGGACATACCCGTGAGGTCACCGCGTCCGCCAAGACCAAGGGCGCAGCCGAGCACCGCCTACTCGCGAAGCTGCGAGACCGCGCAAAGATCACCCAGTCAGGCGAGCTGAGCCCGACGGACAAGATCAACGACCTCATCGACCTCTGGATCGAGAAGTTCGAGGAACGCATCGAAGACGGCAGTCGATCACCGACGACGCTGACGACGCTGACGACGCTGACGACGCTGACGACGCTGACGCACAGCCATCAAGAACCACGTACGGCCCGCCCTCGGCGAACTCCTGATTGGTGAGGCAACCACACCACGCATCGACAGAGTGATCGGAACCATCAAGCGCAACGCCGGCCGCCCCACCGCCTAGACTTGCCGCGCGGTCATCGCCGGGATGATGCAACTAGCCGTCCGGTACGGCGCCTGACCGTCAATCCGGTCCGCGAAGTCGAAGCGGTCGAGTCCCGCCCGAAGAACCCGCCCCGCGCCCTGACCAACGAGGAGATCGCCGGCCTACGCCACCTCTTGACTACCGACGAAGACGCCGTACGTGCCGACCTCCCGGACCTAGTGCTCTTCATGCTCGGCACAGGAGTCCGAATCGGCGAGTCACTCGCCGTCCTCTGGTCACAGGTCAACCTCGAAGCCAGCGCAGTCGAGATCACTCACACCATGGTTCGCGTCCCAGGCCAAGGCTTGATCCGCAAGGCACCGAGGTCCAGAGCCGGCGAACCGCGCCCTATCCCTCCCAGACTGGGCCGCCGCCATGCTCCACCGACGCCACGCAGCCGGCGTCCACCTCGACCAACCCATCTTCGCCGACTCCCTCGGAGGCTTCCGCGACCCCTCCAACGTCCGCCGAGCCCTCCGCCGCGCACTGTCCCCGGTCGGCAGCACCGCCCGCCACGAGCTCGGCCAGGTGCTGCGATCCGCCCGCCTGCAGGCCGGCCCGACTCGCAAGCAAGTCGTCAAGAAGCTCGGCTGGCCAAGGACCAGACTCGAACTCATCGAGAACAGCCGCATCAAGATCGACCGCGACATGGTGGTCACCCTCGTCAAGACCTACCGCATCAACCTAGACGCCTCGCCGACCCTCAGGGACCAAGTCGACCGAGCAGCCGAGCCGTCCCCCTCAGACGCCCTGACCTGGATCCGCTCCCACACCTTCCGCAAAACTACCGCCACCGCCCTGGACCGCCGAGGCCAATCCGCCCGCCAAATAGCCGACCACCTAGGCCAAGCCCAGGTCTCCATAACCCAAGACGTCTACATGGGCCGCCGAATCCACAGCCCCTCCGCAGTGCATGCCCTAGACGAAGAATTCGCCGGCCTCGACCTCTGGTGACAATCCGCATCGCGTCGCGGGCGCCACATGGAGGGCGCGCTCTAGAATCCTCGTCATGTCATGGGTTCTGGTGGCTTGGGATGGACCGGTGCCGGCCAGCACCGACGATGCGGCGCGGATCCTCGAAGAACTGGAGTCCTCGGTTGACGAGGACGACCCACCGACCGACGCAGTACGGGGATACATCGAGGAGTTGCTCGCTCGGTGGCCCGACATCACGCAGGACGGCGGCGAAGACTCCCCATGGGCCGATGGGCCGCTGATCGCCAACGCCTCTGGGCGTCTCTTCGTCTTCTCGCTAGGCGTGAGTTCGCTGACTGAGTCGATCCCGTACTGCATTGAGGTCGCGAGACGACGCGGAATCGTCCTTTACGACCAAGAGCAGGCCGAGGTCTATTCACCAGCAGGCATCCCAAGAGCGGCCGCGGTGCCCGCCCCGGCATCCTCATCCCGATGGCGGTTCATCCGTCGCAGGTGAATCCTCGCTGACACGATTGCCTGATCGACCGGATGGCTAGTCGTAGATCCGGACGTCGAGTTCGTTGCCCAGACCTGTGGTCAGGAATCTATGACCTGCCAGTCACCGGGGACTCGGTCCATCAACCGACGCAGGTCGTCTTGGGTCTTGCCGAGTGCCCATAACCAGTGGCCGGCATCACTTCGTACCACCGCGTCGCGATGTCCGTACCACCTGGCAGGAGGCGCGCCGTCTCCTGCGGCCCAGAAGGGTGCGGCGGGATCCCCAGGGGTGCGAGCTGCTCAAGTGCCTCAGACGCTTGCGGCGTGGGGTCGAGGCTGGCGATATGTGTTCCCGAGCAGAACATCGCCTCGCTCAACACACCTTCCAGTACATGGATCGCGAGGCGGTTCTGGAATGGCTGCCAGCTGGACAAGCCAGCAGTCATGTGGTTCTTGATAACCACTGCAGGGTCCGGGGCCGACATCACCTGGTAGCCCCATTCGACGCAGCCTTGCTGCTCAGTCCTGAACGTGACAACGCCGTCCTCGTCAACCATCAGACTCTCAAGATGCACGATCGGGTCCTGCTGGAACAGCCGTCCGCCGGAGGCGCCTAGTCTGCTGTACAGCCAACGAAGAACAGACGGCGACGGAGCCCCCAACCTCGACTGCGCTGCGATGAGTTGCGGCTCAAGCTCCACGTCGGACAGGGCGACTGCGGGCACCCAGTCCCGAAGGAATTCTTCGGCTACCGCGCAGACCTCCGCAGCCTGCGCAGGAAGCGCGATGACTTCCCTGACCGTTAGCGACAAGTTTCGACCTTCCTCGGCTGTGCGCGTTGATCGTGGCATAGCAGGGCAACGACATGACCGCTCATCGGCTGGTTGCCGGGATAGCGGGCGGATGGACTCTAGGTGAAGAGGTCCTGCCCGTCCGCGCCAGTCGGATCGCAGGTCAAGAGGTCCTCGTGAAGGAACTCCAACTCCGAGCTGGTGATGGCCGTTGGCTCGCCAGAATCGCCTAGCGCGGTCTCGACGATCGTCCATCCCTTCCGGGCATCAACGTTCGCCTCTTCGGCGTGCTCGGCAGACAACAGGAACAGCAATCGGAACGCCGTCTCGTAGGAGGCAGCCGTCATCGCTCGGGCTAGGTCACCTGGAGAGGCGCCCGCTTCGGTGGCCCGCCGAGCCGCGGGGACGTTGAGGACGTTGGTCTCGTCGGCGGAACGAATCTCCTTCCAGACCACCTGAAGGAGTCGCTCACGAACGCTGTCATTGGCCACAGAGGAACCCTAGACGCCCCACGTGGCCGCATCCCACTCATCAGCCTGTCTCTTGTGCAGGCAGAACTATCTCACCGACGGGGCGCGGTCAGCCCAGAAGATGTTCGTGGGGTCGCGGTCGATCTCGGTCAGTAGGTCGTCGATACTCAGCGACGGGGCGAGTCGGTCGTAGGCGTGGAAGCGTTGGTGCTGGTCGGCTTAGTACAACGTCCAGGACTTGTCAGTGGCGATGTAGCGCAGGCGGGCGATTGCGGAGCAGGTCCAATCCGGACCGAGGTCCTCGCGCCACGGCGGACGCCGTTCCACGATCGTTAGGTGGCGCGGAGCGAGTTCGCACTCGATGCGCAGTTGGTCGCGGGCGTGCTCGGGGACTCGCGCGGCGCACCCTTGCTGTACGCGTGCAACATCCAGTTCGGGAAGAGCCATTCAGATCACCAGTTGTCGGGTGGCCGGAGCCGTGCTGGTTCTGGTCGGTGGCGCGGCCGATCGGCGTGAGGGTTGGTGGACGCGTTGATGCCAAGGTGCAAGTGGGCGACCCCGTCGTACGTCAGCACCCTACCGACCAACGCTCGCTACATCTGGCCGATCGCTTGGCATGGCTATGTCAGTCTGGCTGCGGCAGTGGGGCGGACTGTGTTGGCGTCTCGGTAATGCAGGTGCCATCGGTCGATCGTTCGGCGGCCTGTGTAGAGAAGCAGGTGAGCATCTTCGTGAGCCGGGAGTGCTGACGGCGTCGCTCGTCCGCGTTGGCTGGTGGAGCGTCTCCTAGGACGGAATGGCCGTGGATCTGGTAGCGCTCCCTGTAGGCGGCGATCTCACGGGCAGCTTCGGCGAGTTCCTGGTCTGGAGGATCACCGGCAGCGCGACGCCATTCGCGGTGCCAGGCGTGTGGCTCGGTGAGTAACTGGTCGGTGAGCCAATTGGCCCGTTCGATGATCCGCGATTCGAGTTCGCGCAGCGGCGCGATCAGTGTCGGATCGCTGACGTGGGTGGCTGGAGTGACGAGGCCTACGATCTGCGCCGGGTGGCGGCCGGTCTTCTGGAGTGACCGGGCGGTGAGGCGGTGGACTCGGTGGTGGATGACGGCAGCGAGGTCGTTGGCGGTTGTGAGTGGTGATTGGTTGACGGCGCGGTGGAGGAGGTCGGTGATGTTGAGGCCGGCGTTTTCGGCGCGGCGGAGTTCGGCGATGAGGGGCCGTAGGCGGGGGAGGCTTGGAGGGCTGCTTGGTCGGTTGGGTCGAGGCCGGAGGCGGCGATGGCGGGTTGGTAGCGCTTCTTGGCGTCGAGTTGGCAGAGGTGTTGGTGGATGGGGATGAGGCGGTCGAGGCGGGTGGCGTTGTCGAGCTCTTGGCGCACAACTTCGTGGGCGGATTGTTCGACACCGGGGTCGCTCAGGACGGCTTCGAGGACGTCCTGCATTGTCTGTTCGGGGTGGGGTTCGTGCAGGTCTGAGTTGGTCTGGTGGGTCGCAACGTAGGCGCGGTTCGAGGTGCGGCCGCGGGTCATGCCGACGTACATGAGGGCTCGGGTGAGGTGGTCGGTGACGAGGAGGTGGGCGGTGTCGACCGTGGCGCCTTGGGCGCGGTGGGCGGTGGTGGCGTAGGCGAGTTCGACGGATTCTTGGACGTACGCACTGGGCAGGGTCACGGTGTCTCTGCTGTGGTTCTGGACGGTGAGGGAGCCGTCGGGCCACCGCTGGATGACGGTCCACTGGTCGCCGTTCTTCACGAACTGGCGGTGGCCGTAGGGGATGCGGCGGTTGTTGAGGCGCGTGACGATGTGGTCGCCGAGGCCGACGTGGTTGCCGTTGTGGAGTTCAATGCCGTCGGGTTCGACCTTGCCGGTGGTGATGCGGTCGAGGCGGGCGCGGGCGTTGAGCCGGGCGACGGTGACGTTGTCGGCGGCGAGCAGCAGGCTGGTTTTGCCGTTGTGGGTGTCCGTGAGCCAGGCCTTGTAGGCGGCATCTTCCATCTCCTCTGACGAGCCTACGGTGAGCCGTTCGTGATTGTCGTAAGCGTCGATGGCGGCGAGGTCGCCGCGGCGTAGGGCGAGGCTGGCGTCGCGTTCCCAGGGGTTGGTGAAGCGCCAGACGTCGGTGAGTTCCGCGGCTCGGGTGTCTTGGGCGATGAGGCGGAAGGCGCCGCCGGTGTCTGCTGCGGAGAGCTGGGCGTCGTCGCCGACGAGGAGGAGTTTGGCGCCGGCGGTGTTGGCGGCGCGGGCGAGGGTGGCGAGTTCCATGGTGCTGGCCATGGAGGCTTCGTCCACGATGACGAACTGGTTCTTGTGGAAGCTCCATCGATCGTGCTCGGCTCTCAGAGCGGCGAGCTGCGCAATGAGTCGCTGGTGGCGGAGACGGCGCCCTGAGCGGCGGGCGAGGCCGGCGGCGTGTTCGGTGTGCAGGATCATCTCGCGGCATTGTTCGGCGCCGAGGCCGGCGGACTCGAAAATCCATTTGGCGATGTTCTCGGCGGGGGCGCCGATGGCGTCGGCCAGGACGGTTGAGGCGGCCGACGATGGTGTGAGCGCGATGATTGAACCGACGCCGTGGCTAGCTTCCCAGCTGGCCGCGAGTGCAGACAACAGACTGGTTTGCCCGTGCCAGCTGGGCCGATGAGGACCTCGAGCTTCTGGCCGCTGGTCGCGATTTGGTGGAGTGCGGCGGCCTTGTCCGCACTGAGTCCGGTGGTGTGGATCGTGGCTGGGGCGAGGACTGGTCCGTTGGCGTCGTGGGCGAGGTCGAGCAGGACGGCTTCGGCGCCGAGGATGACGGGTGAGGTGTAGATCTGGCCGTTGTGGATGGTGAACACGCTCTCGCCGCTGGCGCGGGTGACGGGGATGGTCACGAGGTCGGGTGCAATGAGGCTGACCGAGTGCTGTTCGGCGCGTTCGAAGGTCGCTGTAGCGCGGCGAACCGGTCGGTGGTGGAGACGAATCGGAGGAGTCGGGTTCGCCGTGCGGCCTCGGCGAGGAGATTCCAGCGCGTCCAGGTCGCGCGTTTGGTTTGCAGGGTCAGGACGGTCGCGGCGCCGTACGCGTCGAGCGTTTCCGGGCTCAGGTCTGCCGCCGCCAAGGGACGCTCGGCGGCGTTGTTGAGGGCGCGTTGGATGGCGGCGACGGCGTCCGGTCCGATGGCTTGGTCGGCGCGTTTGCGCCACTGCGCCATCAGTACGGTGAGGGGTTGGGCGAGGTGCTTGGCTGGCCGATTCATGAGGGTCGAGTGCTGCCGAAGGGCGTACATTTCGCGGCGGCTGGGTGGGTGGATCTGGTCAAGACGCTCGTCCAGAAGTGCGGTCAGGTTGGCTTCGATCTGTTCGGTTCTTGCGAGAACTCGCGGAGCAGTTCGTCCGGAATCGCGTCGATCTCGAACGCCGGATTGCGCCGGGAACCGCGTTCGCGATGCTCCCATTTCACGCCCAAACGACGCGCGAGATGGTCGGCGAGAAGCACGTTGTGGATCTCCGACATCGCGACCGCGGCCTGGGTACAGGACCCGCCCATCCAGGGTCCGCCAGGTGCCGTCCGGGCCCTGTACGCGGTTCGCGACCACCACGTGAGTGTGCAGTTGCGGGTCGCCACTGCGGCTGTCCCAGTGATCGAACGCTGCCGCGATCACCCCGCGGGTATCCAGTTGCGCGATGCCGCCATCGCCGCTCCTTGTGAACGCCGCGTGCTGCTCGATCAGCGACAACACATCGGCGACAGCCTCGTGATGCGCAGCCACTATCTGCTCTTGGATACCCACATCGGCAGTCGCCCACAGCGCCGACACCGACTTCACCGGCGAGAACGTCAGGTCGAACCCAGCGACTGCCTGTCGCGACTTCTTCCGCATCTCCTCCCGGCGAATCCGTGTCACAGCGCGCTCGCGTTCGGCGGTAGACAGGGCCGGGTCGAGTTCGCGGATCCGATCCCGGGTTTTGCTCCGCCGGACCTTTTGAAACTCGGTACGGCTCGCCGAGCGTCCGGCCGGTCATCGGATCCTCTGCACGTCCGAACAGCGCCGCCATCTGAGCCTCGGTGACCTGGCTCCCGGGCACCAACTCGCCGTCGCCGAGACCGCTGAGGCCCTGTCCCATCCAGCGGCCGGGCGGGTATCCCGATGCGGTGTAGTACGCCGTCAACGGCGTAGCCCATCCGCCGATCAACATCCCCCGCAGCGACATGCCGAAGCAGGTACAGGTAGCCCTCTCCGGCGTTCAGCCGGTGGATACTTAGCACAGTCGCCTGCCCGGAAAGTAACTGTTGAGTCTGTTCGCCTGGTCGGTCATGCAAGCTCAACGTGTGAGCGATCAGGGGGCTGATCGCGGCGGCACCCGACGGAGTCGGCCCGGCATGCAAGAGGTGTGCGGGTGTTGGGGTTGTCGTTCTGGTGGCGAGTTCGAGTTCGCGGGCTGAGATGGTCGTGCTTCGTTCGATGACGACGGGGCGCTGCAGGTTGCCCGAGTGCAGCGGGCAATCGGTCTCAACGTCTCGGATGGTCCGGCCGGTGGCGTCTCCGGCGGCAAGGTCAACTCAAGTCGAGAATCCGTTGCGGCGCCCGGTTGAGCCGGAAGCTGCGGTGTGCTCGGTTGCAGCGTGCTCAGGTCGTCACTTGACTCCGTACTTGAGTACGGGGTTGACCATGGGGACATGAGTACGAGCGAGTTGGCTGGGCGTGCTGGGGTGAACGCTGAGACGCTGCGCTATTACGAGCGTCGCGGGCTCCTGACGGCGCCGCCGCGTATCAGTGGTGGCTATCGGGACTACCCGGAAACGATGTTGGAGTTGCTGCGATTCATCAAACGGACCCAGGAACTGGGGTTCACCCTAGACGAGGTGGAGGAATTGCTTCATCTGGACGCGGGCGGCCCGGAAAGCTGTGACATGGCGAGGGCGTTGGCGGAGCGGCGTCGTGCCGACGTGGAGTCACGGATCCACGACCTGCAACGGGTGCGTGATTCTCTCGCGGAGTTCGTCGCGACCTGCGAGCTGCCTCGCGCGGATCGGCGGTGCGCATTGCTCGAGGCACTCGGCGCCCAGAGCGAGGCGACCCGATGAGGCTCGAGGTTCTGCATGTCGCGGGGTGTCCGAACGTCATCCCGATGCTGGACCGGCTGGCACTGGTCACGGATGTTCCGGTCATGACTCGGATGATCGACACCGATGCGGACGCGGTCCGGTTCGGCATGGTCGGCTCGCCGACGTTGCTGGTCGACGGTGCCGACCCGTTCGTCTCAGCCGATGACGATGAGGAGGGCGCGTGCACCCTGTCTTGTCGTCTTTACCGCGACGAGGCCGGCCGGATCGTTCCGGCGCCATCCGTCGAACAACTGCGCAAGGCAATCGTTGCAGCCAGCCAGCAGCCACAAGACACACCATCCGGCGTACTGAGTGCTTGGCGGACGCGGGCCTTGCCACTGGAGTCCGTCCAGCGGGCGGTGCATCAGGCCATCCTTCGTTGTTTCGCTGCTACAGGCCGACCGCCCGGCCGGGGCGATCTGAATGCCGCGGCGTCGATCGGCGGTGGCTCGAGCGTCGAGGAGACCTTGGAGGCACTGCATGACCTCGACGCGATCCGCCTGGCGCCGGATGGGCAGATCGCGATCGCGTACCCGTTCTCCGCCGTACCCACGCGGCACGGTGTCTGCATCGCCGGCCCACCCGGCGAGGGAGTGGATGTGTTCGCGATGTGCGCGATCGATGCGCTCGGCATCTCGGCGATGCTCGGCCGAGACACCGTCATCGAAACGGTGGACGTCGTCAGCGGCCAGCCGATCACCATCACCACCAGCGACGGTCGGACTAGCTGGGAACCCGCAACCGCAGTGGCATTCGTCGGCGCTGAAGAATGCGGCGGACCGTCGGCTGACTGCTGCTGTGACTACCTCAACGTGTTCGCCGACGACCGCGCCGCCCAGGCTTGGGCGGACGCGCACCCGAATGTGCCGGGGCAGATCCTCAGCCAACAGGAGGCCGAAGAACTTGCAGCTCGGCTGTTCGGCCACTTGCTCTCCGCCAGCTGACCTACGCCGTACACGGGCGGACGTCGTTCTGCGATACGACAAGATCAGACTCGGAGGCCCACTGCTGATCGCGGTCGTCGGTTCTATGGCAAAGACCCCCGCTGCCCAGGCAACAGCTGTCCTGCGGTCTTCCGCGAGGGGGAGAGCAACGTCTACCTCCAAGTTGAGATGGTCTCGATCCAGCGCTGCTGGCCAGGCCGTCCTAGGAATGCGAACCTTCGGACTCGGAGGTCCCGGCGGTCGAGAGGCGGAGCCCGGTCTCAGCGTGGGAGACTCGGGCTAGCAACTTTTCGCAACATCGGTGACATGCAACATCGAGGAATTTCAAACTTGGCGAAGCAAAGCTTGAGAAACCGATGCGACAGGGGATCACGATGAAGCTGACGCTGGTTGCAGGCGACCCGGATTCGACTCCGAAGAACAGTCCGACCCTCTACAAGACCGACCGGGGCAGCTGGGTCGTGCAGGGCTGGGTCGTCACTGACCCGGATGCCCTCGCGACGATCAACCTCCCGGAGGGCGAGACCGCGGTCGAGATTCCGGACCGGATGATTCCGTTCTTCACGAACCCGTAGGCCGGCCGGCGTGGAGGAGATCACCGAGGAAGCCTTCGACGAACTGCTGACGGAGTTCAAGCGCAGTTCGGTGCACCTGGAGACCCGCGACGCGTACGGCACCGAGGTTGAGCTGCCGCACATGGCGAAGTGGAAGCGCAGTGAGGCGGACGACTTCGAGTGGCTGCAGGAGTGGTGTACGACACTTCGTGAACATGTAGCCGCGGGACGAACGGTGCGACGAGCAAAGATCGTCTCGGAACCGCTCAGCGAATACCAGCGGTGGGTCTACACCGTGTTCACGCCCATCGCCGCAGCCGGTGAGGACATCCGCTGAGTGCCACGACGATCGGTCTCGGAGTTGTGCATACCCGGCAATGACTACTACCTGCTCGATGACGAGAGGGTGGTGTTTCCGCACTACGCCGGGTCCGGCCTGAACACGGCGTTCACGACCACAACTAACCCGTCCGTCGTGGAGATGTGCCGCGACGCATTCGAGCGGGTGTGGTCGTTGGCGATACCGCACAGTGAGTACAACCCCGAATAGCGCCACCCGAAAGGCGCAGGAGGCGTTGGGCCTGCGTCTTCGGGAGCTCCGCAAGGATGCCGGGCTGACCGGTCGCGAGCTCGCTGCCGCGACCGGTTGGCATTTCACGCGTGTCTCGAAGCTGGAGCACGGGGTACAGGCACCCTCAAACGAGGACATCCGCCTGTGGTGCGAGGCGTGCTCCGCGGAGGAGCAGATTGCGGACCTGATCGCCCAGGCTCGCACGGTCGAATCGATGTACATGGAGTTCAAGCACCTTGGCGACACCGGGCATGCCTTGTGGGATCTCGCCGTCCGTCAGGGCAAGGCTGAACAGGAAGGAGCTGCCAGGCTGGCTAGCGCCGTCGCCGGTCACACCGAGACCTACGTGCGTTCGCGCGCCATGAGCGGTATCAAGCTGGCATCGCTGACCATGACGGTTGGCGATCCCCAGGAGGCTGTCATTGGCGCGCAGGCACTGAAGGACGCTCGGTCCTTGCGTTCACGTCGGGCAGCTGACGACCTGCGTGACCTGGCGCGCCGGGCGACGGTGTTCGAGCGAATCGATGAAGTCGACGAACTGCGCCACGACATCCGTAATGTGCTGGCCGCCTCGTGACAGTGTCACCTTCACAGGTGCTGCTCGAGCAGGCATGCAGTCAGGTTGGCCTGTCCTCGTCGGGCGCCAAGCCAGTTCGGCTGGGCGAGAACGCCATCTACCGTCTCCCGGGCCAGGTGGTGGTGCGCATCGGACGAAGCGGGCAGCTTGACGCCGCTAGGAAGGAGGTCGCCCTCGCACGATGGCTTGCGTCTGTGAAGGTGCGAGCAGCTGAGACCGTCGCCGGCATTGACCAGCCGGTCGTCATTGATGCCTCGCCGGTGACCTTTTGGCGTGAGCTCCCCGAGCATCGTCATGGCACCCCGCCCGAGGTCGCCGCCGTACTCAAACGCCTACACGCCAGTCACTACCGAACGACTTCGATCTTCCACCGCTTGCCCCCGTTCGTTCGCCTGGCCGAACGTATCGAAGGAGCGACGACCTTGAGCGAAGACGATCGGGACTGGCTGCGTGGGCAGCTTGCCCGACTCCGGGAGGCGTTCGATGACCTTCCCGCCGGCCTGCCACGGAGCGCGATCCACGGCGACGCCTGGGCTGGCAACGTCGTGGTAACAGCCGATGGCCCGGTGCTCCTGGACCTCGAACGTTTCTCGCTCGGACCGCCTGAGTGGGATTTGGTCAGCACCGCGGTTCGGTTGAGCACGTTCGGCACTATGACGGCCGAGGAGTACCAAGCCTTCGCACAGGCATACGGGCATGACGTGCTCAAGTGGGACGGATTCGATGTGCTGCGCGACATCCGTGAGTTGCGCGTCACCTGCTACGCGGCCCAGCGTGCGAGCGAAGAGCCTTCGCTCCGTGAGCAGGCCGATCTGCGAGTCGCCAGTATTCGCGGCCGACGCGGACCGAGACCGTGGCCCGACTGGAAGCCACTGACCTGAGGCCAAAGAACGAGATCGTGCTGGTCCGAGGAGGCCCTCCATCGTTAGCGATCCGAGCAGATCGGGCAGCTTGGAATAGGTCAGCCTCGCGATCACCGTCAGAGCAGCCATCTCTCGCCGCGATCGCCGCGTCTGGTCAATCGGCCAGGCGTTGCGAAGAGACAGCCCGTTGCTTGTCTCAGGCTGAGGTTCGAGAGGCAGTGGCTCGAGTAGACGATGAGCGGCACTCGAACCGCGGAACCAAGGGGCGGCTCGAGGGGCGCGGACGGTCGCCAGGGCCAGGTAACGGCCCCCGGGCGTCGCCGTGACGACCACGACGTGCGGGAAGCCAACAAGCCGGATAAGCCCGCCCCGGCGGGCGACGAGACGAGTTGGGAGGAGGATGGACCACGGTCTCTGGGGCACCATCGACGATCGGCCGCAGCACAGTGGCTCCAGTGATGAAGTTGGAGAAAGGCCCGAGCCCGCTCGTTCGTCGAGCAGACTTTTCGGCCACTACCCGACCGGCCGCGAGACGTCGGGCCGCCATCCGGAATTCTGACAAGGCCGGACGTGGAGGCCTGATTCATGTGCTCAGCGGGACGCGAGGACCCGAGGTACGGCGCCAGGTCTCAGCGGCCGAACCGCCAGCCTCGACTCTGCGCGAGAACACGCGGAGGGCGAGGCGGCCCTCATGCGCCGCGCGGGAACGCCTCGAGAAATGACCCTGTACGTGAACAAGCGTCCCTGTGGTGGTCGGTACGGCTGCGACAACACGTTGCCGTGGCAGTTGCCAACCGGTACCAAGCTGACGGTCTATTGGCCAGGCGGCTATAAGGTCTACATCGGTGATGGGAGAGGGCTCGCCTGAACGACTTCTTGACGGCCTACTACGACGATGACGCGGGACAGGAGCGCATCGGCAGCCAGGCCGAGCTCGACGAAGTGCTTGACCGAGTGGCAAGTTTGCCTCGGCCGACCTGGGTCGAACTGGTCAGCGCGGACGAGCTCGCCACGATGAACATTGGGCTAGGGGCGGCCTTCAGTTCCTTGACGCTCTACGACGACGTCGATGGCTCCGCCGAGTACCGCTCAGCCGGCACCCTCGACGAGCCGCAGGAGGCCACTTTCGACTATGGGGCCGTGCCGACGACCATGAGCAAAGGCAAAGCGATGACCGTGAAGGATGCTCGTGCGGCGGCCTCTGAGTTCTTCGCCACCGGCAGACGTCCTGAGTTGGTGGCGTGGGAGTTGGCCCTCGACTGAGCGCTCACATGGCGGACATCGAACCTTGGTGTTCTGCGCTGTTGCCGCTCAGACTTCGTCGTTTCGAACGGTCGCCACCCGCTGCCAGTTATAGGCCGATCGCGCTGGACGGCGTCACATCTGTCTTCCGGTCCAACCAGGCGGCTTCTAGTCAACGTCGCAATACGGGTGCGTCGGCGAGGTTAGCAGTGCGGTGAACAGTTCGGCGGCTGTGCGGTCTCCCAGGACACGGCGGGGACGGTGGTTGATCTCGTTTCGACGGCTCGGAGGTGTGCTGGGGTGTGGATGCCGAGGTCGGTGCCCTTCGGGAATTACTGGCGCAGCAGGCCGCTCGCGTTCTCGTTCGAGCCCGCGCCGCCGGGGCGATTGGGAGCCACAGAAGTAGATCGGCGCACCCACGGTTGCCGAGATGGTGGTGTGCCGGGCCATCTCGGCTCCGTGATTGTCGGGAAGGCAATCTGGGCCGATGCTTGCCACGGCCGGACACATCTCAGCGCGGCGGCGTTCTCTGACGAGGCGAGTCTCCATGACATCGTCGCCACGTCGCTTGAGTTGTTACCCTTGTCGGGTGCTCCAAGTTTGGCGGGTGTCGGCGGGGAGGCTCTGCTTGGAAGCGGGTATGACGCCTGCCTGCCGAGACTGGACACCGGTATGCCAGCGAATCACGCCACTGACATGCCATCATGAGCGAGCAACCAGACGACGGCTGTAGAAGGAGAGCCCGTGCCTGACACTTACACCTACGAGGCGGTCCGAGTTCAGCAGCGGCCTTCGGCACCGCCTTTCTACCTCGTTGGCGCGCCGGCTCATGAGATCACGAAGTGGGCGGACGCACCTCACAAGAAATCGAGTCTGCGTGCGGGATATCAGCGTGAGTTGGATGAATCTCGGCTTGGTTCTATCGAGAAATTTCTCGAACTCTCGAGTGACAACATTCTACCATCTGCAGCACTGATTGCCATACGGCCGTCGGCCCTCAAAGTCACGGGCGAGGGCAATCACTGCAAAGTGGAGATTCGAATCGATGCGATCGGCCCCGATGAGTCTCGCGCGATCCTGTTGGAGGAACTGGCCGAGCGTCTCAGTTCGGAGGAAATGGCCAGTGTGGGGCCTGCGGACGAGTCGGAGGAGGATGATCTCGCCGAAGAGGACCTAGAAGCAATTCGGCCTGAGTCATACATGTCTAGCCTTTACGCCGAGTTGAGGGATTATGGATCGTTGGATCCCGAGCGTCAGGCCGAGATGGACGAGTTCGTAGCGACCATGATGACTCCGGGCCTAATCATGGATGGGCAGCACCGTATCTTCGGCGCCAAGGAGGCATACAACGGTTCGATCGTCCTGCCGTTGGTTCTGGTTCCGGGCCTGGATGTCAGCGAGCAGGTCTTCAACTTCTATGTCCTGAACAACAAAGCGAAGCCGTTGGACAAGCGCCAGTTGCGGTCGATCATTGCTACATCGTTGACGGCCGCTGAGATCGCGCGTCTGTACGAGCGGTTCAGTAGCAGTGGGCTTCGTGCTGATGAGGCTCAGTGGACATATCGAGTTCACACAGATCCGTCAAGCCCATTCGTGGGCCTGATCTCGCTGAAGTTGTCTGACGATGAGGCTCCGATCGACGACAATGTCATGGACCAGGTTGTCAGTAGGTTCATGAAACTCCCGAAAACCTATAATGCGCTGAAGAAGGGTATCTCCTGGGAGTCCGGTGATCCAGATTTCTCGAACCGCCTCGCGCTGTTCTATGCACTTTGGAGGGCGGTCAAGGACACGTACCCAGGGGCGTGGGCGGCGGCAACTGGCACTGGCGGGTTCGTCCAGATTTTCCAGAAGGTCGCGCTACTGCAAACGCAAGAGTACGTGCTTGATGTCCTCAAGCAGGTCGTCGCCTTCCAAGACAAGTCGCCATTCTCGTCACCGGATGACCTGTATGACGCTGCGTCTGTGGCTCTCAAACGGATTCCGGAGGCCTTCTATCTGAAGGAATGGAAGAAGAAGGGTCTTGATACCGGACCCGGCAAGACTTTCTTCTTGGAGCAGATGAGGAAGGTCGCAGCTGCCGACGGGAAGAACCTTGGAAACTTCGCAATCTTCCGCGCTGAATAGCTCGGGGACGTGGGACGACGCCCGGCTTGACTCGTTGATCTCCGACCTGATTCTCAGCGTTGGTCGAGGGACGAGGCACTGGCAGCATGCTCGGGACTGGGCTGCGGAACGTCTCCGGATGGCGAATGAGTTGGAGGACCAAGCAGATCTGGCTGTTCGCCTTCGCGTGGCTCTCAGCCTCTGCCCTGCGGATGCCCTGACTCACCGCAGATCTGATCGAGTCTCTAGGCGGGAGAAGATCGAACGACACCTCCTCGCTGAAGCGCTTGTACCGGACGAGTTTGTGGATCTTCTGGCAGAGGCTGTGGATCGAACGCTGGACGCTTGGCAAGTGCAACGCGAAAACGTTGCCAACTTCCGTGAGTACCTGCTTGAACGTGACGGTAGCCGTTGTGGCTCCTGCCGCGTGGACTTTAGTCAAGCGACCGACGAGGTCGATTCCGTTCGCCTGCGAGACCCGTTCAAGCTGGCCTGGGTCGACCCAAGTCGGCATCTTCAAGCAACAGTCGACCATCGTGAGCCTGTGTCCAAGTTCGGCACAAACGAAGTCGACAACCTTTGGTTGCTCTGCCGATTCTGCAACGAAGGTAAGGGCGATGGGTCACCCATCTTGCTTAAGCATGAGCTCGACTACGCGGCCGACTTACCATGGGCCGGTTCGGTGAACCCGGCTGCGAACTTGCTGGCGCATTCGTCACGCATCACGTATCGCGTTCTAGCCCGCCAGAACTTTGAATGTGGGCGCTGCGGTGGACGGGATCACGAACTCACTGTTCGCAAGGAGCGAGAGAGTGGCCTCGCGGTGCTGAGTAATCTGACGAGCGTGTGTGTCGAGTGCCTGTAGTGACGTAAGTTTCAGCACCGCAGTTCGCGATCCATGCAATCGCTGTGGTTACAGTTCACAGAAATCTGGGCGGACCGTCTCGCGTTGGAGCGCGCAGCGTTACTCGTTCGAGCGAGGCCTGCAGTTCCAGGACGGCCGCAGAGGCGGTGCGAGCCGGCGACTTCGGAGCCACAGTTCGACGATGCCTCCAGACTGTTCGTCCCGCTCGGTCAGAACCTGCCGCACCTTGTCGTGCTCATCCTCGTGCCTGCCCCTCCTCCCTTCCAGTCCCAGATGTGGGTCACGTCGAAGTGAAGTCGCAGCCCTTCGAGTGCTGTAACGAGTTGGCGGCCAGTCGACGTACCGCCTGGCCCGCGAGTCCAGTTGATTCCGTTGGCGGCGATCAACTTCATCGTAAACACTCCAATCGCTCGACCGCCAAGACCAACCTCGCAAGGCTCGATCGCTCAAGGCCCGAACGTAATCTTGCTTCAACGAGATTGTGGCGATCAGGCCATAGTCTCTGCGGCTGGCCAGGACAACTCTGTGTCGGCCGGAAGCGGTCCGCGCACGTCGATTCCGTCGACCTTGACGACCGAAATCGCAGGCTCGGTCTTCTCGGGTGCTCGCCGTCCCCGAACAGACCATTCTCACGCGCGTGTGGGTAGATCGCGCAGACGCCGATCCGTGGTCCGGGTACGCCGGCGCTGAGCGTCGCGGCATGGCCGCCGCCGAGCGTCCGCCCGACAAGGCCGGGCTCGGACGTCGTCCGCGCGACAGCGAACTCCTACATCCCCAAGGCATCGAGGACGATGAAGGCGGTATCTCGACCAATCAGGACCAGCGCCAACGGACGGGGACCTGCGGCGAGCAACTGCCGAGCGACGTCCGATAGCACGGTGGAGATGGCTGCCGGCGCTGCAAGTGCGTGGGCGAGACGGACTCTGCCATCAGCACCCACAGGTCGCCCGGCTCGCAACGCCCCAGGTGCCCTCGTTGCGCAGCGCGTCGGCCTGCGATCTGCAGGAGAGACCGCCACGCACTCGATCCCGGTCAAGCTGATGTTTGGCGCAGCTGCGGTCTAGTCGACAACGGATCGATCTGCAAGGGCCGCCGGCTCTGCGGGATCCGGCCGAGAGGGTCTGGACCGCGACACGTCCCCAAGTTGGACACAACCCAGAGGTCGTAGGGTTCAATCCTGCCCCCCGCTACGGAGGAAGGCCCTGTGACTACGCGAAACGCCGGTCAATGGGATTTCGTGATTGCGGCAGATCGACGTGACCACGGTCTAGGATGGCCTTCACAAAGAGACGATTACCGGATTGACCTCAGTAAGTGATTGCTAAGAAGGCGAACGTCCGACGGTGTGTTCTGCAGACCATTCCAGCGGCGCGACTCGCCATTTCCAAATTCCCAAACGCCGCTTGTCCACGCGCAGACGGACTTAAGTCTCGCCAATGGTTTGCCGAGGTCAAGTGTCGGCAGTTCCCTGGCTGGGATGCCGTCCGTCAGATGATCCATCACGTATCCAAGCGCTTGGATCCCCACTCCATGGCTAAGACGGGATTTGCGCGGTGGCAGTGACCAAGCCTCTGGAAACGTAGCCTTAACAAGGCCCCAGAAAATCTTCAAGTGGAGAAGCATCGCCTCTTCGTCGCCGGATCCGTCGCGAGGATCGCGGTATTGGTAGAGAGCGCCTTCATACAGGCTATTCTCGATCATCTTTAGTACACTGTTGTCTTTAATGTAGCCGTCGGGCACCGTTGGGGTGGAGATCAGGCCGCGGAACGGACTGTCGATGTCCGACTGGGTGGTCACTTCGTTGTTTAGCCGCGCCATGATCCGGGTGGGAAGTTGCCGACGAGCGTAGCGAGCGGGTAGATGCCCTGCAGTGTCGGGAAGAAGTTCGTGGATCAAGCCTTTCGGTAGAGGTTTGGTATTGTTGACCAGGATGAACTGTGAGCGTTGGTGATCCTGCCCGTCCGCGATGAACCCCACGGCTGCGATCGGGAACTCGGCGAGTTCCGCATCGCGAATGGCCGCGCTACGCTGCTGTCCATCGACAAGCCATGCAGGTTTGTCGTTCTCTGGTAAAGCCTCGTCGATTGGAATTATGAGTTCGCCAACTGTGGTGTAGTCCACAAGCGTGGCGGTCTTGGATACCTTGAACTTGACTCTTTCGTCGAAGGCAAGGACGACGGCGTTCGGCAGCATCGCGCCGTCTGATTCGAGATACCTCCGGATCGCGTTGATATGGCTCAATACCTCGGGACGTTGGTAGCCCTGTAGGTGATCGTCCTCTCGTCGAACTCGAGATACAGTGGTGAAGTCATGGATTCGTTTTCCATCGACTCCAAAGCAGTAGATGTAGTGCTTTCCTTGCCGTATCCGCAGTGCGGGTAGGCAAAGGGTGTATTTATCAGCCACGCCGGCTCCCGTTCGTGCTGCAGAGGGTGAGCTTTTTCATCTTCTTGAAGAGAACCGAGAGGTTGTGAAATCCCCGGCGCTTGTTCCGTTCGGTGCCGCGGAAGATGATAATCTCGATTCCGTGCTCTCGGCACAGAGCGCAAGAGCATGCCTTCCACGGAGTGGCCTCTAGTGTCCGCCGATAGGCGTCGAGATATGTCTTCTCGCTCTTGGTGATTGCCTCGTACTGGGAAAGAGCGTCTAGGACCGATTCCAGTGGGCAGTCGCCGGAGTCGTAGCGGCGTAGCCTTCTGAGGCACTCTCTTTCAGTTCGGATTGCATCTCGCTGAGACACCACGCCGCCAAGGATGTTGCGCTTGAGAGTGCTGTTCCCCTCGACCTGCGGAACTCGCACCGCGACGTAGTCAGTTTCTGGGGAATGGTAATTTCTCCGGTCATCCATAAAGGACTGCCTGAAGGCGGACGTGCTGTCGAAGCTCGCGATCCCAAGCCGAGCAAATTCCTCCATCGACTCGATGCGAGTAATGCCGAGTAGGTGCAGTTGAGTCTCAGGTCTGCGCACCTCGGCGATTTTCTCGAGGCATCGAATGATATCTGGCGTCTTAAGTGGAACCATTCCGCCGAGGGCGATCCGGCGGTAGCCCATCGATTGCAACTGCCGCACGCTGTCCGCATAACTATCTGGACTCCAACCTTGAGCGGCGCCAACCGGCTGAATGGTGGAGTTGCCTGCGTCTACCGCCTCAATGAATTCGGCGGCCAGGCGAAGTGTGAGTAGGCGGCGCTCAGCCCACTCTGTATCAACGGTCTCTGGAGTTGCGTCGGGGTCATAGCCAAAGATTACATGGTCTACGCTCACACCCGCATCGAAGCCGCATTCCTGATAGAAGTCGAGCGTCTCTCGAACGGTTACAGGCGGAATGCGTTCTTCGACATAATTAAAGGCCCCATTGTCGCCCAGAGTTTCGACCCCGCGCGGGAGTCTGAAGAACTTACGAACCCCAAGGCGGTGGAGTCTGGCACGTTGCGGTGCGGTGTACTTTCCGGCTCCGCGGACCGACCCGTCGACGATGGCCTTGCTGACGAGGATTCCATCATATGGAGGCCGGCTAAGCACTTCGTGAGCGTAGAGGTCGTCGCGTTGACGCACCCGCAAAGGGGAATACTCGTCATGGAGAAAGTCGTAGGTCGGACTGACCAGGTCCTGGCTATCGGGGAAATAGAACTTCATCGGGAACCTGTCCGGGCGCTGAGGTAACTCCGGACCAGCAGGTTCGACAGGGCGCTGATGTGGCGAGGCATGTTCTGTAGTTCATTCCAGGAGAGGCGCAATTCGGGCCAGGTGCCCTGGGTCCAGTGACAAAGCGGGGCAATTCTGGAGAGTTCATTCTTGGCTTGGACGAGCGCGTCTTGACTACTAAGGTCGACGTGAGCCATGACGCGGTCCATCAGGCGCCCCATCGCACGTATACCCACACCTCCCATGAGGCGCGACTTAGCGGGGGGTAAGCCCCATGCGTCTGGGAAGGTCTCGCGGACCGCGGTCCAGTAGATCAAGAGGACCCGACGAATGCCCTCGGTGTCTGTCGTCCCGGCAGCGATGTTGCGGTACGGGAACAGCACGCCCGACGGCGACTCGATTGACTCCTTGAGCGCCTCGACAAGACTGTTGTCCGTCACGACTAAGTGCTTACGTTCGACTGGATCTGCCGATGCTCGCTTGATGAGGTTATGGAATGGCGATTCGGGATCCCGATTCAGCATGTCGACTAGCGCTGATGGGAGCCTTCGGGCTGAAAGCCGAGATGACGGTGCGGCAACGATCTCCGGTAGAAGTTCAGTAACGAGATTCACCGGCAAGGGGGAGACCGTGTTCACGCGAAGGAATTGGTCGCGCTGCAGTTCGAGGGTATCGGCGACGAACCCGGCGACGGGTATCGGGAGCCGGGTGTTCTTCGTCTGGGCTAAGGCCCGACTTCGTTGTTGGCCATCGACGATCCAAGCGGGCCGTGGTCCATCGGAGCTGGCTGACAACGGTATGGTCAACGTCCCCGCGGTAGCGAGTCCGTCTGTGGTTGTTGGACCCCGGCTGGACTTGAACCTGACGGTGTCCGGCAGCGCGAGGATGAGGCCATTCGGGAAGAGGACGTCGCCGGAGTCAAGGTACTCAAGGATCTGTCGCACGTGGCTTCTCTTCTCCGGACGTTGGTATCCGATCAGCTTGCCGGCCTGGTCTCGAGAGATGCGCGCGACGTCGGCGACCAAGTCAACCTCATCGGCTGCGAGAGCGAAGAGGTAAAGGGGGGCTGCCTCACTTTGTACTAGGCGCAGCGCTCGGCGCTCCAGTCTCTCTACTGGCATGGAGCGCTCACCGCCTGCGCGAAGAGCTGCGCGAAGCGTCGTTGCTCGCATGCCAAGTTGTTGTCGCGGAGCAATCGTAGTGCTCGCGTCCGTGGAAGCGTTGGGTTCGCTGCTCGTGCCTCGCGAATAAAGGTCAGAACCTCCTCGTCACCTACAGTCGCTCTCTCGTAGTTCTCAGATCGCAACACGGTGGAGGCCCAGGTGTTCCAGGCGTCTTGCAGGGAGTCGGAGTGCAGACTGTAGCCGTCCAATCGTTCCAGCCACGCGATCGCCGTGCGCATGTTCAGGCCTGTGATTGTGCCACCGAGATGGCTGCGCAGTCGTCTGTCCGATGCAAGGCGCGGTAGGCCCGCAATGTCCCGGGCTCCTCCGACGAGTAGGCAGTCGCTACCCCGCTGAGCAAGGGCCAACAGATCTGCCTCGAGCGCGACCGCGTAGTTGGCTGACAACACGAGGAGCACCTGCCCGCGCAACTCCCGGGCAGGATCGAGCGCAGAGTGGTCATGGATCCGGTCATGCCACCAATCTTGACTGTCTGCCCTTGTCTGACAGACGGAGTCTTGTTGGTACCGCGTAAAGGTTGCTCCGTAGGCGGGCGCTGTGGACGTCAGGTCACGAAGGCCGAGTCCGGCCGAGGCGACAAGTATCCGGGGTTCGAAGCCCGCGCGTCGAACTGTGGTGCCGAGTTTGGTGACCTGTGACCATGACTCGCCCTGGTATAGGGCGCTCAGGGGGTGCCTACTCGGGGCCGATTTCAGCCGAGTTCGCCAGATGTCGGAGCGATCTGAGAGGCTACCGATCGGCAGGCTTCGCGCAAGAGTGTCACGGGTTGGCCGCGCTGACTTGCGGTCAGTGCACGTAACGATGATCGTCAGTTTCCGCATGTCCACCGCCTCTCGCTGATCGGAAACTGTCAGGGTGTCGCAGCTACTGTAGCGTGCAGTTACTCGTACCCTGGACGTGGCTCGCGGGGTGTGTGCAACCCCTTATGGAGGTGGAGGAGAAGATGGATCGTCCGGCCGTAGTGTTGCTCAGTGGTGGCCTTGACTCGACGACGGTGCTCGCGATCGCACGCTCGGAGGGATTCACACCGTATGCGCTCAGTTTTCGGTACGGCCAGCGGCACGTCGTCGAACTAGCCGCTGCCACGCGCGTCGCAGAGGCGCAAGGCGTCGCTCGACACGTCATCGCCGACATCGATCTGAGGGTTTTCGGTGGATCGGCGCTCACATCCGATATCGACGTGCCGAAGCATGACGACGTGAGCGACGTTGATGAGAGCATCCCGCTTACCTACGTGCCGGCACGCAACACGATCTTCCTGTCTTTCGCGCTCGCATACGCGGAGACTGTCGGTGCCATTGATGTGTTCATCGGCGTCAGCGCGCTCGACTACTCTGGCTACCCGGATTGCCGGCCGGAATACATCGAAGCCTACGAGGCGATGGCGAACCTGGCGACTCGCGCGGGTGTCGACGGCCACAGGCTCAAGATTCACACCCCGCTGATAGAGATGACCAAGGGGCAGACCGTCGAGCTCGGACTCAAGTTGGGCGTTGACTACGCGCTCACCTCGTCCTGCTATGACCCTGACCTCGACGGCCGCCCCTGTGGCCATTGCGATTCCTGCCTCCTGCGGCGGAAGGGGTTCGCCGAGGCCGGCAGCGAGGACCCCCTGGTGTACCAGGCGGGCTGACGTGTCTTACAAGGTAAAGGAGATCTTCTACACGCTGCAGGGCGAGGGCTCACACGCCGGTCGACCGGCGGTGTTCTGCCGCTTCGCGTCATGCAACTTGTGGACCGGGCGCGAGAAGGACCGGGCCCGAGCGATCTGCAGTTTCTGTGATACCGACTTCGTTGGAACCGACGGACCTGGCGGTGGCAAGTTCGCTAGTGCTGAAGATTTAGCACGCGCAGTCGAGGACGCCTGGCCGCACGACGGACACGATCAGCGAATGGTGGTGTGCACTGGTGGCGAACCCCTTCTCCAGTTGGACGCAGATGCGGTATCCGCACTCCATGAACGGGGCTTCTACGTTGCCGTCGAAACCAACGGCACACAGATCCCTCCGCAGGGCCTGGACTGGTTGTGCGTGAGCCCGAAGATCGGCGCTGAACTGATTGTGACGTCGGGTGATGAACTCAAGTTGGTGTATCCACAGGCGGGCGGAGATCCGGCGCAATTCGAGCACCTGGAGTTCGAGCACTTCCGATTGCAGCCGATGGACAGTCCTGATCGGCAGCAGAACACGGCCGCGGCCGTCGAGTATTGCCTCAAGCATCCGCGTTGGCAGTTGAGCCTTCAGACTCACAAGTACCTGGGGATTCCGTGACCGAGATCTTTCGAGAGTTCACCTTCGAGGCCGCGCATCGGCTGCCGAACGTTCCAGAGGGGCACAAGTGCTCGAGGCTGCACGGGCACTCCTTTAAGGTGGTGGTATCGGTAGCGGGCCCTGTCGATCCGGATTTGGGTTGGGTGATGGATTTCGGGGACGTGAAGGCTGCCTTCACTCCCCTTGAGGACCAACTCGATCATCGATACCTGAATGAGGTCAATGGGTTGGAGAATCCCACGAGCGAGAACCTTGCCCGCTGGATCTGGGATCGGCTGCGACCAGAACTTGCCGGATTGACTGAGGTAGTCGTCCGTGAGACATGTACGTCCGGCTGTCGCTATCGAGGAGTCGACGTTGCGTGACATTCAGAACGAACTCGATATACGAGGTGTTCCGATTGACCGGGTCGGCGTAGCAAGTGTGAAGTACCCAGTTTCCCTGGTGGACGGTCAGTTGGCGCAGAGTGGAGTTGCTGATTTCGATATCACGGTGGCGCTATCGGCGGACAAGCGAGGAACTCACATGAGTCGAATGGTCGAACTCATTCGTGATCATCTGACTGAATTGGATCCCCGCCGCCTGCCGATCGTGTTAAAGGTGGCAGCAGATGCGTTTGAGGCAAGGACGGTCAGCATCGGCGCCGAGATTCAGTTTGCGACCGAAGTGGCTGCACCTGTAACAGGTCGCTCCGTTTACCAGGTGCACGGTTTGAGGCTCGACGCGAGTCTTGATCAAGCCGGGGTAGACATTCAGTCAACGGTAACGGCGGAAGTCACCAGTCTCTGCCCATGCTCGAAGGCGATCTCAGACTATGGAGCACACAACCAGCGCAGCAACGTGCGTCTGACGACAGTGGGTAGTGCTGACACTCCGTACCCAATCTCGGCAAGCGAGGCGGTTTCGATGATCCGATCGATCGGTTCGGCTCCCGTCTATCCAATTGTCAAGCGTCCCGATGAGCGGCATATCACAATGCAGGCTTTTGATCATCCAGTGTTTGTGGAGGACATGGTACGGGACCTGTCGGTCAGATGCGATTTGCTCCAGGTTAGGCACCGCGTTGAGGTGCGCAACCTCGAGAGCATCCATAGTCATGACGCTGTTGCATCGATCGATCGTCGATAAGCCGCCACTTCTTGGTCAGCCAATCGCCGGCGGTATCGGCGCGCTCATCGCGGGCACCCGCTAACGCGTACTTAGTGGGCGTTGCACTCACTAATTCCCGGTCAGCCGACCCCACTCCCCGATGGCCGCTTCCACGGCGCGGAGCATCGAGCCAGTACCGGACCCGTCCGGATAGTAGAAGCCTGCCTGGGCGCCCGCGTTGTCGGCGATGTAGCCCGTCGCCGCATGAGCGGCCCGGCGGGTGGCAAGGACGATGATGTCCGCGTCGCGGGCGTACTGGCGGAGGGCCGGATCTCCGCCGACCTTGGCCGAGGAGACCTCGACCCGTGCCTGCGGCCACTGCAATTCGATCGTGGCCTTGACTCGGGAAACAGTCCCAGAATCGAGGCTGTAGAGCAGAACGAACGGGTCCACGGCCGTGGCCAGAACGGGCACCTCGTGGGACTCGAGGATGCTCCAGTCGAAGGCGAGGCCAACGTCGCTGCAGACGAGCTCGGCGAGCGCACGGAGCGGCGCGGAGAGCCTGGTCCTCTGCTGATTCAGCGGGGAGAGCAAAGTGGTGATGAGACCGGTACGGGTGTCATTATCGACAGCCGGACCACATGCCACTGCGTCGGCCAGGTCGACGGCCCGCACCGCGGTCCCGACTGCGACCCATTGCATGGCGTAACTGCGAATGCCGTCGAGCACCTCGTGGTATGCCCAAGCATCCGGCGCTCCACGCAGAAACACCTGCAACAGCGAGCAGAGCGCGCCGAGATCTGCGGGGTCAAATCGCTCGGCGAGCAGGTGTCGGTTAATTAGCGCCGCCGCGGTAGCGGTGGCCGGGTGCTCGGGATCGTCGGTCTCAAGGAAGCAAGCTACCCCGGAGAGGAGGTCGTCAACAGCCAGGTCGGCCAGGGCATCGACTGCCGTGGCGAGGTCTGCGTCGACTGTCCACGCCGGCGGCCATTCGTCGGCAGCGCCCGCCTCCAGGTGCTTGAGGTCAGGCGCGCCGAGCCTCGCAACCCATTCTTGCCAAGAGCCTGGGTCACTAGGCCCTCCGGGCGTGGGCTCCACCTCATGCTCGGGCTGGGCCTGGGGCTCAGCGGCCGATCCGGGCTCGAGGACGGGTTTGAGTTCCGGCTCAGGCTCTACGGTGGCCAGGAGCGCGGATAGTCGCTCCAGTACAGCGTCCGGCAGTCCGGGATGCTCGGCGAATGAGGCGGCCAACCCGCGATCGGCTCGGGTAAGCGTGACCAGTGCTCCAACGGTCGCGACCTCTCCGTCCAACGTCGCCGCGATGCGTTCGTCCACCAGCAACGCGAGGTCTGGCCCGGGCTCCCCGATTCGGCTGAGAGCCGCGTCGACGCCGTCCGCCGCCAGTGCGGGGAGGATCCGGTCATGCCCCCAGGCGCTGAGCACCGCCTCCCGGACCACGCGTGGCGGCTCGGTGTAGACGAGCGTCGGCAGAGAGCGATCCGCGAGGAGTTCTCTGTCTTGTCCGAGCCGCGACAAGCGACGGATCTGCAGGAACGCGATGTTCTCGTGGGAGATGCCACCGAAGCCCTCGATCTCCCGCAGCAGGGTCGCTGAGGTCTCGGTGGAACCGCTGGCGAGCGCAAGATCGAATTCGCGCAACATCCGGCCGAGCGGACGGGCGAGTTGCGGGGTCCGCAGCGGCGCCTCGGCGAGTGTCCGGACCAGCCGAGTCAGCGCCCGGAACGTCTGGCCCGCGGTCTCGGGCGGTGGCCTGAGCACGAAGGTGGTCCCAGGCCCGACGAAGTCGAGGACTGCCTTATGCACGGCGTCGCCCGGGTCAAGAATGGCTACCCGGCCGTCGAAATGGCACCAGTGGTGTGCAATTGCGGCTTCCAAGAGTGCGCGGATCCGACCGGAGTGAGCGGTGTCCCAGCAGATCACGTAAATCTCTGCGGGGAGGGCCGCCAGATCGCGGCGCGGCAACACGACCGGGCACTCCCCGCGCTTGCTGAGCGCGGTCAAGAACGGCCGGAGGGTGCTCACGATCCCGTGGCCCGGATCGGCGTCCGGCCAAATAGTGTTCGGTGCAGAAAAGAATCGGCTGACGAACTCGTCAGGGGTCACGCTCGTCATGGCGCGTCACCCCTCCAACGGGTTTGCAACTCCAGGCGCTGGGTCGCCGCCGCGGTGACATCGAGTTCAAAGTCGATGCTTTCCTCGTTGCGCTGGAGCCCGCTCCAGGTGAAGTTCATCGACCCTTTCATCAGCCAGGTCCAGCCAACCAGCATCTTCTCGTGCAGGTCAGGACTTGAGTAGGCTGATAGCGCGGTGGGTTCGGCGGCGGCACGGAGCCGTTCCACGAAACGCCGGTTGTGGTCAACCTCGCGAACAGCGACATGAACGTGGGATCCCCTGCGGGTGAGCGCGCCGAGGACTTCTGTAAGGGTCAGGCTGGATCGGGCATCGTCGCCAAGCACCGCGTCGTATTGCCGGTGTGCATTGTCGAGCACGGGCATGTCCGTGACCCAACCGGTGACGAGCCACAGTTCTGGACTCGGAGCACAAAACTCTGAGAGCAGGGCCGCGGTCAGTACGTCGGTGATGGCCAGGCCGTTGCGCGGCCGAGTCCGCACGGTGCGTGACCTACTCATTGCAACTCCTCGGCCAAGGAGACATCGGCGCGGACGATCCCGTTGCGCTGCAATACGGCAGTCACTCTCCCGTACACGCGTAGGCCGGCGCGCTCAACTGGTGTCACGGCTACTTCGCGCAACGCCTCCGACACCATGACCCGTTGCGAATATGGTGCGCGGAGGGAGACCCGTCCGTCGCGTTCGATCGCGGCGACGTAGTCGTCGTTCCAGGCCGGGGCGGTAACGTCGACGTCCACCAGTCCGGTGCTGAGGGCTCTGTCCAGGATCGTGCGTTCCACGACCACATTTTGGCGATATGGGTGCCAGTGCTCCAGGCGCTGCGAGCGGGCCTGACTGCCGCGCATCCAGAGCATCGAGAACGCCATGTCCGGGGTCAGCGGCGCGAGTTCGAAGCCGAGTCGGCCGCGATGGGCCTGAAAGGCGATAGTGCGCGCATCGATCTCGACGCCCAGCATTGACTCCTCGCGAACCCAAGCGCCCGCCAGGCTGGCGACAACCCGATCGATGGCCGGTTTTGAGCCGGGGCGCAGCAGTCGGGCGGCGAACGTGGAGACGAGCAGGTGCGGTGGCGGTCCGTCGTGCTCAGTCCAGATATGGATGAGGTCCCTCAGAGCAGCGTCCATCGAGTCGATGCCATCTGCGTCCCGAAACGCCTTGACGGAAGGGGCGAACACTGAGGTGGGATCGACGAGGTCGGCAACGAGTCGTTGCATCGCGGTGTCGACGTCCTCGGCTTCGGTGGGCGCGCAGGCGCGTCCGACTGAGTCCCAGAACCGACGCGGATCGAGCACGTAGTCGCGATGGAGCGCTTCGAGCAGACCCAACCCGCCGATCGAGGTCTCGGAGACGATGATCCGGAAGTTGCGGTCTCCTGACATTACGTCGCAGTTGGCAGCCAACTCGATGTCGACGGTCAGATCTTGGTCCTGTGCGTCGGGGATGCATTCTTGTACCGCAGTCAGAACGGCACAACCCAGGGTGTCAAGCAGGACTCTGTCGAGCAGGTCAACTGTCAGGGGGCGTGGGTCGTCGGTAACCAGGAGCCGACCGTGTTCCTCGATGACGCTGCGGATCAGGGTGCTTTCCGCTAGTTCGCGGAGTGTAGCCAGCAATCGTGCCCCGGTGACCTCTTCCTCGTCTGTTCGGTACGCCGCCGCGAAGAACTCCTCGATCTCGTCGGCCCAATGCCCGTCGGCGAGGGCGGCTGGGGCGCCAGCGAGGTCACCACCAGTGAGTCCGTACGTCACATGGGCGTGCCGGTAGATCTCTGTGAGCCAGTCGCGGTGGAACCCGTTCGCATGCCCGTCGAGACGTGTGTCCTCACGCACGCGTTGTTGGAATGCAAGGGTGCGCCACGCAGGTGATTCTGCAAAGTCACCGAAGAACTCCGCCCCATCCTTGGGCAAGTGACCGGTAAGGATCAGGGCGTCGACGTCGAGTTCGAACCCGAGCGCTGCCGACTGGCCGTGGTGTGTGTACCGGACCGAGATCGGCCGGCGAGTCCATCGCTTCCTGTGCGACTCGAGAATTTCACCCTCCGATCCAATCGTCATCCGCTGAACCCGCAGCGGGCCGCCCGTAATGTGAAGTGCGAAAGCACAGCGATCGATCAGTTCGGCCCAGAACGACGGCGTCGGGATATTGACGTCGTGCAGTGCCTCGTCGGAGTAGTGGAACGCTGAGCGCCATACCGGGGACGCGGACGAACTTGGTGCAACGCCGCGCGGCGGCTGCTGGAGCTTGAGCACCAGAGGCCGAACGACGAGGTATTCCTCTCCCTCAGTCGTGGTCCAGGCGCCCAATCCATGTCCCTTGGCAACCACGTCGGTGAGCGCCAGCTCGTCGTTGGCCGGAACTGGGAGCCAAGTGCTGTGGCTGGCGTGGGCGTAGCCGAAGCGGCGACTTACCCTGCCTGGGACGGCCTCGCGCAATGCCTGGGCGATGCCCATCGAAGCATCCTCGCGGGCAGCGAAGGGCAGATCGAACTGGACGTCCGGGGTGTTCAGCGGGTCGAACAGGGTGTTTGTCATGAACTCTGGCAGCGGTTCCGCGCCTTGTGCGCCGGGGTCGTCCTCGCCTGGGAGCGTCATCCAGGTGGACTCGAGCCGTCGGAGCGCGGTGGGAACTACCGACAGCAGCAACGATCGAGGTTCCTCCCAGAGAGCGGCTTGTGCTTCGTCGGGGCTGATCATCAGTGACCGCTGCAGATGGGTGGCGAGTTCGCGCTGAATGTCGGCGCTGACCAGAAGGTCCTGAAGGAGTGTTGCGACCTGCGGTGTCTTGTCGTTGATGTTGCCGTTGCGCGGGGGCCGGAACACCCAGCGTGCGTCGGCCTTGATCCGCCTCTGAATCCAGTCGAGTAGCGCGTGGGTGGCCTGGATCTTCACCACAAAACGGTTGCCAACCGGCAGAGAGCGGGCCCCGATCTCCGGGTCGAGGAGACGCTCATAGGACTGGTAGGCGATTCGATCCCGGCCGTAATCGGAGAGCACGACCGCCGTGATCGGGCGCATCGCCAGGTAGCGTCCCGCGCGACCTCGGCGTTGGAGGAACGAGGCCAGGTCCCGCGGCGCCTTGTGCTGGATGACGGCGCCAACGCGGGGATCATTGAAGCCGACCTCAAGCGATGAGGTCGCGACAATCACGTCCGCCGCGTTGTCGACCCCGGCGTCCTGCGACGACGTCCGTGCGATCCGCAACGGGCGGTCCATCCGCCCCAGATGCTCAGGGAGATCCCAGGACTGTCCTTCCCTGTAGCGGACAGCCGCGTGCGGCGCCGCAGGCGAGCGGAGGTCAGCAAGGACCCGTCCACGTGCCAGACCAAACCTGTCATGTCCCTCGGCATCACGCAGGTTGTCGTGCAGCCGATTGATCACGTCGAGATCGTCGGTGAATGCGAACGTCACCGAGCCGAAGTGACCCGGTTTTCCGTCCAGTACCCGGGCGAGAAGCATCGAGGTCTGGATGGTCGTCGAGAGCAACGATGCCCCCGAGAGGGGGTCGCCGCGCAAGATTACACCGTACTCGCGACTCGTTGGCCTCAGATCGACGAGAGCCGGCGCGATCACCTCGACGTTGGCTCGGTCGACACCAGTCAGATTCGCGAAGAAGTCACCGGCGTCGCGCAGGGTCGCGGAAAGCCCGACCATCACCGGCGAGACCGCACCGGGTTGACGATTTGCATAGCGCCAGCGCCGGAGCATTAGCGCCACTTGGGCTCCATGGACGCCAGAATACGTGTGCACTTCGTCGAGCAAGACCAATCGGGTTCCACTCGACCCGCGCCAGCCAAGAACGGTGGAGAGACGTGCATCGGTGGACTGCTTGCTGAGCATCTCTGTGGAACTGAAGAGGATGTCCGGCGGTTCCGCTCGGATTGACTGCCGGGTCAGCGCGACCGTCCCGGGTGTCGTCATCGCACCGCATTTCGGGCAGGAGAGTCGCTCAACTCCGTTACTACGGTCGGAGTCAGTCCAGACGAGGTAACTGCCGCAATCGTCATCAAGGCAGGGGAAGTAAGGCGTGATCCATCCGTCTCCTTCGCGCTTCCAGGCTCGCGAGGTGCTCACACCGGTGATGTTGGCATCGGTCGGAGTATTTCCGTAGAGCAGGCCGATTCGAGCGGTCCTCGACCCTGGTCCGTTCAGCGGGCCGACACTTTCGACGACCCGAAGGGTCTCCCGCGCTTGGTCGCGCAGCAGTTCGTTACGCGGGTACAACGCCAGGGTGTGCGGACCCGTGCGGCTCTCCTCGGCGCGGGCCGCGATGTCGAGCATCGCGGGCAGATAGAAGGCCAGAGTCTTGCCCGAGCCGGTGCCCGCCGTCACGATCCGGCCGGCGGGACGGGGGTCCGCCAGCGCCTCAAGGATCGATCGGGTCGCGTGCACCTGGAAGCGAGCTAGGTCTCTGGTCCCAACCACACGGCGCAGCACGCCGGCCTGCTCTGCCGTCCAACCATCTCGGGCCGCGAGGGCGGCGATCACCTCCTGCGTTGTGACCGCCCGTTTGGGGTACCAACGTGGGGACACGTGTAGGCGGTAGTCCGCGACCAGTGCGTTTGCTTGGCGCCACCACCCGACTTGAGACTCGTCGCTCGGAAGCAACTGTCGGAGGCTGCGGAGCAGTCGGAGCGTTTCGGCCAGTCGGGTCCGGTATTTCGGGATAGTGTCCGGGACTATGTGTAGCAACCCGGTGTTGATGAGATGGTCGAGGTACTCCTCTTCCGTGGGCGGGGTCGCCGAGGGTCGTTCCCGGGCCTCGCGGCTCAACTGCCCGTCGATCGCCCGGAGAACATCGTCTTTGCTGAGGTAGCCGTCGACGACGCCCCAGGAGAGTAGCGGCAACTCCAGGTCCTCGAGATGGCTGAGCAGGTCGGGAACGCCAGCCCAATGTTCGTCACTCACCGGATGCTCAACTGGATCCGCGCGGCCAACGCGGAATCGGCGCGCAGTTCGACAAGGTCGTCATCGGAAAGATCCGCCAGTGTCATCCCCCCGGCGACTATGCGGGCCTCAAGGTTTTCAGGATCGAGGCCTTCCGCGATCGCAGCGAGGTTGTCACGAGCGGCGTCTAGTGTGACTTTGAACGACGAGATGACCGCTAGCGTGGGGCTTTCCGCGGCGTATCGGCGCAGGCTCTGAATGCGCTCTCGTACTGCATTCGCGTGGGTGCCGAACGGCGGGAGCGAGGCCTCATCGAGGGCGTCGATCTGACTCTCGGCCCACTGCCGCCACGCCTGTTTGTGACTCCCGGTCATCGTGTCGCGCAGCTTGGCGACGTCCTTTGAACGGGCAGTGAGGAACTGCGCTGCTGGTCGACCAACGTTCTTAAAGTGATCTCGCAGCGCGGTTGCAGGCTTGGAGAGACCGTCGAGTGGCGGTAACGTCACACCGGCCCGCACGAGCGCCCGGCGGGTCTTGAGGCTGGAGTCCAGTTCGATGAGCAGGCCATTGAGCTTGTACAGCGCGGTGGCCACCTGACCCTGCGCTTGCGTTTCGCCCTCATTATCGCGCTTCGCGCGCGCCAAGGCACTGAGGCGCCTGGTCCGGAGCGCCAGGGTGTTGGTCGTTGTCGCCTCAGACATCAGTGCGCGCTCCCTTCTTGGGTCGCCAGTTGAGTCGCCGGCGACGTTTGTGGTGTCCCTGGAAGTTCCGAGCCTGCCTCACGTTTCGCGTGGTCGCCGAGGATTCCAAACCAGGTCGCGATCGTCGCATCGATCTGGGCATCTAGATCGGTCGCTACGCCTCCGTTGGCTTCAGCTTCCCGCAATCCTGCGTCGACCCAAGCGGCCGTCGAATCAAGGAAATCAGCAATCGCTGGCAGTTCGGCGCCCGCTTCGGTGCCGGCCAGTGCCAGCAGGGTCAGCGCGGGCGCGCTCTCGGCTTCGGCGAGCAGTTTCTCGACCTCGCCGATGCTGCCTGAATCCCAGGACTTCGCGGTCTCGTTACGCGCGTTTAGCGCCGCTAGGTCGTTGACCTTGACCAGCCCGTGGGCATGACCGACTGTGGCGGCTTCGATGACTGCGCCGACCGTATCTCCGTAGCTCGTGCCAGCGGGCATGTGCCGCCGGATACGAGAGGTGAGTCCTCGCCAATACTCAAGTTGAACTGGTGCCAAGCGTTCAAGAGCCCTCAACTTTCGGTCTGCGTCCGCGCACCACTCGGGGACGACCTGGCCACCCGCCTCGGCGCGAGCCATGGCTTGACGGACAATCGGCAACAAGCGGTGAATGTCCACCGCGTGCACCGCGCCAGTGCCTTGTGCGGCGCCGACCCCGGCGAGGAATCGATCAACGACGGTGGCGCGCGCGGCGAGGTAGATCGCGTAGGCGGCTGTCCACTGCGGGGCACGACCACCGGCGTCCGGACGATGGTGTCCCGGTTCGGACCAGAGCACGGCGTTAACCAGGTCGAGCTCCTTGGCCTTCGCCGGCAGCCGACCGGAGGCCGCTGCGCCGCGCAGCAGCGATGCCGCTGCGTCGATCAGCGATGCGTCGTCTACGGCTAGTTCGGCGATCACTCTCTTTCGCGTCTCGACGACGGCCGACTCAGCGAGGGCGTCGAGCCGCGGCAAGGCCTCACCAGCACGCTCTGGGAACCCTGCACGGAGCATCACCAGCCCGCGAAACATGCGCGCCATCCGCGCCGTCCGCGGAACTACTAGGACCGGGTTCGAGTTCTGTAGGTTCTCTGACGCGCCTGCGATCGAGATTCCGCGTGCGTTCGTCGGAATCGCCTTCTTCAGTGACGCGCTGTCCGGTTCCTTTATGACCGGGTCGAGCCAGGTGAGTCGGGCGAGGATGGCCTCCCGCAGCACCGACCGCATCTCGTTGGCCAGACCTTGGGGCAATGTCTGGCCAGTCGACCAGTTGTCGATTGCCTCGAGTTGCTTGAGGACCGAGGGAGGGATGGGCCCGTCGTCCCTGGTGACCCCTGCGCCGTCCGCGCCAGGTTCGTCAGTCTGCCGCTCGTCGAAGAGATCCGCTGGGATCGGCTCGTGCGAGAACGCCGTAAGGATGCCTGCCGGGATCACCTTGCGACCGCCGTCGCCCCAAAAATTTAGAAGAGTCGTCAGACGCTCCGCCTCGTCGTTTGGGTACTGCTCCTCGATCCGTTCCCGGACACTCAGCGGCAGGTGCTGCACTCCGACGTTTTCAACCTCCGCGGCGAGGAAGGTCGCCAGGGGGAAGAGTCCTTCGCGAATGACGTCGACGTTGTCGTTGAGCACGTCGCGGACAGCGCGCGAGAGTACCTTGCGCGGATTGAAGTTGAGCCGCGCCTGATCTCGCTCGGCGCACGCGCGGACGGCCTGAACGATCGCCGGCCTGTTGTACGGGTAGAGCCCGTAGCCGTCGGAGGAAGCCCCGAAGTTGTCGTGGCACGGAGCCTGGAACCGGCAACTCGCGCAGTGATTCGGTACCTGAGGGGTCGCCGCCTCAAGATCGTCCTTGCCGACCCGTGCGGCATTGAGGTAGCGGCCGACGAAGTCGATCAGGTCCTGCTCGTCCGCAGCACTGCTGTCGAGGTCGACATCGACCTCATAGAGCGGCGACGAAGCCTCTGCCCGCCGCTTGAAGGTCTCCGGGAGCGAATCGGTGTAGTAACCATCGGTGACCGCCATCATTGTGCGTACGGTCGCGTATCTCTGCTCACCTTGCACCACCCCAACCTCGACGACAGCGTCGAGTAGGTCGCGACGCACGCCCTGGATCAGCGCCACGTCCTCGATGAGCAGGACGATCTCCTGGCCGACGAGATTCTCGCGGATCTTCTTGAAGGCCTGACTTACGTCGCCCACGCCCAGGCTAGCGGCCTTCGTGACCGCGACATCGAACAACTCGTTGAGCAGGGCGACTGCCTCGACCTGGAGTTGTGCGCTGCTCGACAGCCTTCGGAAGATCTTCTGGGTCGTGGCGGCGGCCTCACGGATGTTCGCGAACTCGCCGATGTCGAGTGGGAGTTCGTCAACGGTGAACTCCAGAGGGACATCCGGTTCGTCGGCGTCACGCCCGCGCAGAGCGTGCTTGGCCCGGCGCTTCACAAACGAGTCCTCGCGCAGCAGATGCTGCCGGAAGAGTGGGTCCAAGAAGAAGAGCGCTAGGCCGTTGTCACCGACCAGGGCTTTGCCCAGGGGCGTCGGTGCCTCGTGGACGCGGAGAGCCTCGGCTATCTCATTGAGGATCCGCTGCTCCATCTCGTCGACGGTCATGCCACTGCCGAGGGTTGAGACCCGGCGTCGGATTTCGTCGAAGGCCGGGTCATGCTGGTCGACGAGGAGGGCCTCGACCACATCTTTAAGGCTGGTTTCGGTCTTCTGCAAGTAGATCAGGCGCCGTCCGGTTGCTTCGGGCATGTTCGCCTTGGCCCACCGGACGAGGTGCGACTTGCCGGCGCCAGACTTGCCGATGACGGTGGCGACGAGGACACCATTGTTGGGCTCGGCGGCGAGGAACTCCTCGAGCACTTCGTGCTCGGTGATGAGCTCCTCGGCGGCATGGCCGCCCTTGCCTCCCCGGCGCGTGATCCGTAGCGGTGAGTGGGTTCCGAGAAGCACCGCGTCCGACGGCGTCGCTGCCTCGGTTGGGATGGTTGCGGTGACGGTGTCGGCGGACCAGCAGACGAAGTTGACCTGTGTACTCATCGCCCTCACATCCGAATCGTGACGGTTGAGACGTACCGTGGGCGGCCGTCATGGGCGTCGTGAAGCGCCATCACGCTCGAGGGGTCGGATTGATAGGTCATGTCCAGGATCTGCCGCTCTTCTGCGCTAGTGAGGGCCAAGCCAAGCGCACGCAATGCCTCATCGGCTTCGCCGGTGAGACCGTCATAAGTGGCACTCGGGTGACCGGGGAGAACGGGGATCTCCGCACGGAGGAACGCGACCAGTTGAGTGATCGGGATCTGCTCGTCGCGCGGCAAGGGATCGCCGAATGGCTCACGGATCGCGTCGATTACGGCACCGGTCGGGTTGGGGATGAGCTTGCCGCCCCCCTGCTTCTGACCAGGCCCGGCGAGCACGCCGAGTACCACTTGCCCGAAACCGAGCACCTCGCACCACGGCCGAAAGGTGTTCCAGCGGGTGTCATTGGTGAAGGCCGTGGTTACCGGGCGCACGTCGAGGTCGAAGTCGAGCGGCTTAGTTGGCGACTGCCTCAGTAGCCAAATCAATCCACGGCGGAGGTCGTCGGGCGCGTCGAATTCTGGCCCGAACGTATCCGGCGGGCTCACCACCCGATGTCGCAACACCCGCAGGAACGCAGCCGCGTTGGTCACCCGGTCGGCGGTGAATCTGCCGTCCTCGCTTCGGACGAGGCTGAGATGGCGCAGGGCATCGAGAGCACGCTGGACGTGCACGCCATCCCCGCGCGGCGTCCGCTGTCGCATCGCTGCTGGCGCGAGGAGTTCGAGTATGTCGTCGGCCCCGAGGCCCGGTCGCTCCATGACGGTCCGGTACGTCAGCCACATCACTTGGGGCAGGAAGGACGCCGGGCTCGGGTTCAAGTACTCCACGTCACATTCTCCCCAACGCTGACATTGCTGTGATGCTCTTCCGAGTGTCTCGCAACAGGTTGCCCGGCTTCTCCGGGTCGGGCAGATCTGGCGGCCCCAACACGTAGGTGAGTTGCCCCCGGGCGATCCGTTGCCGCACCGACTCCTCGAGCAGTAACGACGTCATAATGACAACGAGTCCCGAGTAGTTCTCAATTAGGGTCGCGACGGATGCCGGGTCGTCGCGGATAATCGGCGTGCGTACGTCACGCTGCAGACGTGCGGCCAAGTTGGTGCTGATACTGAACGCCTGGGCGCCGCGCTGTGCGAACCGGGCGAGCAGGGGGCCGACGTCGTCGCCGTAGTCGATCCGGATGAAGAGGAACGGGTCGTCTCCGCGCGATGATGCCAGCGGATCGGAGATCCGGTGAGGAGCCGGCAGCGACGGGCACGGTTCGGCCGGATGGATTCCGGGCGCACGTCTCGGTTCGCGTCGGCAGACCGGGCAACCCCGGCAGGCCGGGCTGGTGTGGAACTTCCCGCCCCCGTGGCGTACGGCATAGTGGCGGGCGATGACCCGGCCGGCGCACTCCTCGCCGGTGGCGAGGGTGAGCAGGGACTGCAATGCATGCCCTTGAGCCGCCCGCACTTCGCCGCGCACCGACCCCAAGGCCGCCTTCCAGGCCTCTTGCGCTTGCAATTTGCCGTCGAGGATTTCGAAATCGAGCAGGTCCTCAACCTCGCGATAGAACGCATCGCGAGCTTCCTGCTGGGCGGATGCAGACTGGTTTGGATCCGGCGTGAATTCCGGTACCCGTAGCCGAATGATGCCGGCCTGTGCCATCAGGGTCAACGTGCGCACGTTCCACCGCGCCGACCGTCCGTAGCCGGTCTCGAGGTAGACGGGCAGAGTGCTTTTCGGCACTCGGTAGCGGAGGTGGCTGTCCGGCGCCTGAGTCGCGGACATGAGCAGGCGTCGCCATCGTTGCCAGCCTAGGTCATCCCCGATCATCGAGACGTCGTTGAGGGACTTCGCGATGCGCAGGTCCCCTGGACCACGGCAGAGAAACGCTAACGATGGACGCCCGTCGCGCCCTGCTCGACCGATCTCCTGGTAATAGCGGTCGATAGTCTCCGGCAGGCAGGCGTGTAGGACCGTCCGCACATTGGGCATGTCGAGGCCGAGTCCGAATGCCGACGTACCAACCACCACGTCGAGGGAGGTTTGCGCGGCGATTCTGTGGTCGGTTCTGCCTCTCCATCTTTCCATCACCGATCGGCGCTCGGTCTCACCAGACTTGCCAGTGATGCTGCCGACTCTGGCGAGGCCGGCGGCACGCAGACGGACGGCCCAGCTCTCCGCATCAGAAACGGTGGAGGTGTACAGGATCAGTGGACGCGGCAGTCGAGCGACAGCCTCGAGAACTGAAGTCGTTCGCGCATTCTCGTCGTCGTGATTACGGAAGAAGAACGCCGGTTCTGTCCGGGTTTCGGATCCCCAGACCAGGTCGACCGGGCGGTCACCTAGCGCGAATAGGCGGGCGAGCACATCGACCGGTCGCTGGGCGAGCGTCGCGCTGAGCAGCAGTACAGACGGCTTCGCCGCCTTGGGCGCGGCTTCGTAGGCGTTCCGGATTAGACCGGGCATCGTTTGGAACTCGGACCGGAAGTCGGCGCCCCACTGGTCAACTAGGTGCGCTTCATCGATCACCACCTGCTGCAGCAGGCCGTTACGTGCGCACTCCATAACTGCCGCGGCCAGACTGGAGACGAGTGCCTCGGGCGAGGTGTAGAGCAGGCGTTGGGTGCCGGCACGTACCGCCTCGCGCAACTGCCGCTTAACGTCGGGTGCCAGTGAGCCGACGTACGCGTACCGGAGGAGAGGGCTCAGCGCAGGCTTCCCCTTCTGCTCCCGCTCACGGGAGGCATCTTGGGTTCTGCGTTCCATGTCGAGGGCCAGTACGACCGTGGGCACCACGACGATGGTGACGCCTACGCTTGACATCAGCGCCTTCGACCAGGCCACCGCCGTCTTCCCTCGCCCGGTCGGGAGTGCGACGATCACCGACCCCCCATCGCTGAGGACAGCCGCCCGCGCCGCCTGCCGTTGGGGCTCGCCGCGGTAGACGTCGTAACCATGCGCAGCTCTCCAAAACGGGTCGGCCGTCACGGCGTTGTCATAACTCGGATCGGCGTCGCGGTAGGCGGCGCGTACCTGCAAGCGCGCGAGGTCGTCCCCGACTCCGTCGTCGAGCAAGGAGGCCGGCGGCGACCAGTCCTCCGCTTGGATCAGACGCCGTCCATCTACAGTCGCGATCGCTGAGCAGCGGACCCGGTTCCATTGGTCGAGATCGGGCCACGGGGCGATCTCGGGCACGATCAGGAACGGGTCCCCTCCATAGGTCACCTGAGTTGTGAGCAGCACCTGCCGCACCAAGGCTGCGATGTCCAGCCAACCGGTGGCTGGAGTCCCCAGGCCACGCAGCGCGTCCAGAGTCCGCCGACAGGCATCGCTGAGTTCGGCCCCGATCGCCTGGTCAGGCATCTCCGGCCAGGAGTTCAACGCGGCCTGCAGCGTGGCGATGTCGTCCCTAGACATAGTCAGCCCAGGACTGCGCCGACGCAACCATACAACTGACACCGCTGAGTCGGATCAGCGGGTCAGATACCCCGGCCTGTATGGCACGGCTCATCGCGACCTCGGCCTCCAGTGCTGCCGGATCGGCGACCAGGCCCGCAGCCCGGGCGCGCGCTCGGCTCTGTGCGAGGAGCATCTCGGTCTCCCGGCTAACACGTGCGGCGGCCCGCCGGGAAGTCGCCACGACGTCGGCCACTCGGTCGACGTGCGTGCGAGCCACAGCGAAGCACTCCTCGGCGATAGGGGCCAGGTACTGCTCACCGCCAACCAGGGTGTGCAGCGCGGGGATGCGCTCCAGGTTCAGATTGACATCTCGGCCTTTGACGAACGGCTGGTTGAGGTAGCCGACCTGCCTGGTCTCGGCGACTGGCTCCCGGGTGGAGACCGGTACCCATACCCGCTGGTGCTGCGGCGGGAACGCCGCATCGGCGCGACGCCGCGCGATTGGCTCGACCTGCGCCTGACCGTCAAGAATCGTGAGGATCGGCTCCAGATCGGCCTCAATGAGAAAGTCAAACCCGAAGAATGCCAGTGGGTCGCCCGGCCAGCGTGAATCGAGCCGCCACATGGCGACCGCCTGGCCACGATCGTCGAGGTCGAGAAGGAGTTCGAGACCGTCGATGAACGGGTTACCGCGGCGGAACAGCCGTCGTGCTGGGGTTACGCTCCAACGGTCGAAGAATCCGGTCCGTGCGTTCTCCACGCTGATGAGCCGGGCGAGCAGACGGTCGCTGAGCAACGGCTTGTCCTGGTAATCCCGCTCGAAGGAGATGCTCCCGTCGCGCTTATGATTTCCGACGAATCGGTACCCTTCATCTCCTTCGATGAGCTTGCGATATGCATTCTCGATTCCAGCGCTGTCCTCTTCGTACGCCGCGATCGCCCTTGCCATCTCTTCTCCGTCGGACTGGCCGTTGAAGCTGGCCTCGAGCGCATCCAGTTCGTTGATCCGGCGCTTCTCGCGGAGAAGCGCCGCCTTGATCGGCTCAGAACGCTCGAGCAACGCTTCGACCCCATCTGTCAGCAGCGCTGTCCATACGTCGCCAGCGAGCTTGTCGGCAACCTCCTGGAAGGCCGAGGTGGAGGCGTCGAAGATCCCAAAGCCATTCACGAGCAGGGTAAGCCAGGCCGTGCTGATCCCGTCACGGTCGTCGTCGGCGACCACGAACTGCTGCGCGGCGCGCTGGTTGCCATAGCGATCCAGGCGCCCGATCCGTTGTTCAAGCGCGTTGGGGTTGCCTGGAATCCGGATGTGGAAGGCAAGGTCGGCCTCCTGGAAGTTGCGGCCCACGTCGCCGGTCTCGTCGACGACAAGAACGCCGCCGTCAGCGAGCCAGGCGGCGGTCGCCTGTTCGCGTTCGGCCTCTACCTGGCTCCCGAGATGGGCGTGAACATGCTTGACCATCCCTTCGCCCACAGGAATCCGATCGGCCAGGTCTCCCGCAAGCGAACCACGGCCGCAGAAGACGATCGCCTTGGCGGGCGCCTTGGAGCGCTTCGCGATAGCCGCTGCCAACGCATCAAGCCCATCGGCGCCGCGTACCGCGCGCAGGTCGGCGAGCACCTCGGCTTCGATCTGCAGCGTCGGGGCGGCCGCGTGGACGGCCTCCTCGGCCGACAGCAAACCCGGCGTCGTCGTTCCTGAGACGCGATGTTCGAGGACGGCGCAAAGGTCGTCCACCGACCCGCCCAGGCGCGAAAAGAGCAACCCCGCCACCGGGCCATACAGGGTGGCGTCGAGGCCGTCGTCCAGAATCGCGGCCGCACAGCCAGCAACCCAATCGGCCATCGCCTTCGCGCCTACCTGGACCTCGTCGGTATCGAGGCGGACGACTTTCGGGCGGGTACGGCCGGTGAACTCGAACGGGGTAAGGAGGCCCTCGTCGTCAAGGCGCTGCATGTCGACCATGTGCCGCCGGTTCCGGATGACCCGGTGGTGGAGGCGGTAAGTCTCGGAGACGTGTGTCCGAACTGCGGCGACCGCGAGGCGCAGCGCTTCCTCGTCGACTGTGTCCGGCGGGGTGCCCGGCGGACCATACACATCCATCGCCCGCTGAATGGCGCTGCGGAGCGTCTCGTCCTCTGGCAACTGCTCACGGATCTCGTCGAGTTGGAGTTGTAACAAGTCGGGGTTGTCGACGTCCGGTTCCTCATCCAGGCCGAACACGGCCAGCGCGAGGGCATGCCGGGTCTCGAGGAGGCGCTCGAACGACTCTTGGTCCTTCCAGCGGAACAACTGCGGGTCGAGCAAGTGGAGCAGTGCCAGGTGTGTGACGGCGCCGCGCGAAAATGGGGTCGCGGAGAGCATTAGAACACGCGGCGCCGCGTGTGCGACCGCGGCGAGTTCCCGGTATGGCGACGCGTCCGGACCGGGAGTCCGGGCGAGGAGGTGTGCCTCGTCGACGACTAGAAGATCGACTCCGTCGAAGCCAGACCAGCGCTCGGGCTCTCCGTGGCCGAGCACTTGGACGGGCGACTCAGCGTCGACGGTCGGGAAATCGTCGAGGTAGAACTTGTCCCGCAGTTCGGCTTGCCATTGTGCCACCAGCGCGTCCGGCACAATGATGCCGATGCGGCGACCCGGAGCGTCGATAAGTACCTGCCGCATCACCATGCCCGCCTGAATCGTCTTGCCCATCCCGACCTCGTCGGCGAGCAGGTAACGCTGTACCGGGTCCCGGATGATCCGCAGCGCGGCGCTGATCTGGTGAGCGTGCATGCGGACGCCGGCCGACATGATCCCCGTCGCCGATGCGGTGGCAGCGCGCTCGGCCAGCAGAAGCCGCCTTACTGGCTCACGCGCGTCGCGAAAGCGGGGTGTCTCGTTGGCTCCGGAGAGCAACACCTGCAGCGGGTCGTGCGGGACTCTTTCCCAACGAACGCGCAAGCGATCTTCGGGGATCTCAACATCAAGGCGAAGGTTCGGCACCCGGACGAAGTATGTGTCCGGTCCGCCACCGACGATGCGTCCAGCCCGCCAACGGCCGTGCCTATCACGGAAGAAGACCCGAGTCTGCTCACCCAGCGGAACACGCCTGACGTCGTTAGCAGCCACCCACACTGACCCGATCACGGGCTCCGCCGCGGACTCGAAGAAGTCGACCCGAACCCTCCCACCGTCGATCGCGGCGACTCGCCCAATTCCGGGCGACGCCGGAAATGTCACAGAGTTGCCTGTCGCAACCGGCACGCGGACCGATCTCCTCCCGCCCTCCAACCCGCTCACGGGGAATCTATCGGGTCAACCCACTGGAATGTTTCAAGATACGCGAAAGACAACCTGGCTGGACTGGACGCCTGGGTTCGTTACGAACCCTTCACTTGACTCAGGGCAGGGTCTTCGAGAGACGGTGTAAGTCGGGCGGATCGGCTCGAGCCGAAGTCGTACCAGGAGGATCGGCGAGCCAGTTTCGAGCTTGCTGGAGGGTCGGCTGGTGGACGTTGATCGCGCCCTATCTCGAGATCGAGGGCCGGGACGGGAGTGTTTGTTCCGGCGAGGTGGATGGCCTAGAGTCGTTGGTGGGAGTTGAGTCCAGCAGAGTGGTGTACGACGAGGTCCTGGTGGCGCGTCGCGGGAACGTGAACGCGGTCATCGGGTGATCCTTCGAGTGATCTCTCACAACCGACTCGAAGAAGGAAACCGCGATGACCGCTGGCTCCAGTATCGACCCTGCCGAGTTCCTGCACGAACATCTCGAGCAGGCCAGCCCAGATCTGTTGCGTGAGTTGATGGAAGGGTTCATCAACACGTTGCTGTCCGCGGATGCCGACAGCGCGTGTGGTGCCGCGTTCGGGACCCGTGACCCGGGCCGGGTGAACTCCCGCAACGGGTATCGCCATCGCGAACTGGACACGCGGTCGGCACGTTGGATGTCGCGGTGCCCAAGCTGCGGGAAGGCAGCTACTTCACGGACTGACTGCTGGAGCGGCGCCGACGTGCGGAGGCGGCGCTGACCTCGGTGGTGGCAACCTGTTACCTGCTCGGGGTGTCCACGCGGCGGATGGACCGGCTGGTGCAGTCACTGGGCATCGCCGGCGTGTCCAGGTCACAGGTGTCGGTGATGTCCAGAGACCTCGACGAACTCGTGCGCGACTTCCGGGAACGTCCGCTGAACGAGGGGCCGTACACGTTCCTGGCCGCGGACGCGTTGACGATGAAGGTCCGCGAAGGCGGCCGGGTGATCAAGATCGCGGTCATGGTCGCTACCGGCGTGAACGCCGACGGGTTCCGCGAGATCCTCGGCGTCGCCACCAGGACTGCGGAGTCCGGGGCCGGCTGGAACAGCTTCTTCAATGACCTGGTCGCCCGCGGCCCGAACGGGTCGCGCTGGTCACCAGCGACGCGCATGCCGGCCCTGGTCGACGCGATCCTGCCCGGCGCGTCCTGGTAGCGATGCCGCACCCACTACACCGCGAATCTGATGAGTGTGTGTCCCAAACACGCCTGGGGCGGGGTCAAGGCCATGCTGCACTCGGTGTTCGACCAGATCGACACCGCCGCCGTGCACACGCAGTACGACAAACTCCTCGACCAGGTCGGGCAGACACTGCCGCAAGTGCACGTCCACCTCGACGACGCCCGCGCCGAGATCCTCGCGTTCACCGCCTTCCCCAAAGACGTCTGGCGACAAATCTGGTCCAACTGTAAGGATCTTCGTCGTGCCGTCCGGACGAGGTTCCTGGCCCGTGGTCTAACTGGCGTTGTTGCCTCTGGGTTGATTGCCGGTCCTCGTTCCGGGCGGGTGCTTGCTGCCGTCGGACCGGCAGACGTGTCCCGATAGGGGCCTTGCGGCTACAAGGCACCGTCACAGTTCTGACCGTCACGCCGGTCCGACGACGGCCATCAACGACGCCGTTCAAGGAGCCAGATGACCATCGCCAGCATGGCCGAGGCCGACGACCAGCACTACACACAAGGCAATGAAGACATCGTCCTGGGTGTCGACACACACAAAGACGTGCACGTTGCGGCTGTGCTGACCCTGACAGGTGGCGTGTGGCGCACGCCTCGTTCCCGACCACGAGATCGGGTTACCTGCGGCTCATCGCCTGGGGGCGCTCGCATGGTGAGGTCCGCCGAGCGGGAGTTGAGGGCACCGGCTCCTACGGGGCGGCGCTGGCCCGGTCTCTGCAAGGCGAGGGATTCACAGTCTTGGAGGTCAACCGGCCGGACCGTGCAGTGCGGCGACGCCGCGGCAAGACCGACGTAATCGATGCGGAGAACGCCGCGCGAGCCGTGCTGGCCGGCGAGGCGACCGCCATCCCGAAGACCGCAGATGGGCCGGTGGAGATGCTGCGAGTCTTCAAGGTCGCCAAAGACTCCGCGATCAAAGCGCGGACTCAGTCGATCAACCAACTCAAGGCGCTGCTGGTCTCGGCTGATCCATGCCTGCGCGAGCAGCTCACCGCGCTGTCGACACCACGCCTGATCACCGCATGCGCTGCCCTGGAACCAACGGCAACCGGCACCACCGACACGACGCAGGCCACCCATCTGTACCCTCAGGCTCCTGGCCGACCGGATCCGCTACCTCACCGCTGAGATCGACGAACTCACCAAACGCATCACGCCAGCAGTCGAACGCGCCGCACCCACGCTCCCTCGACAGCCCGGCATCGGCCCCGACAGCGCCGCGATCCTCCTCATCACCGCAGGCGACAACCCGACAGGCTCACAAGCGAAGCGTCCTTCGCCGCCCTCTCTGCGGCGTCAGCCCCTTGGACTCCTCATCCGGCAAGACGAGCCGACGACGACTGAACCGCGGCGGCGACCGGCAAGCCAACGCAGCCCTCTACCGCATCACCCTCAGCCGACTCCGCTGGGACACACGCACCCAGGACTACCTGCACAAACGAACCAGCCAGGGCAAGACTACGCCGCGAAGTCATCCGCTGCCTCAAGCGCTACATCGCGCGCGAAGTCCACCGCCACATCATCAACTCCAGCACCACTTGACATCCATAGGGGCGTCAACCCCAACGAAAGGCTCAACCGCGAAATCCGCCGCCGCACCGACGTGGTCGGCATCTTCCCCGACCGACCCGCCATCATCCGCCTCGTCGGAGCCGTCCTGGCCGAACAACACGACGAATGGGCCGACGGCCGCCGCTACCTCGGCCTCGACGCACTCCACCGCAGCCGACTCACCCTCATCACCAACCCCGACCACGACACACCCACCACCAGCGCGATCAGCGCCTAACCAGACAACGACGAAGGACCAAACGTCGTACACCACCTCCTGGGACTTGACCTTGGTGGGCGGTGCCAGGTCGCCTGCTCATTGCGAGCCGGGCGGGATTTCAGGATCTTGCGGTGGGCGTGGGTGGCGAGCGGGCTGGGGTCGGCAGCGCTTGTTCGGCTTGGCGAGTCGCCCGTCGAGGGCAAGGTGGCGCAGCCAGGCCTTCAGCGTGCGAGCCGGGGCGGCCAACTGCACCCAACGCACTATTGCGTCCAGGAGACCGACGTTATCTGGAGCCGCTCGATGGGCGTCCATCACGTGCATGATGGGGACCGAGTTCTCAGCAGAATGCGTCGTGGAGGCGATTGTCTTCCGATGTCCATCTATCTGCACTCTCTCCGCCGCTACTCCGCCACGGAACTCATCGCCGCGTGCGTCGATATCCGCACAGTCGTTGGCCGCCTCGGTCACGGAGGCGGCGGCGCAACCACCCTTCGCGTCTCCAGCACGCTCGTCCCGGAGGCTGATCGGCGAGTTGCGAATCTGCTAGCGAGCCGGATGCCTTGGCCCACTTCCGGCTCATGAGAACGATCTCGCCAGAATAGGGCGTGCTGACCCCCACGCAACGCGGGGCAGGCGTGAAGCAGGCGTCGTCCAACTCCCCTCTGGAGGGCTCGGATGCAACGTGAGAAGACTCGGCGGGGGCGGAGCCCCAGGGCCTCTTCAGCCCGCCGCCTGAGAACGGCCGGTTGGATGTTGCTTGGCTTAGCTGCCGGCCTCGGTCTCGGATGGCTGTTTGGCAGTCTTACCGGCTGTCTTCGCACAAGATGTGAGCCCAGGTTGGGTGCAATCGAAGCAACTGGTACCTGGGTTGGCGGACTCGGCACGATCGCGCGGTCTTGTTTGCCGTTGCAGCGTTCCAGAGTGAGGAGCGACATCGTCGAACTGAGGCGGAATTCAGGCAGGAAGAGCTTGCTGACCAAAAGGCCGAACGCGATGAACGAGCAGTTACGGCGTGAACGGGTTCAGCATGCAGACGAGATTCTGAAGCAGGATGCCGCCGAAGCTCAGAAGGCGACTGTCGATGTCGGCGCGCTCTGGACTAGCGGCGACAACATTCTTGGGTTTCGCTGGCTGGGTCTATAACGGCACGAACGATGACGCCATCTTCGATGCCACCGCGACACTTGGAGAATTCGGAGCGACGTATGCGCGGTCCATGAGGCCGGGAGAGTCGAAGCGGAAAGAGATCCAGGGGGTAGCGGCCCAATCGCTCTGTTTCGGGATGTACCTGTGGCGGCCGAAGGACCGACGTTTCTCAGAGAGGTTCAAGTCCGGACCACTGTCGAGTTCACTCTCAACGGCCGAGCCTAGCGTCGAACCGGCAACCAGTTAGCCGAACTGATGAAATCCTGAACGACCATCTCTTGCGCGATACCTAAAAGGGGAGGGCTCGTTCGGATCGGATGGTCGGAAGAGTGTGAGCCCGTCGACCAGATTCCGGAGTTGCGCGAGCACATTCTGAGAGATGAAGCCTCGATCACGGACAGGGTTGGCGAGGTTCTGGCAGTTGACACTGTTCGCGCTTCGAACCTGTTGCCCTACGGACGCCATCGCCGCACCCTGCTTCGCTTGCGGCTGTGGTCCCGCGATCGGAGAATACGTTCGCAGGCAAGCGATTGGTCCCGACAGTCCTGAGTTGTTCGCCTTTACTCAGCAGAATGAACGAAAGATGCTGGCTGAGGATGGTTACCGATGAGAAGGCCGGCGCGGCGAATCCCCAGGTCACGGGTAGATTTGGCAATTGATGACAAACGATGAGCGTATTCTTGTCAGTTTCCGCGGGTTTTGGGTTCGAGTCCCACGGGGCCTACCAAAACCGCAGGTCAGAGGGCGATTCCAACGAGCCTGCTGCCACCGCTCGGACTCGCGGCATGACACGGTTCGTGACGCAACAGTGCCCAGGATCGGCCTCACCGCCAAAGCAAATGGTCGCAAGCGGCGGGATCGACGCGCTGCCGAGCGGGGACCGTCAGAGCGCGCGTGCACGCCGGCGTTGACCCATCCCGAAGCGTCGACGCGATCTCACAGAGTCATCCCGGCTGGGCCTGACGCCGAGAAGCTCGCCGAAGCCGATCCGGAGAGCAACGTCGTCAAGTTCGACAAGCGCGACGCCGACGAGCACAGACGGCCCCTCATCGGCAGCGTGAAGATCGCTTCTCACAACGCCGGCACGCGCCGCGGATCTGGGTCGATGGCAAAGTGATCGGTCCCATACGCATTCCTGGATAAGCTTCGGCTGTCTGCAGGTGGGAGTCCAGCACCAGACTCAGCGGGACGACCGAGCCGGACTCGACACCAAGTGGAAAGCTTATGATAAGCCGCTGACTTGCTTCCTACAGCGTGTAGCAGGGCACTCCTCAATCTGGCCGACGGACTCAACCACGGCATGTGTCTCCATGACCGCTCGCAGGAGAAGCCGCGACCCGAGTGGGGCATGTCCGGGCAGAGAACACAGCCCGTCGATGGCAACAACAAGACCGATGGCGCCGAGGAGTTGCCCTGGTCTTGTAAGGGCTACCTACAAGCCGCATTCGATCACCGGCGGTATCGGTTTCGACGGGCGCCAAGAATGCTTCGGCGCCTTCGAGGTGCAGAAGGTGTGCATCAAGCTTCAGAAACTCGACTACTACGGCACCTATCACGACCGTACGAGTTACGTCTGCTCGGCGGAAACGCTTGGCCGGACGGCGTCCAGACCACCAGGACCGGCTACTCTGCCGGGGTGAGACTGTGTATCGGGTAATGAATGAGCACTTTTGACTGGAGCATGGGTTCGACGGTCCCCTCACCCGAGACCGTCGAGCCCCGCAAGACGTTGATCGCCGACGTGGCTGGCGTCGGCGAGTTGATGCATGCCCCTCGAAGGCTACGACTCCTGGTCGGAGCGAGCAGCGTGTGCGTCCGGGACGCCGCGGACCGGCTGATCTGGTTGGAGACCGCTCTGCTATCCGCGTTCACTGACACCGATGGCCAGGTCAGGATTGTCCGCCACGACGACGAACCCACTCTCGTACCTCGTGACACTGGCGCCGAGGCACGGGCTCTCGCGAGTCTCGACGCCTTCCGCGCCTGGTACGACGCTCGCAGCGAGTCTGCATCCGTTCCAACTGGACCGTACCTTGATCGACCCACGACCGGACTCACGCTCAGTACCGAAGGTGGGAGGTCCACCGCAATCACTCGCGATCTTGAGACAGGCATCATCCTGTCCGCCCGCGGCCGGTCACTGCGGGGAGAGTTCGAACTGCAGGTTGGATCAGTGGAAATCAGGGAGACGACGGCCGACGAGTTCTCGCCGGTCTGACTTCGTCTCGGCTTACACATGCATGTAGGCCTCGTCAGTTCTGACATCCCGAGATCGACCCCGAGCGTGAGCCCAGAGGCAGTGTCAAGCCCTGCGCAGTCAAGTACTGCGAGTCCCACGTGTACGGCGGGATCGACCCGGTCTACGGGCGACATCATCGACTATCTCCGGCCGTCACCGACCCCCTGGAACTGTTCGCTCTCGTGTTCGCCGGCCTGAGCATCGATCTGGGCCGTGGCCCCGGCGGCACGGATCGGCCGCTGCTGTGGTTCGGCGTACCGTCCAAACGCGGGCCAGGCGGTAGATGACACCATGTCACTAGTTTGCCTGGCGCAACGACGACATACTGGCGGTGACCATGGACCTGGTGGTGCTGGCATCGTGGCAGGCGGACCGGAGCTGTCCGGGTCGGTTCGTTCGCGCCGGAAAGAGAGCACTTACGCCGTGACGTCCGAGCACCGTGCGCAAGGATCCAAGGTGAGGCTGCGGCGGCTGAACCTGTTCATGCTGCTGCCGATCGTCGCCGCTGGTGGCGTGCTGCACGTCGCGCTGGAAGCTCAGAATTGGTGGCACGCGATCGTGCTGAGCGTCGGTGTGGTGGCCGGGGTGGTGGGCTTCGTGCGGTGGGCCGACGGCAAGGTGATGACCGTCGCCGTGCCGTGCCTGCTGATCGGCGGCGCCGTTTGGTTCTTCGGGGCGGCGGTGGCCGACAGCGGAGGTTCGTTCATCGGTCTGCTCATCGTCGGTCCGCTTGTCGTGCCGGAGCTGCGGCGGTTCCGCCTCACCGCAGGGGTGGCGCTGGTGGTCTTCGTCGCCGTGGTGGGGTCGGCCAAGCTGTGGCTCGCCCCGGACGAGTTTCGCAGTGACCTGATCGGTTTTGTCATCGTGCCGGCGGCGCTCACGGCGGTCGTGGTGGGGTTGAGGTTTCCGAACCACACCTTCTACGACGTCGTGCGGGACCTGGAGGACTCCCGGGAGCGGGAGGCGGAGTTGGCGGTGATGCGCGAGCGGGTCCGGTTCGCCGGCGATCTGCACGACATCCAGGGGCATACGTTGCACGTGGTCAAGCTGAAGGCGGCGCTGGCCCAGAAGATCCTCCGGTCGGACCCGGTCCAGGCCGAGCAGGAGCTCCGCGAGATCCACGCGCTGGTCGTCGACACGATCGGCCAGACCAAGGCGCTCGCGTACGGTGAGCGCCGGCTCAATCTCCAGGCCGAGCTCGAGAACGCGAAGAACCTGCTCGAAGCGGCCGGCGCCAAGGTCGTGATCGCACGGGACGGCGAGCCGGATCCGGCGTGGAGCGACCTGTTGAGCCAGGTGCTTCGCGAGACCACGACCAACATCCTGCGGCACGCACAGGCCGGGCAGGTCCGGATCGAGCTCGGCGCGGCCGGGATGGAGATCACCAACGACGGCGCCGATCACGACCGGATTCCCGAGCTCCGCGGCCTGGCCGGGCTGCGAGAGCGCGTCGTGGACGGCGGCGGCACTCTCGTCGTCGAACAACACGGCCAGGAGTTTCGTACGGCGGTGTTGTTCGTCAGCACAGAAGGCAGGTCGCCGAGATGATCACGATCGTGCTGGCCGACGACGAGGCGCTGCTGCGCAAGGCGCTGGCAAAGCTGTTGCCGATGGAGGGCCAAATCCAGGTCGTCGCCGAGGCCACCGACGGTGCGGACGCGGTGCAGGCGACGTTGCGCCACGGGCCCGACGTACTCGTCATCGACCTGGAGATGCCGGGCACCGACGGACTGGACGCCGTGGCGGCGATCCGGCGGGCACGCCCGCAGCAGGTGGTGCTGATGCTGACCCGCCATGCGAAGCCGGGCGTACTGCGGCGTGCGCTGAAGCTCGGGATCCAGGGATTCGTCAGCAAGTCCGCGGAGCCGGCCCACATCGCCTCGGTGATCGGACTCCTGCACGGGGGTAAGCGCTGGATCGATCCGGAGGTGTCCGCGCGTGCCGTCATCGACGACAACCCGCTGACCGACCGCGAGCTCGACGCGCTGCGACTGACCAGCGAAGGGTACTCGGTGGCCGACATCGCGACCCGCCTGTTCCTTGCCGAAGGCACCGTCCGGAACTACCTGTCCAACGCCATGCGCAAGACGCAGGCCAAGAGCCGGCACGAGGCCGCCCGCTACGCCCGGGAGCACGACTGGCTGTAGGGCCGCCCGCAAGTGACGTGGTGTCACCTTCGTTGCCTGACACACCTCACATCAGGTGGTGACGCGACGCCACTGTGGCCACCCGGGTCCGTGGGCTGAGATGGAGACATGTCCTCCACCGCAGTGATCGAAGTCGAAGGACTCAACCTCGCGTACGGCGACTTCCACGCCGTACGCGATCTCTCGTTCGAGGTCCGCCAGGGCGAGCTGTACGCCTTGCTCGGCACCAACGGAGCGGGCAAGACCTCCACGCTGGAGGTGATCGAAGGGCATCGCGCGGCGACCTCGGGCTCGGTGCGCGTCTTCGGCCGCAGCCCGCGGAACCGGAACCAGACCCGGCCCCGGATGGGCATCATGCTGCAGGAGAGCGGCTTCTCCCCCGACCTCACGGTCCGGGAGACGGTGCACCTGATCGGCCGGTTGTCCCGGCGTACCGACAACGTCGAGCGGGTGCTGACGGTCGCCGAACTGCAGCACAAGGCGACGACCCGGGTCTCCCAGCTGTCGGGCGGCGAGAAGCGGCGACTGGACTTCGCCACCGCCGTGTACGGCGCCCCGGAGCTCATTTTCCTCGACGAGCCCACGACCGGGCTGGACATCCAGTCCCGCGACGCGCTCTGGGACGCCGTCGACCGCCTGCGTGAGGACGGCTCGACCGTCGTACTCACCACGCACTACCTCGAGGAGGCCCAGCAGCGGGCCGACCGGATCGGCCTCATGCACAAGGGCGAGTTCCACCGCGAGGGAACCGTTGCCGAGCTCACCAACACCCTGCCGGCCGTGATCCACTTCCGGCTCCCCGACGACGCGCCGGCCCCACCGTTGCAGGTGACCAGGCACGACCACGGCGGCTACCGCGTCGAGACCTTCGACCTCGAGCAGGACCTTCGCACCCTGCTCAACTGGGCCCACAGCTCCTCGGCGCCGCTGACCGAACTGGAAGCCGGCCCGACCCGGCTCGACGACATCTTCCGGTCGATCGAGCGCGGCTGACCAGCTTCTCGCAGACAAGGATCGACATGTTCGACATCGCGCTGAGCGAACTCGCTCAGACCTTCCGCAACCGATCGGTGCTGATCACCAGCTTCTTCATGCCGGTGGCAGCCAGCGCGTTCTTCATCTGGCGCCGCGAGATCTTCGCGAGCCTCGGCCACGGGTTCATCGCCGCCCTGGTGGTCTTCACCATCGCTGCCTTCGGGCTGTACGCCGGCGCCGTGACCTCCTTGGCCGCACGCCGGCAGAACCTGTTCCTCAAGCGACTGCGGTCGACCTCGGCCGGCGACGCCGGGATCCTGGTCGGCATGGTCCTGCCGGGCACGGTCCTGGCGGTGATCCAGACGACCCTGGTCCTCGTCGTACTCGCGGTCGTGACCGACCGGCCCAGTGATCTCGTGCTGGTGGTGTTCGGCTCGCTGCTCGTGGTCGCCATGATGCTCGGCTTGGGGCTGGCGACGGCAGGCGTGACCCGCTCCCCCGAGCATGCGCAGGTGACAACGCTGCCGATCAGTCTGGGCGTGATCGCGATCGTGAACTGGGTCGCGATCACCGGCCCCGAGCAGCTCACCGCCCTGAAGCGCCTGCTTCCCGGCGGCGCGGCCACCGAGCTCCTCACCCGGGCGTGGGACGGCGGAGTGCCCGGCGGCGACGTCCTGCTTCTCGTCGCACCGACGCTGGGCTGGGTGGCCGTCTCGGCCGCTCTGGCGCTGAAGTACTTCCAGTGGGAGCCGCGCCGCTGAGTCCAGCGAGCCGGAGGTCACCTGCGCTCCCTTCATGAACCCATCGACCCATCGAGGACGACCATGACCCAGTACGACGAGCCGACCCTGGCCGAGGACCTCCTGCTCCTGCTCTTCCAGCCCAGCTCCGGCACCATCGCGGGCGAGAACACGCTGTTCTACGCGCTCGGAGGAGCAGTGCTCGCCGACCTCGCGCTGCAGGGACACGTGACCGTGGACGAATCGTCCGGAGGCAAGCTGGCGACGGCCGGGAACGAACCCCCGGCCGATCCTGCCCTGCGTTCGGCCTGGGACTACATCGACGAGAAGCAGCGCCGGGTCCAGACCGTTCTCGCGGCGATCGGCCCAGCGTTGCGTCAGCCGTTGCTCCAGCGTCTGATCGACCGCGGTGACCTCACACAGGTTCAGCGCAAGACGTTGCTCGTGTTCACCACGACAGCGCTGCAAGAGGGCGGCAACGGGCGACGGGCCGAACTGCTCGCCGCCGTACGGGGCGCGCTCGTGGACGGCGGCGAGCCGACTGCCCGCGTCGCCGCGCTGGCAGCCCTGATCTCGGGTAGCGGCACGCTGCCCCAGTTCCACCGCGAGATCCCCTGGAACTCCGCGGTCATCTCGCGCGCCAAGGAGCTCGAGCGGGGGAACTGGGGCGCCGGAGCGGCCGCCGAGGCCGTGACCCGCACCGTGACCGCAACCGTCGTCAACAACGTGGTGATCGCGGCCGCCGTGCGGCCGCCCACCTGAGCACAGGTCGTGAGCCGCAAGTCGCTTCCATTGCCATTGACAACGATTTGTCCCGCAGCACTCTTCGGAGGAGAACATGAGACGTACAGTTCCACTGACCATCGCCGTTGCGTCGCTGGCGACCGCCCTGGTCCCGGCTGCGTCGCAGGCAGGTCGAGCAGCCACGCAAGCATCACCGTCGGGTGGTATCCAGTGGAGTAAGTGTCCGGCGGAGATTTCTCCGGTGCCGCTTCCGGAGGGGATGCAGTGCGGCACGGTGAAGGTGCCGTTGGATTACCGTAAGCCTGATGGCCGGATGATCGACATCGCCGTGTCGCGGTTGGCCAGCACCAAGCCCGAGAAGCGGCGGGGGGTGTTGCTGACCAATCCTGGTGGGCCGTCTCCGGGGCAGAACTATCCGGCGTTTCTGGTCGCGATGGGTCTGCCGCAGAGTGTGCGCGACAGCTACGACGTGATCGGGATGGACCCGCGTGGCATGGGCCGCAGTACGCCGGTGACCTGTGACCTGAGCGTGGAGCAGCAGGCCGCGGGCAACGTTCCGCCGTACGCGCGCCACGCGGCCGACGTCACCAAGCGGGCCGCGCAGGTCAAGCAGATCGCCCAGCAGTGCGCTGCGTCGAAGACGGCCTGGATGCTGCCCCACACCAGCACCGCGAACACCGCCCGCGACATGGACCGGATCCGGGTCGCGCTGGGAGAGGCGAAGATCTCCTTCGCCGGTGCTTCCTGGGGCACCCACCTCGGCGCGGTCTACACCACGCTGTTCCCGCACCGCAGCGACCGGATCGTGCTCGACAGCAACGTCGGCCCCGACGGCTGGGACTACCCCAACGACCGCCTGTTCGCGCGCGGTTTCGCCGACCGGTTCCCCGACTTCGCCAAGTACGCCGCAGCCAACCACCGCGAGTACGGCCTGGGCCGCACACCGGCCCAGGTCACCGCGAAATACTTCCAACTCGCCGCGCGCCTGGACACCAAACCGCTCCAGACCATCGACGGCTCCACCTTCCGGCTGCTGACGTTCGTCTTCATGTACGGCGGGCAGCAGTTCCCCACCCTGGCCGGCATCTGGCGCGCCGTGAACGCCGGCCAGGAACCACCGGTCCCCGCCGGCACCACCACCGCCACCACCGCCGGCCAGGACGCGGACAACCTGATCTCGGCCCGCTACTACATCATCTGCAACGACTCCCGCTGGCCACGCTCGGTCCACACCTACCAGCGCAACGTCGCCATCGACCGGATCCGCTACCCCCTGTTCGGCGCGGCCGGCGCCAACATCCAGCCCTGCGCGTTCTGGCCCGAACCCACCCAACCCCCGGTCCGCATCACCGACCAAGGCCCCGCGAACGTGCTGCTGGTGCAAAACCTCCGCGACCCCGCCACCCCACTGGCCGGCGCCCACAAACTCCTGCGGGCCTTCGGCCACCGTGCCACCATGGTCACCGCCGACCAAGGCGGCCACGGCGTCTACCCTGCCGGCAAGAACCAGTGCGCCAAACACGCCGTCACCACCTTCCTCACCACCGGCCAACGCCCCACACACAGCTACCACTGCACAACCGACGCAGCACCCCGCTGACGCCGACGGAGGCAGTCGCCCGCGCCGCGGCGTGGAGAGCAGAACATGAGTTGATGATTGCGTAAGGCATCTATTCGTCAGCAGGTTGGCGAGTGAGTGCTCTGCGATGGTCAACAGACCGTGTAGCGGGCGATCACGTCCACGCAGCGCCGGAACTGTGCCGGTGCAGCGGGGTTCGTCCAGCCGAGCTTCTCGAGTGACCAGTCGACCGCGAAGGCCGGCGTCCACCCGGCGTCGGCCGTCCCGGGATCAGCGACCCGTGCGTACCCGCGGCGTACCAGGTCCACTCGGTCGTGCAAGGGTTCGCCGGCATCGACCTCCCATTGCGCGAAGTCGTAGGCCGGCGAAGCGGGGCCGGCGAACTCCCAGTCGATGAAACCGGCGACCGTCCCGTCGTGGATCAGCAGGTTTTTCGGGCAGAAGTCGCCGTGCACGAGCGAGATCGGGGGCGCCGTCCGGGTCGTCACCTCTTGGCGCAGGAAGTTGGCGCCACGCTCGACGACCGCGGCCGCCGCCGGGCCGAGTGCCGTCGCGACGATGCGTGCGACCCGGGCGACTTCGTGCTCGTCGGGCAACCGCAGCTCGTGCTGGATGCCCCGCTGGTCGTCCGGGACCACGCTGTGCACACGTGCCAGGATTTCACCGGCCTCCGCGACCACCCGCTCGAGAGCAAAGGCGGGCAGTTCGCCGCTGAGCTCTTCGAGCGACCGGCCCGGTAGGAACTGCTGGATCGAGAACGACAGCGGCTCGCCGTCGTGGTCCAGGTGCTCGAGGCCGAGTACCTGGGCTGTCGGTACGCCTGCTGCGGCCGCCTGCGCCATGAGGTGCGCCTCGTCGATGAACCACGGCGTGGGCCGACGCGCGATCCGGACGACCACAGCGACATCGCCGGCGAACTCGGCGCGGTAGGTCTCGTTCAGCCCGCCACCGGCGAGGGGAACGAGGCGCTCGACGGCGCGGCCGCAGACCGACCGCACCACCGCGTCGACGATCGGGCGAGGGGTTGTCACCACCGCCCAAGTATCGTTCAGCAATGCACGGCCAGACATCGAGCGCGCGGGCTACCCCACGTCTTGTCCGGCAGCCCTGGGACTGACGAACACCGCCAGCCGCGGCTCCGGGACCTGGGACGGCAGCTCCTGCCAGCCGACGCGGCGGTAGAACGCCACGGTGTCCACGGCCTGGTGCGACGTGAGCAGCCAGGACGGCTCACCGGCGCACAAGGTGGTCAGCACGGCACGTCCGATGCCGAGGCCTTGGCTCGCGGGATGTACCGCCAGTTCGTCGACCTCGAAGGCGCCGACGAGGTGGCGGTCGACCTGGTCCGCGCCGAGTTCGTCGAAGACCGTGCCGTAGGCGCGATCACGGCGAAACGGCGCCACCGTCGGCCACCCGGCGCCGAATCCGCGCACCGTGCCGCCGACGACCGCGGTGACGAGCCGGAAGCCGGGCCGGGCGGCGTTCTCCTCCAGCCGCCCGGCGAAGGCGTCGAGCTCGGCCGGTTTTTCGTTCCACGGAGGCGCGCCGAACACGTCGCGGTACAGCTCGTCCAGGCGGTCGGCATGCAGCAGGGCATCAGTTCCCGTGACTGTGGTGAGCTCCATTCGAACGACTCTACCTGCGACAGATTCGCATCTGTAGCTAATTTGAAACCGAGGACCGCGAGGTCTTACGGCGGCGAGTTCGGTCGCCTAGACTCCGATGCTCCGCCCCACGGAGCAAGGGAGGGAGCGTCATGCGCTGCATCGACCCGCCAGAAGAGAGCTGACCGCCCGAACATCCGAAAAGTACGGTGCGCCCGATGCCTGTGTGGTGTCGGGCGCGTCGTCGCTGCAGCGGGATCCGTTGCAGCCGTGGAGTGTGTGCGAGGACCGATGCCTGTACTGCCGGTGGCCGTCGACGTACGGCGGCTCGATCGAAACATCCGCCGGTTCCATCAACAGGTGGAGGCTGCGGGACGGGTGACCCGAGCGCATCTCAAGGCGCATCGCACGGTCGAGCTGATGAGTCGGCAGGTCGCGGCCGGGGCGGTGGGTGCGTCCGTGCACACCGTGGAGGCGGCGCGCGAACTCGCCGCGGCCGGGGTGACCGACGTCGTCGTCGCGTGGCCGTGGCGGGAGGACTGGCGCTGGAAGCTGTACGTCGGAGCCGCCCAGGAGATCGAGCGTTTCGGCATTCATGTCGACAGCGCGGAGACGATCACCGGAACGGCCCGGCTGGCGGCCGCGGCGAGCACCCAGGTCGGCGTCCGGATCGATCTGCGCCACACCCCCGCGGCCGATGTTCTTCCGCTGGCCCGCCTGGCCCACGAGACCGCCGGCGTACGCCTGGACGGTGTGACGGGATACCACGGGCCGGAGACGGTGGCGGACATCGCCGACTGCGCGACGCTCGGACGGCGGTACGCCGAGCAGCTGGTCGCGGCCGCGGCATCGATCCGGGCGGAAGGTATCGACTGCCCCGTGGTCAGCATCGGCGGCACCCCGACCGCTTCCGGAGCGCTGGAGGTCGAGGGCATCACCGAGATCGTGGCCGGCGCGTACGCGACCCTGGACGGCGGACTCGCCGCGGCCGGCGCCTGCGACGTCGCGGACGTCGCCATCAGCGTCGCGACCGAGCATGCCGAGCTGCTCGACGACTGCGGCCAGCCCTGGGCTCCTGAGGTGATCGCGGTGCCGGCTGACGGCCGGCTGCTGCCTGGACACGTCTGCCCGCTGGCTCGCAACCTGATGCGCAGCAAGGTCGAGATCACCGTGCTGGACGGCGGCGTACCTGTCGATCGATGGCTGCCCCGTGGCCGGCCTGACCGCGAGTAGGACGGTGCCGGCCCGGTTCTGGCTGTTCTTCAGCGCCCGGACGGTGTCGGTGCTCGGCAACGCGTTCGGCCCGATCGCCCTGGCGTTCGGGGTACTTGCGCTGCCGGGCACCACCCCCACGACGCTCGGCGTGGTGCTGGCGGCGCAAGGTGTTCCTCAGCTCGGACTGTTGCTGCTGGGCGGGGTGGTCGGCGACCGGTTCTCCAGGTATCGCGTGCTGGTGAGCGCCGAGCTGCTGTCCGGTACGGCGTACGCCGGCTTGGCGGCGATGATCCTGACCGGGTGGGCCCCGATCGTGATGCTGTGCGCGGCCGCCTTTGTCGCCGGCGCGGCATCCGCTCTGCTCCTGCCCTCACTGACCGGCGCGGTCGTCGAGACAGTGCCGGGCGACTCGCTGCAGAAGGCCAACGGGTTGCTGAGACTCGGCACGAACTCGGCTCGGATCAGCGGTGTGGTCGCCGCCGGGGCGACCGTGGCTTGGCTCGGGCCGGGTGTGGCACTGGCGTTCGACGCCGCGACCTACCTCGTCGCCGCCGGCCTGTTGAGTGCGCTCCGGTTGCCGGCCTCGGTCCGCGCGAACCGCCGCGACCTGCGCGGCGATCTCCGCGTCGGCTGGCGCGAGTTCGCGAGCCGTCCCTGGCTGTGGTCCACCGTGGCGGCGGCGGGGGTGATCAACGCGGCATCGACGGCCGCTCTGGGGGTGCTCGGCCCGGTCCTGGCCAGAGACCGGCTCGGCGGCGCGATGGCCTGGTCACTGGTGCTGGCCGGCTACGCCGCCGGCATGCTGGTCGGCGTCGCCGTCGCGATCAAGTTCAAGCCGCGGCGGCCGCTGCCCGTGGCGATCCTGTTCACCCCTGCGCTGGCGCTGCCGCTGCTCGCTCTCGGCTTCGTCGCCCCGCTGCCCCTGGTCGTGCTCGCGGCCTTCGGCGCGGGCATCGCGATGGACATCTTCGGTGTCCTCTGGGACACGATCATGCAGACCGAGGTGCCCGCGGACGCGCTGTCGCGGGTCAGCTCGTACGAGTACCTGGTCTCGTCGTCGCTGAAACCCGCCGGAGCGCTGGTCGCCGGCCACGTGGCCGTCCAGTTCGGTCCGGCCGTCGGCCTGCTGCTGTTCGGCGGCCTCATGCTGCTCGCCGCAGCCGGCGCGCTCGCCCATCCCGCAGTCCGGCACCACCCGCCCCGCCCACACCCTGGAGTCCAGTCATGAACGAGGGATACGTCGAAGGTTTCGCCCAGGCCTACGACCGCTTCTGGCACCCGTACCCGAACAAGTCGGCGAAGGCGCTGCTGAAGCTCGTCCGGAGTGCCGCGCCGCAGGCCCGCCGGGTCCTGGACGTCGGCTGCGGCACGGGCATCGTGGCCGAACACTTCCTGCAGGCCGGTTTCGGCGTCACCGGCATCGACCGCTCGCCGGCCATGCTGGCGCTGGCCCGGGCCAGGCTCGGGGACGGCCCGGCACTGTACGAGGCGGACGCCGCGGACTTCACCATGGACGAGCAGTTCCCCGTCGTCGTGTCGACCTACGACATCCCGAACCACCTGGACGACCTCGACCGGGTCGCGGCGTACCTCGGCTGCGTCTACCGCGCGACGGCCCCTGGCGGGTTGTTCGCCTTCGACATCGCCACCGTCGAGGGGCTGCGCGGGATGAACAAGGTCCAGATCCGCGATACCGAGGAAGCCATCCTGCTGTTCCGGGGTGCGCTGAACGAGGCCGCGGGCTTGGGCTTCTACCGCATCTCGGGCGTCGTCCAGGCCGCGGACGGCCGGTACGACCGGTTCGAGACCACCATGACGAACATCGTCGTCCCCGTCGACCGGGTCCTGTCCCTGATGGCCGACACCGGATGGGTCGACAGCTACGTGGCCAGCCCGGACGACCTCTTGACCCCGCTTCCGGAACCACCCGAGGACCTGCCCCATCTGTACCTCGTCGGTCACAAGCAGGCGTAGCCCGGCCGACGTCGCGTCGTACTGGCCGGAGCGATCGCGGTTACGGGGGCTGTTGAGGGGTACCGCCGTCGGACGTGCTCTACGAAGGAGACTCTGATGGCTCGGAATACGTTGGCTCGGTCGATGCATGATGTGGGACTGGCGGCTTGGTTCGGGGGGACGTTGGCGAACGCGGTCGCATTGAACGCCGCGGCCTCCCAGGCCGACAGTGATCGTGGGACGGGGGCTGTGGCCAACGTCGGGTGGGATCGGTGGACGCCGGTCAACGCCGCTGCGATCGGTTCTCACCTGGTGGGGTCGGTCGGGCAGTTGGCGGGCAATGCTCCGCGAGTGTCGGGGCAGCGCGGGGTGGCGTCGATGGTGCTGGTGAAGACGGCGCTGACGGTCGTCGCGCTGGGGGCCACGGCGTACAGCCGGGCGCTGGGGAAGAAGGTGTCGGCCCAGACCGACGTGCCGGCGGAGTCCGGGACCGAGCCCGCAGCGACTACGCCGAGTGATGTCGCGGCGGCGCAGCGGCGGCTGGCGGTCATGCAGTGGGCGGTGCCGGCGGTGACGGGTGCGCTGGTGATCGTCAGCGCCTTCGCAGGCGAGCAGCAGCGGGCCAGCGAGGTCCACAAGGGATTCCTGCGGCGGATGCTCGACTGACCCGTTCGAGCCGTCCCACGAGATCGAGCCGGTCAGGGCCAGGTCAACCTCGGCGGCGACATGCCGGCTGTGACGCCCGAAAGGAGTCACGGCAACGACATGTCGCCGCGGGGTTCAGAGCGCCAGGCGGGGCCAGGCCCTCGTGTCGCGCAGCAGTTGCCGGTCGTGGGTGGCGATCACCACCGCGGCTGGGGTGGAGCCGAGTGCGGCGGTCAGTTCGTCGACGAGCGTGGCTGACAGGTGATTTGTCGGCTCATCGAGCAGGAGGACATGCGGCAGCGCCGCCAGGACCAGAGCCAGGTCGAGGCGTCGGCGCGCACCGACGGACAAGTCAGCGACCGGGCGGTGCCGGTCGTAGCTACCGAGCAGTCCCAGGTCGGCCAGGGATGGGCCTGATTCCCCCGACTGAGCCAGCTGTACGTCGTACAGGTCGGTCGCCGTGCGGGTCCCTGGTTGCTCCGACTCTTGTCCCAGGCGGCCGATGCGTACCGATCGTGGGCGGATGACCGTCCCGGTGCTCGGCTCCAGGTTGCCGGCGAGGACGGACAGCAGCGTGGACTTGCCCGCGCCGTTCGGGCCGGTGATCACCAAGCGGTCTCCGGCGTCCAGTGTCAGGTCCACTGGGCGCTGGAGTCTTCCCGCGACGGTGACCCCGGTGGCCCGTAGCGCGGTCGCGCCGCGGTACTTGGGCAGCTCGGGCATCGTGAAGCGGGTTGGCGGAGGCGGGACGGCGATGACGTGCGCAGCCAGTTCCTCCTGGCGTCGGTGGACGGCCCGGACCAGGCCTGGAGCGCGGGTCGCGCGGCTGTGTTTGCCGTGCCCCTTGGCGGGACGCCAGCTGTCGCGCAGGCGGTTCTGGGCGGTGGACAGGTCGTCGGCGAGGCGTTGACGCTCGGCCAGCTGCTCGGCGTACGACGCCTCCCAGCGGGCCCGCTCGGCTTGGCGACCCTCGACGTACGACGCGTAGCCGCCGCCGTAGACCCGCGGACGGTTGTCGCTGGACGGGTCCAGGTCGATCACGGTGGTGGCGACGTCGGCCAGCAGGGCCCGATCGTGGCTGACCAGGACGACGACGCCCGGGTGGGCGCGCAGCTGCTCGGTGAGGTGATCAAGTCCGCTGGCGTCGAGGTGGTTGGTCGGTTCGTCGAGCAGCAGGATCGAGTGGCCGGCGCCCAGCAGGCAGGCCAGTCGGACCCGATGACGCTGCCCGACGGACAGGGTGCCGAGCGGGCGAGACCGGTCGTCAACGGCGTTCAAGGCGGCCAGCGAGACGTCGACCCGTCGGTCGGCGTCCCAGGCGTCGAGCGCCTCGGCGTCCGTGAGCGCGTCGGCGTAGGCGTCGTCCGCCCCGGGGAAGCCCTCAGCGAGTGCGCTGGTGGCGGCGTCCAGGCGTGCCAGCGCTGCCCGCACGGCGGCCAGTTCGAGATCGATCAGGTCGCCGACCGTGTCGGTGGAGCCGAGCGGGATCTGCTGATCGGCGACGCCGACGGAGCCGGCGCGATGGACTTCGCCCCGGTCGACCGGCAGGTCGCCGGCGAGGACCCGGAGCAGGGTGGTCTTGCCGCGGCCGTTCTCGCCGACGACGGCGACGCGGTCCCCCGCGGCGGCGACGAGGTCGACTCCGGCGAGCACGGGCCGCCGGCCGAAGGAGAGGTGGAGGTCGGACAGACGAACGTGCGCCGCGCGCACCGGCGCGGACGGAAGGTGGGACGGCATGAAGGAACTGCCTCCAGCGAGAGGTGATGAGCAGGAAGGACGAATTCCGGTACTGCGGTTCGCAGTACCGGTGGAGGCGTCGTCCCTCAGAGGAACAGGAGTTGCTGCATCACGTTCACCAGGTTAAAGCACCTGCCCTGCGCCCCGCATCCGGATTCCTGCGGGGCGGAGCAGGTCTCAGAGGTCCTTGCGGGTGTAGGAGAGGGCGGCCAAGGTCCCGATCATCGCGGTCCAGAGCGCGGCCCAGGCGAGATAGGCCGGGGTCAAGGAGGCCACGCTGAGGAAGGGAAAGGCCTGGGAGTCGGGCCCTCCGAACTGGACCAGGGCCGAAGGGTCCTGGAAGCCGTGCATGGCGCCGCGCCACAGGCCGTCGGTGGGCAGCAGCATGCGGGACACAGTGCCGACACGGGCCACGGCCTCGTTGCCGAGGGAGGCTCCCAGGCCGCCCACGACGCCGGCCACCCACGTGGTGCCGAAGAGGCCTACGGCAACTACTCCGGAGGCCATCGGGGAGATGGCGGTGGAGAGCAGCACGGCGAGGGTCAGCAGGACAGTGGTTTGGGCGGCCAGCAGGGCCAGAGCTGCGGCCGGGTTGGGAGGCCAGTAGCCGACTGTCGCCCAGACGACGAGGCACTGAGCCAGTCCCGCCAGTGCGCCGAACCCGCTGCCGAAGGCAACCAGTCCCAGCCATTTGCCCAGCAGGAAAGCGGATCGGCGGACGGGGCGGGCCAGGACGGAAAGCGCGATGCCGGACTCGGTCTCGCCGGCCAGGGTGGGGCCGGTGAGGAAGGCGGTGCCGAGCGCCGCGATCAGGCTGAAGCCGAACATCACCAGATTGAGCAGGATGGACGCTGTCAGCCGGGCTTCGCCGCTGGTGAGCGTGCCGCCCGACTCGGCGGCCAGGCGGGAGAAGCCCCAGGCGCTGAGGGCGAGCAGGACAACGGTGAGAGCGCCGAGGGCGAGCAGCACCCGTCCGCGGGACGCCTCGCGCAGGGTGAGGGCGGTGACGGTGAGGACTGTTCGGGCCGTGCTCATCGATCGACTCCTGACTGGCCGGTGCGCAAGATGCCGAGCAGGCGTTCCTCGAGGCTGATCCGGGCGGGTTCGACCGCGTGGACCTGCACGTCGAGGGCAACCAGCTCGCTGATCAGGGCGGGGACGGAGCTGCCGTCGTCGTCAGCGGGCAGCAGGACGGTGTAGAAGTCGCCCGCTCGCTCAACGACACCAGTTGCCACGAGCAACGCATCGGCGGCCGGGGACAGCGCGGTCAGGTGCAGCCGGAGCTCGCGCTGGCCGAGCAGTTCGGTGAGGGTGCCCGCGGTGGCGACGCGGCCCCGGTCGAGGATGACGACGCGGTCGCAGACGCGTTCCACCTCGCCGATCAGGTGCGAGTTGAGCAGGACCGCGACACCGCGCGACTTCAGGTCCAGGACGATGTCGCGGACGTCGGCGCGGCCGAGCGGATCCAGGGCGCTGGTCGGTTCGTCCAGGATGACGAACTGCGGACGGGCAACCAGGGCGACGGCGAGGCCGAGGCGTTGCTGCATGCCTTTCGAGAAGCCGCCGACACGGTCACCGGCGCGCTCGCCGAGGCCGACGAGGTCCAGGCAGTCGAGCTGCTCCTGCTTCGGGACGGCGAGGCCCGCGAGTCGTACGTGCAGGGTCAGCACCTCCGCCGCGGTGAGCCAGGGCTGGTAGCGGAAGAGTTCCGGCAGGTAGCCGACGGCAACCCGGGCGGCCGGATCGGTGGCAGGGCGGCCGAGCAGCAGCACCTCGCCGGCGTCGGGGCGGACCAGGCCGAGCAGCATCTTGATCACCGTGGTCTTGCCGGCGCCGTTCGGGCCGAGCAGGCCGACGATCTCGCCGCGCCCGACCTCCAGCGAGACGTCCTCGACGGCGGTCCGCTTGCCGTAGCGCTTGTGCAGGCCCGAGCACCAGACCGCCGGTCCGGGCGGCAGGCCGGCGATCAACCGTGCTGCTTCCGTCCGTCCGTCGGGGGTGTCGAGCTCGTCAGCAACGTTGCTGACAGCAACGGCGTCGACGGTACTGCGGCCGGCGGGGTTCAGCGGAGGCTCCGGGCGATCGACAGGACCTCGTTCTTGTCCAGGGAGCCGGCGACCGCGGTGACCATGCCCTTGTCGACCCAGACGACAGCGGAGATCGCGCGGTCGCGGGTGGTCAGGACGGTGGCCTGCTTGCCGTTGACCTTCGCCTGCGACGTGGCAACCTGGTCGGCCGGCACGGGCAGCGGGAGCGTCGAACCGTCGGCGCTGAAGGTCCGCAGCTTGTCCGCGACGTCCTTCGGCAGACCCGGCAACGACAGCAGGTAGTCGCGGGCGGTCTCGAACTCGATGCCCGACGAGAACGCCGACGGCGCCACCGCACGGCCGACGAGCAGGGCGGGCGCACCGGAGGAGGAGCTCCAGAGCTGCGCGACGCCTGGGCCGGCGTCCAGGCGGACCTTGCTGCCGTCGAGGCCGGGCGGCGGCGCAGGCAGCTTCTCCCCCGCCTGCTCGGCTGCCTGGGCGGCGCGGTCGGCGGAGAAGGTGAAAGTTACGCTCACCTTGCCGCCCACCTGGTAGACGGGGTCACCGCTGACACCTTGGGGCAGCTTGGCGACCTGCGGCACGGCGAGTCCGGTCCGCGCGGCGGCGGTCCTCGCGTCGGAGACCTCGCGCAGGCCGTCGGCGCCCGTGACCGCGACTTCGCCGTACGAACGGAGGTCGGGCAGGGCGACCAGGTCCGCGGCACTGATGCTGACCGGCGCGACCTGCTCGGTGCGGAAGATCGGCAGCCAGTCGTTGGCGGCCGCAGTACTGGCGCCAGCGATGACGGCGGCGACTGCCAGAGCGGCCACGAGCGGGCGGCGGAGTACGGAGCGCGAGCTGGTCCTCGTACGCCGCGCGGTTGGGCCTGGCTCGTTCGCGTGGTTCGCGCGCAAGGCGGCGAGCCGGTCGAGGCACTGGGGGCAGGTCGCGAAGTGTTCGCGGTCGGCGTCGGCCACGCCGGCTGGTTCGTGCAGCACTCGGCGCAGCACCGCTTCGGCCGGATGGCGGGCGACAAGGGTCGACAGAGTCCTGGGCAGCGTGTCCATGCATTGAAGATCGCTCAGTATCGATCGAAAGTCAATAGGTTCTGATCGAGTGACGCTAGCTTGCCGAAGACTGCGCAACGTGAAAGCGCAGGCGGCTGTACTGGAGCAGTTCACGCCAACTCGGATCGAGAGGCGGTGGAGAGCCGGCTAGGCTGCCCATGTCGATGTCCCTGGGCGGCTACATCGCCGGGCCCGACGACCGGGCGGGGCAGAAGCTCGGCCGGAACGGGGCCGGTTGTTCAACTGGCTCGACGACCGGATGGGCCCCGGGGGGTGAACGGGCAGGTGTACGGCGAGGCGCTGGCGACCGAGGCGCTGCTCTCCGGGCGCGGACGTTCGAGCTCACCGGACGATGGAACGGCGACCACCACGACGGCGTACCGATCCATGTCCTGACGCAAGGTCCCGACGAGGCGACGAGTTGGCCGCGGCTACGAAGTTCTCCACCGACTTCACCGCGTGCGCGGCGGATGCCCGGGCGGCGGCCGGCGGTCGCGCGGTGATGGTGCACGGCGGCGGCGCGGCGACATCACTGCTCGAGGCCGGCGAGCTGGACGAACCGAAAATCACCTGGTGCAGGTCCTGCTGGGTGAAGGCCGTCGCCTGTTCGAGCCCCGAGCCGGCGGCCACATCGAGCTGCAACTGATCCGCCAACTGGAAGGCGCGACGCCACCCACCTGCGCTACCGCGTCCCCAGACCCTAACACGGACGAAGAAGTCGGCGGCCGCAAGAGTCGGCCGCCGTACGAGTTCGGTCAGACGCCGTGTTCGTTGCCCTGGCGGGGGGTGCGTTTGCTGTAGTCGGCGATGACTCGGCCGCGGGGGTTGACCACCTTGCCGTCGTCGCGCAGGCCGCCGCCGGAGCCGGGGGCTCGTTTGGCCTTGCGGCCTGATTGGTAGCCGCCTTGTGCCGGGTCCTGTCCTTTGTTCTTTCCCCAGCGCATGGTTCGGTTCCTCCCTGCCGGTGACCTGACGCGCGTCACTTTAGCGGCGGCGGGGGCGACGCACGAGGGGTCAGTCGCCGAGTTCTTCGAAGAGGGTGAGCTGGATGCCGCCGGGGGTTTCGAGGCGGGCGTTGAGCGAGTTCCAGGGGGTGCGGGTGGGGGCGGCGACGAGGGAGGCGCCGGCCTCGGTGAGAGTGTGGGTGGTGCCGGTGGCGTCGGTGACCTGGAGCGCGACCCGGAACTGCCCGGCGACGCGGCGGCCGACCTCGACCTGGTCGATGTACGCGGCGTGGTTCGGGTCGGTGATCTCGAGGGTGGCGCGGCCCGCCTCGAGAATGGTGACGTGGCCGTCCTCGGAGGAGAAGGCCGCGCGTTCGGGCAGACCGAGCACGTCGCGGTAGAAGGCGACGGCTTCGGAGTAGTCGGGCGCGGTGACGACCAGGCGGAGTTCGGTGACCTCGTGGCTCATGGTCAGATTCTGCCCGGCCGGAGGTCGAGAAATTTCTGTCCGGCCGGATGTCGAGAACGCCGCCGGGTGTTCGACGCAGGGGTGAGGCAGGGAGGCTGCCCACTGAGCGAGAGGTGACGAAGATGTCGTTCCAGGCCTACTTGGACAAGATCGAGGACAAGACCGGGCTCACCCCGCGGCAGCTGGTCGAGCTGGCCGCCGAGCGCGGCTTCGCCGGACCGGACACCAAGGCGGGCGTGGTGGCGGACTGGCTGAAGCAGGACTACGACCTCGGCCGCGGGCACGCGATGGCGCTGGTGCACGTGATCAAGAACGGCCCGAAAATCAGCACCAAGCACGTCGGCACCGACGGCGTGCACCGCGACGAGTCGGACACGTTGTGGCTGGACGGAAAAGCCACGAATCCGGCCGCGCAGAAGTAAGACACCCAACCACGACCGGCGCGACGGGGCAACGGACTGTACGCCGAAGTGACGGGTTCCGGCCTACGGCATGATGGATGGTGTGAGCAACGAGCTGACGCCTGAGCTGGCGGCGACGATCGAGGCGGGGTTCGCGCGCCGGGACCGGGCGAACATGAAGCCGACGATCGACTTCTTCGAGGACCTGCTGCGGCAGCATCCCGGCAACCCCTACGTGCTGTACGAGGTCGGCGGTTCGTACGACACCGACGGGCAGGAGGAGAAGGCGCTCGAGTACTACGAACGCGCGCTGCCCGGGCTGACCGGGGACACCAAGCGACGCTGCCTGCTGCAGTACGGCAGCACGCTGCGCAACCTCGGCCGGCTCGACGAGTCGCTGGAGCTCTTCGCCAAGGCATGCCAGGAGTTCCCGGAGTCGGACGCGCTGCGCGTCTTCAAGGCCCTGACCCTGAACGCCGCCGGCCGCCACGACAAGGCCCTCGCCACCTTGCTCCTGGTCATCGCCGACCGGATCGACACCCCGGAGATCAAGCGCTACGAAGCGTCCATCCGCGGCAACGCCGACTACCTCGCCACGCGCTGACCGCCCCGGGGCTCGCAGTTACAGGCGGCTGAGCAGGAGGTCGCAATGCGCCTGAACTGCGGGCAGACTGCGACCCGCAACCTCGGCGGCACCGGGCACGTCCGCGAGAACCTTCAGGGCGTCGGCGAAAGCCTGCGGGAAGGACGACGCAAGGTTGCCGACCCGTCCGCGCAGCAACTCACGATCCAAGCCCAGGATCTTGGCGGCCTTGTCCCACTGCTCGGAGAAGATCCGGGCTGGATGGCGCTCACCTCCCACCGAAAGCGCAACAGTGCGTTCGACCTGGTCACTGTCGTAGGCCAGACCGGTGGCGAGGTCGTAGAGCGGCGCCACCCAGGTCCGGCCCGCCGACCGCAAGAGCGAGATGTTCTTGGCGTGCCCGTCCGGAGCGCCGGCGACCAAGTTGACGATCATGAAGTCGGCGAGCGCCAGCAGGTCGTCCCGCAGTACGGTCGACTCTCTCTTCAGCAAACGCACCATGTCCCGCGCGCCGGGGCCTCCTCGCGATTCGTACTTGTTCTCCGGCATCCTGCCGAGCGCTTGGCAGAAGTCCTCTTGGTGGATCCGCGTGACGGTGCCGTCCGAATTCGGTGTCCGGTCGAAGCGCTCGACGACGATCGCCCACTGGTCGTCGAAGCGCAGCAACTGGCTCGCCGCAACATCCACTCCGAGCGCGGTCGCGGCTGCCATCGTGGCGTGTTCCACCAGCGCCTGGTGGAACAGCACCGGAATGCCCGGTTTGACGATGTGTGTGGTGGCCGCCGAACCATGCGCCGCATGCCACCGGCCGTCGATCCGAGCCAGCGCGAACTTCTCCTGCTGACCACCCAACGACCAGTGCTCGTCGGGCATCGTCCAGGAGGCGGGGCGCACGGCGAGGTCACGGAGCCGCTGCCCGATGTCGAACTCGGACAGCAGCTCGTACTCGCCCGAGCGACTGAGCAACTCGTCGACCTTGTCCAGGGCGCTGAACTGAACTGCCCCCGGGCAGTCCCAGCCCATCGCCGCGAGAATGCCGAACAGATCGTCGGGGGAGGTCCCCAACCGCGATGACCACAACCCCAGCGTCGCCGCATTCTCGGGCAGCAGGCCGCGAAGGTACGGCTCAGTTCTCGACGGCGGCCACGTCGAACTGGCGATCGGCAGACGAGCTGACAGAGCGACCTCGCCGGTCCGGACGTAGTTCTCGGCATAGGTGAAAGTCGTCGGAGACCGCTCGTCGGCTCGCTCGAGCTGCCCGACCACCACGCCGTACAAGAGAACGGCGAGCCGGTCAGGCATCGCCGGTCTCCGAGGGAGCGCCCCAGGAGCGGCGCCGCTGTTCGGCGATGTCCTCGTGCGCGGCGGCATAAGACTTCAGCACGTCGTCGGCCTCGAATGCGGCAGCGGACTCCTCGGCGCCTTGTTCTCTGTCGCGCAGAACCACAGTCATGCCGAGCGCGTTCACCAGGCGCAGGACCTGCTGGAACTCAGCGGCGCGATGGCCGGATTCAACTCTGGCCAGCCACGACCGGGAGACTCCGGCGCGTTCGGCCACCTGCTCTTGGGTCAGCCGTTGACGGGAACGTGCGGCGCGCAAAGTCGATCCGAGCTTGGTCCAGTCTGGAATGACGACATCAGCCACCCGGGCACCCCTCATTGTCTCCGAACGAAGACAGTCTGACATTGTCCACGTTCAGAGACAACCCGTTGCCGTCTTCGTTCGCGGACGCCGTTGCGGTCAGCAGGCGCAGGCGACGTTGCGTGGGGCCACGAGGGGATCCACCGGGCGGCGGGTGATGCCTTCGGAGGTTTCGACCGGGAGGCCTTCGCGGGTCCAGTACTCGAAGCCGCCGATCATCTCCTTGACCGGGTAGCCGAGCTTGGCGAACTCCAGGGCGGCCTTGGTGCCGCCGTTGCAGGCGGGGCCCCAGCAGTAGGTGACGACCGCCGCGCCGGCCGGTACGACGGACGCGGCGCGGGCCGCGATCTCCCGGGTCGGCAGGTGGAGAGCGCCGGGAACGTGGCCCTGGTCCCAGCTCTCCTGGCTGCGGCTGTCGACCAACACCCAGCCGGTCACCCCGGCGCCGATGTCGGCGGCGACGTCCGACGGATCGGTCTCGAACGCCAGTCGCCCGGCGAAGTGCGCGGCGGCGGTCTGGGCAGCGGCGGGCGGGGTCTGCAGAACTGCTGACATCGGTGAGCTCCTTGATCTCGTGGAGCCTTCAGCGTGCCGGAGCGGACAGGCCGGCGAACAGTGGCAGAAATGACCTACTGCCACAAGATCATGCCACTACGTCGCCGGGAAATTGCCGCCATCGCCTTGACAGCGGTCCGGCTAACGGTTCCGTCGCCGGACCCTGCATGATGTCCGGTGAGGAACACTCCAGCCACGGGGTGCCCCCGGCGATGACCCATGTCTGGAGCCCTGATGGCCGAGTTCGACCTTGCCACCCCGGTGTCGGCTGACGCCTTCGCCCGGCTGGCGGTCGAACTGCACGAGGCGCCGGGCGTGGAGGAGACCGTCGAGGCCGTCGCCCAGTTCGCCCTGCAGGCTCTGAACTGCAGCTACGCCGGCGTGGCACTGCACCGGCGCGGTTCCCGGCCGGAGGTCGTGGCGGTCACCGACCCGGTCGTCGCGGACGTGTTCGAGCTGCAGATCGATCACGGCAACGGCCCGCTGGTCACCGCGATGCAGGAGCGGTCGACCGTGCTGATCCACGACACCACCACCGACACCCGGTGGCCGGAATGGGCCGCGAAGGTCTCCGGCCTCGGCGTACGCAGCGTGCTCGACGTACCCCTGACCCTGCGCGACGGCCGCAACACCGTCGGCGTGCTCGGCCTCTACAGCCTCGCACCGGACGCCTTCACCGTCGACGACGAAGCCATCGCCCACATCCTGGCCCGGCACGCCTCCGTCGCGGTCGCCACCGCCCGCCACGAAGAAACCATGGCCCAGGCCGTCGACGCCCGCAAACTCGTCGGCCAGGCGATGGGCATCCTGATGGAACGCTTCGACGTCGACGGCGACCGCGCCTTCGCCATCCTCAAGCGCTACTCCCAAGACACCAATACCAAGCTCCGCGACGTCGCCCAGCACCTCATCGACACCCGCAAACTCCCGCACTGATCGGCCAGCAGGCCGCCGGTGCGCCGGTCCGGTGGCGAGGATTGCGTATTCTGCGGTGCAGGCGTGACGTCGGCGGAAGCGGGAGACCCAGGTGACAGGTGGCTGGCAGCCGCTGACCGGGCCGTCGCACCGGGTCGCGCTGGACATCCTGCTGGACGGACCGCTGTCGCGCGCGGCGCTGGCCCGACGGGTCGGCCTGTCCCCCGGCAGCCTGACCCGGATCACCAAGCCGATGCTCGAGTCCGGCCTGCTGGTCGAGGTCTCGGGCGGTCCGTCCGATCCGCGGGTCGGACGGCCGTCGCAGCCGCTCGACATCGTCGCCGACTCCCACCACTTCGTCGGGATCAAGCTGACCGGCGACCACGCGGTCGGCGTACTGACCACTCTGCGGGCCGCGGTGATCGCGGCGGCCGACCGCCCGTTGCCGGACCACTCGCCGGACACCGTGGCCGCGACCGTCGCCGCGCTGACCGAGGACTTGACCGCCCAGGGGCCAGGCACCGGGATCAGCGGGCTCGGCATCTCGCTCGGCGGCCACGTGCTGAACAAGAACGAGGTCCGATCCGCCGCGTACCTCGGCTGGGAGTACGTGCCGCTCGGCGACCTGATGAGCCGGCACACCGACGTACCGGTCGTGGTCGCGAACGACCTCACCGCGCTGACCGAGGCGGCGCACTGGTTCGGCGCCGGCCGGGGCGTGGAGCGGTTCTGCCTGCTCACCATCGGCGCCGGCATCGGGTACGGCATGGTCGCGCACGGCCGGATCGTCGACAGCCCCGAGTCCAGCCTCGGTCTGATCGGGCACCATCCGCTGCTACCGGGTGGCCCGCGCTGCGACCGCGGGCACCGAGGGTGCGCGAGCGCCCTGCTCACCACCGACGCGATGGTCAGCCAGGTGGGCGCCGCGCTCGGCCGGCAGGTCGGCTACGAGCAGTGCCTCGACCTTGCGGAGCGCGGGGACCGCGCGGTCCGCAAGATCGTCGACACGGCCGGTCATGCGCTCGGCCGGCTCGTCGCCGCCGCCGCGAACTTCACCCTGCCGGACCGGATCGTGCTCGGCGGCGAAGGCGTCCGGCTGGTCGAGGTCGCCCACGACGCGCTGCTGGCCGGCTTCCACGCCGACCGTCACCCCGACGCGTCCGACCCGCCGATCGTGCTGCTCGACCCCGACTTCAGCGAGTGGGCCCGGGGCGCCGCGGTGATCGCGATCCAGACCTTCGTGCTCGGCAGCTGACCGCGACACTCGACCACGGCGGTGAAGGTCGGACGAACGGAGGTTGACGCGGGGTCCGCCGGGCGAGCGGGTGGTCCTTTGGGATGGCCGGACCCGAGACCGCGTGCTACCTGGGTCGTACGCCGGCGGCCGGCAACATCACTCCGCGAACCGATGTGGCGAGTGGTTGCCGGAAACAACAATAACCGGCATGAACCTGGTGCAGAGTCCGGTCCGCGGCTGTCTCGGACTGACCGAGGCGCTCGGCGCGGCAGAGGTCCGCGGCCTCGGCTCGCGAGTGCCGCGTCGCCATCCGGACGCAGTCCGGTGAAGGTCGCGGTGATCAGCGGCGGCGCGAGTCCCGAGCACGACGTCTCGCTGGCCAGCGGTCAGGGCATCGCCCGCGCCGCCGCCGAGCTCGGCCACACCGTGCTGTGCCTGGTGATCGAGCCGGACGGCACGTGGCGGGACGGTCAGCACGAGGCGATCGAGCTGCTCCAGTTCTGCGACGTCGTGGTGCCGGCCCTGCACGGCCAAGGCGGCGAGGACGGCGTCATCCAGGGATTCCTCCAGCAGCTCGGCGTCCCGTACGTCGGCAGCGGCGTGGCGGCGAGCGCGGTCGGCCTCGACAAGCACCTGACCAAAGCGGTCCTGCGCGCCCACGGCCTGCCGGTGGCCCCCGGCATCACGCTGCGCGGCGCCGACCTCGCCGACCCGGAATCCGTGCTGCAGCGGTTGAAGGAAGCAAGCATCGACCTGCCGGTCTTCGTGAAGCCGGGCAACGGTGGATCCAGCTTCGGCGTCACCCGGGTGACGGACTCGGCCGAGCTCGGCCGGGCCGTCGCGGACGCGGCCGGGCTGGACAGCCAGGTCCTGGTCGAGCAGGAGATACGCGGCCGGGAGATCGACCTGGCCGTGATGGAGTTCCCCGACGGCCGGATCGAGGCCGGTCCCGCGCTCGAGATCCACAGCGACCCGGCCCGGCCGTTCTTCGACACCACCGCCAAGTACGCCGGCGCGGGCACCCGGTTCGTCGTACCGGCACCGCTGGATCCCGCGCTTGCGGCGTCGCTGCGGCGGACGGCGGTCGAGGTGTTCCAGACGCTCGGCTGCGCCGGCCTGGCCCGGGTGGACTTCTTCGTCCCGGCCGACGGGCAGCCGGTGGTCAACGAGGTCAACACCTTCCCCGGCTTCACCCCCGCCTCGCAGTTCCCGCGGATGTGGGCAGCGGCCGGGATGTCCTATCCCGAGCTCGTGCACAACCTCCTGGAGACCGCCCGCGCCCGTACCGCGCGGTGATGCCGGGGTCTTCTGCCGAGCAACAGTCGCCCGCACATCACGGGTCCGGTCGCACGGTCGGGGGTTACTGTGACGGGATGAACGACGGGCTGAGCATCGGGCAGGTGGCGGAGCGGACCGGGATGAGCGTGCACGCGCTGCGCTTCTACGAGCGCGAGGGCATCCTGCCCGAGCCGGTCCGGCGCGAGTCGAACGGGCGACGGATCTACAGCGAGGACGACGTCGACTGGCTGGAGATGTGCATCCGGTTCCGCTCGTCCGGGATGCCGCTCGACACCATCCGCCGCTACACCGAGCTGGTCCGCCAGGGCCCCGGCAACGAGGCCGACCGGCTCGCGCTGCTGCAGAGCCACCAGGAACATGTCCGGCACCAGCTGGACGCGCTCAACGCCTGCCTGGCGGTGATCACCCACAAGGTCGAGATCTACCAGCGGCACCTCGACCAGGGCACCGCCGAGTGCCTCTGGACCGTTCCCACCCCGGCCGACGAGTCCCCGCTCGCCGCCGGCCAGTGACCGGCGGCCGCAGCGCCGCCCGGGGGTTGACCTAGAGCCTGCTCTAGCTCCTAGGTTCGGGGCACCTACGAACCTGAGGAGCTCGTCCATGCGTTACCGCACTCTCGGCGCGACCGGTATCGAGGTCAGCGTGCACTGCCTCGGCACGATGATGTTCGGTGCCGTCGGCAACCCCGACCACGCCGACAGCATCCGGATCATTCACGCCGCGCTCGACAGCGGCGTCAACTTCGTCGACACCGCCGACATGTACTCCGCCGGCGAGTCGGAGGAGATCGTCGGCAAGGCGCTGCAGGGCCGGCGCGACGACGTCGTGCTGGCCACCAAGGTGCACTTCCCGATGGGCGAGGGCCGCAACCGCGGCGGCAACTCGCGCCGCTGGATCACGATGGAGGTGGACAACAGCCTGCGCCGGCTCGGCACCGACTGGATCGACCTCTACCAGGTGCACCGGCCGGACCACTGCACCGACATCGAGGAGACGCTGTCGGTGCTGACCGACCTGGTCGGCCAGGGCAAGATCCGCGCGTTCGGCTGCTCGACGTTCCCGGCCGAGGACATCGTCGAGGCGTACCACGTCGCCGAGCGCCGCGGCTACGGCAAGTTCCGCACCGAGCAGCCGCCGTACTCGCTGGTCGCGCGCGGGATCGAGCGGTCCCTGCTGCCGACCGCCCAGCGGCTGAACATGGGCGTGCTGACCTGGAGCCCGCTGGCGTCCGGCTTCCTGTCCGGCAAGATCCGCAAGGACCAGCCGGTCGACCTGACCACCGGCCGGGCGGCGCTCACCCCGTTCCGCTTCGACCCGTCGATCCCGGGCAACGCGGCCAAGTTCGACGCGCTGGAGCAGCTGACCGAGCTGGCCGAGAGCATCGGCCGGACGTTGCCGGAGCTCGCGCTGGCCTTCGTCGTGGCGCACCCGGCCGTCACCTCGGTGATCACCGGCCCGCGGACGATGGAGCACCTGGAGGGCACGCTCAAGGGCCTCGACCTCGTGCTCGACGACGAGATCCTGGACCGGATCGACGAGATCGTGCCGCCCGGCACCGACCTGTACCCGCCCGACGGCGCCTGGCGGCCCGTCTCGCTCACCGACCCGGCCAGGCGTCGCCGTCCGCTCGAGGACCGCGCGGCCGGCTGATTTCCCCGCTGTGGCTCGCGCGGCCCGCACGTCCTCGGCCGTGCGGGCCGCGCGAGGCAGGCCGGAGCATCACTGCTCGCGACGCAGCCCCGCGACGAGTACGCCGACCAGGCGGCGCGCGTCGTAGCGGGAGTCGTTGCCCGCTCCGATGCAGAGATTCCCGACGCCACGCAGCAGCTCGTACGCCGCCAGGTCGGTCCTGATCTCGTCCGCCGCGGCGTCGAGCAGCTCGGTGCAGACCGGAACCAAGCGGTCGAGGAAGTAGGTGTGCAGGGTCTGGAAGGCGGCGGCGTCGGACCGCAACGCCTCGGCCAGGCCGTGCTTGGTGACCAGGAAGTCGACGAACAGGTCGATCCAGGCCGCCAGCGCGGCGTACGGCGTGGGGCTGCTCGCCAGCAGCGTCGGACCGGCCTCGGCGCAGGCCTCGACCTGGTGCCGGTAGACCGCGACGATCAGGTCGGCCCGGGTCGGGAAGTGCCGGTAGATCGTGCCGACGCCGACGCCCGCCTGCGCGGCGATGTCCCGCACCGGCACGTCGACGCCCGACCGGACGAACGCGGCGGCGGCCGCCTCGAGCAGGGTCTGCTCGTTGCGCCGGGCGTCGGCCCGCTTCCGCGGCGCCGGCGCACCTGATCCCGCGTCGGGCTGCACCACTGCACCCCACTCCTTCCAGGTCACGGTTGGCAAACGGAACAACGTTCCGTATGGTTGTTAGCGGAACAACGCTCCGCTTCTGTTCAGGATGCCAGATCAGCGCGAGCCAGCCCGCGACACCCCCTGGAGGAAACACTCATGCAGTACCGCACTTTGGGCCGGACCGGCGTACAGGTCAGCACGCTGGCGCTCGGCGCGATGAACTTCGGCAGCATCGGCCGCACCACCCCGGACGAGGTGACCGCGATCGTGGACGCCGCCCTGGCAAGCGGAATCAACCTCATCGACACCGCCGACATGTACGGCCGGGGCGAGTCGGAGGAGCTGCTCGGCAAGGCCATCGCCGGGCGTCGCGACGACCTCGTGCTCGCCACCAAGGCCGGCATGCCGATGAGCGACCAGCGCGACCACCAGGGCAGCTCCCGCCGCTGGCTGGTCACCGCGCTGGAGAACAGCCTGCGCCGGCTGGGCGTCGACCACGTCGATCTCTACCAGATCCACCGCTGGGACCCGGCCACCAGCGACGAGGAGACGCTGTCGGCGCTGACCGATCTGCAGCGCGCCGGAAAAATCCGCTACTTCGGCTCGTCGACGTTCCCGGCGTACCGGATCGTGCAGGCCGAGTGGGCCGCCCGGGAGAACCGCCTCGGCCGGTACGTCACCGAGCAGCCCAGCTACTCGATCCTGCAGCGCGGCATCGAGGCGCACGTGCTGCCCGTGACCGAGCAGTACGGGCTCGGGGTGCTGGCGTGGAGCCCGCTCGCCTCCGGCTGGCTGTCGGGCGCGATCCGCGCGGGCCGCGAGATCGCCACCAGCCGCTCGACCTTCATGCCGCAACGCTTCGACCTCAGCCTGCCCATCAACCAGGCCAGGCTCGAGGCCGTGGAGCAGTTGGCCGCGGTGGCCGACGAAGCGGGCCTGACGATGATCCAGCTGGCGCTCGGGTTCGTGACCGCGCACCCCGGCGTGACCAGCGCGATCATCGGGCCGCGCACCCTCGACCACCTGCACTCCCAGCTCGCCGCCGCGGACACCGTGCTGTCCGCCGACGTGCTCGACGCCATCGACGGGATCGTCGCTCCGGGCGTCGACCTGGCCGCCGGCGAGAAGTTCGACACCCCACCCGCCCTGCTCGACCCGGCGCTGCGGCGTCGCTGACGGCACCGGCGACCGCGGGTCGTCGGCGGCGACCGCGGGTCGTCGGCGGCGAGCTCAGGCTCGCGCCGGCCGGGCTCCCGCGCGACCGAGCCCTGCGTGCACCTTGCCCGCCAGGCGGTGCAACTGGGCCCGCTCGGCCACGGTCAGCGGGGCAAGGGTCGACTGCTCGACCTTGCGCACGACGCCTCGCGCGGTGGTGAACGTTCGCCGGCCGAGCGGGGTGAGCGTGATCCGGTAGCGACGGCGGTCCTGCGGGTCACGCTCGCGGGAGACGAAGCCGGCGGCCAGCAGTTCGTCCATCAACCGGACCATGTCGCTGGGATCCAGCCCGAGTCCACCGGCCAGCTCACGCTGCGCGGCCGGGCCCTGGTCCGCCAGCTCGGCCAGGGCGGCGAACTGCCACAGCGTCACCCCGGGCCGCACCGCGAGACGCTGCGCGATCTCGCGCCGCCCGGCCACACCGACCTTGTGCAGCACGAACGTGGTCATCCCCAGCAGCGCGTCCATACCGGCAGTCTAGGTTCGATCCAATCGTTGGTTCACACCCACTGATCTGCCGCGGACACTTGATGCCTACTGAACAGTTTTCGACGGAGGACTTTTACCGCGGTGGCATCGGGGGCACCGGACAGGTGCAGACCCTGAGGAGATGTGAGATCGATGGCACTGCCGCAATCCATCCGGAACGCCGGTGAGCCCTGGACCGACCAGGACCTGGCTGAACTGGAGGAACTGGCCGCTGAGAACATCCCGCCCTGTGTGATCGGCATGCGCCTGGGACGCCCGGAAAAGGCCGTGGTGCACCAGGCGACGCAGTCGGGGATCAGGCTGACACCGCGCTACCGGCCGCCGTACGGTTCCTGACGGCCGGCGGCACGCCGAACTGGATCGCCACCCAACGAGCCGGAGGACAGCGATGAGTTTCGACAGACCAGGCCTGCCGCAGCCCGGGGACCCGGGCGACGAGGTGGAGAACGAGGAGACCCTTGAGGACGAGGGCCTCGAGGTGACCGACGGCCGCCTCGACGGCGCCGACCGCCCGGGCGGACCGTCGCCCGGCCCGCAGCCCAACCCGCCACGCCGCCCCGGCGAGCAACCACCGGTCTGAGCACTTCGGCCTGACCGCTGCCCCGGCCGGAGGACGGCCCGTCCGCCGAGCCGGGGCAGTGGACTACCGTGTTCGGACAGCTATCGCCGAGCCGGAGGGGGTCACCGTGGCCGTGACCATGCGTGACGTCGCGCGGCACGCCGGCGTGTCCCCGAAGACGGTTTCGAACGTGATGAACGGCTACCCGTTCATCCGCGAGGACACCCGCCGCCGGGTGCTCGACGCGATCGAGGCCCTCGGCTACCAGATGAACATCTCGGCCCGGAACCTGAAGTCCGGCCGCACCGGCATCATCGGCCTGGCCGTGCCGGAGCTGAGCCTGCCGTACTTCGCAGAGCTGGCCGACGCGGTGATCACCGCCGCCGAGCAGCACGGACTGACCGTGATGATCGAGCAGACCGGCGCTGTGCGCGATCGCGAACTGGCAGCTCTGGCCCGTCCCCGCGGCCATCTGGTCGACGGCCTGCTCTTCAGCCCGCTGGCTCTCGGCCCGGACGACGCGGAGCACCTGCGCACATCCACCCCGACGGTGCTGCTCGGCGAGCGCATCTTCCACGGCCCGGTCGACCACGTGATGATCGACAACGTCACCGGCACCCGCGCCGCCACCGAGCACCTGCTCGACCTGGGCCGCCGGCGGATCGCCGTGCTCGGCACGCACCCCGGCGAGAAGGTCGGCACCGCCGCCATCCGGTACGACGCGTACGCCGCCGCGCTGACCGACGCCGGTATCGAGCCGCTGAGCGCGCTCGCGATCCCGGCCGAACCGTGGCACCGCTCGACCGGCGCGGAGGCGATGCAGTCCCTGCTCGCGACGGGCGTGGAGTTCGACGCCGTGCTCGCTCTCAACGACACGCTGGCCCTCGGCGCCCTCCGGGTGCTGGCCGAGCGCGGCATCCGGGTCCCGGACGACGTGGCGGTGGCCGGCTTCGACGACATCGACGAGGCGCGCTACAGCATGCCCAGCTTGACCACGGTCGACCCCGGCCGGGCTCAGATCGCCGCCACCGCGGTGGACATCCTGGTCGGCCGGATGAACGGCGACGACGCCGACCACCGCGAGATCGTCGCGGAGTACGCGCTGCACGTGCGCGAGTCCACCACCGGCCGCTGACCGGCACCGGCGGCCGCACCCTCTTGACGGGTCCGAACGCCCCGGGCATCATCTCTACACCGATGTAGAAACCGCACCGGCGGTCCCGACCCAGGAGCCGGTGAGGTGATCCAGCCTGCTCAGGATCCGTGCTCCACCGCCGCCAGGAGGACACGCAGATGACCGCTCCCCCGCCCGCGCCGACCCCCCGGCCGGCCACTGTCCCGCCGTCCCGCTTGTCCCGGAGAACGCTGCTCACCGGCGCGCTCGGCCTGGCCGGTGCCACCGCCCTGACCGGCTGCGGCTCGGTGGGCCGCAACGACGCCCGGGTCCGGGAGTGGAACCTGTTCGGCGGCGGCGACGGTGCCCGGCTGCTGCAGATCCACGAACAGTTTGTTGCCGAGCGCAAAGACATCGCCTTCGAGGCGTACACGCTGGACTGGGGGCCGCCGTTCTACACCAAGCTGGCGATGTCCGCCGCCGGCGGCCGCGCGCCCGAGGTGGCCACCCTGCACCTGTCCCGCCTGAAGGGCTTCAGCCCTGCCACCATGCTCGATCCGATCCCGGTCGACCTGCTGGCGAAGGCCGGCATCACCGAGCGGGACTTCCTGCCGGAAACCTGGAGCCGCTGCCAGGTCGACGGCCGGCTGTACGCCGTACCGCTGGACCAGCATCCCTTCGTGCTCTACTACAACACCGAGATCTGCCAGCAGGCCGGACTGCTCGGGCCCGACGGCCGGATCAAGCCGGTCAAGGGCGTCGACGCGTTCCTGGAGATGCTGCGCGCGGTCAAGGACGTGACCGGCAAGTTCGCCGCGTCGGTGGAGACCACGAACCCGTGGCGGATCTGGTGGACGCTCTACGGCCAGCTCGAGGGCGAGTTCTTCGACGAGAGCGGCCGGGAGCTGGTGCTCGACGACGCCAAGGCGCTGGAAGCCCTGCAGCTGATGGCGAAACTGTCCGCCGAGGGACTCACGCCGAAGTCCGCCAACTATCCGGCGCTGGTCGCGCAGTTCAGCAACGGCGACGCCGGGCTCAGCTTCAACGGCGAGTGGGAGGTGACGACGTACCAGGCCGCGAAGATGCCGTTCAGCATGGCGCCGTTCCCGGTCGTGTACGACGTCCCGAAGTTCGCCGGTGACGCGCACACGTTCGTGATGCCGCACCAGGCGGCCCGCAACGACGCCGACACCGCGGCGACGGTCGAGTACATCGCCTGGATGCTCAAGCACAGCGCGGCCTGGGCCGCCGGCGGCCACATCCCGGCGTACCAGCCGGTGGTGGCGAGTCCTGAGTACCTGAAGCTGAAGCCGCAGGCCGAGTACCGCTCGGTCGCACCGGACGTGCTGCTCGACCCGGACGCGTGGTTCAGCGGCTCGGGCGCGCAACTGCAGAACGAAGCGGGGGCCGCCTTCTCGGGGGTGTTCTCGGGCCGGACGACGCCTCGGCAGGCGCTGGACCAGTTCAAGGCCGCCACCCGGAAGCTGCTCGACACCCCGTCCCCGGTCTGACAGGAGCTGACCCGATGGCCGTGCAGACACCACCCCGTACCGGCACCACCCAGCCACCCGCGTCCGGGCCACCCCCGCGCCCGGGACCGCCCTGGACCGAGAAGTGGGGCGGCCTGCTGTTCGTCGCGCCGTTCGGTCTGCTGTTCGCGCTGTTCCTGCTCTGGCCGACGGTCTTCGGGTTGTGGAACAGCTTCTTCAACACCAGCCTGGCCGGCGTCCAGCAGGAGTTCCTCGGCCTGCGGAACTGGCGCGAGCTGTTCGGCGACCCGGCGGTCTGGGACTCGCTGAAGAACACCTTCGTCTTCACCGCGATGAGCACCCCGCCGCTGGTCGTCGTCGCGCTGGTGATGGCCCTGCTGGCCAACCGGCGTGGCGTCTTCGGCTGGTTCCTGCGGTTCGCGTACTTCGCGCCGTTCGTGCTGCCGGCGACCGTCGTCACGCTGATCTGGGTGTGGATCTACCAGCCCGGCTTCGGCCTGGTGAACGGGCTGCTGACGGCCGGTGGCTTCGCCGAGATCGACTGGCTGAACGCCGAGAACCGGGCGATGCTGGCGGTGGTGATCACGACGGTCTGGTGGACCGTCGGGTTCAACTTCCTGCTGTACCTGGCCGCGCTGCAGGGCATTCCGCAGCAGGTCTACGAGGCGGCTGCGATCGACGGCGCCAACGGGCGGCAGAAGCTGTTCCGGATCACGCTGCCGCTGCTGAGCCGGACCACCGGCCTGATCGTCGTGCTGCAGCTGGTCGCGTCGCTGAAGGTCTTCGACCAGATCTACCTGATGACCAACGGCGGCCCGAACTACGCCACCCGGCCGATCATCCAGTACATCTACGAGAGCGGCTTCACCAGCTACCGGATCGGGTACGCCTCGGCGATCTCGTACCTGTTCTTCGCGATCATCGTGATCGTCTCGGTCGCGCAGTTCAAGCTGTTCGGCGGCCGGAAGGAGGCGAACTGATGGCCACCGTCGCCGTCCCCGTCCGCAAGACCGGTGGACCGGTCGAGCCGCGGTTCACCTTCCCGAAGGTGGCGATCGCGGTCGGCGCCGTGCTGCTCGCGCTGCTCTGGCTGGCTCCGCTGCTGTGGGCGCTGGACACCTCGCTCAAGCCGGAGCCGGAGACGACCCGGACACCGATCACCTGGTTGCCTGAAGCACCTACTGCCGACGCGTACCGGAGCGTGCTGGAGCAGGGTTCGCTGCTGCGCTGGTTCCTGAACAGCACGATCGTGGCGGTGCTGGTGACCACGATGACGCTGCTGGTCTCGGTGCTGGCGGCGTACGGGTTCTCGCGCACCACCTTTCCCGGCCGCAAGCTGCTCTTCGGGCTGGTGATCGCCGGGATCCTGGTGCCGCCGCAGGTTCTGATCGTGCCGCTGTTCCAGGAGATGACCTCACTCGGGCTGGTCGACACCTACTGGGGCGTGGTGCTGCCGCAGGTGGTCGAACCGGTGATGGTCTTCGTGCTGAAGAAGTTCTTCGACGGGATCTCCCGCGACTACGAGGACGCCGCCCGGGTGGACGGGGCGAGCCGGTGGCGGATCGTCTGGAGCGTGATGGTGCCGATGTCGCGGCCGATCCTGGTCGCGGTCGCGATCTTCACCTTCATCGGGGCCTGGAACAACTTCCTCTGGCCGTTCATCGTGACCACCGACCCGTCGATGATGACGATCCCGGTCGGACTCGCCAACGTGCAGGGCTCGTACGGCCTGCGCTACGCCCAGATCATGGCCTCGGCCGTGCTCGGCGGACTTCCGCTGCTGATCATCTACGCGCTGTTCCAGCGGCAGGTGGTCCGTGGTGTCGGCGACGCCGGCATCAAGGGCTGACCCCTCACCGGACAACGACAGGAGCCACCGCTCGTGACCTCTGCCTCACTGATTCTCGATCCCGCCTTCACCGTCGCACCGGTCCGCCGGCGCACCTTCGGCACCTTCGTGGAGCACATGGGCCGCTGCGTCTACACCGGGATCCACGAACCCGGGCACCCGACCGCCGACGAGGACGGCTTCCGCAAGGACGTGCTGGAGCTGACCCGGGAGCTCGGCGTCTCGCTGGTCCGCTACCCGGGCGGCAACTTCGTCTCCGGCTACCGCTGGGAGGACGGCGTCGGCCCGCGGGAGGACCGGCCGCGCCGGCTGGAACTGGCCTGGCACAGCATCGAGACCAACCAGTTCGGCCTGGACGAGTTCATGCGCTGGTGCGCGAAGGCCGAGGTGGAGCCGATGATGGCGATCAACCTCGGCACCCGGGGCGTCCAGGAGGCGCTCGACCTGCAGGAGTACACCAACCACCCGGGCGGGACGGCGCTGTCGGACCTGCGGGGGCAGCACGGCGCGGCCTCGCCGTACGGGATCAAGGTGTGGTGCCTGGGCAACGAGATGGACGGGCCCTGGCAGATCGGGCACAAGACGGCGTCGGAGTACGGACGGCTGGCGGCCGAGACCGCCCGGGCGATGCGAATGGTCGAGCCGGGGCTGGAACTGGTCGCGTGCGGGTCGTCCAGCTCGGCGATGCCGACGTTCGGGAGCTGGGAGCGCGAGGTGCTGCGGGAGTGCTACGACCTGGTCGACCACATCTCCTGCCACGCCTACTACGGCGACGACAAGGGTGACCCGGCGTCGTTCCTGGCCTCGGCCGTCGACATGGACCGCTTCATCGACTCGGTCGTCGCGAGTGCGGACCACGTCGGCGCGGAGCTGAAGAGCAGCAAGCGGATCGACATCTCCTTCGACGAGTGGAACGTCTGGTACGGCGACCGGTCCCGCCGCACCGACGGCCCGGCCGACGCGTGGGAGGTGGCGCCACGGCGGATCGAGGACGAGTACAACCTCACCGACGCGGTGGTCGTCGGCAACCTGCTGATCTCGCTGCTGCGGCACAGCGACCGGGTCGCCGTCGCCTGCCTGGCCCAGCTCGCGAACGTGATCGCGCCGATCAGAACCGAGCCCGACGGCCCCGCCTGGCGGCAGCCGACGTTCCACCCGTTCGCGATCACCTCCCGGCTCGCGGCCGGTCAGGTGCTGCGGGTCGAGACCACCTCGCCGCTGGTCGCCACCGACAAGTTCGGCGAGGTCCCGGCGGTCGACGCCGTCGCGACGTACGACGAGGGCAAGCTCGCCGTGTTCGGTGTCAACCGCTCCCTCAACACCCCGATCGAGCTCACCGTCGACCTCACCCGCACCGGCGTCACCGGCGTCCAGGAGGCGCTGACGATGTCCGGCGAGGACCGGCTCGCGGTGAACTCCGCCACCCACCCCGACCGGGTCGTCCCGCACCCCAACGACACGGTGAAGCTGCGGGACGGCAAGCTCACGCTCACCCTGCCCGCGATCTCCTGGACGGCGCTCAGCCTGTCCTGAACCGGAGGACGCGCAGCCTGCGGAAGTGCGTGAGCCACACTCCCGGCGCCACCTCGGTCCGGCCCGTCTCCTGGTAGCCGCGGCCGAGGTAGAGCGTGGCGGCGGGAGTGTTGGCCGTGCCCGTGGAGACCAGGCTGGTCGCGCGCGGTTCGAGGTCGTCGAGGGCGTCGAGCAGGGCGCGGCCGTGGCCTTGACGCGCGTACGCCGGGTCGACGACGAGGCGGCTGATCTCCACCGTCTCGTCGTCGGGCAGCTCGTACGCGACGGCTCCGACGAGCTCGTCGCCGGCGAAGCAGCCCAGCCAGTGCTCGGTGGACGCCGTCAGCGCGGCCAGGTCCTCCTGCAGCGGCGGGATGCCGTCGAAGCCGATCAGCTCCGCCTCCACGGCGTACGCGCGGTGCTGGATCTCGAGCAACCGCTCGGCGAGGGCGGGATCTGCGGGCCGGATGCGAAGGATCACCCGCCCACGCTAACGCCGTACCGGCCCACTCGCCGCCGATTGTGCGCCGGTCAGGAAGGACGCCAGTAGCCGAGCGCCTTCACCCGGTCCTTGGGCATCCGCAGCTCCTTCAGCGCGTACGCCGACAGCGTGCGGGTGATCACGGTGTCGCACGCGATCCACACGAAGGCCGTGGCGGGGTCACCGACCAGGTCGGACAGGCCGGCCTTGACGTCCCCGACCAGGTCCCCGGTGTCGCGGTGGACCGGCCGCAGTTCGTGCCGGACGGGGTCCAGGCGCAGCGGGAGCTCGAGGTCGGAGTCGTGGCCGATCTCGAACCAGATCGTCGCGGGCAGGTCCGGGACGGCGCCGAGCAGCGAGTTGATGGCCGGCAGCGACGCGGGGTCGCCGATCACCACCATCCGCCCGGGCAACGGGTCGGGGACCTCGAAGTCGGTGCCCTGCAGGGTCGCGTCGATGGTGTCGCCCGGCTGGGCCTTCAGCGACCAGTCCGCCGCGCAGCCGTCGTGCAGCGCGAACTCCAGGCTGAAGGTGCCGGCCTCGACGTCCGGGTCGACCAGCGTGTACGCCCGCTGGTGCGGCTTGCCCGCGTTGTCGAACCACAGCCGCACCCACATCGTCGGGTGCGCGCCGGCCGCCGCGAGCAGGCCGCCGTCGGTGAAGTGCACCCGCTGGTAGCGCTCCGTCACGCGCTCGGACCCGGTCACGGTGAAAACGAAGTCCTTGCCGCGCAACAGCTTGAGGACCACTCCCTCCCAGCCATGCCTCACGACGGTCTCCTTCGGTGAGAATGAGTTTTGCGGGCGGACAAGCTGACTTGTAAGTTAGCGCAGCCTAACCTAACGACGTGAGGATGCCGAGTTGAACGCCAAGGTTCACCGCGATGCCCAGGGCGTTCCGCACCTTCGGGCCGGTGACCCGCTCGCGCTCGCCTACCTGCAGGGCCTGAACGTCGCCGCCGACCGGGCCTGGCAGATCGAGCTGGAGCGCCGCCGGTACCTCGGCACCACCGCCGCCTTCCTCGGGCCGGAAGGCGTCGCCTGGGACGCGTTCGCCCGGCAGGCGCGGCTCGCCGACACCGCGGAACGCTGCTTGCAGTCGCTGGACGACGGCACCCGGGAGTGGATCGAGGCCTACGTCGCGGGCGTCAACCACGGTCTGCCCGGCGGTGCCGCGCGGGCTCCGGAGTTCGCGGCGACCGGGCTGACGCTGCAGGAGTGGGAGCCGTGGGCGCCGCTCGGGATCTGGATGGCGGTGCACATCCTGTTCGCCGGGTTCCCGACCAAGTTGTGGCGCGAGCAGGTCGCCCGGAAGCTCGGCGACGCGGCGATCGACGTCTTCACCTCCGAGGGCCCGCGGACGGCGGGCAGCAACGGCTGGCTGATTCCCGGTGAGCACACGGCGACCGGCGCGGCCCTGATCGCCGGCGACCCGCACCGGTACATCGAAAGCCCGGGCGTCTACCAGCAGATCCGGCTCGCCTGCCCGGAGTACGACGTGATCGGGCTGGCGGTACCGGGCATCCCCGGGATCGCGCACTTCGGCCACGCCGGGGACGTGGCCTGGGCGATCACCAACGCGATGGCCGACTACCAGGACCTCTACCGCGAGCAGCTCCGGCGGACGGCGGACGGGGTGGAGGCGCTCGGCCCGGACGGCTGGGAACCGGCCACCGCGCACACCGAGTCGGTCGCGATCGCCGGGCGCGACGCCGTCCAGGTCGAGGTGATCGAGACCGCCCGCGGCCCGGTCATCGCCGGCGGCCCGGACGACGACCACGCGGTCAGCCTGCGCTACCCGCCGCGGGTGTCCGGGCAGATCGGCTTCGACGCGTTGCCGAAGTTGCTCCAGGCAACCACCGTCGGTGACGTCGACGAGGCGGTCGGGCACTGGGTGGAGCCGGTCAACGTCGTCCTGGCCGCGGACACCGTCGGGGGGCTGCTGCACCGCACCGCCGGTCTGGTCCCGCGCCGCCACCCGGCCAACCGGCTGCGCGTCGTACCGGCCTGGGACAGCGCGCACGCCTGGCGAGGCTGGGAAGACGACCTGCCGCGGGCCGCCGTCGACGGCATCGCGGTGATGGCCAACGCCCGCGAACTGGCCGAGCCGCTCGGCGTCGAGTTCGCGGCGCCGCACCGGTCCCGCCGGATCCGCGAGCTGCTCACCGCGCGCGACGGCTGGACGGCCGACGACATGCCGACGATCCACACCGACACCTGGCTCGGCTCGGCCGGCCAACTGCTCGACCGGCTCGCCACCCTGGCGGACCTGTCGCCGGAGGCCGTCGATCTCCGTGACAGTCTTCAGCGCTGGGACCGCCGGATGGACGCGACCAGTACGACGGCCTCCAGCTACGCCGCGATCCGCAAGGCACTCTGCCGCCGGATCGCCGATCACCCGGTGCTGGCCCCGCTGGACGACGACTCCGGCTGCCCTGACCTGTTCCTTCCGTGGCTCGATCCGCTGACCCACATCTCCTTCGCCCTGGAGAACCTGCTCGCCACCGATCTGCTGCCGTCGATCGACTTCGACGACCTGCTCCGCGGCGCGCTCGAAGACGTCGCCGCCAAGGCACCGCGCGGTCCGTGGGGAGAGACCCACCAATTGTCGCCGCTGCACATGTTGCGCGGTCCCCTGTTCGCGCCGGGCGAGGAGCCGATCGACCTGGCGCTGTCCGGCGACCACCACTGCGTGATGTCGACCTCCAGCCTGCCCGGCATCACCGACGTCTGCATCCGCTCCTCCGCCGCCCGCTTCGCGTGGGACCTGGCCGACCGCTCGAACAGCCGGTGGATCGTGCCGCTGGGAGCGTCCGGCGTGCTGGGCGATCCGCACCACCACGACCAGCTGCCGCTGTGGCTGCGCGGCGAACTGGCCCCGATCGTGACCGACTGGGACCAACTGACACCGGACGTCACCGAGTTCGAGCAGGAATCACCGCTCGGCCGGATCCGGATCGTGCCGGTCGTGCCGGAGCGCGACCTCGACCTGATCGTCGGCTGGGTGCACGCCGAGCGGGCGCGGTTCTGGGGCATGACGGAGCTGTCCCGGGACGAGGTGCTCGGCATCTACACCTTTCTCGACGCGGCGCCGACGCACCACGTGTACCTGATCCACCTGGACGACGTACCGGTCGCGCTGTTCCAGACGTACGACCCGCAGGCGGATCCGGTCGGCGAGGTCTATCCGGTGCAGCCCGGCGACATCGGCACGCACATCCTGATCGCGCCGGGCGATCCACGCCCCGGCTTCACCGGCCGGCTCTTCGACGTGCTGTTCGGCTTCCTGCTCGGGCACCTGGGCCACCCGCGGGTGGTGGTGGAGCCGGACGCCCGCAACGCCAAGGCCGTCGCCCGGCTCGAACGCACCGGATTCGAGCTCGGGCCGGAGGTCGAGATCCGTCAGCACGACGAGACCTCGAAGCGGGCCCGGCTGGCCTTGCTCACCGCGGCCGGCTACCGCGCGTCGCAGCTCGGCTGACCAGCTGAGAACTTGTTCCGAGCGGCCAGGTACCGCGCCTGGTCGCCGGTCAGCCGGCCTCGGGTGAACGCCTCTGGATGCTCCTGCCGGAGCCGTTCGCCCGTCTCCGACCAGAACGCCGACGGTGGCAGCCGATCGGCCCCCTCCGGCAGGAACTCGAGCGACTGGTGCACGGCCTCGACGGCCAGGTCCCACGTCTCGGCGACGACGTCCCGGTCCGGCCGGGCGCGGCCGTCGTCCGCGAGGTCGCCGTGCCGGATCCGCTCCGCCGAGGTAGTTGCAACCAGCCACCATTGTGCGGCGTCGACGAGCTCGGACCGGCCGGCCCCGAAGCGGTGTGCGGCCGCGCGGCCGAACGGCACGGACACCTCGAGCCGCTGGAAGCCGAGGTCGCCGATCACCGACCAGGACTCCGCCCGCTCGACGAGCTGGACGTCGAGCGCCCACTCGCCGACGTCGGCCGCCATCAGATCGAGGTAGAGCCGCGCCTCCGCCAAAGTTCTGGCCTGCAACATCAGATCTCCTTTCTCACGGCCCACCCGTGCTGCCGCCGACTCCGCCCGCCCCGGCCTGGACGGTTCCCGCCGCACCGTTCCCGCTGCCCGTCGACGCCGCGGCCGGGAAGGCCGGTGGCGGATGCACCTCGACCGAGATCCCCTGAGCCCTCAACGCCGCCATGACCGCCGCCGAGAAGGTCCGCGAGGCCGCGGAGACGTCGTAGAGGGCGCGCAGGTCGATCCGGTGCCGGTCGGCCAGTGCGACGAGGGTCGGATGCAGGGTGGCGAATGCCTCGGCGAACCCCTCGTCGGCCGCGTCGCCGTGCAGCGTGCCGTCGGGCAGCGCCAGGTACGACCGCTTGCGCCCATCCGCTTCGGTCACCGTCAGCAGCACCTCCACCTGATCCTGGCGAGCCTGGTGCAGAGCGTCGGTCAGCACCCTCGACGGCGCAACCGGATCCGCCGACACCGATAGGGACCGGGTGCTCCGCGCGGTTCCGGTCGCGTGGCTCCACGCCGCGGCGAGCGTGTCACCCCGATCCAGCCGGGCGAGCATCGCGTCGTACTCGTGCTTGAACATCGTCAGGTACGCCTCGCCGGTGGCTGCGCCGGGCACCTGAGCGACCTTGAGCGACTTCTCACCGCCCTCGGCCGGCAGTTCCTTGCGTTCCAGCGTCAGGTCGTAGTCCACCCGGACCCGGGCGGTGACGATCGTGCCGTCCTGGAACCGGCTCCGCTCCGCGCGGACGCCGTACGCGTCGACGAACAGGTCCGACACCTGCTCGCCGCCGGTGACGCCGCCGTTGAGCCCCCACTGGCTGAGCTGGGACCCCTCGTCACCGCTGCTGGACAGGCCACCGTTGAGCGGGAGCAGCCGGCCGAGCAAGCACCGAGAGCGAGGTCGTCCACTGGCTGCGGTTCACCTCACCGAGCTCCCGGCCCTCGATCGGGCCGACAACCAGCTGGACGTCGGAGACCGCGGCGCGCACGGTGACGTCGACGACCTTGCGCGCGGAGCCCGGCACCGGGAGCCGGATCATCGCAGCTCCGTCGGCGGTGGCCATGCGGGAGAACGCGGCGTCCCTGGCCGATGTCGAGAAGTGGTGCTCCAGCTCGGTCCGGTGCATCCGGACGCCGACCGGGTGCAGCATGTCCCGGTGAGCGAGGTGTTCCGACACCGCCTCGAACAACTCGTCCTTGACAGCGTTCCCGCGGCCGAAGGGGATCGTGCCCTCCACGACGTAGCTGCTCGGCAAGGTCACTCTGCGGTGGTCCACCGGACCGTCCGCGGCGGGCGGCCGGAGATCGCTGCTGACCAGCTCCGCCGGCACGTACTGGACGATCGGGCCGGACAGTTCTCGCAAGCTGGTCCGCCCGTCGTTCTCGTGAATCACCTCGATCTCGAGGCGGAGGCCGCGTTCGATCCGAGCCATCCCGCCGGAGCTGCGCAGACGTTCCAGCCGGGTCAGTTGCTCACCGCTGGACACCGTCAGGCCACCGGCTCGATCGGTGCCCAGCGTGCTGGATCCCCCGTGGCCGGTGTCGTAGTTGCCTGAGGCACCAACGGACCGGCCGACGGCGGCGGCTCGGCCCTGCTCGCCGTACAGGTAGGCCTGGATGATGCCGAGCACGGTGGTGACCACCCCGTGGTTCTTCGCCGGTCCCTCGAACCGCGCCTTGACCCGCACCGTGACCTTCTGCTGAGCACCGCCGCCTGGAGGAGTCAGCGGGTAGCTGCGCACGAATCCGTTCGGACCGAGCATGTCGTCGAGCCGGCCCCACCACCGCTGGCCGGCCAGCTCGACGAACAGCCCCTCGGCCAGTACAGGATCCTGCTCGACCGGGATGCCCGTGGTCTCGGCCACCGCCGCGGCCACCGCGTCGAGCAGCCGGGTTGGTGCTCCGTCCTCGGACAGCGCCGCGCTGTCGACCAGAGCGGCACCCGTCGTTCGGTCGTAGTGCTCCGGGAGCCTCACCTCCTCGACCGGCTCGTCGGCCAGCTTGATGACGGCGTCGAGCCGCTCCTCGGGTGTGCCCGGGGGGAAGACGTACGGCTGCGTGATCAGCTTGCGGACCGCTTCGGTCAACTCGTCGGCAGTGTGCCCACGGGACAAGGCAGGCAGCGGTTGGCCTTGCTTGGCGGCCTCGGCGAGGTCGATCCGGTACTTGCGCATGACCTGCAGCGACAGCCGGCGCTCCCAGGTCGCCTTGCCGGTCACGAACCGCTCCACCGCGTCCGCCACCACGTCCAGCGGCAGGGCGAGCTTGTCGGCCGCGTACAGGCGCAGCGCGTCCGGCTCGGCGATCTCGAACAGCACCGACCCCGGGGTCCGGCCGGCCTCGGTCGGGCCGGTTCCCTGCTGGTTGCCGGTGACAGTGCCGTCGGTCACCGAGACCGCGAAGTTCACCGAAGCCTTGAAGACGTAGTGCCGGCCGGTCCTGATCATCAGCAGTTCCCGGCCCCAGATCAGCATCCGGCTGAAGATGCCGGACCGATTGCCGCTCCGGCCGCCGCCCACTCCGCCCGTCATCGCCGGATCCCCGGCCTGGGTACCCCCGAACCAAGCTTTCCAGCCTCGGCCTCTCGAACTGCTGTGGGTGGTTCCGTGGCTGCTCAACGGCAGGGTGACGCGGCCGTTGACACCGTCTCGCTGCCCGACGAACACCGGATTCTCGATCGAACCCGTCACCGACACCTGCGCCCGCCCCGGCAGCGCACCGCCGCGGACAGCAACCTGGGTGCGGTACGGCGTCTCGGTCCACTCGGGGTGGCACATCATGGCGCGGGAGTTGAAAAAGGCCGACAGGTGGAACAGCGCGGTCGGGTCCGAGCGCAGGGCGGCCGGCACCGAGGACAGCAGCCGGCCGGTCTCCAGGGCGAGCATCGTCGCGTAGCCGAGCACCTCGGAGCTCACTCGCCCAACCACAGCCGGTGCCAGCGTTCCTGACGGCGCGGGCGTTCCCGACGGTGCCGGCGGATTCGGCGAGGTCGCGGTGGCCGCCGGTGCCGGCGTTCCTGACGGCGCGGGCGTTCCCGACGGTGCCGGCGGATTCGGCGAGGTCCCGGTGGCCGCCGATGCGGTTCCCGGCGTTGCCGTCGATGGCGGCGACGGATCGGCGGCCGGGAGCAGGCCGCCGTCGACCAGTAGCCGCGCGCTGCCCGGCGTGGGGTCGCCGACGGGGACTTCTCGCCCGTCGACGAGCTCGGTGACCCGCAACGTGTGCGGAACGTCGAAGACCGCGACCGGCGAGGAGCTCTCCACCAGCGTCACGTGGTTCACCGTGCCGCCAGTCACCCAGCCGAGTGCCCGGCCCAGCGTCCGGGCGTACGACACGTCACCCTTGGGTCCGACGCCGCCCTCGGCCACATCCGGCTTGGCACTCCCGAGCAGCTTGGCCAGCCAGGGCAACGACCTCGACAATCCGCCCGAGCCCGCGGCGGTGTTCGAGCCGATGTTGAGGCCGACGACCGCTTCGTCGGTGGTGACGCCCAGCGAGGAAGCCGCATCGTGCCGAGGTGTCAGATCGATCCGCAGCACCATGGTCTCCGCCCCCTGGCCGAAGCGAGGCCGGACGACGGAGAGCAGCAGACCGGTCTGTGCCGCGATGTCGTACCCGGCTTCCAACCGCAGCGCGGAGAACTGGCTGCGAACCTCGGTCAGGTTGAGCAGCTGCCCCTGCCGCTCCAGCGGCTCCGTCGACAGCCGGCCCAGATCGAGCTCACCGTTCTCGTCCAGCGGCGGCAGGAACCCCCGCTCGCTGAGGTGCCGCACAACCTTGCGCAGCGCTTCCTGGCCCCCGGTGACGGTCTGCACCGCGAACGGGCCGGACCCGCGCAGCTGTCCCGGCTCGTCCCCGAACCAGTCGGGCAGCTCGAGCTTCCGGCCCGGGACCTCCCCGGTCATCCGCGGATCGCCCCGCAGCACCACCCGGCCGTTCTCGATCACCGGGCGGCCGGTGTCGTCGTGCACGACGATCGACTCGTCGACCGGCAGGCCGTACCGGTAGGCGTCGTTCGCGCGGAAGCGGAGCAGTGCTTCGGAAGTCTCCTGCACGGCTTCCAGGGTTTCGTTGCCCAGGACAATCGAGACGGTGTGCTCGAGCATGATCCGGTACCCCTGGGTCGGGCCGGTGTAGCGGTGCACCCCGACCTGGATCGCAGTCCCGCCGGCGCTGAGGGCCTGCGACCGCGAGGAGTTCCAGCCCAGCTGCGCCTCCGGGCCGAGGTCCAGCTCGGTGCCGGCGACGTCGGTGAGCGCGGTGCCGCCGTACCCGAGGGCGGCGGCGGCCGAGGCCGACCGGCCGAACGACTGGTCGCCGGAGGCCTGGCTGAAGCCGATGCGCAGCTTCTCCGTCCAGTGCTCGTTGCTGTCGGCACCCATCAGTTGGGCTTGCTCGTACCGCACTTTCGTCGTGATCAGCAGGTGACTGCCAGGCTTGCCCTCGATCACCAGCGGACGCACGATGCCAGGGCCGGCCGCCTCGACCAGCCGGCCCGGAAGGTCGTACATCAGGGCGTTGTCGATCTGTTCGGTGACCAGCCGGTCCAGGTTCCCGATCCGCTCGGACAGCCTCGACCGGACCTTCCGGCTCAGCGGCTCCAGCCGGGTGATCGCGCTGACCACGTGCTCGGGCAGGTTCCGGTCACGATCCTGCTTGCGGATGCGCGTCTGCCGCTCCGGCGGCGCGGCGGCCACGGTGTAGGTGTGCGAGACGTGCATGCGCAGCTCGGCGTCGTCGTCCGGGTTGCCGGTGTGGACGGTGCCGGCATCGACCCAGACCCGCCCGGTGCGGACGGCCAGCTCCCAGGAAGCCGCGCCGCTGAACAGCACCGACTCGCTGCGGTTGTCCTCCACACCGCCGCCGAGAGCGGCCTCGGACGCGGTCGCCGACACCGCTCTGGACTGCTCGACGGACACCGTGCCGCGGACTCCGACCAGCTTGCCCGCCCAGTACAGGATCGACTGCTCACCGAGCAGTTCGGTGAGCTTGCTGACCGAGAGCCCACCCGACCGGCCCCATTTCGCCGTCACCACGGTCGCGATCCGGCGGAGGCCCTGCGGAAGCAGTCCGGCCATGTTCTCCGAACTCTTCTCCTGCGGGTCGAGAACCTCCCGCAGCTCGCCGGGTGTCAGCCGCACGCGCAGCTCGCCGGCCGTTGCGCGCCCCACCCGCAGGACGGCACCATCCGCCGTGACGAGGCGATCGAACGTCGCCAGCAGCTCGTGACGCAACTGCTCGGCCGAGAACCGGGAGTCGATGCCGTGGGCCGTCAAGGCCTGGTTGACCCTGGTGGTCAACGCGGTCAGGTGCGGGAGCCGGCCGGTGGGCATCGCCGTGGCCAGCACCAGTCCCGCGGGTCCGCGCTCGGCCATCGCGACCTGGTAACCCATCACATGATCCGCGGCCTCGAGAGCTTTGGCCGCCAACACCTCGGTGGGATGCCCCGCCGGCCCGGCCAGCATCGACTGGTACAGCGCCTGAGCCGCCGTGATCCTGGCGCGGGCGGCCTCGTAGCCCTGCTTGACCTCGAGGTGCCGCGCCCGGGCCGCCGCCTGCTTGTCCGCCTCCGCCTGCTGCTCGCGGATCCGCGCGTGCCTGCCGTCGTCCTTGGTCTGCTCTTCCGCCTCGGCCTTCGTGTTCGCCGCCCGCTCGGCTTCCGCGGCTGCTTCGGCGATCGCTTCGTGCGCACCGATCCGCGCGTCGACATCAGTGACCACGGCATCCAGCACGGTGAGCTCATGCTGGATCGCCCCAACCAGCTCGGCCTCGGACACCGTCACGTCGACCGGGTCCGTGGCCGGCGTTGCGACCGGTGGCGCCACCCACGGATGCTGGGGCGCGACGTGCCCACGTCGGATGATCCCCGCCGCGAGCCCGACGATCTCCCGCCGTATCCGCTGCTCGCTTCGCCAGTCCTGCTGCTGCCCGGTGCGCTCGGCGCGCGCGGCCGCTTCCGCCCACAGCCGGCTGAGCAGGCGATGCTCGTTGTACTGAGCATGGACGCACGCGTTCTCGCCATGGTGTGCGGATCTGCGCATCGCCTCCCGCATCAGGGCGGCGCGATCCCCTCTGAGGTCCTGCAGCGTGTGGCTGATCTCGTGCACCCACATCCTGGCCAGGTTGCGGTCCGCCATCCTCGGCGCAACCCGGACCACGTGCGGCCGCCGCGCCGTACCGGATCCCACCGTGGTCGTGGCGGCTTTGTTCGGCGCCACCGGCCCGAGGTCCACCGTGAAGTGATGCTCACCCGAGACTGTCTGTACTACGACAGCCGTCGGCAGACCGGTCGCAGGATCGACAAGCACCGACGGCGCATCGGTGATCAGCCCGCCCAGATCGGACTCCTGCACCTGGCCCACGGCCGCCAGCACCTCGGCAACGGTCAGATCCGCCTGCTCGGCCGGACGGCCGGTGGCGGTGAAGGTGCCGGGGATCGCCGGCGCGCCGACGGTGTGGCCACCCTCCGGCCGCCGGCGCGGCCGGCCGGGAGGGGCCTCGGCGGCATGCTTGCCGAGGGCATCCACGGCCTCGGCCACGGAGCGGCCGTCGTACCGGACGGTCCGCCCGCCGGCCGGTTCGGTGACCTGCAGCTCGACCACCAGCGGTCGACCGTCGGCCACCTTCTGGCCCGTGGTGAACGTCACGCTGATCGAATGTCCGGAACTGATCAGTTCCTGCAGCCGAAGCTCCAGCCGGGTCATCGCCTCGACCGGCACGCCGATCCCCGGCGGAAGCACCCGAGCCGCTTGGTGCCCGAACGCCCAGTCGAACGGCACCCGCCGCCGGGCCGGAATCGGCCGCGCGTGATCGTCGTACGACGGCGGCGGCGGTTTGACCTCGCGCAACTCCAGTACTGCCCGGTCCGGCCGCCCAGGCTCGCCGAAGCTCCACTCCGCCCGGTTCCGGTGCTCGGAGGAGAACACCTGACCGGCGTCGAGCCCACCATCGATCCTGCGACCGACCGAATCGAACCCTTGCCGCACCTGTACGACCGGCGTCGCCGGCACCGGATTCAGCGCCCGGGCGATCGTGCTCCGATCGTCCACCGGAGCGGCAGCGGCCTGCTCGGAGTCTGCAGCGGCGGCGCGGTGGCGGCCGGGCGCCGTCTGCTGATCGGTGACCATGACGCGGACGAGGCCGCCGGCCGTCGCCGGACCATAGGTGTCGAGCGACTCCGCCGGGATCTTGCTGTCGGGATCGGTGACCCGCACCGAGAACCGCAACGGGTCCGCCGAGGGCGCCGGCCGAGCGACCCGGGTCACGGTGACCTCGACGACGTAGCCGGCGCGCGTCAGCTCACCCCACCTGTCCTGCAACACGCCCAGCGCCTGCGGATCATCCACAAGCCCGGCGGGCAGCCCGCCGAGTTCGCCGTCGGGCCCGACCTTTACGACGACGGTGTCGCCGACCTGGCCGAGCCGCTCGGCGCCCGGCGCCGAGCCGGCCGGCGGCGGACCGCTCGGCAGGGGCGATGGGGTGGTGGGGACGCCATCCGGTGCAGGCGTGCCGGTGGGTGGTTCACCCTCGGTTGGGCTGAGAGCGGGACGGGGCAGGCCGCCGGGGACGCCGGCTTCCAGCGCCAGACTTTCGTACGCCGCGATCTTCGCAGCCAGCTCCTCCTGCATCAACGCGTACGAGGCGGCAGTCCCCCGGCCGGTACGGCGGTGGTCGGCGTGCTGGTCGACCGCGTCTGCTGCCTGCGCGATCTCCTCGAGTACCTTCAGCCGCTGGACCAGCAGCGGCTTGCCGGCCGGTTCCGACAGCAGCAGGCCGATCGCCTGGGCAACTCCGGCCCGGACTTGGTCGGTCGGACCGCCGGTCAGCCGGCGCCCGCTCGACGGTGACTCCGCCGCGGGGTCCGGGAAGGCCTTGGTGGAGCCGTCGGTGCCGGCGATCTGCTCGTACAAGGCGATCGCGTGCGCGAGCCTCGACCGGGCCGCCGCGGCTTCGGCGCTGTTCGGGTCGTCTGCGGTACGCCAGTCCACGGCTGCGGCCAGCCGATCGATCCGGGCCAGCGCCGCGACCCGGTGGGCGCGGATCCCGAAGTTCTCCGTCGACTCCGTCCCACCGGGTGGAAGGTTTTCGAGGTGGGCCCGCCGGATCGCCGCCCGGACCCGGTCGGTGTAGTCGGGATCGGTCGGCGTCACGTCCGAGGCCGCCCGGGTGGCCGGGTTCCGGAGCTCGGCCAGTCGGTCGGCCTGGTGTCGCAACTGCTGGATCAGGTACTTCCCGATCGCGCTCTGTTCGGTGAGCTGCGAGACGTCGACCGCCTGCTTGGCGAAGTCTTCGGCGAGTTGCTCCTTGCGGGTCAGCTCGGCGCGCCGAAACAGGTACCGCGCGAACGGCGTACCCGTCAGTCCGGCCAGCGCGCCGGCCAACGTCAAGGAGACGGCCAGATCGTCCAGGTCGAAGACCTCGTCCAGGACGACGACGCCGAGGGCACCACCAACGGCCGCAGCCGCCACCTGTGCCCCGTAGACCCAGAACGGCGACTGGCCACCGGGACGCCGGCCGGCGGGAAGGGACGGTGGCTTCGGCAGCGCCGCACGATCGGTCACCCGGTCGGCCAGGGCAGGGACCGATCCTGGGTGCTCGGCACCGATCAGCTGCTCGAGATTGTCGAGCAGCTGCCCCAGCTCGACCAGCGGCGCCTCGAGCTCCTGCAGCAGCGCCTGGCCACGCCGGGCCTCGCGTTGCAAGTGGTCCCAGTTCTTCTGGTCATCGCTGGCGCGCTCCTCGCGGTTCGTGAAGAACTTGTCGCCCAGGGCACCGAGCACCCCACCGATGACCGCCGGGCCGACGGCGTTGATGATGCCTTCCAGCTGCTGACTGACGTGACGCGCGAACTCGGTGGGATCGTTGTCGACGACCTGTGGTTTCGGCATCGCCACTCGCCGGCCTGCCGCGGCGACGTTGTCGATACCTTGAGCGGCGGCGTGCAGCCACAGCGGCGGCATGCCCGGGGACTCGACAGCGGGTCGCTGGTCGCCGGTTTCCGGCCGGCTGCCGGACTGCGCTCCCGACATCACCGAGTGCAGCCGGTCCAGCCGTTGCTGGTAGTCCTGCAGCAGCGCGACCAACTGGTTCTGCAGCGACGAACTGTGCGCAAGCTGAGCGCTCACGGTCGCGTGCACCCGGGCCAGCCGGAAATCGAACTTCTTCATGTCGACCAGCCGTTCGGCGATCGCTTTGGTGAGCGTCGAGACGCCGATCACCACCATGGCCGGCATCGCCGGGACGCCCACCAGGCTCAGCACACCGGCCGCCGCTGCCGCCGGCACCGCCGGAGCCAGGTGACGGACGAAGTAGTTGCCTTGACCGGTCGCTCGCGCCGACGTGCCGTCGGCGCTTGCCCGGCGGTCCGACCTGCCGTCCAGCAACCCCTTCAGGCCGGGATGGTCCTGTTCCCGTCGCCGCCGGTCCGCGTCGTAGGCCGGCTGCCTGGCCGCCTCCTTCTTCGCATCCAGCCAGCGTTCGGCGAACGCGCCGGCCAGCGAGTTGATCAGAGTGGGCACGGCCAGCCCGATCCCGGCCGCCAGGCCACCGTCCAGGTAAGCGGCCGTCCCGATGACCACCGCGGACCAGCCCGAGCCCCGGGCTACCTTGGCCAGGTAGGTGGACGCCGAAACCCGGTCGTCCTTGGCCGGACGGCGGTCCTGGAAGCGGTTCGCCAGCGCCTCCGAGTCCGGCCCGGCCAGCGCCCGCAGGACTTTCGCGTTCGGCTGTGCCTCGCCCAAGCTCATCCCGGCGATCAGGCCGGCCAGCGCCCGCCGAACGCTCCGACGGCGTACGGCGGACCGCTGCTCGTGCTCGAAGGCGCGCTGCTGGAGCTCCGCGAGGTCACCGTGATCCTCGGCCGTCAGCCCGGGACTGCGTCGAGGATTGCTGACGGGCGAGAAGACCTTGTGTTCCTGGCGACCGGCCAACTGGGCCTCGGTCGGCCTCAGACTTGCCGCCGCCGTCTCGGCCAGCACCCGCGCGAGCACCGGTGCGACCTCGTCCAAACTCAGCCGGTCCGACAACGTCACCTCGGCGGTCGGCATCACCCCCGGTACCGCGACGTACTTCGCGACGAGGCCGTCCTCCAGCGGACCGACGTGCTTGACGAACCGGAAGGTTCGGTCGTCGCGGGTTTGGACCCGGTACACCCCGTTGCCTTCATCAACAACTTCCAGAAGCCGCGCCGCACCCTGCACATCGGGCCGCATCATCGCCTTGCCCGACTCGACGCTGACCAGAATCCACCCCGGCACGAACCGCTCCAGCCAGCGCCCGGCCGCCCGGTGATCGAACTGGTCCCCGGACTGTGAGCCGGAGGGATCACCGTCCGGCGGTTCGGCCCCCGGCGGCTCCGCACCGGGAGGATCGCCCGGCGGCGGGTCCGTCGGAGGGGGATCTGTCGGCGGCGGATCCGTCGGCGGGGGATTGGTCGGCGGATTCGGCGGCGGGCCGTCAGGGCCGGCACCGGTCGCCGCCTCCGGCCCGGAATTCGGCCCGCCAGCCGGCTCCCGCTCACCGTCAAGCGACGTCGCACTGGTCACCGCACCGTGCGGGGCAACCGCAGCGGCGGACCGCTCGGTGGTCGGTGCGCGATCGGTCGGTGTGCGGCGCGGTTCGCCGTCCCGCGATTCGGTGGCGTTGGCGGCGACGCGACTCGCGCTGGCAGAACCAGCGCCTCCCGTCCAGATCACCCGCTCGGAACCGCTGGAAGCACCTCGTTGCGGACGGCCGGAGCCGGCTGGACCGGTCCCCGGCGAAGCTCCGGAGCCGGCCCCCGGTGAAGGCGGTCGGGCCGAACCACGAGGCCCCCGGCCCGCTGGTCCTGAGGGCGCGCGGCCGGGTCCACCGTCGGACGCCCGCGACGACTCACTCGGCTTGTCCTGCACGATCACCCGCTCCGGGAAGAAGTCCGGGCCGATCGCGCCCGGGCGCTCGGCGCCGAGCGGTCCGGGCTGCTTCGGCGCGGGCTCTTGCTCAGCTACCGATGACTGCGCGCCCCTTCGCGCGGGCGATGATTTCGCGACCCTGCTCGCGGACTCAGACGCCGATGCACGAGCGGACCGCAGCCCCACGTCGCCCGACGGGCTGCTCGGCCGTTCGCCGTCTCGCGGCGGCGCGGCCGATTCCGCCTGCTGATCCGGCGACTTCTGGGTCACCCTCACAGGGTCCGAGTCGCCCGGCCCCCTCACCGACTCCTCGGGCCCGGCCTCTGCACTGTCGTCCGCCTCGACAGGTCGCGTCCCGCCCGGCTCGTGGTCACCGGCAGGCTGCGAGGCGCCGCCGGGACCGTCAGTCGGCAGTTGTTCACCGGGACCCGGACCAGCGGTCATCGGACCGGCACCGCGGCCCATGTCGTACTGGGTGATCTCCATCCCCGCCGGCTTGACCACCCCTGCGTCGACCTCGACCTGCGCGCGCACCACGTAGTACTCGAGCGCCTGCTCCGCCATCGCGCCCTCGATGGCCGCGGAGAGTTCCTTGCTGTCGCCGAGCGCCGCGGCGACCTGCGGGCGAACCGGCCGGAACGTGTACTTCGCGGGGCCGTCGTAGTCGGGGTGGGTCGGCACCACGACTTGTTCGGTGGCGAAGCTGTCCAGCACCGCCACCCGCTCGTCCCGCCCGGCCATCATCGACAAGATCGCCCGGACGTACGCCGGATGGCCCTGCTGGTAGACGTTGCCGAGCGCACCCCGCCGATGCCCCAGGTCACCGTTCACGCTCTTCGCCTCGATGATCGCGAAGCCGAGCACCGCGCGGGTTTCCGGGTCGATCCGCACGTAGACCTGGTCGAACGTGTGCGCGCCGCTGAGCTCCAGGAAGACCCGATGCACCTCCTGGCCCGGGTACTTCGACCCCAGCCAGTGCAGCATCGACTTCGCGAAGTCCTCGCCGAGCGACTCGCCGGTACGGGACGGATGCTGGACGGGGTACTTCGCGGGTGGCCGCGTGAGCTGGTCCTCGAGTTCGGCCAGTTCCGCGGGGGTCAGCTCAGCCAGCGCGGCCCGCTCGGCCTCCGTGACCACTCGCTCGGGTGTCGCCTTCTGCGGCAACCCACGACTGCGCATCCAGGTGTCGATCGTCGCCTGCAGTCCGTCGAGCAGAGCTTGAGTTGCCTTCAGCAACGGGCTGCTGAACGGAACGTGGATCGGCTCTCCGAGCGTGCGCCCTGCGATCACCTCCACTCGGGTGAACTCCCCGGTCGTCGGTGACTGGTGCAGTACGGGCAGCGGCACCGGCACCCGCCGGCCGGCCGCGTCGGTCGCCACGAACTTGCCGCGCTTGGACCGGCGGGCGACTACGCCCACGTATCTCCCGGTGCCTGGCCGCCGGTAGTACTTGGTCCGCAGCGCCACGGCCGCCGCGGTCAGCTCCCCGTTCGGCTCTCGCGCGTTGATTGCCGCCACCAACGCATCCAGAGCCGCCGGTACGAACTCCGACGCGGTCCCCGGCACCCCTGGGACCACCACGTCCCCAACCACCCCATCCCCCGCACCGGGAGGAACCGCGGCCGGCAGCTGGTCCTGCGCCCCGCCGATCGGCGGACCGGTCCGACCGGGCGGAGGCAGGACCTTCGCCGCCTCGACGTCCGGTGCCTCATCGTGCGCCTTCGTTGACCGCGCGGACCGGTCGCCGGCGGGCATCTCCTCGGGCCCCGGCTTGCCACGTGCGGCCTCGACGTCGCGAGCGTCGGCATCGCCGTCCGTTCCGGACCCGCCGCTGCCGGAGCCGTTCCGGGTGGACCCTCGCGACCCATCCGCACGGTGTGGCCGCGGTGCGCCCGCGTGCGCGTGAACCGGTGGCGGCTTCGCGGCCGGCGCCGGTGCGAGGACTGGTGGCGCCGAAGGACCGACCACGCCCAGAATCGCCATCCCGTTCTCCACCGAGCTGGGCGCACCTGCCGGAGCAGCGGTCAGCGGGGAGATACCGCCGGGCTGTTCCCTCAAGCCGTTGCGGACCGCCGTCGCATCGTTGACCGGTTCTGCTCCCAGGCTGGGGGTAGGGCCCTCGGCCGCCGAGCCAACGCTCTGGAGGCCTTGTGTCGCGGCAGCACTCGCCGATGCCGCGACAGATGATGTCTCATGCTCCTCGGGCGACCCGGAGATTGCGTCCTGACCGGACCTGCGCTTTGCGGACGCAGCTTCCGCCGAATCCTTACCGACCACTGGCTGCCCCGCACCCGCCCTGGCAGCACTGCTGGACGACGCGCCACTGGACGAATTCGAAGCCGCTCCCGGCCCGCTCGACGATGCCGCAGAAGGTCCTGCTCCGGGCGAGGTGGTCGACGATCCTGTCCCACCGGACGGCGTGGCAGCTGGTGTCGACCCAGCAGACGCCGCACCGGGAGCGGAGGCACCGGGCGCTGGGCCACTCGAGCCAGGCCCGCTCGAACCAGCGGGCGCGGGGGCCGCACCTGAAGCCGCCGCACCGGAGCCCGCCTGCGAGGCAGCAAGCACGCCTTGCCCACCTGGCTGTCCATGAGCGCCCGGGGAAGCCGACGAACCCGGCTGCGCCTGCGCGCTGGGGGCGGTCTGGGAGGCCCCGGATGCGCTGTGCGCGGGCGACTGCGCGGGTGTACCGCCGTGGTGGCCGGACGGGCCGAGTTCCCCGGCGGCAACCCCAGATCCGACGGAGGTGCCTGCGGGCGGCACGGCAGCACCCGGCACACTGGATGAGCCGGACAGACCGGCAGCAGCGGTCGGAGGCCGCATCCCGCCCAAGCCGCTGTCAGAGGCGTCGTCACTGCTGGCGTCACCGGAGTTAGCGAGGTCCTGGGCCGGGGAGAAGTCCGGCTGACCGGTGGTGTGGTGATGTTCGCCCGGAGCTACGACATGCTCGTTCGCCGGAAGTTGTTCGGTGGCAGCGCCCGCCCGGTCGACCTGGCCGACGCGCGAGTCATTGCCGCCGGCGTGTGACGTCCCGCTGCCGGCCTGTCCGCGGTCACCGGCCGGAGCGCCGTCGGCCGATCCTTGTGCACCGGAGATACCCGGGCCTCCAGCGCCACTGCCGGAGCCGGTCACAGGGGGCCTGCCCGGCGGCTCGGCGCCGACGGAGGTGTCTTGAGCAGCCGGTCCGAGTGGTCGCTTCCCAGCCAGGTCGGTCGGGCCACCGGGAGTCGTGGAGGTCGGCGGCGTCCCCGGTGGGTCGCCGGCCAGGGGCAATGTCGGAGTGTGCGTCGACGACGGGAACATGTTCTTGGCGCCGGCCAGCCAGCGCTGCCCGAGCGCGTCCCCGGAGTGCACGGAGACCGGCCGGGTCGCCCCGAGGGCACCGGCGACGATGCCTTGTTCGCCGATGGCCTGGAGGAGCTTGCCCGGCGTGACCTCGTGCAACTTGCCGTCGGCGATAGCCTGCGCCGTCGTCCCGCCGACCGGTGAAGTCAGGCCGTTCACGATGAAGCCGTGACCGGTCTGCTGCGCGACCTTCGTCCACCGATCCCCCAGACCGAGAGCGTTGGCCACTGCCGTCGCGGGCACCGACCCGACCCGGCCTACCGGGCTGACCGCCCGGCTCAGCCCGCTGCCGATCACCTCGGCCCCGGCGCTCACCAAGGTCTGCTTGTTGTCGTACTCCGTGCGGAAACCCTTCTGCTTGTCCAAGGTCTGGGCGATGCGATCGGCCAGCGCGCCTTCGCCGGCCTCGTGGGCAACGCCGAACATCACCCGGCCAACCGCCGAGCCGCCTCGGGCAGCACCTTGCTGGACCAGGCCGGCTGCCGTCCGGATCATGGTGCTGATCCTGGTCGCCAGCGACGCGACCAGCCGGAACCTCAGGATGTCGCCGATGCCTGGCGGAAGTGCGAAGGTGGCTGCGAAGTACAGGGCGTTCAGGATCAGCTCGGAGTAAATCTGGTGCTTCAGCTGGCCGACGTGGCGCGCGAGGTCGTGGCACAGCATCGCCATGTCCTCGAACGACGCGACGACCTGCCGGTAGCCGTCGACGTTCAACGCACTGTCGACACCGCGCCGGTACAGGATCGCGGAGACGTCCCGCCAGACGGCCTCGAGCGCCTGGTTCGCCCCGTCGGCCTGGTCGACGGTGGCGAGCAGCGCGACGCCCAGCTCGTGGTAGGCGTCACCCATCCGTTGTGCGGCATCCTCGTCAACCTGCGGCCAGAGGTAGGTGTCGGAGAACCGCTGCAGCCACAGCCACAACTCCGTGGTTGGCTCAGGGATCACTCGAGAGTTCTCATCTGGTCCACCTGGTGCTGACTCAGCTCCAGGTACTCGGCGACGATCCGGTGGCCAGACGCCCCCATTCGCTCGAAACTGCCTTCCACGTTGTTCGAGAGCTCGGCCAGCTTCGGCGCCAGCTCGTTGTACTGGTTGCGGAAGGCGGTACTCAGATCGTCGAACCCGGTGCCCACCTTGGTCTCGTCCTCGGCGATCGCCGGGCCGAGCGCAGCCCAGCGCGCGGCGAAGGTTGCCCCGGCCTGCTGGATCTGCTGCAGCAGGGCCTGTGTCTCGGCGGGGTAGATGTCGATGTCACCGACACCGCCGAGATTGATCGGCGCCGGGTCCGGGCTCACCGAACCGCTCCGGAGGCGCCTGGGTCGACCGGCCGAAAGAGCGGCAGGAACGCCTCGTCCGCACCGGGCGGCAGGAACTTCGTCAGGTCGTGGCGGGCACGCTCCTGGGCGTCGGCGCCCGCCTCGTTGACGACGGCCCGAATCTGTTCGGCGAGGGCGTCGGAGTCCGGCGTCCGGAAGACCCGGGGGTCGAGGACCAGGTCGGTCACCCGGCCGTGCACGTCGACGGTCGCCTCGATCAGCCCGTCGCCGGACTCCGCCGAACCGGTCGTCGCGGTCAGGGTCCGGCGCATCCGCAGCACGTCCCGCTCGAGTTCCCGGAGATGTTCGGGCAGGGCCTGGTGGCCGGTGGTCTGGTCGTACATACCGCCTCCTCGCTGACTCCCGTGCGCACCAGTGTCGAAGCGGATCGGCGGGCGACCGGGCCCTTGACCTCTTCCGGTCACCGGCACTCTCACCGTCCGGCGGTGCGGGACGCTCCTCGCGTGAGATCCATGTCAGCGCGTCGTTTCGTCTGCACGCTGGCCGCCGGAGCGCTGGCCGCCGGATGGCCGGCGATCGCGGCCGCCCCAGCCGCGGCGGCGCCACCCCGCGGTGCGTGCACCAACCCTGAACCCGGCCGGTCCACGGAGTCGCTGCTGCCGTGGGCGCAGCAACTGCTGAAGCCGCAGCGTGCGTGGCCGTTCAGCACCGGCAGCGGCGTCACCGTCGCGGTGGTGGATTCCGGCGTCGACGCCGATCACCCGCAACTTCGGCGTCCCGGCAAGGTTCTGCGCGGCCGGGACTTCCACCTCGTCGGCTCCCTGCCCGGCAACTACGACTGTGTCTCGCACGGGACCGGCGTCGCCGGCATCATCGCGGCCGGCCCCGCGACCGGGATCGGTTTCGCCGGCGTAGCTCCGGGGGCCCGCATCCTCCCGGTCCGGATCAGCGAGCGCGACAGCGCCGACAACGGTCGAACCGAGCTGATCGATCCGGTGATCCTTGCCAAAGGCATCAGGTACGCCGTCGACCAGGGCGCGCGAGTGATCAATCTGTCGATGTCCGGCGATCGCGACCAGGCCCCGGTGCGACAGGCCGTCGAGTACGCGGTCAAGCGCGACGTGGTCGTCGTTGCCGCCGTGGGAAACCGGCAGCAGACCGACGGCGAACGGCTGCCGTCCTTTCCCGCCGCCTATCCCGGGGTCCTCGGAGTCGGCGCGATCGACAACGCCGGGGCACGTCTGTCCGGCTCGCAGACCGGCCCCTACGTCGACCTGGTGGCGCCTGGCGGGTCGGTGCTGGCGACGGTCCGGCAGCACGGGCACGCCTACGTCGACGGAACCAGCTACGCCGCCCCCTTCGTCTCCGGGGCGGCGGCCCTGGTCCGCGCGGCCTGGCCGAAACTCACCGCGCGGCAGGTGGTCCAGCGGCTGACGGCGACGGCGAGTCCCGCCCGCGGCGGCAGCGACAGTACGCAGTACGGCGCCGGGATCATCGATCCGTACCGCGCGGTCACCGAGGGAATGGTGGGTACGCGGATGCGGCAGGTTCCTCCGATGACCGTACCGCCTCCCGACCAGCAGCGGCTCGCGGCGGCGGCCTGGTGGCGTTCCGCTGGTGTGGACGCGCAGCGGCTGACAGCGCTCGCGGTGGCCGGCGCGCTGACCGCGCTGCTGGCCGGGTGGCTGGTTGTTGCGGGCCGGCGCCGGCGCTGGTTCGCGGGCCGGACCACCATCGGCCATCAGCAGCGCCCGGACCTGGCGGAGCTGCCACCGGAGTACCTGTTCACTCGCCAGGACTGAGGCCAGACCGAGAAGTCCCCGGCCGGATCGGCCGGGGACTTCTGGTTCTGCGGTTCGAGCGGTGGGTCAGATCAAGCCGTTGGCGATGACCTGGCAGGTCTGCGAGGTCTCGCGACCCATGTCGACGCAGTTCATGCCGGCTTGGCCACGCTTTCCGAGGTCCTCACTCTGGTGGTGAGCCTCGTTGATGCCGAGCCTCGCGTTCATGAACACGATGTCGGCGTCCGGCCCGTTGTAGCTGCCGCCGTCGATCAGCCTGGCCATCGTCAGGCCGTGGTCGTCGGCGTCGGTGGCCCTGGCCTGGCCCAGCATCTTGTACCGCTGGGAGCTGTCGGCCATGCCCGCGAACTGCTGGAAGATCTCGTTGTTCATCGGGGGTTCTCCTTTCGATCAGGCGGTGGGCATCGACACGGACGACATCTGCTGCAACGCGTACGCGCCGTTCGCCTCGTGATGGTTGGTGATGGTCTGCAGGCCGTCGCCCTGCTCGTGCACCAGGACCGGGCCGCGCGTGGTGGCGTTGCTCGCCCAGGCGTCCACGCCGCTGCGGTTGGCCAGGGCGAACGGGCCGCGCGCCGCCGTCTCGAACGCGGCGGTGTTGTTCTCGTTGTCCCGGATGTTGACCGCCAGGCGCTCCGCGTAGGCGTGCGTCAGGTTGGCCTGATGCGCGGTCTGGTCGGTGAAGATCTTGATGAGGTCGCCGTACATCGCTCACTCCTTCCGTGGGGTGTTGCTTGCCCAGGAACCGTAGACAGCGAGCCTGCGGCCAGGCGCCCCGCGACACGTTCCTGCCATCGGGCCCGGCGGGCCGTCGTACCGGGTGATGATCGCGGCGGATCAACTCGGTGGGAGGTTCAGGATGGCGACGGTGGTGGTCCGGCGGCCGGCTCGGCGGCCAGGTCCCGATCTGCCAGGCGGTGAACTGTTGCTCGAGGCCCCTCCGGAGGTGCCCGAGCCCGGTGGCCGGCAGTGGACGCAGATGCTGATGGTGCTGCCGATGGTCGCGATGATGGGCGCGATGATGGTGATGTTCTCCGGCAGCATCGCCAGCACGCTGCGGTACGTCGTCTTCGGGCTCTTCGGTGTGGCGATGCTGGGCATGATCGCGGTCGCCGTGATGACTCGTTCCGGGACCGGCCGGGCGGAGATGGGGCAAGCCAGACGAACCTACCTGCGGCAGCTGGCCCAGCAACGGCTGCGGCTCAGCAGAATGATCGGCCGGCAGCGGGAGACATTGAGCTATGTTCACCCGCACCCGGGATCGCTGTGGGCGCTGGCGAACAGCTACCGGCTGTGGGAACGCCGTCCGGACGACACCGACTTCGGGGTGACGCGGGTCGGCACCGGCCCGCAAGGCCCGGCGGTGTCGATCGTGCCACCGGACACTCAGCCGCTGGAACGGCTGGAACCCCTGTCCGCCCTGGCGCTGCGCCGGTTCGTGTCGACGTACGCCACGGTGCCGGACCTGCCGCTCGCGATCGCTGTCACCGGCTTTGCCCGGATTCACCTGCCCGGAGACCCCGGACGGTCGGTGGCGCTCGTGCGGGCGATGGTGGCTCAACTCGCCACCTTGCAAGCACCGGACAACCTGCGGATCGCGATCTGCTCCGGTGCCGACCGGCAGGCGGAGTGGGACTGGGCCAAGTGGCTGCCGCACTGCCTCCACCCGGAGCGGGCCGACGCGCTGGGTCCGTTGCGTCTGATCGCCGGCTCGATCTCCGCGCTGGAGGCGATGCTCGACGACCTGCTGGCGAACCGGCCGCGGTTCGAGCCGGACGGTAACGGCCGGGTCAGCGGACCGCACCTGGTCGTCGTCCTGGACGGCGGCGACACCGACGGCTCCGACCACCTGCTGGCCGGCCCTGGACTGGAGGGCGTCACCGTCCTGGACCTGACCTTCCCACCGCCGCGCGCCATCGACCCGTCCGCGATCAGTCTCGAAGTCGATGCTGAAGGCAAACTCATGGCCGAGACGATGGAAGGAGAACAGTCGCTGGGGGTCGCGGACACGCTCGACCTGGGGACAGCGGAAGGGTTGGCTCGCCAGCTGGCACCGCTGCGCCTGACGGCGGGCTCGCAAGGCGAGCAGCCGCTCACCGCCGACCTCGGGCTCGCCGAACTGCTCGACCTGGGCGACCCTTACGACTTCGACCCCGACGACACCTGGCTGGCACGGCCGAGTCGCGATCGGCTACGGGTCCGGTTCGGGCTGCGCCCCGACGGACTGCCGATCGAGCTCGACCTGAAGGAGTCCGCCCAGGAGGGCATGGGACCGCACGGGCTGCTGATCGGCGCCACCGGCTCGGGCAAGAGTGAGCTCCTGCGGACGCTCGTTCTGGGGCTGGCCATCACCCATCCACCGCGATCGCTCAACTTCGCCCTGGTCGACTTCAAGGGTGGCGCCACCTTTGCCCGGCTCGACAAACTGCCGCACACCAGCGCGGTCATCACCAACCTGGCCGAGGAGCTGCACCTGGTCGACCGGATGGCGGACGCGATCAACGGCGAGCTGCTGCGCCGCCAGGAACTACTGCGTGCCGCCGGCAACTTCTCCTCGTTGCGCGACTACGAGAAGGCGCGGGCGGCGGGCGCCCCGTTGGCCGAGGTGCCGACCTTGTTCGTGATCTGTGACGAGTTCAGCGAGCTGCTCACCGCTCGGCCGGACTTCATCGACATGTTCGTCCAGATCGGCCGGGTCGGGCGCTCGCTCGGAGTGCACCTGCTGCTCGCGAGCCAACGGCTGGACGAAGGACGCCTGCGGGGTCTAGAAGCTCATCTGTCGTACCGGATCGGCCTGCGAACCTTCTCCGACATCGACAGTCGCGCCGTGCTCGGCGTGAACGACGCCTTTCACCTGCCGCGGGCACCCGGTCACGGTTTCCTGCGCGTCGGCACCGAGCAGATGGACCGGTTCCGCGCGGCCTACGTGTCCGGTGTGCACCGGCGACCAACGGGCGGCTTCACCGTGACGCCGGACAACTCCGTGGCGCTGCTGGACTACTCCAGCGCGTACGTCCCGCCGGTGATCGACGACCAGGCCGACGACCCGACGCCCGACCCGGACGGCGCCTTCGACGAGTCGGTCGGGGACAGTCTGCTGGACATCCTGGTCGACCGCTTCGAGGGAAAGGGCACGCCGGCCCACCAGATCTGGTTGCCTCCCCTGGAGACGGCACCGGCCCTGGGACCGTTGCTGCCCGGCCCCGACGGAGTGACCGGGGCGACGTCGCTGCGGCGCGGCCGGCTGGCGACCATCGCCGGTGTCGTCGACCGGCCGCTCGAGCAGCGCCGTGACCCGTTGCTGCTCGACCTGGCCGGCGGCGCCGGACACGTAGCGGTGGCGGGCGCACCGCAGAGCGGCAAGAGCACGACCCTCGTCACCGTGATCGCCGGGCTGGCGCTGACCCACACCCCGCGCGAGGTCCAGTTCTACTGCCTGGACTTCGGCGGCGGCCTGCTGGGCGCCGTCCGCGACCTGCCGCACGTCGGCGGCGTCGCCGGCCGGCAGGACGTCAACGCGGTCCGCCGGACCGTGATCGAGGCGCTCGGCATCATCGCTGAGCGGGAGAGGTTCTTCGCCCAAGCCGGGATCGACGGCATGGAGACCTATCGCGAGCAACGTCGCCGCGGCGAGCACGCGGACGCGCCGTACGGCGACGTGTTCGTCGTGGTGGACGGCTGGGCCACTATTCGCAACGACTTCGAGGACCTCGAACCGCTGCTGGCCGACATCGCCACGCGCGGACTGGCGTACGGCGTGCACCTCCTGCTCAGCGTTGCCCGATGGTTCGACCTTCGAACCAACGTGCGTGACCTGTGCGGGACGAAGCTCGAGCTGCGACTCGGCGACCCGACCGACTCGATGGTCGACCGCCGGACGGCGATCCTGGTGCCCGAGCACTCGCCCGGACGGGGCATCACCAGCACGAAGCACCACTTCCTGGTGGCGGCGCCGAGGTTACGCGAGCCGGCCGGCGAAGAGCGGCTCTCGGTCGGACTCGGTGAGCTCGTCCAGAGTGTGCGCGCCGCCTGGCCGCAGGAAGCGGCTCCGGAAGTCAAACTGCTGCCCACCGACGTCCCGTACGAAGCCGTGAACGGCGCAAGCTCACCGGAGACGGGACTCGCCGTAGGAGTGGCCGAACGCAGCCTCGAGCCGGTGCTGCTCGACCCGACGGCCAACCCCACGTTCATCCTGCTCGGCGACACCGGCTCGGGAAAGAGCGGATTCTTGCGCACACTGGCGAGCCGCATCCGGGAGACCTACACACCGGACCAGGCGCTCATGGTCGTCATCGACCATCGCCGGAGCCTGCTCGGCAGCGTCGAGGGTGACCACTTGATCGGTTACGGCAGCAATCACCAGGTCACCGCCGATCTGGTGACGAAGCTGGTGAACGTGCTCGAGCGACGCCTTCCCGGACCCGACGTCACCCCGAGGCAGCTCCGGGACCGGTCGTGGTGGCAGGGGCCCGACCTGTTCGTGCTGATCGACGACCACGACCTGGTCGCCTCATCGGACAACCACCCGCTGCTGCCGCTGCTCCCGTTCATCCCGCAGGCCGCCGACATCGGGCTGCGGATCTTCACCGCTCGGCGAACCGGGGGCGCCATGCGGGGATTGTTCGAGCCGGTCCTGGCTCGGATCCGCGACGTCGGCTCGCCAGGACTGATGCTGTCCGGCAGCCGGGACGAAGGACCGCTGCTGGGCGGCCTGCGGGCACAGCCGATGCCCCCAGGCCGTGGCTACCTGCTGAACCGGCAGGGCACCACCCAGCTCGTCCAACTCACCCATCCACCGTCGGACGAACAATCGGCCGGCTGACACCACGGCGGGGCCACCACCCGCCCCTGAGAAGGAGAACCGATGACCGCAGGAGACATCCATGTCGAACAGCTCGACGGCTTCGACTTTGCCGGCCGGGACCTGGAGAACATCACGAGCGTCTTCAGCACCGCGATGACGGCAGCCGGCAACAATTCCGCCTCACCCGCCGCAGGGGGAATGATGCAGGAAGGAGAGGAGTTCATGCGGCAGGAGCGTCAGGCCAGGGACCTGCTGGCCCAGTACATGACCAAGGTCAAGAACGGTCTGGGCGGCTACGGGACGGCGGTCGAAGCGTTGGGACAGGAGCACGACAAGCTGACTCAGCTGACCACTCGGCAGATGCAGACGCTGCTGCGTCCCCAGGAAGGACCGGTGCCGCTGGACCCCGCGTTCGACTGGCGACGTGCCCTGACGGCTCAGTCGTCCGAGGGCGCTGAGCGAGGTGGTCAGTGATGGCGCCGAGACAGTACCCCTACGACGCCGCGGCTACGGCTGCAGTGCTGATCGTCGACCTTCAGACAGCGATGAACGACATCGACGCCACGGCACAAGCGGAACGTGCACTCGAGTCCCCACTGCGCACGTCGGCGGAGATGTGGCAGAAGTCGCGGGATGCGATCGACGGTGTGATTGCCTCCTTCCCCACCGTGGCCGGCAACGTGCTGAGCATCTGGAGAAGTCGGGTGGAGTCCGAGACCTTCCGGACGGCGACCGCTGCCACCACGCAGTCGCTCGTCGACTCGCACAGCAGCATCGGCGGAGAGGCCAACGCCCGCAACTCCGGCAGCGGCATACCGCAAACGCTCGTCCTGCTCGCCGATCTGTTGCGCGATGTGGCGGGCCGGAGCACCGCCGTCAAGACCGCTCTCGATGCCGCCGTCGAACAGTTCAACCAGCACTGGGATTCGATGCCGACGATGATGACTGCAAAGGCCGCCTCCGAGCAAGCCGACGCCAGGCGGGCCGACGAGGTGAAGTTCGTCAACCAGTGGCGGGAGACCGTGGTCGGCGTCGGCAAGAACCTGAACATCGTGGCCACGACGTACCAGGTGTCCGGGCCGCAACTGGTGGCCGCCGCGCAAGGGCTGAAGTGGGCCGGACCCGCTGGCGAGAGCTCCCCTTCGACATCCATGCCTCGTTCGACCGGCGGGCCGGCAATGTCGTCCAGCGGTCCGACCGACCTGGCCGGCGGGCCGGCGGGCGGGCCGAGTGCGGTGGACGGCGGAGGGCCGGCCGAAGCTGCCGGCGGACCGACCGAAGCTGCTGGCGGGCCGACGGGCGGCGCAGGTGACCCGGCAGCAGCCGAGGGCGGTCCGGCCGGGGGTGCGGGTGGCCCTGGATCCGCCGGAGGAGCGCCAACAGGACCGGGCGGAACCGGCCTCGCCGGGACCGGCACACTACCGAAGCCACCGACCTCGTTGCCGCCGGGTTCCTTGCCACCGGGCTCCCTGCCCGGTTCGTTGCCCGGGGGGTTCCCGCCGGGCGGGCTGCCGGTGGGTGGGATTCCGCTGCCGCCGGTCGGCACCGGGACCGGTTCGAGCGCGGCGAAGGGAATCGGCGCGGGCGACCAGCTGAAGGTGCCGGGAGCAACTGGTCTCAGTGGCGGCGGACTCGCGGGCCGCGGGCTGAGTGGCGGCGGCCTGGGTGGTGGCGGGCTGAGTGGCGGCGGGCTGAGTGGCGGCGGGCTGAGTGGCGGCGGGCTGAAGGGCAGCGATCTGACCGGCGGCAGGCCCGGTGGAGACCCCTCCGTCGGCGATCGGCCCATCCCGCGGGCAAGCGAGCCGCTGACCGCGCCTCAGCAGCAGGCAACGGGCCGCGCGCCCGCAGCGCCGACCGGCATCGGAACGGGGGCACCGGCAGCACCGGTCACCGCCGGCGGCGCCCCGCCGATGATGCCGCCGGGGGCGGCGGCCGCGGCCCCCGGCGGAGGTCGCGGTGGCAAGGCGGCAACCGGGGCGGTGCGGCCGCTTGCCCGCGGGCGTAACCGTCAGGCGGGCGAGACGCCCGGCATCCCGGCCGGACTGCGTGGCCGCTCGTCGGAGCAGGCGTTCACGGCACCGACGCGCCGGCGGCCGGAACGCGATCCGCAGGCCGAGACGCTGCAGCTGCTCGACGAAGAGCTGTGGCAGGTCGAGGAGCCGGAGGCGGCCGCACCGAAGCGAGCTCGCCGCCTGGTCACCTGACGCCGCCGCCGGCCGATCCGCCTGGCCGGTGACACATCACAGGGCCCGGCTCGGACGAACTTCCGAGCCGGGCCCTCTCACGTCCGGGCTTGCCACTAAGACCGGTCGGCGTGACGGTAGGAGCTGGCCTTCTTGGGCCGGGGCGGGAGCAGTCAGACGGTCGGGCGGCTTGCTGCTACCGGGTCGAGGCCCGGGCCCTGAGGAATGCGGGCGACCAGTGCCGACGGGATGCGTACGGGCTGGACACCGTTGTAGCCCAACGTGTCGAGCACCTTCGGATCGGACAGCGGGTAGGCGCGACCCAGGTCGGTGACCACCGAGACCGTGCCGGCGGGTGCCTGGTCCGACAACATCGCCTCGACCACCACCGCCGTCCCGGGCGGAACCAGGATCCGGTCGGCCAGCGCGGTTCCGAGTGCGCTACGCCGGGTCGTCAGCGTCGCGGGGTCACGAGCCGGCAGGGTGGCGTCGACGGACACCACCGGCAGCCGCCGGCCGGGTGGAAAGGTCGCACACACGATCCCGAGGCCGTCCCGAGGCGCGACGAACTCCGGCCGCGTGCGCGGCGCTTCACCTTCGCCGGTGACGGTGGAGGGCAGGACCGCCTGGCCGACCGACAGCAGGCCGAGCTCGATGGCGGTCGGCGCCTTGCCGCCGTACGCCACGGCGAGCGGCCGGTACGCGCGCTGAATGTCGAACTGCAGCTGTGAGATGGGCTGCAGCCGGTCCTTCAGGGCCAGGTAGTGCTGTGTTCCGCCGCCGGAGGTACGCACGACGAACAACTGCCCCACCAACGTCCCCGGGCGGTCCGGCACCGCCCTTGACGCCCGGCCGAGATGAGTGGGCCGGATCGGCGCGATCGGCCGGCCGTCCGGCAGCGCGGCGACGAACGCCGCGCCCACGCGGGCCCAGGGCTCGGATCCGAGTGCGAGTCCGACCGTGGTGGTGTCGGACTTCTGGATCCGGTGGCGGTAGCCCTTGCTGATCAGGTACTGGTCCCCGGTCTCCATCACCTCGACCAGCATGGCCCGGTCGTCCAGGGGCGTCTCGGCAGCCGGACCGTGACCGACCAGCAGCACCGATTCGCCGGCCTGGGCGCCGCTTGGATCCAGTACCGGTTCCGAGCACAGCGTCCAGCCTCCGGGCAGCAGCCGGTTCCGCGGCGGCAGCGCGTCGGGCGCGTCCTCGATGCCGATCCGCGGTCCCCGCGGCACGCCGGTCAGCGATCGCTGCGACACCTGGCGCGTCGGCCCTTTCTTGCCCAACGCAAGCAAAGCCGAGACATAGTTGGCCACCGGGTGGAGATGCCCGTCGACGTACACGTAGCGGGTGCCGGTCTCCTTCTCGACGACCACCACGTCCCCGGATCGCCATGCCTTGCTGCCACCGGGCACGATCACGCCGTACACACCGGCGATCACCAGGGCCAGGACGACGACGGCGACGCTGCCGAACGCGGACGCCATCGGGCGCTTGAACGGCGGCTGCTCGGGGTCGGCCTCACGGGTCACCAGCGCGGAGATCATCCGCTGGACAGAGAACTGGTGCGACTGCAGCTGGTCCTTCCGGGTTGCCATCTCAGCCGCCCCAGCCCCGGACCACGCCGTACAGACCAAGGACCGCGGCGGCCACCGGTATCAGCGCGAGGACAACCAGCACCTCGATGATCTCCGCGCACCGGCCGAGGTACGGACTGGCAGGCCGGGCGCTGTAGCGCAGAGCCAGGAAGATCGCCGCAGTGGCGAGCAGCAGGAGCAGTGGGACGATCGTCGGGACCGGATCGTCGGTGATTCTCGTCAGCGGGCCGAGCACCAGGGCGGCCGCCCCGACGAGGCCCGGACTCAGTAGCAGTAGTCGCTGCCGCACGACCGGATAGAGGCGTGCCCGGAGCAGGCAGCCTGCCGTCACCAAGCAGGCCATGATGGTCGCCGACCGAGTACCCGCCAGCACGAGTAGCACCTGGCAGGTGCACAGCACGACTGACAGTCCGAGCAGCATGCCGGTGAGCAGGCCGTCCGCGCGAACCACCGCGCTGTAGACCACCTTGCGTGCCGGTTGCGGATCGTCGCGCACCAGGTCGGCCGTGGTCCTGGGAAGGATCGGCGTCGGCAGCCGCCCGAGCCGGATGGCCAGCGACGCGAGCAGGGGCGAGAAGACGAGTCCGACCGAGCCCGTGATCGCGGCGACGTCGGCGCCGTCCAGCGCGTTCGAGGTACCGATCCAGCCCGCAGCGATGACGAGAACGCCGAGGCTGGCCGCTCCGGCGAACAGGGTCGCGCCGTCGACCACACCCACGTAGCAAGCAGCGCCGACCAGCAGCAGCCCCGCACCGGCCGCGAGGAACTGTGGTGCGCCGACCGCCGGCCACATGGCGTCGCCGGCGAGCATCAGCCCACACCCCAGGGCAACGAACGGCAAGGCAGCGCCGCCCACGACCACACCGGCTCCGGCGTCCCCGACCACTCTCGCCAGAACCACGGCGACCGCCGTCAGCAGGACCGCGGTGATCAGCAGCCATCCCGCCGGCTCCGGCCAGGGAGCGCCCAGTCGGAGAACGCTGATCAGGACGACGAGCAGTGCAGCCACGGCCGAGATCAGACCCCACAGGCGGGTGTGCCACGCCGACCAGGCGGCGCCGAGCCGGCTCGACCCGGTGGCGATCGCGTCCACCAGGTCGTCGTACTCCAGTTCGGGCCACTCCAACCGGCTGGGCACGAGGTGGAGAATCTCGCCGTCCCTGATCCGGTGCGACCCGAGACTGCGCCCGAGAACCAGTTGAGCGCCGTCGGCACGGCGCAGTACCCAGCCGCCTTGCGCGACGCCCTCATCAGCGAGGTGCTCGCCCGCCTTCGTCAGGAGACCGGGCAGGACCTCTGCCACCGAGGCGTGTTCGGGCAGCGCGAGGTCCAGCCGGCGCTGCGGCGTGGCGATGGTGACTCGAAGCAGTCCGCTGATGTTCATCTGCCGCCTTTCTTGCTTTCCACGCCCACACTGTCCGCGCCATGTCCCGGACGTACGGCGCGATGACCTCTTGCGGTCACTCTCCCTCCGCAGCGCCGGACCGATGTTGGACGCCCGCTGGACTGGATCCAGACCACCGCGACAGCTTCCTGCCGAACGGCTCGGCGGTGGCCGTTACGCGGCTACGGTTCGACGAACCGCCCGAACCGCCCGAACGGCCCACGACGGAGGAGGTCCCTGGTGACCGCTGAGCCCTTGCTGCTGCCCGTGGGACACGATCTCGGCGCACTGCAGCCGGACGCGGCAGCCGCCCGAAGGCGGCAACAGCTCCGGGTGGGTGTCGAGCTGATCGAGCTCGCGGACCAGGACTTCGCGGTGTGGTTGCTGGCGCACGGGGTGGACAGTGATGATCGACCGACCCGAACGAGCGTCACCGCGTCGGCAGCGGCGCTGGGGTTGGATGCCGAGCAGGTCGATGCGGCAGTGCAGCGCTTCGTAGGTGTCGGGTTGCTGGTCGAGGTCGATCCGGCTGGGGAGTCTGCTGTCGTCTTCGCGCAGGAGCATCGGCTGGTTCCGTTGATGCATGGGCTGGGGCCTGATCCGGAGCAACCTTGGATGCAGACGATCGGGCTGCTGAACCAGCCGGTCGTGCAGGTGTCCACTGCGCTGTACGACGTGTGGGCGTGGTCGCAGTTGGCGCCGCAGTTGTGGACCGGGTGTCATGACGCGGCGATCGTGGCGGAGAAGGCCGGAGTGACGGACCCCGCGGAGACCGACCCGCGGCAGGTGCTCACCGGCGTACTGCGGAACGTGCATGCCCTGCTCTGCGTGCGGGCGGCGTACCTCGATCGGCGGGTGGCGCGATGAACGTCTTCCCGATCGGCCACTACTCGGGTCTGCGGCCTGGTGACGAGCCGGTGCACGTGGTCCGGGTGGGGTGGCACCAGCATCGGTTGAGCGAGGACGCGTTCGGGGTGTGGGTCCTGGCGCATGGAATGACTCAGACCGGTAAAGGGCGGTGGACCACGGCGGAAGTGGCTGAGCTGGCTCAGCAGGCGGGCCTCGGGCAACCGGACAACCACCTCGACGAGTTGCTGGCCCTCGGCGCGCTCGCACTCGTGCCGGACGAGTCCGCCGAGGCGATCGACTTCGCCCGCAAGCACCGGATGGACGTGTTGTTCGTGGGGCTGGGCAACACCGCCGAGCGCCCGGACGAGCACGCGGTCGGCGTACCAGGGCTCGGGACGGCCGCTGTGCTGGATCCGGACTGCTACGAGCTGTGGCAGTGGGGGTCGGTGGCGCCGACCCTGTGGCACAGCTGCGAGGTGCGGGCGACCGTGACGGCGGAGCTCGGTCAGACGCTCGAGCCCGTGGACGCGCTGGCCGAGATCCTCGGGGACTTGCGGTTCCTGGTGGCGCACGGGTGCGCGTATCTCGACGTCGTGGGCTGAGCGGGTGCGAAGATGACGGTGATGGCGGAGATCTCGGTCGAGCAGTTGGTGCCGCGGGCTACTGGTCCGGTGGCTTCGGTGTATCTGTTGGCGCCTGCTGCCGCGGGTGGGCGGACGACGGTGCTGAAGGTGTACCCGCAGCCGCTGGATCGGCGGACGTTCAACGCGGTCGAGGTGGAGCAGGCGAAGTTGGCGGGGTTGCGGTCGGCGGCGTCGATCGTGCTGGCGGAGTCGCTGGACGAGCTGCCGGACGGGCGGACCGGGGTGCGGGCGGAGTTCTGTCCGCAGGCGTTGCCGGAGCTGGTGGCCGAGGGGCCGCTGCCGATCGGTGACGTGGTGGTGCTCGGGCAGATCCTGTGCTCGGTGCTGGCCGAGGCGCACGAGCTGGGCGTCGTGCACGGCGGCGTGACGCCGCACAACGTGGTGGAGCGGGCCAGTGGTCAGCCGGCGCTCGCGGACTTCGGGCTGGCGTTGCGGCTCCGGTTCCCGCGGGACCTGACGGCCGAGGCGGCGTACACGGCGCCTGAAGTGCTGCGCGACGGCGAGCTGTCGCCGCAGGCGGACGTCTACGGGCTGGGTGCGGTGCTGTACCTTGCGCTGACCGGGCAGCCGCCGTTCCCGTTGCGGACCGGCGAGACACCGGAGGACGTCGTACTGCGGGTGCTGCGCGAGCCGGTTCCGGAGGTGGCGGGGCGGGACGTGCCGCCGGCGTTGACCGCGGTGCTGGAGCGGATGATGGCCAAGGAGCCCGACGACCGGCCGGAAGCCGTTGAGGCGCTGGCCGTGTTCGAGGCGCTGCTGGCCGCGCCGGACGAGCCGCAGGCCGACGAGGTGGACTTCGACGACTTCCGGGACGAGCTGGCGGCTGCCCGGCTGACCCAGCACCACTACGTCCAGGCCGCGCCGCGGACGGCACCACGACCGGTCGCCGCGGTGCAGGCGCGGACAACGTGGAAGCCTTCCAAGGGAACGCTGATCGGCCTCGGCGCCGCTCTCGCGGTCGCGGCAGTGCTGGTGGTCGTCCTGGTGCCGTGGGGTTCGCCGCCCGACAAGACACCGGCCGGCCAGATCCCCACCTTGCAGACGCCGGTGACCCCGACTCACACGATCACCAGTGCGGTGCAGGTGCAACTGAAGCCGCCGCAGGACCGTGGTACGTCGGTTGTGCTGGAGTGGAGCAGCTCCAAGCCACTGACCTACGTCGTCAATGTCGCGTTGCAGGGCGGCGGCGAGGCGGAGAGGATCTACCGCGGGACCGGCACCACGACGACCGTGGCCGTCACCCCGGGCCTCAAGTACTGCTTCGAGGTCATGGCGTCGGAGGGAACAGCGGTGTACATCAGCGCGCCCCAACCGTTGCGCGGAGCAACCTGCCGTCGTCGCTAGGGCGCGTTGATCAGCTCCCTGCAGTCGCGAGCAGGTGCCGTGCCGGGTGCCGCGCAGCACGCAGGGAGTTGATCAACACGCCCTAGAACAGACTGCGGGGCTCCAACGCTGCCTGCAACCGGTCCAGCCACGGGCGCGACCGCAGCCCCCGGCGTACTTCACGGACGCCGGCCCAGGCCTGCTTGCTGATCTCGGGCCCGACCGCTCCCCCGGACCACAGGGCTCGGTCGACGCTGCTCGCCACCACGGCCAGCCCGGCGTTCGCTCGGGCATCGGTGACGTCGGCGGCCGCTACTGCGAGGTCGCGGACCGTCATGCCCGGGCTGACTGGCACTCCGTGGTCCCGGAGCCGGTCGCGGACCTCTGCCCACGCTCCGACCACTGCTGCATCGCCCGGTCGGCGTCTGCGTCGCACCGCCCGCAGGGACTTCAGCAGCGGCACACCGGCCAGCCACAACACCAGCAGGCCCGCGGAGACCAGGAAGATGCCGAGCACCGGTACGTCGAGGCCGTCCCAACTGCTCTTGTCCTCGCCTGCGGCCGGTGGCGCCACCTCCGGGTCCTCGATCTCGTTGACCGGTGGGACCGCGGCGCGGGCCTGGTCGGTGACTTCGGCCTCCGTCCCGGCGGTCGCCTTCGTGCCGGCCGTCGCCTGGCCGGCCGGGTCCAGGGGCCACCAGCCGACGCCGTCGACCGCCACCTCCGGCCATGCGAACGCGTTGCCGTTGCGGACCGTGTACCAGCCGTCCGCGTCGGGCTCGGCCGGGGCACGGAACCCGACCACCAGCCGGGCCGGGATGCCGTTGGCCCGCGCCAGGACGACGTACGCCGCGGCGAACTGCTCACTCGTCCCCGGCTCGTTGTCGAGCAGGAACCGCCGCAGCTGCGGCCAGCCGTGACCGGTCGGCAACGGCTCGGTCGTGGCCAGCGAGTACCGCTTCCGCAGGAACGACTCCAGCGCCAGCGCTGTCGCAAAGGTGGCGCGCCGATCGGCCAGCGCCTCCGTCGCAAGGGCGGCCACCTCGTTCGGAATGGCGCCGAGCTCACCGAGCTGAGGTTGCGGGTCGACGCCGGCCTGCACGAGCAGGTTGGCGTCGACCGTGGGCTTCGACCAGGTCAGCTCGTAGCGCTCCGGCATCTCCCGCGTCACCAGCGTCCCGCCGACCGGCTCGACCTGCGGGTCGACGGCGCCGCGGACGGATGAGGGCAACGCCTGCCCGGGCAGCCAGGGGCCGGACAGGTTCTTCGGCTCGACCACCGCCTGCTGCGTGGTCACGCCGACGCGGACGTCGGGCCCTGGCTCCAGATCCGAGCCGAGGCGCAGTACCGGGTGATCGGTGCTCCAGTTGGATCCGTCGAACTGGTCCAGGGCGACCTGACGCCACCGGGTGACCGGAGCGGGCGACTGGTAGCGGAAGACGACGGTGCCGGCGTTGTTCGGAGTGAGACGGCTTGCCAGCTCGTCCAGCGGGTTGGTCTGCCGGGTGACGGGCGCCGCAGCGCTCTGCAGCTGCTGCAGCGTGTACGGCGTACGCCCGGCGGGGTCGAACGCTGTCAGGACGGCAGAACCGACAACTGCCACCGCGGTGAGCACCACCGCCGCCACCAGGGGCGCGAACGACCGAGACGCTCGTCGCTGCGTGTCCGGAGCCAGCACAGCCGCCAGCACCAGTCCATAGCCGAAGGCAACCAGGACCGCAGCCGCCCCGTCCAGCGCGATGTAGAGCTGGCCCACTCCGGCCACCAAGAGTCCCGGTAGGACCGCCACCAGCGGTGGCGCCCGGTCGAGCAGCTCCACGGCGAGCAGGCACGCCAGCAGCACCAGCAGCGGGACGAAAACTATTAGGTCCGGCTCCGGGCGCGCCGGCCAGGTGGACTCCAGCGTCGACCGCCAAGCGGTCAGCCCTCGGCCCAGCGCCCGCAGCGACTCGGCAGTCGGTACACCGAACGCCGTCGTGCCTCGCAGCACGGTCTCCACCACAGCAAGCAGGCCGACCAGCACCACAAGAAGTGGCCGCCACGCGGCGACACCCGCTCGCAGCCGGCAGAGCTCGGTGACGGCGTACACGGCCGCCCCCACGACCAGGACCGGCAGCAGGAGGGCAGTGACACCGAAGACAGGGGCGAAGCACAGACCGCCGAGCACGGCGCCCGCCAGCACTGCGAGCGTCCTGCGCCGGCTGCTCACTGGATCACCCCGCTCCACTGCTGCAGAGCCTCCGGTGCGTCCGCTGCCAGGATGACGCGCGCGCCGAGGATCGGAGCGACACCGTGCACCGGTCCGATCCCCAGCACGGTCACCGAGCTGTACCGGACCAGCAGCGGCGCGAGGTCACTCGCCGTGCCCCGGGCGCCGGTGACGACCACGATCGCGCCACCACTGGACGGACCGGTGGTCAGCGCGCTCGGCAGCAACGCCACCCGGTCTTCGGTCTGCTCCACCAGGCACAGCTCGTCCAGGAACCTGCGTGACGCCAGCGGACCGCCGGGGGCGGCCAGGTCGCTTCCGGCCGAGGTCAGCAACCGGCACCGGTGGCCCGCCATCGACGCCGCGAACAGGATCGAGGCGGCGACCTCGACCGCTTCCTCGAAGGTTGCCGGCGGCAAAGACTCGGTGCGGGTGTCCAGCAGGACGGTGAGCCGCGGCTGGTCCGGGTCGACGAAGTCGCGCACCATCAGCTGGCCGGTCCGCGCGGTCGCCTTCCAGTGCAGGTGCCGCACCTCGTCGCCGACGACGTACGGGCGGACGTCGCGCAGATCGGCCGAGCCGCGGAGCGAGTCGTCGGCGGTGCGGCCGACGTGGTGATGTCTGGGCCGGCCGGCAACCACGGTCCGGGTCGGGTGCCGCTTGGGATGCACCCACAGCGTCGCGGTCTCGCCGGTCGCGAGCCGGTTGTGGGCCAGCCCGAGCGGGTCGCTGCGCTCCAGCACCAACGGGCCTACCTCGAGCCGGCCGCGCCGGACGGTCGGCAGCTCGTACCGGTACGTCGCCTCGCCGTCCGGGCCGAGCCGGCGGATCCGGACGTGCTGCCGCTCCGCGCCGGCCGAGTCGTGAGCGGCGAAGCCGGGCTGCCACCGGGTGCCGGTGTTGCGCACGCGCAGGGTCGCCAGGGCCGGGCGTCCCCGCTCGACCCGGTCCGGTGACAGGCCTCGCTGGACGTCGACGTGCGGACGGCGGACGGTCAGGAAGGTTGCTGCCAGCAACGCTCCGAGCCCGATGCCGGCCATCGCCCGGAACAGGGCGTACCCGGCCAGCTCACCGAGCAGGTACGCCGCCGCGGACCCGGCCAGGACGGCGATACCGCGCCCGGTCAGCCGCATCGTTCACCCTGGCCGCGTCGTTGGGTCATCGGCTCGCCTCGCCGGGGATCAGCTCGCGCCCACGCTGGCGGTGGGAGCCGGGGTGGCGGCGAGGACCTCGTCGACCACCGAGGACGGCGGCCGCTGGCTGAGCTCGGCGTCGGGCGTGAGCACGAGCCGGTGGGCGAGCACCGGCTGGGCCACCTGCTTGACGTCGTCCGGCGTGGTGAACGCCCGGCCGTCGGTCGCCGCGTACGCCCGGGCGGCCCGGACCAGGGCGATACTGCCGCGCGGGCTCGCGCCGTACCGGACGGCGGTGTGCTCGCGGGTGGCGGCGACCAGCTTCACGGCGTACGAGCTGATCGCGGGGTCGACGTGCACCGAGCGCACGGCCGCGATCGCGTTGCGCAGGGCCGGTACGTCGATCACCGGGCTGAGCGAGTCGGGGCCGATCCGGCCGGTGTCGCCGAGCACGATCCGGACCTCGGCGTCGTGGTCGGGGTAGCCGACCGCGATGCGCATCAGGAAGCGGTCCAGCTGCGCCTCGGGCAGCCGGTAGGTGCCCTCCATCTCGATCGGGTTCTGGGTGCCGATCACCAGGAACGGGTCCGGCACCGCCCGGGTCACCGAGTCGACCGTGACCCGGCGCTCGGCCATCACCTCGAGCAGCGCGGACTGCGTCTTCGGCGTGCCCCGGTTGATCTCGTCGGCGACCACCACGTTGGCGAAGATGCCGCCGGGGTGGAACTCGAACGTCTCGTTGCCCTGGTGGTAGACCATCACGCCGGTGATGTCGCCGGGCAGCAGGTCGGGGGTGAACTGGATCCGGTTCCAGCTCGCGTCGATGCTGCGCGCGATGCACCGGGCCAGCGTGGTCTTGCCCAGGCCGGGCACGTCCTCGATCAGCAGATGCCCCTCGGCGAACAGCGCGGTCAGCGCGAGCCGGACCACCTCGGGCTTGCCGTGCATCACCCGCTGCAGGTTGTCGGCCACCAGCCGGTAGGCCTCGCCGGGCGGGATGGTCGCGCTCATCTGCTACCCCAGTTGAACTTGTTGGAAGTGATCTTCTCGCCGTCCGGTCCGGTCGCGACGACCCAGACCTGCTGGCCGGATGCGTCAGTGGCGAACCGGTCGTCGATCAGGATGCTGCCGTCCGCTTCGGTCCTCAGGTCAGCGCCGCCGTTCGACGGCTGCCACTTGGTCGTGTAGGGCACAAACTCGTACTCCGTGTTCGGCTTCAGACCGGTCCCGACGATCCGGATGTAGGCGCAGCCCGGCGGCTCACACGCGTCGTCACCGGAGCCGTGGCTGGTGGACGCGCCCCGCGACGCGGTCAGCCGCGGCTCGATCACCCCGCTGCCCAGCTTGATCGACTTGGCCACAGCCCGTCCGTAGATCTGGCGGCCGGAGCTGTCGGTGGTGACCGCCCGCACGCTGACCCGGTACGTCGTGCCGTTCTTCAAGCCGGTGATCGTGTGCCGGGTGCTGGTCACCCGCGTACTGGTCACTGCGGTCTCGACCTGGTAGCCCAGCAGCCGGTTGCCCTGCAGGTCCGGCCGGCTCCAGCTCACGGCGATCCTCGCGTCGCCACCGGTCAGCTGAAGATTCCCCGGGGCATCCGCGGCACCGCCGGTCGGCACGAGCCGGCTGGTGCTGCTGGCCGGGCCGGTGCCCACCCGGTTCACCGCGCGGACGGTGACGGTGTAGCCGGTTCCGTTGGTGAGGCCGGTGACAGTGAAGCTGCGCGCCGAGGCGGACAGGGTCCGGCTGCCCCCTGCCCAGGACACCACGTACTGCGTGACGGCGGCTCCGTTGGCCGCGGCCGCCTCCCAGTTCACGCGGACGGAGCTCTCACCCGCACTGCCGGAGACCGCTCGGGGCGCACCCGGCCGGCTCGCCTGTACAGCCGGCTTGACCGGTGGCGTTGTCGGCCGCTTCGGCTTGCCGCTGGGCCGCTCGGTGGTGGCGTCGCCGCCCGGCCGGTCCTGCGGCCGGTTGGTCGGCCGGTCCTGCGGCGGCCGGTTGGTCTGCTCCGGTGGATCCGGCCGCTGAGTCGTGGTGGTCGGTGGGCTGGGCTTCACCGGCGGCGGGCTCGGCTTCACCGGCGGTGGGCTGGGCTTCACCGGCGGTGTGCTCGGGCGCTGGGTCGGCTTGGACGACGGCCGGTCGCCCGGCGTCGGGTCGCCGCCCGGCTTGGCCGGCCGGTCCGCGGCGTTGGTGTCGACCGCGGTGACGTCGCCGGTGTCGTCGACGACCATCACCTGCTCGCCGGAGCGGCCCGCGACGTACAGCCGGGCGTCGCCGCCGCGGTACAGCCCGGTCTTGGCCTTCGGGTCGACCTTGGCCTGTTTGGTCGGCGGCGGGATCCGCCGGAAGGACGTCTCCGTCCCGTTGCGGTCGAGCGTGACGAGGGAGTCGGTGCTGTCGTCGATCAGCGCGAGGCTCGCGCCGGTCGAGGCGATCCGCTCGTACCGGCCCTTGCGCAGCGGCTTGCGGACCGGTTCCGGGTCCGGCTTGCCGGTGGTCAGCTCGCTGGTGCCGACCAGGTGCAGCACGTTGCGCTGCGGGTCGACGATGGCCAGCCGCCCGCCCACGTCGTTCGCCGCGACGATCGCGCTGCTCGGCAGGTCGGCGACCGGGAGCGGGACCTGACGGCCCAGGCCGCCCTCGTCGACGGCGGCCACCTCCCGGGCAGTGGTGTCCACGAAGACGACCTGGTCCTCACCGAGCACCGACAGGGCGCCGCCGTGCCCGGCCGGCACCTTCGCCGGGCAGGCCAGCCGGTCCGCGTCCAGCGGCAGCAGGCAGAGCTGGCCGTTGTCCGAGCGGTGCACCCAGACCGTGCCGTCCGACGTCACCACCGGCGCCCCCAGCGGTACGCCGACCGCCGCCACCGCCGGGTGGTCGTCGAACCGGACGATCCGCCCGGCCTGCCGGTAGATCGCGAACGCCGCGCCGCCGCCCTCCAGCCCGACCGGCAACTCGTTCGCCGGGGCGGGCTGCGGGTCGGCCACCTCCAGCGTCGACTTGCCGAACTCGAAGGTGCGGCCCTCGGCCAGCACGTAGCCGTTCTCGTCGGACTCGACCACCTGGGTGCCCGGGCCGGCGTCCGGCAGCGGGATCTGCTGATCGACGTTCTTGGTGCTGCCGTTGACGTGGAAGATCTTGCCGAGCGTCGCGTTGTAGACGTAGCGGCCGGACTGGCTGAACTCGACGCCGGGCGCGGCACTGCCCGCGCCGGCCACCGCGACCCCGGTCACCGCGACGCAACCGGCCACGACCGCGGCCAGCGCGGCGCGCGGCCGCCACACCTCGGAACGACGGGTCGGCTCGCCTGTCTCACGCTCGGTGAGGCGGCGGCGCATCTGCGTGAACGGCTTCACACCTGGAAGGCTAGGCGAGCCGTGGTCCAGGGCCAATCCAGATCCGGTCCAGTCTCAGCGATCGGCCCCGTCCGGCGGCGCGGCCACCGGCAGCGAGAACTCGAAGATCGCGCCGCCCTCCTCGCCGTTGTAGACCTTCAGGTCGCCGCCGTGGGACAGCGCCACCCACCGGACGATGGACAACCCGAGGCCGGACGAGCCGCCGCCGCTGTGGAACCGCTCGAACATCTCCTCCCCGCGCGCCAGGTCCACCCCCGGGCCCTGGTCGGCCACCGTGACCCGGCCGTCGGCGACGGTCACTGTCACGACCGCCTGCCCGTTCGGCCCACGGCCGTGCCGCAGGGCGTTGCTGAACAGGTTGCCGATCGCCCGCATCACCAGCGAGGGGTCGGCCCGCACCATCGTCGGCACCGTCACCACCGAGACCTGGGCGGACCCCGCTGGGGTGTCCTCGACCACTCCGGCCACCAACTGGTCCAGCCAGACCAGCTGCATCGACAGCTGCTCGACACCGGCGGCCAGGCGGGCCCGGACCAGCAGCCCGTCGATGATGTCACCCATCCGCCCGGCCAGCCGCACCGTGCGCGGCAGGAGCTCAGCCCGCTGCTCCGGGTCCTGCGCCGCCGCCTCCGCCAGCGCCCGGAGTGCCGCGACCGGCGTACGGAGGTCGTGGGCGGTATCGGCGAGCAGTCCCTCCTGCTGCTCCAGCGCGGCCATGGCCGGCCGGATCGCTCGACCGGACAACCAGTAGCCGAGCAACGCGGCCGCGGCGATCAGCACGGCACAGCTGGCCAGCACAGTGAGCACCAGGTTGCGGTGCTGGGCCGCTTCGTCGGCGGTGTCGTCCCACGCGACCACCGCCCCGGCGTACCGCTGGCTGGAGTCCTTGAACGGCAGCGCGAGCATCCGTACGTCGCGGCCGTTGGTCGCCTCGCGGTCAGCGCGGACGCGGTTGCCGCTGGAGACGGCCTCGGTGGCGACCTGGTCCAGCACCGCCTGGTCGACCGGTGCGCAGACCCGGCCGCTGTGACTGGGCGGGAACGACGTCGCACCGCCGGGCAGCACCACGAACGACGGGCAGCGGTCGTACAGCGGGTCCCGGGACAGCTGGTCCAGGCCGAGGGTGTTGTCGTCGCGAATCAGCCGCACCATGGCCTCGGTGACCAGGTCGAGCTCGTGGTTGACCCGGTCGTCGGTGCGGGTGCCGTTCAGCACGATGAGCAGCGGCGCGAGCACGACCAGGCCGAGCGTGTTCATCACGGTGAAGAGCACGGTCAGCCGCCAGCGCAACCGGCGCAGCCGCTCGACCGACCGGCCCCTCATCCCGCGGTCCTGACCAGCCGGTACCCCTGGCCGCGCACGGCGTGCACCAGCTCCGGCCGGCGCAGCTTGGTCCGCAGCCGCTTGATCGTCACGTCCACCACGTTGGACATCGGGTCGGCCGCCGAGTCCCAGCAGTGCTCGATCAGCTCGGACCTGGACACCACGTGCTCGGCTCGGCTCATCAGGTACTCGAGCACCGAGAACTCCTTCGCTGTCAGCGTGAGCAACACACCGGCCCGGCGTACCTCCCGGCGCCCGGTGTCCAGCTCGACGTCGTCGTACCGCAGGACCGGTGGCCGTCCGGTGCCGGCCCGGCGGCACAGGCTGAGCACGCGAGCGGTCAGCTCGGCCACCGCGAACGGCTTGACCAGGTAGTCGTCGCCGCCGTGCTCGAAGCCTTCCACCCGGTCGGCCAGCGTGTCCCGGGCCGTCAGGAACAGGACAGGGACCGCCCAACCCTCCCGGCGCCTGGTCCGCACGTACCCGACCGAGTCGCCGTCGGGCAGCATCCGGTCGAACACCACGCAGTCGTAGGAGTTCACGAACAGCGCCTCGTCCGCGGCCGCGATGTCGGCGGCGCTGTCCACCGCCAGCGCCGCCGACCGCAACCCGGCCGAGACCGCCACCCGGAGGTCCTCGTCGTCCTCTACCACCAGTACGCGCACTCGGGGCCTCACGTGTCATCGAAATGTCATCGTCGACACGGATCGTATGTGTCATGAACGGTCACGCAGCGCACACACCGGCCCGGCTCGCCTTCCGCGTGCTCGGTCCGCTGGAGGTGGACGGCCCGGACGGCCGGCCGCTCGACCTGTGCGGCGGCAAACCGGCGACGGTGCTCACGCTCCTGCTGCTGCACCGCAACGCCTGGGTCAGCACCGACCAGCTGATCGAGGCCGTCTGGTCCGGGCTCGACGCCCCCGCCTCCGCCCAGCGCAACCTGAAGACCTACGTCTGGCAGCTGCGCCGGGCCTTGCCGGACGAGCGGATCGAGAGCCGGCCCGGCGCGTACCGCGTCCGCGTGCTGCCCGGAGAGCTCGACGCGGACGAGGCGGCCTCGCTGGCCGACTCCGCCCACAAACTGCTCACCGCGGACCGACCCTGCTCCGCGCAGGCGGCGGAGGAGGCGGCCCAGCTGGTCGAGCACGCGCTCGGACTGTGGCGCGGATGCCCGTACGACGGACTGACCGGGGACGCCACGTCAGCGGTCGACCGGCTCACCGAGCTGCACCGGACGCTGCGAGAGGACCTCGCTGACGCGCACCTGGCCCTCGGCCGGTCGGCCGACGCGATCGCACTGCTCCGGGCGCTGACCGACGAGGACCCGTTGCGCGAGCTGGCCTGGACCCGGCTGATGGCCGCGCTCTGGCAGACCGGGCGCCGGCACGACGCGCTGGCGGCGTACCAGCGGGCTCGCGGTGTGCTGATCCGGGACCTGGGCATCGAGCCCGGGGCTGAGCTCACTGCGCTGCATCACCAGATCCTGACCTCGGACGTCACCCCGGCTCCGCAGCCGATCGCCGTGCAGGCGATCACCGCTGACCCAGAGCCCCTCGACGCCACCTACAGCGATCTTCCGCCGCGGACCGCGGGCTTCGTCGGCCGCGCCGCCGACCTTGCCGCCGTTCGGGACGCGGTCAGCCCGGAACGGATGACCGTCGTGGCGGTCGAGGGACTGGCCGGGATCGGCAAGAGCGCTTTCGCGGTGGAGGCCGCCGCCCGGATCAAGGGCGTCGAGTGGAAGCACCACGTCGACCTGCGCGCGCACCGGGACGGGCCGGTCAGCCCCTTCGAGGCGCTCGGCGTGCTGCTCCAGGCCGACCGGCCCGAGACGTCGTTGCCGACAGCAACTGCGGCGCGAACTGCGCTCTGGCGCTCACACGGCCGGCCGGTGCTGCTGGTGCTGGACGACGTCGCCGACGCGGAGCAGGTGCACCAGCTGCTACCCAACGCCCCGGGCTCGCTCGTCATCGTGACCAGCCGCAACCGCCTCGCCGGTCTGGACTGCGACGTTCTCATCACCCTCGATCCGCTGCGCGCCGAGGAGGCGGAGCAGTTGACCGACAGCGCGCAGGTACTCCGCTGGAGTGCGGGCCACCCGGCCGCACTGCGCCGCCTCAGCGACTCCCTGCGGAGCCGCCGGCCGTGGACCGCCGCCCGGCTGGCCACCCGCTTGGACGACCAGACCACCCGCTACCGCGAGCTGGCGACGGTGCACGCGCAGCTGGACCCGACGTACGAATCGCTCCCGGCGCAGACCCGCAGGTTCTACCGCCTGCTCAGCCTGACGCCGCAGTTCGACGTACGCCGGGCAGCTCAGCTGACCGGCTTGGCCCAAGCTGAGGTGGAGCAGCAGATCGACGAGCTGATGGACCGGTACCTCCTCTCCGAACCCGCACCGGGTCGGTTCGAGCTGCATGTGGTCGTGCGGGACCACGCACACCGCTTGGCGCTGGCCACTGAGTCGCACGACGACCTGCTGGCCGCTGCACAGCGAGTACGGATCAGCCACCGAGCTGCGCTGGAACTGGTCGCTCCTGACGATCCGAGGGTGGCATGAGGCCCTCGGCCGCGGCTGCAGCTGCTCCTGGGCAGCCGGCCGCCTACGCGTCGACGGCTCCCGCCGTACCGCAGGCAACAACCATCGGTACGCCGGTCACCCGCACCGCCGCGGTCCAGCAGCGCCCGACGGCCAGGCCGAACGTGGTCAAGACGGCATCGGTTGCGCCCGCGGCAACACGGTCGTACCTGGTCGAGCAGCCGCCGAGGTCCGCACCGCCGGTCCCGGACAAGGTGCGGCTTCCGGAGCGCGAGATCCGGGTCGGCCAGGTCGTGTGCTGGCAACTCGTGGTCGTCGCGGTCGCGGCCGCCACTGCGGGCTCTCGGCTGACTCTGGTGCTGACCAGCCTCGGTGCGATCACGCTGGTGCTGCTCACCGCCGTACGAGTTCGCGGGCTCTGGCTGTACCGCTGGGTCGGGGTGCTGCTGGGCTTCTTGGCCCGTCGCCGCCGCGCCGACCTCGGCAACGACACCGCGCTGAACCTGGTCAGCCTCCTGTGCGGCCAGACCACGACGGACACCTTGGTCATCCGCGAGCAGCCGTACGGCGTACTGAGCCACCCGCGGGGAGTCTCCGTCGTCCTGCGGGTTGGTACCGACGCGCAGCAGGCGCTGCTGCCCCAGCTGACCGATCTGACCGCGTCCGCCGACGAGCAGCCGGTCGGCGTCGCCGTACAGCTCGTGCTGCACACCGGGCTCAAGCAGAGCCGCCAGTCCCGGGCATGGATCGCTGTCAGCGCTGACCGGTCACCGGAGCTCCCCACCGACGAGCAGGTGCGCCAGGTGCTGGCCAACGCCAGCCGACGGCTCGTACGCCGCTTCGACCGCGAGCAGGTCGAGTACTTGCCGCTGGACGAGCCCGACGCCCTGGCCTCGATCGGTGCCCTGGCCCACACCAACGCCGGCCGCGGTCAGCTTCGGGAGCGCTGGTCCTGCTGGACCGCAGGCCCTGTCCTGCAGGTCACCCTCCGGCTCAGCGGATTCGCGGCCATCAACAGGCCGGCCGCACAGGCCTTGGTCGACACCCTGCTCGGTACTGCGACCGGCTGCGCGCACACCCTCGCCATCACCGTCACCGCGCCGGCTGACGGCCCAGAACCCACCCAGCACGACGCCGTACTGCGAGTCGCCGCCTCACATCCGGCCACACTCGACGCGGCGGTCACCGTGCTCACCACCCTGGCTCGCTCCTACGGAGTGGTGCCCGAACGCCTCGACGGGCGGCACGCGACCGGTGTCGCCGCCACGCTACCTCTGGGGGTCCCTCTCTCATGACTGTCACCGTGCTGAACCGCCCCGCCGGCTTCCACCACGTGCCCGCCCAGGACGGCATCGCCGCGCTGCTGGCCGAGGCCCGCGACGAGGTCATCGCGATGAGCAACCTGACCCCGGCCGGGCCGGCGTTCGGGCCGCGCGACGTCCGGTCCGGCCTGCGCTACCGGGCGATCTACCCGGACACCGCCCGAACCGCCCCGGGGCAGAGCCGCCACCTCGGCGCGCTGTCCGCGGCCGGCGTGGCCGTCCGGACGCTGCCGCACGTCCCCCTGAACGCGCTGATCATCGACGGCGCGGTCGCTGTCCTGCCCGCCGACAGCTCGAACGGGAGCGTCGCGGTGCTGCGGCTGAGCAGCGTCGTCGCCACGGCGACCGAGCTGTTCGAGCGGGTCTGGCCGGACGCCGTACCGCTGACGGACAGCGACCTGCCGAGCGACGCCGACCTGGACGCGCGGAACCGGGAGATGCTCCGGCTGCTCGCGCTGGGCGTCACCGACGAGGTCGCGGCGGCCCAACTCGGCTGCTCGGTGCGGACGGTACGCCGGATGGTCTCGCAGATCATGGGCCGGCTGGGCGCCCGCAGCCGGTTCCAGGCGGGTGTCAAGGCGGCCGACCGGGGCTGGCTGCTGGACCGGGCCAGCTGATGCGGGTCCTGACCGTCGCGGCTGACCGCCCCGGCGCCTACTCGACCATCGGCTCGGCCCTGCTGGACGCACCCGACGGAGCCGTCGTGGCGATCGCCGCGGGGACGTACGCGGAGACGCTCGAGCTGAGCGGGCGGTCCGTCACGCTGCAGGCCGAAGCGGGCGCGACCGTCGTACTGGACGGTGACGGCGCGGACTGGCCTACCCTGCGCGCCGTCGACGGCGCGCTGACCCTGCGTGGCCTCGAGGTCCGGGCCGGCGACAACCTGGCCGTCTCGGTCGACCGGACCGCGCTCACCGTCGAGCAGTGCGAGATCCGCAGCCGGACCCGGCCGGCGATCAGCGTGCACGCCAGTACGACGTTCACCGTGGACCGGTGCACGGTGGCGGGCGCCGAGACCGGCATCGTGGTGGAGGGAGCCGGCGGCCGGATCCTCGACACGGTCGTCCGCGACGTCGCCGGCGACGGCATCGTCGTTGCCCTGGGCTCCGATCCGCTGATCCGCGGCTGCACGGTGACGGGCTGCGGCGGCCGCGGCATCTACGTCTACCAGTACAGCCGGCCCGAGCTGACCGACACCACCGTCTCCCGGACCGGAACCGACGGAATCGGCGTCGCCCACGGCAGTACGCCGACCATCCGGCGGGTGACCGTCCAGGACACCCGCGGCGCCGGCATCGCGTTCACCCCGGGCTGCGGCGGCGTGGTCGAGGGCTGCCGGACCGACAACACCGGGCTGCCGGGCCTGGTGATTCCCGACGGCGCCGACGTCCAGGTGACCGAGCAGGCCTCGGTGCGGCCGGCGGAGAGCGGCGGGCCGCTGGAGGACCTGCTCGGCGAACTGGACGAGATGGTCGGGCTGCCCGGCGTGAAGGCCGAGGTGCACGCGCTGGTCGACGAGATCCAGGTGAACGAGTGGCGGCGGGCGGCCGGGCTGTCGATCGGTGCCGTCAGCCACCATCTGATCTTCGCCGGGGCGCCCGGCACCGGAAAGACCACCGTCGCGCGGCTGTACGGCAAGCTGCTCAAGGCGCTCGGGGTGCTGCCGCACGGCGAGTTCACCGAGGTGTCGCGCCGCGACCTGGTCGGCCAGTACGTCGGGCACACCGCGGAGAAGACCGCGACGGTGTTCGAGAAGTCGCTCGGCGGGGTGCTGTTCATCGACGAGGCGTACACGCTGTCCCGCTCGGCCGGCACCGGCGGCGACTTCGGCCAGGAGGCGATCGACGCGCTGGTCAAGCTGATGGAGGACCACCGCGACGAGATCGCGATCATCGTGGCCGGCTACACCACCGAGATGGACGACTTCCTGGCCGCCAACCCCGGCCTGGCCTCGCGGTTCTCCAAGACGATCGAGTTCGAGAACTACTCGGCCGAGGAACTGCTGCTGATCACCGGCCGGATGGTGGCCGGCGGCGACTACCTGCTCGACCCGGCCGCCGGTGAGCCACTCACCGCGTACTTCGACCGGATCGCCCACGGCGCGAACTTCGGCAACGCCCGCGAGGCCCGCCGCTTGGTCGAGGCCATGCGCAAGGCCCAGTCCCAGCGCCTGCGCGCCCTCGGCCGCATGCCCACGACAGAGGAACTCCGCTCCCTGCTCGCCAGCGACGTCGTGTCGGCCGCCGGACACTAGGCGGGCTTGCCCGAGGAGGCATCGGCAAGGCAGTGGCGACCCGGGCACCCGGGGGTCGAGGGTTCAGGGGCTGGTGCCCGGGTCGCCGAGGCAGTGCAGCAGATCACTGCCTCTTCGGTGGCGGCGAGTACTGGTCACCTGCCACCGGGAGGGAAGTCAGGCGGCCGCCGGGCGGTCGGCGGCGAGAACCAGGGTCTGGCCGGCCGGATCGACCAGGGTCTGCTCGGCCCGGAGCTCGTCGGCTGAACGCTGGTCCACGAGGGTCTGATTGACCAGAGCGGCCAGGCCGGGATTGACGCGCTCGACGTACAGGGCAGGGGCGGTGCCGGCGATCGCCGGAGGCGCCCAACTGATGGCCGGCGGGGCCGTTGGTGTGCTGGGCGGAGCCGGGGTGGCCAGGCCGGCGAGGCGGAGGGTGAGGTGGACGGTGACGGCGGCGGACAGCACAGCGACACAGCTCAGCAGCACCGACACCGCGCCCATCGTCCAGTTGGCCGGATCCGTTGCCCGCATGCTGCCGATCGCGCCCAGGTAGAGGGTGTTCGTCAGTCCGGCGCTGCCGGCCAGCAGGACGGCAGCACGCATGGCCGGGCGGTCCAGCTGCAGCTCGTCGGCCGCGGCGACCAGGCAGGCGACCAGACCGGCCGTCACCGGCAACGTGTTAGAGCGCGGCCATCAGCACGCCGCCGCCGACCATCAGGTAGAGCAGGTCGAAGATCAGGGCCGCGCCGGCCAGCACACCGGCGTACAGGGCGAACATCGGGTGGAAGGCCCGCGCGAGCGTCCGGGTCGGCGGGGCGACGGTTTCGGGGGGCAAGACATCCTTCCTGGCAGACAGCGTCGAACGGTGGACGGGGACGAAGGAAGCGGACGGCTGCCGGCGGCAGCCCGTGCGCCCGGGTGCGGCTGCGGTGCACCACGCACCGCCGTTGTCGCCGCCGGGCAGCCGTCCTGGTGAATCGACCGGCTGGATCGGTTGTCAGGGCATCACCACCTTCCAGCGATCGGTCCGGCGGCGATCCTCAGCTGCTCAGCTGCTTCTGGCCGCCGGACGCCTCGATCGAGATCTTGCGCGGCTTGGCCTGCTCGGCGACCGGGATGCGCAGCGTCAGCACGCCGTCGGCGTACGCCGCCTGGATCCGGTCGGTGTCGAGGGAGTCGCTCAGGAACAGCTGGCGGGAGAAGACGCCCAGCGGGCGTTCCGCCACCTGCAGCTCGACGCCCTCCGGGACGTCCGTCGGACGCCGTTCGGCCTTGATCGTGAGCACGTTGCGCTCGACGTTCAGCTCGATCGCGTCGGGCGCGACGCCCGGAAGATCGAAGGCGACGACGTACTCGTCGCCGGAGCGGTAGGCGTCCATCGGCAGCGTGGCCGGGCGAGTCCAGGTGCCGGAACCCGTCGAGCCGAGCAGCTGCTGGGCCATCCGGTCCAGTTCGCGGAAGGGATCGGTGCGCATCAACATCGTCTTTCCACCTCCTGCGTCGACAGTTCCTCGGTGTTTCTGCGCACTACTGTTGTAGCGCGTCATCCAAATGATGACAAGTCCCAGTGTCGTCGTTTCAGTGACATTTCTCGGACTTTCGCCGGACACAGCGCAGCGCCGTCACGGACGACGTGACGGCGCTGTGGTGGTGCGGAGTGGTGCTCAGGTCAGGACGCGCTGGCCCTTCTCGTCCTGCCCCTTGCGCTCGTGACCGGCGGTACGCCGCTCGGCCGGTTGATGGTCGGCTCGTGGTGCTGGGCAGACCGGGCCGCGGCGGATCGGACCGCCACCCAGCCTCCGGCTCTTCCACTGCTTCTCTTCGTAGTCGTAGTAGGTGTCGACTCCTCCGACTGCCATCCTGGACCTCCCGTCAACCCCCCGGGTGACTTCTCCCTGCTGCTGTTTCAACAGTCCGTCACCGCAACCCCGTTGCACAAGCGATTCCACCGGTACCCACCCACAAACGAGGCCCGAGGCAAGCTTGCCCCGGATTTGTCCATCCCTGTCAAGACATCGATGCGGTCGCAGTCTCGTCTCAGACGGCGAAAACCCCCACCGAGTGCCCGGCCAGCCGAACACCGTCCGTGACGATCTCGGCCTCGCCGAACGCCGTCACCACGTCCCGCGGAACACGGTCGACCGGCACCACCCGCTCGGCGTCGGCCAGGTTCACCACCACCCGCAGGTCCCCGCGGCTGACCACCATCCAGTCGCCGCCGGCGTCCGACGTCACCGCGACCGATCCGAGCCGGTCGTCGCGCAGGTTCTCGTCGCGGGCCCGCAGTGCGAGCAGGTCGCGGTACCAGGCGAGCAGCTCGCGGTGCGGCGACGCGTCCAGCTCGGTCCAGTCCAGCAGCGACGCCTGCCAGGTGGCCGGGTCCTGGGGGTCGGGAATCTCGTCGGCGTCCCAGCCGTGCGCGCCGAACTCCTCGCGCCGCCCGTTGCGGACCGCGTCCGCCAGCTCCGGCTCCTCGTGGTCGGTGAAGTACCGCCACGGCGTGGACGCACCCCACTCCTCACCCATGAACAGCATCGGCGTGTACGGCGAGGTGATCACCAGCGCGGCCCCGATCGCCAGCTGGCCCGGTGTCAACGCCGGCCGGTCGCCGAGCGCGCGGTTGCCGACCTGGTCGTGGTTCGAGGTGTAGGCCAGGAACTGCGACCCACGGTGCCGGGCCGGATCCACCGTGTGGCCCCAGTCCTTGCCCCGGAACGACGAGTAGGACCCGTCGTGCAGGAACACCTGGGTGAGCGTCTTCTCGAAGACCCCGGGCTGCGCGAAGTCCTCGTAGTACCCGGCGCTCTCGCCGGTCAGCAGGGCGTGCAGCGCATGGTGATAGTCGTCGCTCCACTGCGCAGTCATCCCGAGACCGCCCTCGGCTACCGGCTCGACCATGCGCGGGTCGTTCAGGTCGGACTCGGCCACCAGACCCAGCGGCCGGCCCAGCTCCGCCGAGAGCTGGGCCGTCTCCACCGACAGCTGGGCGAGCACGTGCTGCGGGCTGTCGTCCTGCAGCGCGTGCACGGCGTCCAGCCGGAGCGCGTCGATGTGGAACTCGCGGAACCAGCGCAGCGCGTTGTCGCAGATCCAGCGACGTACCCCGTCCGAGCCCTTGTCGTCCAGGTTGACCGCCGGGCCCCAGGGTGTCGTGTGCTTCGAGGTGAAGTAGGGACCGAAGGAGTCCAGGTAGTTGCCGGACGGTCCGAGGTGGTTGTAGACGACGTCGAGGCAGACCGCCAGCCCTGCGGTGTGACAGCGGTCCACGAACCGCTGCAGCGCCTCCGGTCCGCCGTACGGCTCGTGCACGGCATACAGGTCGACGCCGTCGTAGCCCCAGCCGTGCCGGCCGGGGAACGCCGCGACCGGGAGCAGGGACACCACCTGGACGCCGAGCGCGACCAGGTGGTCCAGGCGCTCCGCGGCCGCGTCAAGCGTTCCCTCGGGCGTGAACGTGCCGAGGTGCAGCTCGTAGAACACCGCACCCCGTACGTCGCGCCCGGCCCACTCGGCGTCGTTCCAGCTGAAGCGGGACGCGTCGAACACCCGGCTCGAGCCGTGCACGCCATGAGGCTGCCAGGGGCTTCGCGGGTCCGGCATCGGGTCGCTGCCGTCGATGGAGAAGGCGTAGTCCGTGCCGTGCCCGGCGTCCGGTACCTCCAGCGTCCACCACCCGTCGTCGGCCCGGGTCATCTCCAGGGACTCGGTGGAAAGCACCAGAGAGACCGTGGCGGCGTCGGGCGCCCAGACGGTGAAGGTGTGCATGTCAGCTCCTCGCGAGCAGCGCCACCGGCAGCTCGGCCAGCAGCTCGTCGATCCGAGCCGCTCCACTACCCACCGAGCGGCCGGTCAACACGTCCTGCCAGTCACCGTCGGGCAGGACGACCCGGGAGTCGCCCCAGCCGCCCAGCCGGTGCAGTGCCACGGGCAACCGGGTCGCCAGCGTGATCACCGCGTCCGCGCGGGCGAACGCGACCGCGTGACCCGTGGAGGTCGGCAGCGGCGTGTAGCTGCCCGCGAAGGCGTCCGGGTGCTGCCGCCGGAGCCGCAGCGCCCGGGAGGTGACCAGCAACTTCTCGTCAGCCAGGTCCTTCGGCGGCGAGCCGCCGTCCAGCCGAGCCAGCCGCTCGATCCGCTCGCGGTAGTCGACCGGGCGCCGGTTGTCCGGGTCCACCAGCGACAGGTCCACCAGCTCCGAGCCCTGGTAGACGTCCGGCACGCCCGGCATCGTCAGCTGGATCAGCTTCTGCCCGAGCGTCGCCGCCCGGACGTACGGGGCCTGAGCGTCGGCGAACCGGCGGACGGACTCCAGCACAGCGGAGTCAGCCAGGACCGCCGTGGCGAACGCCGCCACCGCCTCCTCGTACTCCGCGTCCGGCGAGGTCCAACTGGTGTGGCGCTTGGCCTCGCGGATCGCCTTTTGCAGGTAGCCCTGCAGCCGGTCCTCGGCAAGCGGTCCGTCGTTCCAGGTGCCGAGCAGGGTCTGCCAGATCAGGTACTCCGTGCTCCCGTCGAGCAGCGGCCCCCGGCGGTCCTCGGTCATCGACCGCCACGACCGCACCGCCTCGACCCAGGCCGTCGGCTGCTCCGACAGCACGGTGAGCCGGGCCCGGACGTCCTCGGAGCGCTTGGTGTCGTGGGTGGACAGCGTCGTCATCGTGCGCGGCCAGTGGTCGTTGAGCCGGCCGGCGTAGGCGTGGAACTCCTCCGGCGAGACACCGAAGTGCTCCGGGTTGCCACCGACCTCGTTCAGCGAGCTGAGCCGGAACCAGCGGTAGAACGCGGTGTCCTCGACGCCCTTGGCCATCACCGGGCCGCAGGTCTGCTGGAACCGCACGATCAGCTCGTGCCGGGCCTGCTCGTCGATCCGGCTCGCTGTCCCGGCCTGCCGGCCGAGCAGCAGGTCGCGGACCAGGTCGAGGGTGTCCTGCTGCTCCTCGTCGAGGTTGCGCCGGGCCAGCTCGGCCACGTGCTCCAGCACCTCGACTGCCTCGGCCGGAGCCGGTTCACCCGGTACGACGTACGCGCGGTACCGGTCGAAGTTGACCAGCAGCTCGACGACGACCTCGTGAAAGGCCCGGCGGGTGTGGTCGCGCAGCCGGACGTCGTCCTGGCAGATCCGGGCCAGCAGCTCGACCAGCCGGTGCACCTCGGCGTACTGGCCGTGCTCGACGACCTCCCGCTTGGCCTGCTCGACCACCGGGCCGAAGTCGGCCGGCTCACCGGTCAGTTCCGAGTGGTACGCCGCGAGCGGTGCCGCGCCGGCCGGGTCCACGAAGAGCCCGCCGACCCGCAGCAGCGCGTCGTACCCGGTGGTGCCGGCGCAGGGCCAGTCGCGCGGCAGCTCCTCGTCGCCCTCCAGGATCTTCTCCACCACGACCCAGGCGCCGCCGGTGCGCTCGGCCAGCCGGCGCAGGTAGCCGCGCGGGTCGGCCAGCCCGTCCGGATGGTCGATCCGGAACCCGTGCAGCTTGCCCTCGTGCAGCAGCGCGAACAGCAGCTCGTGGGTGGCCTCGAACACCTCCTGGGTCTCCACCCGGACCGCGGCCAGGGTGTCGACGTCGAAGAAGCGCCGGTAGTTCAGCTCCTCGTCGGCGACCCGCCAGTGCGCCAGCCGGTACCACTGCTCGGTCACCAGTTCGGCCATCGGCAGGTCCTCGGTGCCGGGCCGCAGCGGGAACTCGTGCTCGTAGTACCGCAGCACCGGCTCGTCACCGCTCAGGTCCACCGAGAGCTCGTCGTCCGCGAGCACGTTGCCGATGCGCTGGCCGAGCACCGCCATCAGCAGCGGCTGGTTGCCGGCACCCCAGTCGACGTCGAACCAGTCCGCGTACGGCGAGCCCGGCCCGTCCCGCAGCACCGACCAGAGCGCCTTGTTGAGCCGCGCCGGCGTCGGCACCGCGACGTGGTTCGGTACGACGTCGGCGATCGCGCCCATCCGGTGGTCGGCCAGCTTCGCGGCCAGCCGGTCGAACGCCGCCCGCCCACCGGCCGGCTCAGACACCCTGCTGTGGTCGACCACGTCGTACCCGTGGGTGGATCCGGGCGCGGCCTGCAGGATCGGCGAGAGGTAGGCGTGCGAGACGCCCAGGTCGTGCAGGTACTCGACCACGTCGGCCGCCGCGTCGAAGCCGAACTCCGCGTGCACCTGCAACCGGTACGTCGAAATCGGAACCGCGGTCATGGGGCCTCCCGGCCTGGACTTGGGAGTGGAGAGGGTTGGGTCACTCGGAGTCCCGGGGGCGGGTCAGGACCAGGGTGCCGCGGGCCTCGATGGTGATCGTGCTGCCGGCGGCGTGCTGCTCGTCGTTGGCGGCGCCGGTCGGGTCGGCGGTGTCCACCACCACGGTCCAGGCCTCGCCGTACTTCTCCGACGGCAGCAGGAAGTCCAGCGGCTGGTGGTGGCTGTTCAGCAGGATCAGGAACGAGTCGTCCACCACCGGCTCACCGCGCGGGTCCGGCTCGGAGATGGCGTCGCCGTTGAGGAACACCGCCACCGCCCGGGCGTCGTCGCGGGTCCAGTCGGCGTCCTGCATCTCGGTGCCCTTCGGCGTGAACCAGACCAGGTCGCCCAGGCCGTCGACCCCGGTGTCGCCGTGGAAGAACCGGCGCCGCCGCAGCACCGGGTGCTCGTGGCGCAGCCGGACCAGCGTCCGGGTGAACTCCAGCAGGTCCTTCTGCTCGTCGGCGAGCTCCCAGTCCACCCAGGCGAGCTCGTTGTCCTGGCAGTAGACGTTGTTGTTGCCGCTCTGCGTCCGGCCCAGCTCGTCGCCGTGCGCGAGCATCGGGACGCCCTGGGAAATCAGCAGCGTGGTGAGGAAGTTGCGCTGCTGCCGGGCCCGCAGCGCGAGCACCGCCGCGTCGTCGGTCTCGCCCTCGACGCCGCAGTTCCAGGACCGGTTGTGGCTCTCGCCGTCGTTGCCGCCCTCGCCGTTGGCGTCGTTGTGCTTGTCGTTGTACGACACCAGGTCACGCAGCGTGAAGCCGTCGTGCGCGGTGACGAAGTTGATGCTGGCGATCGGCCGCCGGCTGTCGTCCTGGTAGAGGTCGGACGAGCCGGTGAGCCGGGAGGCGAACTCGGCCAGCGTGTACTTCTCACCCCGCCAGAAATCGCGCACGGTGTCGCGGTACTTGCCGTTCCACTCCGTCCACAGCGGCGGGAAGTTGCCGACCTGGTAGCCGCCGTCGCCGACGTCCCACGGCTCGGCGATCAGCTTGACCTGGCTGACCACCGGGTCCTGCTGGACCAGGTCGAAGAACGCCGACAGCCGGTCCACCTCGTGGAACTGCCGGGCCAGCGTGGCCGCCAGGTCGAACCGGAACCCGTCCACGTGCATCTCGGTGACCCAGTAGCGCAGCGAGTCCATGATCAGCTGCAGCACGTGCGGGTGCCGCATCAGCAGGCTGTTGCCGGTCCCGGTGGTGTCGTAGTAGTGCCGCTTGTCCTCGTCCACCAGCCGGTAGTACGCCGCGTTGTCGATGCCCTTGAACGACAGCGTCGGGCCCATCTCGTTGCCCTCGGCGGTGTGGTTGTAGACCACGTCGAGGATCACCTCGATGTTCGCCTCGTGCAGCGCCTGGACCATCGTCTTGAACTCGGTCACCTGCTGGCCGCGGGTGCCGATCGAGCTGTACGCGTTGTGCGGGGCGAAGAAGCCGATGGTGTTGTAGCCCCAGTAGTTCGACAGCCCACGGTCGGCCAGGTGCCCGTCCTGGGCGAACTGGTGCACCGGCATCAGCTCGATCGCGGTCACCCCGAGCTCCTTGAGGTGCTCGATGACCGCCGGGTGGGCGATGCCCGCGTAGGTGCCGCGGATCTCCTCCGGCAGCGCCGGGTGGGTCTTGGTCAGCCCCTTGACGTGGGCCTCGTAGATCACCGTCTGGTGGTACGGGTGACCCGGCGGCCGGTCGTTGCCCCAGTCGAAGTACGGGTTGGTGACCACCGAGAGCATGGTGTGCTCGCGGTTGTCCATCGTGTTCAGCTCGTCGGGCTTGGCGAACCGGTAGCTGAACAGCGACTCGTCACCGTCGACCTGGCCGTCGATGGCCCGCGCGTACGGGTCGAGCAGCAGCTTCGACGGGTTGCACCGGTGCCCGTTGACCGGGTCGTACGGACCGTGCACCCGGAACCCGTAGCGCTGGCCCGGCTGGACCGACGGCAGGTAGGCGTGCCACACGAACCCGTCCACCTCGGTCAGCTGGACCAGTTGCTCGGTCCCGTCGTCCGCGATCAGTGCCAGGTCAACTTGTTCGGCAACCTCCGAGAACAGCGCGAAGTTCGTACCGGAGCCGTCGTACGTGGCTCCGAGGGGATAGGGACGACCAGGCCATTTCTGCACCCGACGAAGGTACCCACCCGTATGCCCCGGCGCAGAACGGCGGTGTGTTTTGTGCCAAGTGTTCACCTGGCTCCGGACCACGGCGGGCGGTCCGGAGCCAAGTGGGTGGTGCGGGCCGGTTCAGTCCGCGCAGGCCACCGGGTCGTCGAAGTGCCCCGGCGTGCCCGGGTACGCCGGCCCGGTGCCGTGCCCGTGATCCTGCTGGTAGGTCAGCGCCAGCTCCCGGTACGCCGAGGTACCGGCCGTGGTCACGTCCGCGCCGGACCGTCCGGCGCCGGAGCCCCAGGCGAGCTGCTGGAGGAAGTTCAGCATCGCCGGCGAGTGCTGCCGGACGTCGTTGAACCCTCCGTACGCCGCGTTGCAGTGGCTGAACAGGTTGTACGCGCCGTTCCAGTCGATCAGCCGGTCGCCCGGGTTCGGCCCGTTCTCGGCCCGGTCGGCCTGCAGCACGTCCCGGTCCCAGCCGCCGTAGATCCAGTCGGTGCCGTGGTGGTGCTGGTTGTTCGCCAGGCTCGCCGGGTCCGCGGTGTCGTCCGCCTTCCCGGTCAGCTGGAACCACTCGCACGGGTCGACGGTGACCCCGTTCGTGGTGACCGGCCAGTCACCCGGTGCGCACGCGCCCGGGTAGCTGCCGCGCGGGTTGAAGTCGAGCAGGTCCGAGCCGAGCACGTCCTGCGCGGCCGGGTCCGACTCGCCCGCGCCACCGAAGACGTGGTCGACGAACCGGTCGTTCGTCCCCCGCGACTCGGCCTTGAACACCCCACCGGTCAGACAGTCCGGGGTCGCGGCGTCGAGCACCGGGTCACAGCCCCGGCCACCCCACAGCACGTCCTCGCCGTCGGCGCCGAACACCTGGTCGCCACCGCTGTCACCGTTGACCAGGTCGTCCCCGAAGCCGGCGTGCAGGTGGTCCGCCCCCGGTCCGCCGCGGAGCCGGTCCCGGCCGCCCTCGGCGATGCCGTCGTGCGGCATCTCCGCAGCCGTCGAGGCGCCGATCCACTGGTCGCCGTCCACGTCGTGCTCGAGGTCGACCCGGCGGTCGTAGCCGCCGCGCCGCAGACCGACGTAGGTCTCCTTCGGCGGCGGGTTGAGCGAGATGCTGAACTGCGCCGGGGCGTCGCCGGTGTCGAGGTACTGGTTCACCACGCCACCCCGGTCGCCGAGGATCGCGTCCTCGCCGGCCTCGCCGGAGACGGTGTCGTCACCGAGCTCGCCGTACAGGTCGTCGTCGTCCGCGCCGCCGAGAACGGTGTCGTTGCCGTCCTGTCCCCAGATCCCGTCGTCGCCGGCCTCGCCGTACAGGGTGTCGGTGCCGAACGCACCGGCCACCTCACAGGTCGCCTGGTTCTCGGTGCAGAACCGGGTGCTCGGCTCGCCGAGGTCCGGGTCGTGCGTGCGGGCCACCGTCGCGCCCGCCGGCGGAGTGCCGTTGGGATAGCGGTCGGCGTACACCCGCTCGGTCGCACCGGTGACGGTCCGGACCAGCGAGCCGTTGTCACCGAGCACCACGTCGTCGGCACCGTCGGCCTCGATCGTGTCACCGGTGTCGCGGAACCCCTGGGCCGAGCTGCCGCCGATCAGGTCGTCCTGACCGTCCGGACCGGCCGCACCCTCCAGCACGGCCGCAGCGCTCGGCGTACCGGGCCAGCCCGGGTCGGTCAGCGGCTGCACGGTGGTGAGTGGTGAGTCGCCGCCGAGCGACAGGTCGCCGCGGAGCACGTCCGCGCCGCCGTTGCCCTCGACGTAGTCGGCCCGGGCGCCGCCGGACAGGTAGTCGCCGCCGTCCTGGCCGTAGACCACGTCCACCCCGTCGCCGCCGGACACCCGGTCCGCGCCGTACCGGTCTGCCGGTGGCACCGCCAGCCGGTTGCTGCCGAGGTCGTACCGGTCGATGATCCGGCCCGCCATCGGCTGACCGGGCTCAGTGCCCAGCCGGACCGTGACCCGGGTCGGCGTCTGTCCGGCCGCGGGCCGCAGGACCCGTCCGTTGTCACCGGCCACCACGTCGTCACCCGGACCACCGAAGATCGCGTCCGCGGTGTCCGGCTGCCCGACGGTGTCCGCCCCGGTCCCGCTCAGCGAGGTCGAGCTGCCACCGACCAGGTCGTCGTCGGCCAGATCACCCTCGACCCAGTCGCTCGCCTGACCGCCCTCGACGTAGTCGTCGTCACCGTCGCCCTTGGCGCGGTCCTCGCCACCCTGGCCGTACAGCACGTCCTGCCCGTCGCCACCCGACATCTGGTCGTTGCCGGAGGTGTCCGCGGCCGGAGCCGCGCCCAGGTCGAGCAGCGTCACCGTGTGGCCGTGAGCGAACCCACGCTGCCGAGTGACCGGGGTCGTCGCCGCCGGGTCGCCGGTCAGGGCGAGTACTGCGTTGTCGCCGGCCAGCAGGTCAGGTCCGGCGTCGCCGAACAGCTGGTCCCCGGTGTCCGGCCGTCCGGTGCCGGCCGAGGCCTGCTCGAACGAGCCACCGGCGATCGCGTCCTCGCCGTCGTTGCCGTGCACGACGTCCGCCGCGTTGTTGCCCTCCAGGTGGTCGTCGCCGCCGTCGCCGTTGACCAGGTCGGCCCCGAGACCGCCGTACCCGGTGTCCTGGCCGTCGCCGCCGTTGATCCGGTCACCCGCGCCGGCGGCCGGCGCTGCCCCGTCGAGGTCGAGCGGTACGGCGGCCGGGTCGCCCGGGTTGGCCGGGTCGTCCACGGTGTCGTTGTCGCCGATCAGCCGGTCGTCGCCGAGGTCGCCGGACAAGTCGTCGTCGCCGTTGTCGGCGCGGTCCGGGGCGCGGGTGCCGCCGTAGATCAGGTCGTTGCCGACGCCACCGGTGATCCAGTCCTTGCCATTGTTGCCCTCGACCACGTCGGCCTCGGTACCGCCGTAGCCGACGTCGTCGCCGGTGTTGCCGAAGACCTGGTCCAGCCCCGCGTCGCCGTACAGCACGTCGCCGTCGGTGCCGCCGAACACCCGGTCCGCGTCGCCGCCACCGCGCAGGGTATCGACGCCCTCCTGGCCGCAGACGACGTCGTTGCCGCCGGCAAGTTCGGCCAGGTCGGCCGCGCCACCGGCCGAGACGGTGTCGACGCCGGCGCCGCCGAAGATCCGGTCGTTGCCGTCGCCGGTCGCCTGGCTGGTGCTCTCGGCGACCGGGTCCGAGGCCACCGGCGTACCGGTGGCGCACTTCTCCGCGTCGATCCGCCGGTCACCGAAGACGGTGGCCGGGCCGTCCCCGCCGACGACGTGGTCGTTGCCGAGGCCACCGACCAGCGTCTTGGCGTTCGACGCGACGCCGTCCGGCAGCGGCAGCTTGACCACGTCCCGCAGCGGTCCGTACGCCACCGCGCCGGGCTGGTCGACGCCCTTCACCGGGCCCACCTCGGCCGGCTCGGCGATGACGTAGTCGTCACCGGGACCGCCGTAGACCGCGTCGGTGCCGTAGCCACCGGTGAGGACGTCGTTGCTGCCGCCACCCCGAATCGTCGCGCCCTGGTCGCCCTGCGAGTGGCTGGTGATCGCCTCGACGGCGGCACTGCCCCAGACCTGGTCGCTGCCGGTGCCGGTGTCCACCACGTTGGTGGCGACGCCGTCGTCGGCGCTCGGGTCGCTGTCGGCGGGACCGGCCGCGTCCACGCCGAACTCGCCCTCGGCCGCGGTGAAGATCCGGTCGGCGTTCGTACCGCCGGTGATCCGGTCGCTGCCGAGGTCGCCGACCAAGGTGTTGACGCCGGCCTTCTTCGAGCCGTCCGGCACGTCCGCGGCGACCGCGAGCTTGTCGTTGCCGGCGTTGCCGCGGGCCGTGTTGGTGCCCAGCCCGAGGCTGATCGTGTCGTCGCCCGGCGTCGGGCCGTCGGCCAGCCCGGTCGGGTCCGGAATGGTCGTCCAGTCGAACACCCCGGCCAGGTCCGTGGTCTTGTCGCCGTCCTCGGAGTCCTGTGCGTTGTGGGTGACCTTCCGCGGGTCGCGGTCCGACCCGAGCGAAGCGTCACCGGCCACCCGGGCGTCGCCGTTGCCGACGGTGATGGTGTCCTTGCCCGGACCGCCGGCCACCGTCGCCTTGGACGCCGCGCCGCCGGTGTCCCCGGTGGCGATGATGTCGTCTCCGCCCCGGCCGTCGACGTACGACAGGCCGCGGCCGGTGGTGATCACGTCGTTGCCGTTGCCACCGATCACCACGGCGTCCTTGTCGAACGCGGCCGAGGTGCCGCCGGCGTCGTCGCCGGTGTCCTTCTTGCCGTCGCCGGTGAAGGTGATCGCCATCGGCTTGCTGTAGCCCTCGCCGTCGACGACGACCCGCTGCAGGCCGGGGTCGTGGTACTCGCGCCGCTCGCCGAGCATCTCCACCGCGAAACCGTCGAAGCCGGCGTCGTCACCTTCGGGGTCGGCCTTGGTCTGCGCGTAGTGCAGCGAGACGACCTTGACGGTGTCCTTCTCGACCGCCGCCTCGTCGTTGCTCCACGGCCCGCCCCGCTGGTCCTTCTTGCCGAACTTGCCGGCGAAGACCACCAGTGTGTCGTCCACCGTGCCACCGAGTTTCGGTGGCGGCGGTGAACAGTCCGGGGCCAGTGAGAAGTCCAGCAGCGTCACGTCGGCCAGCGTGAAGCTGAACGACACCGAGAAGATGCTGACGCCGAGGGTGATGTAGACCCGCAGGAACAGCGCCAGCCGGCCGCTGGTGGTGAACAGGCAGAGCGGGTTGTTCAGCGCCGCGTGCAGGAACTCGCTGACCCGGAACTTGCCGTCGTCGTTCGGGTCGTTCCAGCTGAAGTTGATCGTCAGCCGCAGGCCGCCCTCGATGCCGACGGTGATGATCACCGCGCTGACCGCGGCACCGGCCGCGATCTCACCGGTCAGCTGCACCACCGGCAGCGGCGCGCCGTTGCTGTCCACGGTCTTGAAGAACAGCCCGTCGAGCACGTCGATCGCCTTGACCGGGCCGCCGTTCTGCACCGCCTCGACCGCCTTGCGAATGCCGTAGGTGTCCAGGCCCGCGACCATCCGCAGGCTCACCGAGGCCGAGCCGGCCAGCGTGACGAACACCGGCGGCGGCGCGTACACCGGGCCGAAGGACTGCCGCCAGCTGAAGCCCAGCGTCAGCGGCCCGGAGTCGAACTCGACCAGCGTGACGTCGCCACCCATCAGCAGGTTGAACGCGGTGGCCGGGTTGTCCAGGATCGGGAAGCTGAACCCGGACTTCTCCGCGTCGCCCTTGGCCTCGGCCAGCCCGTTGCCGGTGCCGAAGACGTCCTTCGCCGCGTCGCCACCGGTCTCGTTCGCGTCGTTCAGCGCCGCCTTGACCGCGTCGCCGTCGGCCTCGGTCAGCGGCTGGCCGTCCTTGTTGAGGACCTTCGAGTACATCGAGTCCGCTGTGGTCGGGGAGTTGCTCGTCTCCAGCGCCTTCGCACCGGACAGCTCGAAGCTGCCGAGCGGTACGTAGCAGTCGTTCTCGGCGTCCGGGCTGCAGCTGGGCAGCCGGTTGATGAACTCGATGACCGCTTTGATCTTGTCGACGAATTCCAGCTTCGGTCCACCGGCCAGTGTGCTGAACGACTTGGCCAGCGTCATCAGCGTGACGTCGCCGCCGCCGGCCATCCGGCTCAGGTCCGACAGGACCGGGATCGGCGCGTACAGCGTGTCGACGACCGGCTGCAGCGGACCGGTGACCCGCTTGATCTCCTTGACCGCGTCACCGAGCAGGCCCTCGAAGAAGCTGCCGGCACTGATCCCGACGTCCTTGAAGGCGATGTACGGCGCACCCGCCGCGTCCGGCGCGTTGTTGTCGAAGTCCCACTTCAGCTGGAAGTTCGCCCGGACGCCCGGGAAGGCCGAGTCGACCTTGGCCTCCACGTTCCAGTCCAGGTGGAAGCCGCCGGCCAGCGAGACGCCGAACAGGTTGCCGGAGTGACCGAGCTCGGCAAACGTCACCTTGGCGTTCTCGTCCGCGGCGCAGACGTCCTCGGTGCCCTTGAAGCAGCTCTCCGTCTGGCCTGGTGCCTTCAGGTCGATCTGGAAGGCGCCGTGGAACAGTGGCACCTCGGGTGTGTGCCCGGTGCCGGTCGCCTTGGTGATGTCGACCTTGATGAAAGCCAGCTCGGCGAGCAGCTTGGTGTTCTCCTGCAGGTCGAACGCCAGGCCGACCTGCAGTTCCGGCAGGGCCTTGTTGTCCGCTCCCCAGCCGTCCCGCGTGTTGACGAAGAAGCCGTCCGCCTTGGTCAGGCCGAGCCGGAAGTGCAGCGCAAACCCGGCCGCGACCGACACCCCCTTGGCCTTGGACTGCCCCTCGTCCTTCTCCACACCGCGCAGCGCCAGGCCCGGGATGCCGATGTCGAGCGGGAGGTCCTTGGTGAAGCAGGCCTGCGGCGCACCGGCGCTCTCGCAGCCCTTGGCGACGCTGACCTTGCCGCGCTGCGCGGTGAAGTCGAGGAACGCGCCGTTGATCTGCTCCAGCGGGCACAGCGCCAGGTCCGGCTCCTGCTCCACCGCCGCGTACGCCGTACCGGTGTCGCCGTGGTCCTCGTGGCTCAGCGTGTTGCCCGGCAGTTTCTTGATCAGCTGGAACTCGGTCTCGCCGGGTCCCTTGCGCAGGATCTTGTACCCCGCCGCCTTGTCGACCGGGGTCCAGGTGACCTTGTTGAAGTTCTCGCCGCCGAGCGTGGCGGCGCCCTTCGTGGTCTGGCCGGGATCGCTGGGGATGGTGTCCCCGCTGGTCCCGTCACCGGACCCCTGGTACGCGACCACCTTGTACTCGTACGTCGCCGTCCCGGCGTCCGCCGGGTTGGCCGTCACCGTCGGGGCGGCAGCCTTGGCCAGCGTCGCGGTGCAGTCGAACTCGACCTTGACGTCGGTGGCCGCGATCTTCACCTTGGCCAGCTCGGTGGCGAGCTTGCCGTTGATGAAGGTCTCGAACTCCTGGGAGTTGGCCGGCCGGCCCGCGCCGGGCAGCTCGTTCCAGATGAAGTTCCGCAGCTGGGTGCGCAGGTCGCCGATGAAGTCCGCGCCCTGCTGCAGGTCCTCGCCGACCAAGGGCAGCTTGCCGCCCAGGCTGGCCGTACGGAACGCCTGCTCGATCTGGGCCAGGTAGCTCTCCAGTCCGTCGCCGAAGTTGCCGAAGTCGAGCAGCGCCTCGGACAGCTTGGTGCCCAGGTCCTCGGGCAGCTGCAGCTCCTTCTTCGCAGCGTCGGGAGCCGGCAGGTTGTCGTCGAGGTCCGCCAGATCGGCCGGGTTCGTGGAGTCGGGCACCCGCAGCGCGATCGTGCCGATCTGCGCCCAGCCCGCGTCCGTCCCGGTGTTGTTGAGGTAGATCGGCAGGTTGCCGCACACCATCAGCGGCGTCTCCAGCGTCTCCCCGCAGCTGACCGTGCCGTTGCTGGCGTTGAAGTTCACGCCGACCGCGCCGAGGAAGTCGCTGAACGACACCGGGGTGTCGGCCGCCGCGCCGGACTTGGCCAGCGCGATGCTCAGGTCCGCCCGCGCCTGGGCCTTCTCCGCCGCCGGAGCGTCCGCGGCCGGGTTGCCGAGCGACACCGACAAGGGCCCGACGACACCTTGGACGACGCCGTTCTCCAGCTTGGCCTTGGCGCCGACGCTGATCGAGGAGTCCTCGAGCACCTTCAGCGCTGCCCCGTCCGCCGGACCGTCGCCGGCTTCCAGCGGGACCACCAGGCCGACCTTCACCTGGCCGGTGACGTCCACCTGGGCCTGGCCGGCCGCCTGCGCGCCGGCGAAGCTCTGGTCGCCGCCGTTCAGGCTGCCCAGCGAAAGCTTGATCGGCGCGGCGGTGCGGTAGTCGCGCTTCCAGTCCACGGCCAGCACGAGGTTCGGCTTGCCGTCCTTCTCCAGGTAGCGGAACTTCACGCTGTCGGTGCCGAGCGCCTGGTTCAGCAGCTCGACCGCGTCCTGCAGGTTGTCCGGCGTGTTCGCCAGCAACCGGTCGGTGGCGTCGTCGAGCGCCGAGCGCATGCTGTACGCCGTACCGGGTGCGGGTGGTGAGGCCCACGGCTGGGTCAAGGTCAGCGTCTTGCCGTCGTCCGACGCGTCCTTGACCACCCCGACCTGGGTGCCGACGACAACGGTCCGGCCGATCAGCGCATCGGTGAACAGGTTGCCCTCGGCCCGGGTCCCGTCCACCACGGTGTTCGCGCCGTAGCTGACGTCCTTGCCGCTGTTGGACTCGTCGCTGATCAGCAGGTCACGCAGCGACTTGCCGAGACCGGGGACTTCTTTGTCGAAGACGCCGGAGCCGGCCGAGGTGTTCGCCTCGGCGAGCTGCTTCGACAGCGTCTGCAGGGTCTTGATCAGCGCGGTGAACAGCGCCTTGGGGTCGTCGGCGTCGAAGTCCAGCTTGAAGACCTCGGTCAGGTCGCCGGTGTCCAACGACAGCGTGTCCGGGTCGGTCAGGTCGGTCCACTGCGCGGTGAACTTCGTCGTCGCGCCGGCCGGCAGGAACTGCTCGGCGTCCGGGACGCTGACCGTGGCGTCGGCGTACGCCCGGACGTTCACGTCGACGTCGAGCAACTGGGCCGGTGCGTCCACCAACTGCTTGAACAGCTGGGACAGCCGCAGATCGTGCTGGGCGTCTCCCTGCTGCTTCAGGCCGACGCTCAGCATGTGGCCGGACGGCGTACCGGCGGAGCACGTGGCACCGAGGCTGGAGTTGCAGACCTTCAGCTGACCGGCCAGCTTCACCTTGAAGAAGCCGGCGTTCGCGGTCAGGTCGATGCCGGACTCGATCGGGAAGTCGGCCGAGAACAGGGTGCCGCCGGTCCGGATCAGGACCCGGTCGGTGTTCAGCGGCAGCGACGGGACAACGGTGTCGAGCGGGCCGTTCTCCTGGGTGAACGGGCACGCCTTGGTGTTGCCGAGAAAGCCGATGCAGGCGTTGCCGGTCTTCGGGTCCTGCAGGTCGAGCACCAGGGTGAGCGCGGCCGAGAACGACGGCTTCACCGTGGCGAAGGTCTGGTCGGCGTTCGCGTTGACGATGCCGTGGCCGCCGGAGTCGATCGTGTTGGCGAAGGTCACCGCGCCGACGTGCGGCTCCGGCCCGGCGATCACGTACGCCGTGTGCTTCGCCGGGACGCCGCCGATCCAGTCCTGCTTCAGCGTGATCGTGGCGGCGTCGTTGCCGACCACCTCGCCGGCCGACGTACCGGCCACCACCCGGCGACCGAGCCACTGGTTCGGCTGCCAGCCGGCGCCGGCCACCGTCAGCGTCTTCGCGCCGTACTCGGCGACCTTGCCGGACGCCTCGATGCTGACCGGGTCGAGCTCGACCGGATCGGCCGGAGCGGTCTTCGTCATGCTGAGCGGGACGACGAGCTTGCTGTTGGTGGCGTCCCAGACGAGGCCGCCGAGATCCATGTCCGAGGCCTGCTCGAGCAGGCCGATCAGCTCCTGCAGCGACGCGAACTTCGGCTTCCCGTACTGCGCGGGGTCCGTGCCCGGCACGTGGCCCGGCTGTCCAGGCGCCGCGACGGTGTGGTCGGCGAGGAACTTCTTCAGCACCTCGTTGACCTGGATCGCGTCGGCCAGGCTGCCCTTCATGAACGGCAGGTCGAGGTCGCCGACCGGCTGCAGCGGCCCGTCGCCGTCGGGGTCGAACTTCGCCTTCTGCACCGCGGTGAGCGTCGCGATCACCTGCGCCAGTCCCTCGGCGAGGTCCTGCAGGCTCATGTTCTGGAACTTGCCGACGGTGGCGGCCAGGTCCGGCGCGGTGACGGTCGGCGTACCGGTTCCGATGTCGTTCCAGTCGACCTTGACGGTCGCGGCGATGCCGTCCGGCAGCACGACTCCCGGGACACCGGACGCGGCAGCGCCGAGCTGGAACGTGCCGTGCACCGACCCTCTGGTGTTCGGGTCGGTGTTGTCGGTGGGCAGCGAGCCCTCGGCGTCCAGACCGACGCTCAGCAGGCCATCGAGGGAGCCGGGCTGACCGAGCTCACCGGTGGCGCCGAAGAAGAGCTTGCCGTCGTTGTTCGGGTCGTTGAGCTTGCCTACGAAGTGCGCGTCCACGTCCAGCGAGGACCCGGTCAGCGAGACGCCGAGAATGCCGATGGCCGCCTTCGCGGCCGCGTTGTCGATGCTCGCGTGCGCGTCGACGTCGAGCCGCGGCGTGGCGGCGTCGTGCACGAGGTACACCTTGTTGTCACCGGCACCGGTCCACACCGCACTCAGTCCGATGCGGGCCTTCAGCGCGACCGTGGCACCGTCGGCGACCGACAGCTCCACCTTCGGATCCGCGTTGCTGACCTTCAGGTCCTGCCCGGTCACGGTCTTGCCGACCGTCAGCACGATGTCGAGCTTCTTGCCGTCGCCGAGGTCGCTGACGGAGGTCTTCAGCTGCCCCGCCCGTCCACCGGCCACCGTGATGTCCTTGTCGACCTCCAGATCCCCGAAGTCCGTGGCCGACTGCAACTGCTTGGCGGCCGCCTCCAGGAACAGGTCGTCGAGCCCGAGCAGGCCACCCGGACTCGCCCCGACGAGCGGCAACGGTTCCTTGAGCTTGTCGACCGAGGCGAGCCCGGTCGTCCAGGCCGCAAGACTGTCCGGCTGACCACCGGCGCCGAGGAACCCGAGCAACTGGTTCACGCCGTTGTCGGCGGCACGCGCCGGCAGCGGCGCGTAGACGAGCAGCCCGAAGAGCAGCGAGAAGGCAGTGAAGACCGCCGTCATCCGAGCTCGGACCAGTACCTGGGCAGGACGCAGCAGACCCATCACTTCACCCCCGCGGCCCCGGGCCCGCGCTCCCCCCTAGGACGCGCAGTGGGCGACCCCCCAGCCGCAGGAGAACCGTAGATGCCACCTAGTCACCGTGGCAATACCTCGAGTGCTCTTCCGTGCTGAGCAGTTCGGAGGCGGTGTAGGTTCGCCCGATGGGTTACTGGGGCTACCTCGTCGCGGCCAAGAGCGACCAACCACTGCATGAACTCCCCGAACTGTCCGCCTTCGGCGACGAGTACGTCGAGGTCAAACCCCTCAGCAACGGCTGGCAACAAGTCTGGGTCGCCGGCGCCAACGACAACCCGCTGACCGGCGCCCAGTCCCTGGCCACCGTCACCGGCCACCCCGTCCTCGCCGCCCTCATCCTCGACAGCGACTGCGGCCCCGTCTCCGCCGCCACTCCCCCAGGCGCAACGTGGTCCGGCACCCTCGCCAAGTCCATCGCCGTCGACTCCTACGCCATGCCCGACGACAACATCCCCGCCTCAGCCGCCGCGTCGACCTTCACCGAGTGGGCCACCTCAGCCGCGCTCCTCGCCGACCAGACCCTGATCACCCGGGCCCTCGCCCCGACCGCAACCGACCCCGAACACCTCTTCACCTTGTTGCTACAGGCAACAGGCATCGCGGCCGTGAACTGACCACAGCGCCACCTCCGGAGCCGCCAGCACCGGCTGACCGCCGGGCTGAACCGACGAGACAACGAACTCGCCCTTCTGCACCTCGGCCACGACGAAGCTCAACAGGTCAGGCAGCGACCGTGCGATGACGACCTTCCGAACCTCGTCACGTCCGAAGTTGCCTCCCCCAGGGCAGTACGAATTCCCGCGTCGTCTGCCTCATCCGTCAGATAGCGAAGGCAGCGTCGGCGTTCTCGGCGTAGTCCCGCAGGAAGTCCGCCCACAGTCGACGTTGGATTCGTGCTTCCGCCGCTTTGGCATCACGGCTTATGGCGCCATCACAACTGAGCACCATCCACTCGCCCTGCTCGCCATGGCGGACCACGCTCCTGCCCCGAGTGGCCCCTCCTCCCCAGATCACGGCGGGACCCCAGTTCACTTCAGGCCGTCTAGGTGGCTCGAAGTCGCCAACCAGTGCCACAGGTCAGCGTTCGATGATCCGCACTCATCTCTCGAGCCGCCAACGTGGCCGGGTCCGCGACAAACCACGCATGCGTACGCCGCAACCTCGATGACATCACCTTTGAAGAACCTGACCGCTCCATCAGGAACCGAATCTCACCGGTCATGACGCTCCCGAGTAGCTCACGAAGGGTTTGAGTCAAAGAGGAGTCTTCGCAGTTTGGGGCCCGAATATTGCCGGACCACTTCTTGCCAGGACGGATCGATCAGGTAATCCAGAACCCGTGCCGACAGTGCATCCTGGATTACCTGGTCACCTTCGTCGAGGAGGCGTTCGGTGACCTGCAGGCATCGCTCTATCGCGACTACGTCATCCGCGCGAAGAGCTGGCTCGAAGATACCCCACCAAAAGCATTCCGAGACAATTCCGAAGGTCAACACGGCACCTTCGCCCGGTCGCTCTTCAATCAGTGTGCGAACCGTCTCCGCTGCGGACGGGAACCACTCGACCAGAAGCGACGGCAGTTGACCGAACGTGATCACAACCACACCACCACCTGACTACGAGACCGGCGCACTGCAGCCAAAATGACAGAACTCTTGCCAACTGTCACCGTAAACCGCCTTGGCCAACTCGTCCATATTGCCCGTTTTGAACGATTTGTAGGCGGCAATTCCGAGAGGAATGTCGAGTGCGAAGCCGGCAACGCCGAGCGCCCTGCCAAATATCCTGCCACTAGGTGCACGAGCGATCCGCGGCTGCTTGTAGGGAACGTGGTCGAACGGCTCGCCAGTGAGATCAGCGACCGCAGCGGTCGACCGGATATTCTTCATCGTATTCGCTGTGGAGTCCGCGAGCCCACGCGAGCGGAGATTCTGGGACACCTTGTTGGTCACGTCATCCTCCTGGAGGCTTCCCCACACCTCAGCGAAGTGCTCTCGAGCGACCTGGACCTCCTCCGCGCTCAAGAGAGCGTTCCCCTTTGCGCCCGCCTTGCGATCAGCCTCAAGGATCAGAGAGTACCTCCTCGCCAGATCCGCGACATCGGTGTGGTGATACCCCCGCCCATTGCGCCCCTCCGTCATGATCCCGGTTCGCAACTCGTAGCTCAGAGCGGTCCCGGCTTTTCCATCGCCGATCACGTTTCGCGCTCCAGGCTTGGCGTAGGTGTCGTTCAAAACCTTCTGCAGCGCCTGGTTCTGGACTGTCGGTGGCCGGGCCGGTGCTGGCTCCTGCGCAGGCACCCGGTTGCCTTCGTCGTCGATGGCGTAGTGCCCGTCGACCTCGACGCGGCTGATCGGGTTGCCGCCGGCGAAGGCGTAGCGGTTGCCGTTCCAGGGGTCGGTGGACAGGCTCAGGTCGGCGAGGGCGCCGGAGTAGTTGTCTCGGGTGAGGAAGCGGTTCAGGCCCGGCGAGTAGTCGCGGAAGCCCATGTCGTAGGACTGCGACGACTGGTCCCAGCGCTTGGCGTTGAAGCGGTAGACGTTGTACGGCTCCTTGCCGGGGTTCTGCGCCTCGGGCTTGTCCACGCCGGTGAAGCGGTCCTCGTCGTTCTTGCCGTACGCCGTGTAGCCGTACGTCGAACGCGTGTCGCCTTCCTCCGAGGTCAACGTCTCCACATCCGAGTGCGGGTTGTAGCCGTAGTAGGAGTCCTCCGCGGTGCCGTCGGCCTTGAACTTCACCTGGGACAGGCGCGAGCCCCACGGCGAGTACTGGTACGACGAGGTGACCTTGCCCGCGACCTCCTCCGACAGCACCTCGCCCGACAGGCCGAGGTAGGAGTAGTTGGTGGTCTTCGTGCCTTCCACCTTCGAGCTGGTGCGGTCGAGGGCGTCGAAGGTGGTCGCGGTGGTCTTGGTGGTGCCGTCGGCCTGCAGTTTGCGGTGCTTCACGATGCGGTCGTAGCCGTCGTAGGTGTTGCGCTCGATCACCGTGTCGGCCGCCGAGACCTGCGACAGGCGGCCGAACGGGTCGTAGGTGTACGACGCGGTCGCGCCGTTCGTGGTCGCCGTCAGCAGCCGGTTCCGGTCGTAGGAGTACGTCGTCGGGACGTCCTTCACGACCTGGGAGATGACGTTGCCGGCCGCGTCGTGGGTGTAGGTCTCGGACGACACCAGCGCCGTACCGGCCGCGTCCTTCTTCTCCACCTTCTTGACCCGGTCCAGAGGATCGAACTCGTAGGTGTAGACGTTCTCCAGGTACGCCGCGTGGTTGTCGGCGTTCTGGACCTTCGCGGTGTCCTTGGTCCGGTGCCCGTTGGCCGAGTACTGCATCGCGTGCTGGGAGACCAGCGTGCCGTTGGACTTCTTCTCGATCTGGGAAGCGACCAGGCCGTCGAGGTAGTAGTCGAAGTCGACGGTGTTGCCGTTGGCCTTCGTCTCCACGTCGGTCTCGCCGCGGGCGGTGTAGGTGTAGCCGGCGGTCTTCGGCGCGGTGTCCGTGGCCGACTTGCCGTTCTTCACCTGCTCGACCAGGTCCCGCACGTCGTAGGTGTACGACGAGAACTGGTCGTCCTTGTCGGCCGCGTCGTCGAAGGTCCGCGTGACCGGCGCGCCGTTCTCGTTGTAGGTGTACGTGGTGGTCTTGAGAAGGGCGGTGCCCTTCTTCTCCTCGACCTTCGCCACCTGGTTCAGGGCGTTGTAGCCGACGACGTAGTCGCTGACCTTGGCACCCGGCTGGGTGTCCGTGATCTGCAGCAGGTTGCCGTTGGTGTCGTACCGGTAGGTGAAGTCCTTCTTCTCCGTGTCCGCCTCACCGGTGTTGTCGCGCACGACCTTCACGGCGTCGGCGGCAACGGTGCCGGTGGCCGCTGGGCCCAGCGTCACCGAGCCGGTCGTCGCCTCGGCGAACGTGAACTCCCCGAGGCTGACCCAGGTTCCGCCGCCGGTCGTCTGGTTGACCGGCTTCGCAACCGGCGCCGACCCCGCCGCGCCGGTGCTCACCGCGTACGGCGCCGCGGTCGACGCGCCGGCCACCGACGGATAGCGAACGTAGACCGTGTACTTCCCGTCGGCCGGTACGTTCAGCTTCCAGGTGTGCTTGTCCGTGCTTCCGGCAGCCGCCGCATGCGTGCGGTAGTTGGTGCCCTGGAACCCGGTACCGGTCGCCGCAACCGGCCACGTTCCGGCAGCCTCGACATCTCCCGTGTCGGAGTTGTCCACCAAGGAGACGTGCAGGCCGACCGGCACCCCGTCGTCACTGCGGGACTTCAGCTTGCCGTCCGGGAAGAAGTCCCACGTCATCGTCCGCGACGACGAGCCGCCCGCGCTGGTCAGCGTCCGCGCGGTCTGCTGGCCGAGCTCGTTGTAGCCGTAGGTCGCCGCGATCTCCCACGGGTCGGTGCTCGACTTGACCCAGCCGTTGTCGAAGTACGCGTACGACGTGTCGTTGCGAACGGTCTGCCCCTCCGAGGCCGGCGCGCTGACCTTGGTCACGTTGCCGATCTCGTCGTAGGTCATCACCGTCTTGTCCGGCGTGTTGTACCGCGCGTCGTCCTTGTCGTACGGCGCGACCTTCTCCTTCGGCCGGTTCAGCGCGTCGTACACGGTGACCTGGGCGAAGTCGTCGGGGTCGTCGGTGGTCTCGACCCCGCGCGGGCTGATCACCTTCGTCTGGTTGCCGACCTGGTCGTACTCCACCTGCGTGGTCCGGTGGACCGGGTTGCCGGCGCCGTCCTTGGTGTGCGGAGTCTTGACCTGCACGGTCTTGCCCCGCTCGTCGAGCGTCATCAGCGTCTTGTTGCCGTCGGCATCCGTCGTGCCGATCACGTTGCCGTCGCGGTCGTACTCCTGCGAGGTGGTCTTGCCGGCCGCATCGGTCGCCGTCTTCGGCCGGTGCGCCTTGTCGTACGTCGTCTTCGACGTGTAGTCCGCCGGATCCGCCGACTTGGACTTGCGCGGGTCCACCACGGTCACGACGTTGCCGACGTTGTCGTACTCGTAGCTGATCTTGTCGTTCTGCGCGTTCGTGACCGAGAGCAGCTGGTACACCTGGTCGTACTGGTACGACGTGACGAAGTCCGCGGGGTCGGGGGTCAGCACGCCCTTGGGCTCGGTCTGCTTCAGCAGGTTGCCGACCACGTCGTACTCGTACTTCGTCTCCCGGTCGGGGTCCGTCGCACTGTCCTTCGGCGCCTTCGACGAGACCAGTTGGTCGGCGTCGTCGTAGGTGCTGGTGCTGACCGCGCCGTTCGGGGCGGTGGCCTGGGTGACGTTGTCGTTGGCGTCGTACACCGGGGCCGGCGTGGTGACGAAGAGGTTCGCGTTCTGGTCCTTCGGCACCTTGCTGGTCAGCGGACGGCCGAACACGTCGTACGTGTAGGTGCTGGTCTTCTGCTTGGCGTCGGTGACCGTCAGCACGTTGCCGCGCACGTCGTAGCCGAAGTCGGTGGACCTGGTGAGTGCGTCGGTGATCCTGGTCGGGTAGCCGGTGTCGTGGTACGCCGGGTACGTCGTGGTGTTGTTGTTGGCGTCCGTGGAGGTCTTGAGCTGCCCCAGGCCGTCGTAGGTGTACTTCGTCGTGTAGTCGCCGGCCGTGGCCGTGGCGTTGCCCTTCGGGTCGGTGACGGAGGTCAGGTTGCCGAGGGTGTCGTAGCCGAACGTCCAGGTCCGTCCTTCCGGACTCACCTTGCGCGCGAGCTCGCCGTAGAAGCCGTGCGCGGCGACGTTGTAGCTCAGCACCGTGGCCGGGGTGCCGTTGGCGTTCGCCTCGGCGTCCTTGATGGTCAGCGGGAAGCCCGTCTTCGGGTCGTAGGTCCAGCTGCTCCTGGCTCCGTTGGGTTCCTCCAGGTCGGTGACGTTGTGGTCACTGTCCCAGGTGAGCTTGGTGACCTCGTTCTTGGCGTTGGTGGTCTGGACCGGCCGGCCGAAGCTGTCCGTCACGTACTTCGTGGTGCGTGGCGTCGCGTCGGTGACCGTCGTCTGCACCGATCCCGTGCCGGGCAGGTAGCCGAACGTCGTGATCTTGCCCAGCCGGTCGGTGAGCTTCTCCAGCTTCCACTTGTCCTTCGGGTCGGTGGTTGCCGCGAAGTACGACAGGTCGGTGGACTTGCCGCGCGGATCGGTGATCCGGACCAGCTTGGTGTTCTTGTTCGTGTTGGTGGCGTCGTAGACGAACTTGAAGGTCTTCGCGCCGGTCGCGCCCGCGCCGTCCACCAGTTCGGCCATCAGGCCCTTGTCGGAGTAGGTGAAGGTGACCTTGCGCCCGGAGATGTCGGTCACCGACTCGACCTGGTCGATGATCTTCGGGTTCGTCAGGTTCGTCGCGGCGGTCTTCACGCCGGCGTCGTTGACGTAGCTGTACGCCTGCCCCTTCTCGAAGTAGTCCAGGGTGAGCGTCCGGCGGCCGGCGTCGTCGGTGATGTAGTCCAGGAACTTGACCGGCTTGTTCGCACTCTTGCGCTCCGAGTAGGTGAACAGCATCTCGTTGCCGTTCTTGTCCCGGATCGCCGACTGGAAGCCCTGGTCGTCGAAGAAGAACTGCGTCCGGTCCGGCCGGGTCAGCGCCCAGGCGCGGTTGATCGAGGTCTTGTTGTCCGGCGGGTCGGCGATCTTCTGCAGGTACAGGTGGACGCCCTTGGGATGGTCGTAGTCCCACTTCGTCTCGTCCGTCGTACCGTGCTTGTTCAGCGCGAACGTGTGACTCGTACCGTCCCCGTCGGTGAGGGTGATCTCGGTCGGCCAGCGCTGGCCGCGCGGATGGAAGTCCAGCGCCGAGCCGAGGCGGTTCAGCGTCGAGGTGGACAGGGACCAGCCGTAGCCCATCGACGAGGCGGAGGTGTCCAGGCTGTTGTAGGTCATCCGCACGAACGTCGACGCACCCCGGCTCGGGTTGGTCAACGCGTTGTAGCCGAAGGCCACGTTGCCGGTGGCCAGGTTCACCATCGCGGACGATCCGGAGCCGGTGTTCTTGCCGGCGTACTGGTAGAACTTCTCCAGGCCCAGCTGGTCCGACGTCGGATCCTCCACGGCGGCGTTCTGGGCGAGTGCCCCGACACCACCGGACGTCTTGGACAGCCACGCACCGGTCACCTTGTTGCGCAGGTCCCACTGGAGAACGAAGTCCTCCCGCTTGTTGCTCGGGTCGGCTGCGACCGGACTCTTCACCTGGGCACTCACCTTGACCGCCGCTCCAGGAGCGAGATCGGCCGGCAGCGCGGTGTCGAGCCGGTTGGTCGCCGAGGTCACCTCGGTACCGTCGGGCAGCGCCCAATGGTAGGACAGCGCGTAGTCCGACGCCTTCAGCGCGAAGGCCTGCGTGTTGGTGACGGTCACGTCCACCGGGTACTGCGCTGCCGGCTCCTGCCGCTGCGGGGTCTTCGGCGCGTGGTAGGCCGATTCGGGGGTCTTCGCGAGGTAGGTCACCTTGAGCACCGGACGCAGCTCCGGCTCGGAGGCCTCGGCGCTGAGGAACAACCCGTGCCCGGTGGTGGTCTCGGTCGCCTGCTTCACCAGGAAGCCGTGCTCGGTGCCGGGCGAGTTGACCCAGCTCTGCACAGCGGTCTTCGCCTGCCACCAGTGCCAGGTCGGGTCCGGTCCCATGTTGGCGGCCGGCACGTAGTCCAGGGATGCGCCGAAGTCGCCGCCCGGCGCCGTCCACGCCGTGGCCGTGCTCGCCCGCTGCCAGGTGGTGGTGGACTCGACGATGGTTTTGCTCAGGGCATGCGCGTTGAGCTGCGCGGCGCCGCCTTCGTAGTGCGCCTTCCAGAGCCCCAGCTTGGCGTCGAGGATCGTGGAGCCGGCCGGAACCGCGCTGGTCACCGTGCCGAAGTTCACCACGGCCCGGGTGGTGCCGTAGGTACCGTTGGTGCCCACCTCGAGCCAGGCCTTGCCTTCGAGCTTGTCGAGGTTGGTCGCGTACTGGGTGCTCGACAGGGTCGAGTCGGCGGCGTTCTGGAAGTACTTGACCACCTGCCCGGCCTTCGGCAGCCGCGCCATCCGGGTGGCCGATGCCGTGAGGCGGCCGTCCTTCGTCCTCACCGCGATCATGTAGTAGTAGCCGTCACCCTCGTCGGACGTGTCGCTGGCAGGCGTCGGCTCGGCACTGGTGTCGGCGTACGTCGTCGTTCCCGGCGCGACCGGGGCGACCAGCGTGTCGGCGGTCGGAACGAAGTTCTGCCGGACGCTGCGGTGGACCTGGTACTCCACCAGGTCGTCCGCGGTGCTGCTGCTCGGATCGGCGTACGTGCTCCAGCTCAGGGTCGCCCCGGTCGCCGCGATCGTCGTCGGCATCGCCAGCGTGACGCCCGGTCGGCCGTAGGTCAGCAGGAGCTTGGGCCGGTTCGCGTGCCGGTGCAGATCGGAACCGTTGTAGGCGTACTCGCTCGCCTGGTAGACCGGTCCACCACGGTTCAGGGTCTCGTCGGTCGCCTTGACCACCATGCCGTGGTTCGCGGTCCCGTTCAGCCACGACTGCACCATCGACCGCACGCTGAAGGTGTGCCAGGTGCTGCTCTCGCCGGCCTCCTTCGTGTCGTAGGCCCGCTTGATGAACCGCATCGTGTCCGCGGTCGTCACCTTGCTCGCCACGTCGCCCATGGAGGCGCGGTAGGCGCCCCCGGCCGTGAACGGCAGCGTGGCCAGCGGCTTCACCACGTTCCCGGTCCCCAGCGTCTGGTTGACCAGGTACGCGGTGGTGCCGCTGCCGTGCACGACCGAGTACGGCGTGTTGGTGGCGCGGTCGGCGCCCTGGAGGTACCCGGCCGAGACCTCGTAGTTCCCGGTCTCGGTGATGTCGGGGTACCAGCTGAACGACGAACCGGTGGCGGCGTCGTTCTGGTACTTGTACCCGCCGCCGTCAGCGAGCGCCGATGTGCCCGCCAGCCAAGGGCCGACCATCGAGGTGCTGCCGGTGTGGCTGTCGTCGACGTACGACATGTTGTAGCCGACGCTGCCGAGCGTGGTGTTGGCCGGCGAGTTCCAGTTGACCGTCGACTCCGACCACGCGGACGTCGCCTGGCGGGCCTCGAGCTGCACGGCGTTCTCGTTGGTCTGGAACGTTTGGTCGAAGTACAGCTTGAGCTGCGCCGCGTCGATCTGGGTCCCGGCCGGGACGCTGGACAGGTCGAACTTGAGCAGGCTCCGGCGCTTCGCCGCGGCCGTCGTACCGGCGTACAGGCCGGTGATGCCGCCGTAGTTGGTGGTTGCCGCGCCGGAGTCGACCATGGCGTCCTGGGCCTGGTCGGGAGCCGGCTCGAGCGCGATGGTCGGGTCGATCACCACCGGGTACTGCCGATCGGGACTGTTCAGCCAGTCCGCGTCCGCCCGCACGGTGATGTCGATGTTCGCGCCTCGCTGGCTGACGGTCTGCGTCACCTCGTCGCTGAACGCCTTGCCGTACGGCGAGGCCGCGTCGTCGCGGGCATCGGTCATGTACGGCCGCGGCATCGTGAACAGCGGTCCACCGAGGCCGCTGCTGCGGTGGAACGCGATCGACCCGTCGCCCTGCGGCCGAGCCTGCACGCCGGCCAGCTTCAGGCTGAAGGTGTACGTCGGGTCGGCAGGTGCCGACGCCAGCACGATGCTCTCCTTCAGCTGGTCAGGCCCCACCTGGTAGACCAGATCGGCGTCACCGAAGTAGTCGGCGTAGGTGACGGTGTCACCGGCGGCCGACGGAACCGGTGTCCTGGTGCCGGTCGCGCCGAGGGTCAGGCCGCGCCCGTCCACGTCGAAGCGCACCAACTGGTCGGCCTGCTTGCCGAAGTAGCTGCGAAAGCTGTTGGTCTCGTTCGCGTAGGCGAAGCCTGCGGCGCGACTGGCCTTCACCGTGGTGTCGATCTCCTGCAGGCTGCCGTCCGCCGCCCGGAAGTGCACCGGCTCGCTGGACAGCTCGGCCTGCGTCCTGCCGTCGGCCAGCTGAAAGAGCTTGCCGTTCGCGGTTCGCTGGGTCACGAGCTCCTTCACCCGGCGCCCGTCACGCTTCACGGTGGGCGGCGGCTGCTCGTTCCGCGGGACCCCGGCCGGCAGGACCGGCTTCAGCTCGGGCTCGGGCTGGCCGGACTGACTGCGCCAGCCCTGGATCTCGGCCGGCACCGCGGCCGCTGCGGGCTCGGCGAACGCCTGCACCTGAAGGGTCGACGCCAGCACGGCGACGGAGACCGCAACAGGCAGGAAAAGACGACGGATACGCGACATGACGGGGCGGTCTCCTTCGAGCTTCCCGAGGCGCCTCACGGTGAGTCACCGAGCGTCGGGCAGAGAGGGGCTGCTCGACCGTCGGCCGAGTGCGAGGATGATGGCAGCCGCACCAAGCGGTTCACCATCGTTACCGGGCAGTCATGTCACTACCTGCAGCTCTGTAACGTCCGGGCCGTCATTTCCGATCGCGCGCGCCGTCAGGTTCCATCGATGCGGCGCTGCGTGCGAGCAGCTCGTCGGTGCGTGCGGTCGAGCACAGGATTTCCCTTGTGTGGTGTCTTGTTCACACCGAGTGACCCCTGTCGGGGCGGCGAAAATCAGGGGTAGTATCCCGCGCTTGTGAAGTCGTCTTCTGTGGGTGGGCCGGTGTTCGTGGATGCTTCCGGGCGTCGGCATCGCAGGATTCGGATCGCGGGGGCGAGTCTGGCGGTGCCGGCGGTGGTGTATCTGGCGTTGCTGGGCAGCAGTCTGGTCGGCGGGCCTCGGCCCGATCTGCAGTTCGTGCCGTTGCCGGGGGATGCCGAGCCGCGGTCGGACCATCGGCCGCGGGTGAAGCCGACGCCGAGTCCCGGTCAGCGGGAGACGCCGGACGACGAGGACCGGCCGACGACGGAGGCCTCCGATCAGGTTTCGCCGACCGCGGAACCGCGAGAGCCGACCTCGACACCGACGAAGGTTCCGACACCGGCCTCGGTGCCGACCTCGACCTCGACGTCGGCGCCTGCGCCGACTCCGACACCCACGATCGCGCCTACGCCGCCGCGCCCCACGCCCAGCAGCACGCCGACGCCGGCAGATCCGACGGTGACCGCCACGAACACCCCTGGGCGCGGTAAACCGACCGCGCCGCCTGGGCGGACGAAGTCGCCGTCCAAGCCGTGAGCCGTCGACCGGCCCCGCGGCGGGCACGGCAACTGCCGTTGCGCACGCACTGGATCGTGCTCACCCTGCTCCTGATCTGCTTGACCGGAGCACTGGCCCTGCACGGCTACACCAATCACCTTTTCGGCCACGCCCCGGACGGCGAGCGGCAGGCCGGCGGAAGTCGTTCGACCGTGCCCGCAGCCATCGCCGCCGGCGGTCCGGTGATCGACGCCGCGCCCGGCGGCGATCGGTCGATGCGCCCGAAGGCGAGCACGATCGCGCTCACCTTCGACGACGGGCCCGATCCGGAGTGGACGCCGAAGGTGCTCGACCTGCTGCAGCGCCGCAACGTCAAGGCGACGTTCTTCGTGGTCGGCACCCAGGTCGCCGAGCACCCGGACCTGACCCGTCGCATAGTTGCCGAAGGCCACCAAATCGGCGTGCACACGCTCACCCACGCCGATCTCGGCGCGGCACCCGGCTGGCGGCGGTCCCTGGAGCTGCGGCAGACCGAGCTGATCCTGGCCGGCGCCACCGGATTCCGTACGCCGCTGCTCCGGCCGCCGTACTCGTCGGAGGCCTCGGCGCTCACCGACACCGAGTGGGCCGCGATCCGCGCCGCCCGTCGAGCCGGGTACCTGACGATCCTGACGACTCTGGACAGCAAGGACTGGCGGCGGCCCGGCGTCGACGCGATCGTCGCCAACTCGACCCCGAAGGGCACCGCCGGGCAGGTGCTGCTGATGCACGACTCGGGCGGCGATCGTAGCCAGACCCTGGCCGCGCTCGACAAGCTCATCCCGGCCGTCCAGGCGCGCGGTTTCCGGTTCACGACCGTGAGCGATTCGGTCGCACTGCCCGCGCCTGTGCTGCGGGCCGGAACCGCCGAGCGGATCCAAGGCCTCGCGGTGATCGGCGCGATCCGGCTCAGCGAGGGCGTGCTGGCCGTCATCACCTGGCTGCTGTACGCCGCTGGCGCGCTGAGCGTACTCCGGGCGCTGACCACCGTGGTCGCGGCCAGGCGGCACGCCCGGGAGCGGTACTGGATCTGGGGCGACGGTCCGCCGGTGACCGATCCGGTGACGGTGATCGTCCCGGCGTACAACGAGGCGGCCGGGATCGAAGCGGCGGTCCGCTCGCTGATCGCCTCGGACCACCCGATCGAGGTGATCGTGGTCGACGACGGGTCGACCGACGGCACGGCCGACCTGGTCGAGGCGCTGCGACTCCCCGGCGTCCGGGTGATCCGGCAGCCGAACGCGGGCAAGCCGGCCGCCCTCAACACCGGTCTGCTGGCGGCGTCGCACGAGCTGGTCGTGATGGTCGACGGCGACACCGTGTTCGAGCCGGACGCCGTCCGCTGGCTGGTCCAGCCGTTCGCCGACGCGGCGGTCGGCGCGGTGTCGGGCAACGCCAAGGTGGGCAACCGCCGGGGACTGCTCGGCCGCTGGCAGCACATCGAGTACGTCGTCGGCTTCAACCTGGACCGGCGCTTGTTCGACCTGGCCGAGTGCATGCCGACCGTACCGGGCGCGGTCGGCGGGTTCCGGCGCAGCGCACTGCAGCGGATCGGCGGGCTCAGCGACGTCACGCTGGCCGAGGACACCGACCTGACGATGGCGTTGTGCCGCGACGGCTGGCGCGTGGTGTACGAGGAGCGGGCGGTCGCCTGGACCGAGGCTCCGGCGTCGCTCGGCGCGCTCTGGCGGCAGCGTTACCGGTGGTGCTACGGCACGCTGCAAGCGATGTGGAAGCACCGCGGCGCGTGGCTGCAGGGTGGCCAGTCCGGCAAGCTGGGCCGGCGCGGGCTCACGTACCTGATGCTCTTCCAGGTGCTGCTGCCGCTGCTGGCGCCCGTCGTGGACGTCTTCGCCCTCTACGGCCTGGTGTTCCTGAACCCTTGGCGCGTCCTGGGCGTGTGGGCCGGCTTCCTGGCTCTCCAGGTGGCGATGGGCCTGTACGCGTTCCGGCTCGACGGCGAGCGGCCCGGGCCCCTGTGGAGCCTGCCCCTGCAGCAGTTCGTGTACCGCCAACTGATGTACCTGGTGGTCATCCAGTCGGTGTTCACCGCGCTGGCCGGGAATCGGCTGGGCTGGCAGCGGATGGAGCGCTACGGAAGCCTCACCACACCACCCGGAGCAGCGGACGACCTGGTCGGCGCACAGCGCTGACCAGGTCGCCCAAGGAACATCAGCTGACCGCGACGCCCTTGACGGCGCTCACGGTGGTGGCGTGGTCGGCGTCGGCGAGCCAGACGACTCGGTAGTACGACGTGCCGCGCAGGGTGGGTTTGATGGTGAAGGCGTAGTTGCCGGTGGTGTTGAGCTTGGTGGTGGCGACGGTCGGCCAGTTCGGGCCGGTGAGGCGCTGCAGGTAGACCGTGGTGTCGGGGTGCTGCGGGCGGAGGTAGCCGTAGACCGGGGTGGTGGTTCCCAGCTTCACCGCGGTGGCCAGGTTGATGGCGATCGTGGGCTTGACCTCGATGGTGGCGTTGCCGCTGCGGGAGCCGAGCAGGTCGGGCGAGCCGTTGTAGCCCCACGCGTAGACCGTCGACACGGTCGGCTTCTGCACCGACTTGGCCTGGCCGGAGGTGTCCGAGGTGACCCGGGCGACCTCACGCCAGGAGGAGCTGTTCTTCGCCCGGGCGTAGAGCGACAGCGGCACGCCGGCGAGCGAGGCGCCGGAGTCCTTGCGGGTGGCGCGGGTGGAGAGAGTGACCGAACCGCCGTAGCTGATCGCCGAAGCACTGGCCGAGATGGTCGAACCGGTGCCGATCAGAACGGTGTCGACGCCAGGCCCGATCTTGCCGGTGCTGTCCTTCACCCAGGCGCGGAACGCGTAGCTGGTGGCGTTGGCCAGGCCGGTCGCCGTGATGGAGGTCGCGGTGCCGGCGTAGACCGCCGTACCGACGTTCGGCAGTGGCGGCGGGGTGGTGCCGGTGTTGCGGCGGACGATGACCTGGCCGAGCGTGGTGCCGGCCGGGACCGTCCACTGCAGGCTCGCCGTCGTGTGGCCGCCGGTCGCGTCGAAGCCGGTCACCGGTGCGGGCGGCGCGGTCAGGTTCACCGCGTTGCTGTCGATGCTGATCTTCACGCCGCCGTGCGTCTCGTCGTGCGGGCCCGAGTACTGGTGCACCCGCTGCCGGTTGGTCCAGTACGACGCCGGGATGTACTTGTCGTCGGTGGTGTTGGTGACGTTGTTCCAGCGGGCGAACCAGAGGTTGTCCGGTCGCGTGTACGCCGGGTTGTTGTACTCCGCGGACAGGTCGACACCGCCCGAGGCCGCTCCGACGTAGGTGCCGCCGACGTAGCCGCGGGTGTTCAGCTCGAGCGTCCAGCCGCTGAGGTAGGACAGCACCGCGGCCTTGCAGGCGGCCGTCGACGGGTAGTTCTCGATGTCGCTGTAGATCGCGCTGCGCTGGGCGAAGCCGAGCGCCTGGGCGGCGACGACGGCGTTGGCCGCGGCGGTCCGGCCCTGCGCCCGCGCGGTCGCCGGGTCGGCCGACATCTTGCTGGAGAAGGTGGTGCACGGCGCCTGCATGCCGACGTCGATCAGCAGGAACTGCCAGCCGTTGGCGGCGTTGGCGGCCACCCACTCCGGGGTCAGGTTCGGCTGGTCGCAGGCACGCAGCCCGCCGCTGATGTAGATGCCCACGGCCTTGTAGCCCGAGTTCGGGTACCGCCAGGCGTTCATCGCGGTCTGGCTCGGCGCCGTGCAGGTGTCGAACGCGAAACCGCCCTGGAGGTTGCCAGTAGCAACAACAGACGGGGTGGCGGCGGCAGCGCGGGGCTGCGCGATCCGGCTGGCCTTGGCCGTCACCCGGCCGGTGCCGAGCACCTCACGGGCGGCGTCGGCTCCGCCGGGCGCGTAGTACGCCGTGGCGAGTACGCCGGCGTCCTGCACGGCCTGCTGCAGCTCGCCGTCGGTGGAACGGGCCGCCTTGGTCAGCGGCTCCAGGATCAGGCCCTGAGCACGTCCGGTCAGGTGAGCAGGGCAGTCGCTCTGCGCGGTGCTGCGGCCGAGGTACACGGCCGGGCGGTCGAGCCGCACGCAGGCGGTCGGGTCGGCCGCCAGGTCGACCACCGGCCAGTCGGCCGGCACGGTCACCTCGTAGCCACGGTACGAGACCGTCCGGTCACTCACGGCGTACGCCGGGCTGATGCCCGACGCAAGTACCGCTACGGGGACAGCAAGTTTCCACAACCTCACGAGTAAATCTCCTCACAGTGCCGAAGCGGCCGAGCGTGAGTCTCCCAGCTCCACAGGGCCAGCGCCTGAGTATTTCCCCTTGTTGCAACGATCGGCCGTGGTCCGAAGGTTTTCCCTCGACCGCGCACGGTCCGCATCCGATCACTTCCGAATCGGCGCGGGAGCGCGCAATATTCCGGCACCCGGCCGCCCGCCTGTGGCCCGATCCCGAGGAGCGCAGCGATGCGAATCCACCTCACTCGACCTCGCGTGCTGGCCGTGCTGCTGGCCGGCACCGCTCTCACGTTCAGTCCGCTCGGCGGGCAGGCGACCGCGCACCTGCCGGCCGAAGGCTTGTCCAACCCGTGCTTCACGCCGGCCGATGCCGCCGCGAAGGGCGGCCACGGTCCCGATACCCGGGAGATCAGCGCCACCGAGCAGCGGCAGATCGAGGCCCGCACGGCCCAGCTGCTCAAGGCGAAGGCCGCCCGCGGCGTCGGCGTACCGAAGGGCGCGCTCGCGGCCGCGAACGTCCCGGTCTACGTCCACGTGATGCGGGACGCGGCCGGCAACGGCGACGTCACCGACAGCCAGATCTCCCAGCAGATCGCCGTGCTGAACAACACCTTCGCCGGCGGGGAGTCGACAGCCGCGGCCAACACCGGCTTCAGCTTCAGCCTGGCCGGCACGTACCGCTACAACAACACCCAGTGGCACCAGGACAAGCAGAGCAGCACCTACCGCAAGCAGACCCGCAAGGGCGGCGCGAACGCGCTGAACATCTGGCTGGTCGACTTCGGCTACCTGGGCATCGCGACCTTCCCCTGGGACTACCAGAGGCAGCCGGGCATCGACGGCATCCGGGTGCAGTACACCTCGCTGCCGGGCGGTTCGGAGCCGAACTACAACCTCGGTGAGACCGCGACCCACGAGGCCGGTCACTGGTTCGGGCTGTACCACACCTTCCAGGGCGGCTGCACGACCACGAACGACGAGGTGGCCGACACCCCGGCCCAGGGCAGCCCCACCAACGGCTGCCCGACCGGCCGGGACTCCTGCTCGCTGCCCGGCCTGGACCCGATCCACAACTACATGGACTACTCCTACGACTCCTGCTACAACCAGTTCACCCCGGACCAGAGCACCCGGATCAGCACCATGTGGACGGCGTACCGCGCCTGACCCGGCCTCGGCCGTTTGAGGGGTCACCCCTCGAACGCAGGGTTGGCCCACCGGAATTCGGTGGGCCAACCCTGCACATCGGGGGTTAACCCCTCAGAGGATGTAGCGGTCGCCGGGGCGCACGATGCGGAACCAGCGGCAGCCGTACGGCTCCAGCTCCAGCTGGACCGTGCCGTCCTCGGCGATCTCGGCCGCGTTCGACTGCAGCAGGTCCACCGCCCGGACGCCGACGCCGCTGCCGGCCACCGCGAGCGTGACGGTTGCCGGCTCGTCGGCGAAGTTGTGCACGGTGACGACGGTCCCGCCCTCGCAGTCCGTGCGGTGCGCGAACACCGACGGCGACTCGTGCTCCAGGATCGTGCTGTCGCCCCAGGACAGCTCCGGCGTCTCCCGGTAGCGCTGGATCAGCAACTTGATCCAGTTCAGCAGGGAGTCCGGGTCACGCCGCTGCGCCGCGACGTTGACGTGCTCCGGGGACAGCTCGCCCTCGACCACCGGCCCGGCCAGGTCGGCCGGGTCCGCGGTCGAGAAGCCACCGGTCGGCCCGTCGGTCCACTGCATCGGCGTCCGTACGGCGTTGCGTCCCTCCGCCGCCAGGTTCTCGCCCATGCCGATCTCCTCGCCGTAGAACAGCACCGGCGTGCCCGGCAATGAGAAGAGCAGGCTGTACACCATCTTCAGCCGGCGCAGGTCGTTGCCGAGCATCGGCGGCAGCCGCCGGCGCAGGCCACGCCCGTAGAGCTGCATGTTCTCGTCCGGGCCGAAGGCGGCGAACACCTCGTTGCGCTCCGCGTCGCTGAGCTTGTCCAGCGTCAGCTCGTCGTGGTTGCGCACGAACGTGCCCCACTGCCCTTCCTCCGGCGGCGCCGGCCGCTCCCGCAGCGCCGCGACCAGTTCGGCCGGGTCCTGCCGGGCCAGCGCGAGGTACATCTTCTGCATGCCGATGAAGTCGAAGCACATCGTCAGCTCGTCGCCGTCCTCGTCACCGAAGAACTGACGGGTCTCCTTGTACGGCAGGTTGACCTCGCCGAGCAGCACCGCCTCACCGCTGCGCCGGCTGAGGAACGCGCGCAGGTCCCGCAGGTAGTCGTGCGGGTCCGGCAGGTTGGCGGCGTCCGTCGCGCCCCCGGTGTCCAGCAGGAACGGCACCGCGTCCACCCGGAACCCGGAGATGCCCAGCTGCAGCCAGAAGCCGATCACCCGGATGATCTCGTCGCGGACCTCCGGGTTCGCGATGTCCAGGTCCGGCTGGTGCTTGTAGAACTGGTGCAGGTAGTACTGCCCGGCCTGCTCGTCGTACTGCCACAGGCTGTCCTCCTGGTCGGGGAAGACGACGCCCTCCTTCGCGTTCTCCGGCGGCTCGTCCCGCCAGACGTACCAGTCGCGGTACGGCGACTCGCGGGACGCCCGGGCACTCTGGAACCACGGGTGCTGGTCGGACGTGTGGTTGACGACCAGGTCGGCGATGACCCGCATCCCGCGGTCCTTGGCCAGCGTGATCAGCTCGACCAGGTCGCCGTGCGTGCCGAGGCGGGAGTCCACGCCGTAGAAGTCGGTGATGTCGTAGCCGTCGTCGCGGTCCGGCGTCGGGTAGAACGGCATCAGCCACAGGCAGGTGACGCCGAGGTCGGCCAGGTGGTCGATGCGCTGGGACAGCCCACGGATGTCCCCGCGGCCGTCCCCGTCGGTGTCGAAGAAGGTCTCGATGTCCAGGCAGTAGACGACGGCGTTCTTCCACCAGACGTCAGCGGTTCGAGTCAGTCTCACGGGCGGGTCACCTCCAGCTGGGGCAGGACCTTCGTGCCGAACACGTCGATCCACTCGGTCTGCTCCTGGCCGACGTGGTGCAGGTAGATCGCGTCGAAGCCGAGAGCGGCGTACTCGTTCAGCCACTCCGCGTGCCGGCCCGGGTCGGAGGAGATCCGGACGGTCTTGTGCATCGCCTCGGCGGGGACCTGCTCGGCGGCCAGGTCGAAGGACTCGGCGGTGTCGACGTCCCAGCACAACGGCGGCGGGAAAACGTTCGAGCGCCACTGGTCGTGTGCCAGCGCCAGCGCCTTGTCCTCGTCGGCGGCGTAGCTCAGGTGCACCTGCAGGCAGACCTTGCCGCGGCCACCCGCCTCCTTGTACACCGCGATCAGTCGGCGCAGGGTGTCGGCGTCGGCGTTGACCGTGATCAGCCCGTCGGCCCAGCCGGCGCACCACTTCGCCGTCTGCTCCGACACCGCGGCGCCGAGCAGCGCGGGTGGTTCGTCGGGCCGGGTCCAGACCTTGGCCCGGTCCACCGTGACCAGTCCGTCGTGGCTGACCTCTTCGCCCTGCAGCAGGCGGCGGATCACGTCGACCGACTGGGCGAGCCGTTCGGTGCGCAGCTCCTTGCGTGGCCACGCGGCACCGGTGATGTGCTCGTTGCTGGCCTCCCCGGTCCCGAGCGCGGCCCAGAACCGGCCGGGGTACATCGATCCGAGCGTGCCGATGGCCTGCGCGATGATCGCCGGGTGGTAGCGCTGGCCGGGGGCGTTGACCACCCCGAAGCTGAGATCGGTGGCCTGCAGTGCGGCGCCGAGCCAGGACCAGGCGAAGCCGGACTGACCTTGCCGTGCGCTCCACGGGCTGAAGTGGTCCGAGCACATCGCCGCGGTGAAGCCGGCCTGTTCGGCCCGCACCACCGCTTGCAGCAGGTCGGCGGGCGGGACCTGTTCGTGCGAGGCATGGAAACCATAGACAGTCATGCACGTTCCCGTTCCCGCCTGGGCGCGCCTCCACACCCCCGGCACGCCGGAGCGCGCTTTCCCGGCGTCCCGGCCGCCGGACAGATCCTGCGGTCAGCCCTTGCTAAGACTGCCGTTCCGGCCGGCCTGCGACCTCTCGTTGGCCGCCTCGACCAGGGACGCCGCGACCTCGCGGAGCTTGGTGTTGCTGGTCTGGGACAGACGGACCAGGTACCCGAAGGCGCGATCGGCGTCCACCGTGTAGCGCTCCATCACGATGCCGACCGCCTGGCCGATCACGTTCCGGGTGGCCAGTGCCTCGCTCATCGTGTCGCCCTCCTTGGCCCAGCCCATCGCGACGGCCACCTGCCCGGCGAACAGGCTGGCCAGGTGCACCGAGTCGTCGTCGAGGCTGTACGGCTCACCGCAGTACAGGTTGAGCGCGCCGCGGGCGTGCGGCTCGGCCTTGAACTGGAACGCCAGGTGGGCGCCCAGGCCGAGAGTGGCGGCCGCCTTCGGGCCGAACACCGGCCAGCGGGCGTCCGTCGCCAGGTCCCCGACCAGGACCATCGGCTCGCCCAGCGCCGCGTCCAGGCACGGCCCCTCGTGCAGCTCGTACTGCAGCTCGTCGGCGTGGACGGCGAGCTGGCCGGTCGGCGCGAGCGTCTCGATCCGGCCGTCCTTGTGGGTCAGCGAGATGCTGGCCTCCAGCACGCCGGGCACGGTCTCGGCGGCGCTGCGGGTGATCACGGCCAGTGTCTCGTCGAGATCGCTGGGCGACTGCAGCGCGGCCGTCACCTCGGCCATCGCGTCCGCGACCTGCTGCAGCTTCGGAGGCTCGGGGCGCTCCGTGTCCAGCGAAACAGATTCCATTCGGTCACTCCCTGAGAAAGCGCCGAGCCCCCCACTGGCCGGCTAGAGCTCCATTGTGCCTCAGCGGCCTGGACGCGGTCCGCGTCTGGCCAGTGCATGGCTCCCGTCGCAGAGCGGCTTGAGAGCCGACCGGCCGCACCGACACAGCGCGATCGTGCCGCGCTCCGGGGTGATGGTACGGCCGTCCTCGTCCTGCAGCTCGACGTCGCCGCGAACCAGCAGCGGGCCGTCGGGGTAGGCCCGGATCACCGTCTCGGATTCACTCATGACCGACCGGTACCCGCCCGCATGAGTCCGGGTACCGGTGCGGCCGAAGGCCGAAAAGGAGCATCAGATGCAGCTGCCACCTCCACGGGGACCGTTGAGCGGTTGGGTGATCGACCACCTGCGCGGCCGGAGCGGTCCGGCTCCGCAGGTGCCGGCCCAGACTCACGGGCTGGGCTCGGACGACGACTTCCAGCTCGCGCTGTGGTGTTGCTACGAGTTGTACTACCGGGGCTTCGACGAGGCCGCGCCGGACGCCGAGTGGGACCCGGAGCTGCTGGCCTTCCGGGCCGCCTTGGAACAGCCGTTCACCGAGTGGCTGCGGACCCTTCATCGCCCGGAGCCGACGACCGACCCTGTCGCGGTCCAGCTGCGCCGGCTGGTCGACGCGGACGACGGGCCCCAGCTGGCGGCGTACCTGCACCGGCACGCCGATCTCGATCAGTTCCGCGAGTTCGTACTGAACCGGTCGGTCTACCAGCTGAAGGAGGCCGATCCGCACAGCTACGGCATCCCCCGGCTGGACGGAGCCACCAAGGCCGCGCTGGTGGAGGTCCAGGCCGACGAGTACGGCGGAGGCCGGCCCGAGCGCATGCACGCCGAGCTCTTCCGGACGACGATGCGCTGGCTCGGGTTGGACGACACGTACGGCCACTACGTCCCGGTGGTGCCCGCAGTGACGCTGGCGCTGTCCAACGCGATGTCGCTGTTCGCCCTGCACAGCCGCTGGACGGGTGCGCTGCTCGGTCACCTGGCAGCGCTGGAGATGACGTCCACCCTGCCCAACCGCCGGTACGCCACGGGCGCGGTGCGGCTCGGTGCTTCCGAGGAGCAGGCCCGCTACTTCACCGAACACGTCGAGGCCGACGCCGTGCACGAGCAGATCGCGGCCCACGACCTGTGCGGAAGCTACGCGCAGGAGCGCCCGGACGCGGTGGCCGACATCCTGTTCGGCGCCGGCTGCTGCCTCGCGCTCGACAACCTCTTCGCCGGGCATCTGCTGACCACCTGGGGCGCGGAGCAAGGGCGACAGGTCGCAAGCTGAATCGGTCGCCTAAAGCAATCATCCGGGCACACAGAGTATCTTCCTCCCATGATGAAGCGAGCCGCGGCGATCGCCGCCGTCCTGGTCCTCGGTGTCTCGGGCGCGGCGACAGCCGCCACCCAGCGTCCCGCCGACGACCACCAGTCCGGTCGGCAGACCGCCGACCGCAGCCTGATCGTGGGCGGCACCCTGGCCGCGACCTCGGAGGCGCCGTGGGCGGTCGCGCTCATCACGTCCTTCCAGCCGAGCACGCAGGTGTGCGGCGGCGCCCTCGTCCGGCCGAACAAGGTGATCACCGCCGCGCACTGCATGACCGAGCCGCCCTCGTCGTTCGCCGTCGTGCAGGGCCGGTCCGACCTCGCGATGGACGGAGGCCGCGTGGCGGCGGTGAGCAGGGTCTGGATCCACCCCGGGTACAACACCCAGCACCGGCGCAACGACTTCGCCGTGCTCACCCTGGCCCGGCCGATCACCGGCGTACCGCTGATCCGGCTCGAGACCAACCCGAAGGCCGACCGCCGCGGCGTCGTACCGACCGTCTACGGCTGGGGCGAGACCCAGGACACCGGTCCCTCCGACACCTTCCACAAGTTGCGCGTGCCCGTGCTCGGCGACGCCGCCTGCCTGGCCAACAAGGGGTACGCCACCGGCGGCTACGCGGCGAGCACCAACATCTGCGCCGGCTACCTCGACGGCGGCCGGGACGCCTGTCAGGGCGACTCCGGAGGCCCCTTGGTGCTCAACGGCCGCCTGCTCGGCACGGTCTCCTGGGGCAGGGGCTGCGCCGAACCCGGCTACCCCGGCGTCTACGCCGAGATCGCCTCCGCCGCCAGGACGCTCCAGGCCGAGATCAAGCGCTGAGCCGCCCCGGCTACGGCATCCGTTCGTAGGCGGGCAGGGTGAGGAAGTCGACGTAGTCGTCGGCGGTGGCGACGGCGAGGAAGGTCTGGCGGGCGTCGGCGTACGCCGTGGGGTCGTCGGTGAGCTCGGCGATCTCCTCGTCGGCGATGGTGGTGACCAGCTCAGTGGTCACCACCGCGCCGGTGTCCAGCACGACGCCGTTGCGGCGCCACTGCCAGATCTGGGAGCGCGAGATCTCGGCGGTGGCGGCGTCCTCCATCAGGTTGAAGATGCCGACCGCGCCGGTACCGCGCAGCCAGGCGGCGAGGTACTGGATCGCCACGCTGACGTTGTTGCGCAGCCCGGCCTCGGTCACCTCGCCGGGGGTCGCGGCGACGTCGAGCAACTGGTCGGCGGTGACGCTGACGTCCTCGCGCAGGCGGTCGAGCTGGTTCGGCCGGTCGCCGAGCACCTCGTCGAAGACCGCGCGACAGGTCTCGACCATGCCGGGGTGCGCCACCCAGGAGCCGTCGAACCCGTCGCCGGCCTCGCGCCGCTTGTCCGCCTCGACCTTGGCGAACGCCTGCTCGTTGACCACCGGGTCCTTGCTCGGGATGAACGCCGCCATCCCGCCGATCGCGTGCGCGCCGCGCCGGTGGCAGGTCCGGACCAGCAGCTCGGTGTAGGCCCGCATGAACGGCACGGTCATCGTCACCGAGTTCCGGTCCGGCAGCTGGAAGTCGCGGCCGCGGGTCCGGTAGGTCTTGATCACGCTGAACATGAAGTCCCAGCGGCCCGCGTTCAGGCCGGCGGAGTGCTCGCGCAGCTCGTAGAGGATCTCCTCCATCTCGAACGCCGCCGGGAACGTCTCGATCAGCACCGTCGCCCGGATCGTGCCGCGCGGGATGCCGAGCCGGTCCTGCGCGAGCAGGAACGCGTCGTTCCAGAGCCGGGCCTCCAGGTGCGACTCCAGCTTCGGCAGGTAGAAGTACGGGCCCTGGCCGCGGTCGAGCTGCAGCTGCCCGCACGCGCTCAGGTAGAGCGCGAAGTCGACCAGCGCACCGGACGTCCGCTCGCCGTCGACCAGCAGGTGCTTCTCCGGCAGGTGCAGGCCGCGCGGGCGAACCACGATGGTGGCCAGCTCCTCGTCCGGCCGTAGCGCGTACGACTTGCCCGCCTCGCTGGTGAAGTCGATCTTGCGGGTGACCGCGTCGAGCAGGTTGAGCTGGCCGCCGATCACGTTCTCCCACCGCGGGGTGTTCGCGTCCTCCTGGTCGGCGAGCCACACCTTGGCACCGGAGTTCAGCGCGTTCACGGTCATCTTGCGGTCGGTCGGGCCGGTGATCTCGACCCGGCGGTCGACCAGCCCCGGCGCGGGCGGCGCGACCCGCCAGTCGGGGTCCTCGCGAACCGCGGCCGTCTCGGGCAGGAAGCCGAGCGTGCCACCGGCGGCGATCTGCTCGACGCGGGCCCGGCGGCGGTCGAGCAGCTCCCGCCGGCGCGGGTTCAGCTCGCGGTGCAGCAGGCCGATCAGGTCGAGCGCCTGAGCGCTGAGGATCTCGTCGTACCGCTCGTGCATCGGTCCGGTGACCTCGACTGCCACTGCTGCTCCTCCTGGTCGGGCGGACGTATCGGTGGGTCAGCGGTCCTGCAGCGCGGGCAGGACGTCGCGCAGTACGGCGGCGTGGTCGGCCGGGGACTTCAGACCCAGGCCCATCGTATTGACGCACAGGTGGGTCGCGCCGAGCTCGCGCCAGCTCCCGGCGAAGCCGGCCCACTCCCGCTCCGGGACCTGGCCGAGGCTGAGCCGCGCCTCGAAGCCGATCTCCGACGGGTCACGGCCGGCCTCGGCGGCGTACTGGCGGACCCGCTCGACCTGCGCACGGGCTTCGTCATCGGGCCGGCTCTGCGGCATCCAGCCGTCGCCGATCTGCCCGGTACGCCGCAGTACCGCCTCTGCCGTGCCGCCGAACCAGATCGGAATCCGCCGGCCGGGCAACGGGTTGAGCCCGGCCTGCTCGACCTGGTGGAACGTGCCGTCGTAGGAGATCACCGGGTCGGCCCAGAGCTTGCGGAGCAGGTCGACCTGCTCCTCCAGACGGGCGCCGCGCTGCTTGAAGGGGACGCCGAGGGCGTCGTACTCGACGGGGTTCCAGCCGATGCCGACGCCGAGCCGGAGCCGGCCACCGCTGAGTACGTCGATCTCGGCGGCCTGCTTGGCGACCAGCGCGGTCTGCCGCTGCGGCAGGATCACCACGCCGGTGACCAGTTCGAGCTCGGTGGTGATCGCGGCCAGGTAGCCGAAGAGCACAAAAACCTCGTGGAACAAGGACTTGTCCGTGTAGCCGGTCCAGCCGGGCCGGTGCTCGGGACTCGCGCCGAGCACGTGGTCGTAGGCGAGCACGTGCCGGTAGCCGGCCTGCTCGACCGTCTCGGCCCAGGCCCGGATCACGGCCGGGTCGCTGCCGATCTCGAGCTGGGGGAAGACGGCGCCGATCCTCATGCGGAAACTCCCTCGAGCAGGTGGACGAGTCCTTGCACGGCCAGCTCGAACGGGTCGTCCTCGCCGGCTGCCCGCGCCAGCACGTACCCGCCCTGCAGCACGGCCGCGACGGCGGCCGCCGTGGCCACCGGGTCGAGCCCGGCCGGGAACTCGCCGTCTCGCTTGCCCTCGGCAATGATATCGGCGAGCCGGGCGCGGATCCGGCCGAACGCCTCGGCCACCGGCGCGCGCAGGGCGGGATCGGCCATCACGTCGGGATCGGCGGTGAGCCGGCCCATCCGGCAGCCCCTGAGCACCTCGCGGTCCCTTCGCAGGTACCGCACGATCCGCTCGGTCGCGGTGCCCGGCCCGGCCAGCTCCTGCTCGGCCGCCTCGGTCAGCTCCGCGCCGGACCGCTCGATGGCGGCCCGGGCGAGTTCGGCCTTGCCGGCGAAGTGGTGGTACATGCTGCCCTGGCCGGCCTCGGCCGCGGCCTGGATCGCCTTCGGGCTGGTGCCGACGTATCCCCGTTCCCAGAGCAGTTCCTGCGTACTCCGGATCAACCGTTCCACTGTCTCCACCCACTCCACTGTACCCACGGGTACAGCACTCCGGCGGCGGACATGCCCTAGTCTCGGTCGCCATGAGTACCACCGTCGCCATCGCCGTGATCACCTTCCGGCGGCCGGAGCTGCTGAGGGTCCTGCTGCGCAGCCTGCAGGCCCAGGAGCTGCCCGCGGACAGCGACTACGCCGTCCGGATCGTGGTCGTGGACAACGACGCGGCCGGGTCGGCGACCGAGGTGATCGCCGAGGCGGCCGAGGCCGGCCCGTACCCGGTGGACTCCGCGATCGAGCCCGAGCCGGGCATCCCGTTCGCCCGGGAGAAGTCGGTCCAGCTGGCCTGGGACGACGACGCGCTGATCTTCGTGGACGACGACGAGGTCGCGCCGCCCGGCTGGCTGGCGACCCTGCTCGGTGCGTGGCAGACCACCGGCGCGGACGTGGTGACCGGCCCGGTGCAGGGCATCCTGCCGCCCGGCGCCCCGGCCTGGAACCGGTACAGCGACGTGCACGACTCGACCGGCAAGCACGGCACCGGCGACGTGCTGAACAAGGCGTACACGAACAACACGCTGGTCGCCCAGAAGGTCTACCACCAGGTCACGCCGGCCTTCCACCCGGCGTTCCGGTTCACCGGGTCGAGCGACCTGCACTTCTTCCTGCGCGTGCACCAAGCCGGGTTCCGGATCGTGTGGTGCGAGGAAGCCCGGATCACCGAGGACGTGCCGGCCTCCCGGACCACCCTGCGCTGGCTGGTCCGGCGGGCGTTCCGGTCCGGCAGCGGCGACAGCATCTCCCGGGTGCTGATCCGGCCGGGCGCGGTCAGCGTCGCGACCGCCCTGGCCTATGCTCTGGCCCGGATCGGCTCGGCCTTCGCGTTCGGCCTGGCCGGTCTGGTACTGGTACGCAAGACCTATCTGCTGAAGGCCGTTCGCCGGTTCTTCTCGGGCATCGGCAGCCTCGCGGGCATAGTTGGGATCAACCATGACGAGTACCGGGAACGGCACCACACCGACGGTGGCGACGCTGTGCGCCGCGATCTGGCAGCTGGAGAAGGAGCTGGACCTGCTCAGCTGGCGGATCCAGGCGACCCACCCGTGGCCGATCATCCGGATGCGCGTCTTCCATGAGCTGACCCGGCGCAGCGGCATCCACGGCGAGCCGCACCCGGTCCGCCGAACCCGCTCCGACAAGGCCCGGCTGGTCGGCAAGCACGTGGCCGGCGTGGTCGGCAAGAACCCGTTCCTCGCCGCCGGCGGGTACGACGCCCTGGTGGTGCCGCACCCGCGCAAGCCGGGCGGCATCGAGATCTACACCGACCGGCTGCGTGCCGAGCTCGGCCCTTCCGCGCTGGTGCTGGACTCCGGCATCAACGGCACCCCGCTCGCGGGCAGCCGCAACCTCGACTTCTTCACCTCGGCGGCCGGCGCCGTGCGCAGCCGCTCGGTCGACACCCGGACCACCACCATCGCCAACGCGCTGGAGGCACTGACCGGCGTCAAGGTCCCGATCGGCGCACTGGTCGCCCGCGAGGTGCCCAAGCACCTGCGGCTGCGCACGATCTACCGCGCCCTGCTGCGCCGGCACCGGATCAGGACCGTGTACTCCGTGGTCTCGTACTTCCACCAGCACATCACCGGCGCAGCCCGGGACCTCGGCATCCCGGTGATCGAGTTGCAGCACGGTGCGATCAGCCCGTACCACCTCGGCTACAGCTATCCCGGCCGCCCGGCCGTACCGGACCAGCCGGACGCGCTGTGGTGCTTCGGGTCGTACTGGACGATGGTCGCCGAGCTGCCCGCGGGCATGACGACGGCCGTGATCGGGGCGCCGTTCCTGCCGGCGGCCGAGCCTGCGACCAAGGACCCGGGCCAGGTGCTGTTCCTGTCGCAGGGCACGGTCGGGCGGCCGTTGCTCGACTTCGCGGTTACGTTCGCGGCGTCCCGGCCGGAGCTGGACGTGGTGTTCCGGCTGCACCCGAGCGAGCACCTGACCGACTACCAACTCCCGCCGGACAGCCGGGTCAGGGTGTCGGCGGGCCCGTCCGAGTCGACGATCGCGTTGCAGCGCGCCGCGGCGTACCAGGTCGGGGTGTCGACGACGGCGCTGTTCGAGGGGATGGCGCTGGGGTGCAAGACCGCCGTGGCGAAGCTGCCCGGGCACGAGTACCTGCAACCGGTGGTGGATCGCGGCGACGCGTTCCTGGCCGCCGACGCGGGGACGTTGGCGGCCCGGCTGGACGAGGCGCCGCTGTGCGCCGACGGCTCGGTGTACTACGCGCCGGACCAGCTCAGCGCCGTACTGAAGGATCCCTCCCGATAAGTCCGAGCAGGCGGTCCTGGAGCGGGGCGTCCGCGGGCACGGCGACCTCCGGCCCGAACACCTCGATCCCCGGCCCGAAGGCACCCGGGGTGTGGTACTTCGCCATCACGTCCGCCGGGACGGACGTCGTACTGCGCCACAACCGCTGCACGTCGTCCGGATCCATCGTCTCGTCCTGACCAGTCGCCCGGGCCAGGTCCCAGCCGTGCAGGACCAGGTCGTCGCTGACCACCTGGTCGACGTGCTCGGCCACGGTCAGGCTGCCCGCGGGCGTCTCGACCTGCTGCGCCGCCACCTCGGGGTCGTCCAGCACGGCCTCGACCGCCGACCGCGCGGCGCGGAAGGTCGCCAGCAGGTCGGCCCCGCGCTCGAAGTCCCGGTTCACCGGCCCGAGCATCACCCGGTGCATGTCGACGACGTGCGCGACCACGTCGCGCGCCGTCCACCGCTCGCACGGCGACGGCCGCGCCCAGTCCCCGACCGCCACCGCCGCGACCCGCCGCTCGAACTCGCCGGCCCGCCGCCGGTACCGCTCCGCGATCTGCTCCATCGCGCCACCCCTCTCGCCGATCGTCCCTTCCTACCGGATGCGACCAGACCCTGTCGCGCCCGCGGGAGAGCGCTTGCACAAGTTCTGCACAGTCTGAGCCGCGTCGTTCGGGGTACCGGGGCATCGTCTAGATCCCCAAGGAGGACATTCGATGAGCAACGTCACGCAGTACGTCGACGTCGACGTCGACGTCACGACCGCGTACAACCAGTGGACCCAGTTCGAGTCGTTCCCGCAGTTCATGGAGGGCGTCGAGGAGGTCCGCCAGCTCGATGACACCCACACGCACTGGGTGACGAAGGTGGGCGGCAAGACCCGGGAGTTCGACGCGACCATCACCGAGCAGCACCCGGACGAGCGGGTCGCCTGGAAGTCGGACTCCGGTCCGCAGCACGCCGGCGTGGTCACCTTCCACCAGCTCGAGCCCACCAAGAGCCGGGTGACCTTGCAGATGGACCTCGACCCCGAGGGCTTCCTGGAGAAGGTCGGCGACAAGCTCGGCATCGTCGAGGGCCGGGTGAAGGGCGACCTGGAGCGCTTCAAGGCCTTCATCGAGTCCCGCGGCTCCGAGACCGGCGCCTGGCGCGGGGACGTTCCGCGCTGACCTCGCGCTGCTGACCCCGCACCGCTGAGCAGAGGAGCCCCACCGAATTGTCGGTGGGGCTCCTTAGGCTCGCGGCCATGCGGATGGTGGAGCTCGGGCGTAGGGGTCTGCAGGTCAGCCGGCTGGGGCTGGGGCTGGCCTCGCTGGGAGGCATGTTCGCGGCCGTGCCCGAGGATCGGGCGGTCGCCACCGTGGACCGGGCGTGGGAGCTCGGGATCCGGCTCTTCGACACCGCGCCGGTCTACGGCTACGGGCTGTCGGAGCAGCGGGCCGGGCTCGCGCTGCGCGGCCGTCCCCGCGACGAGTTCGTGCTGTGCACCAAGGTCGGCCGCCTGCTCGAACCGGACGGCCAGGACCTGCAGCCGATCTGGGTCGACCCACCCCCGGGCATCGGGCCCCGGCTCGACTACTCGTACGCCGCGGTGATGCGCTCGTTCGAGCAGAGCCTGGAGCGGCTGGGGATCGACCGGATCGACGTGCTGCACATCCACGACCCGGACCTGGACTTCGCCGCCGCCTCGACGTCGGCGCTGCAGGCGCTGGTGGAGCTGCGCGACCGCGGCACGATCCGCGCGCTGTCCCTGGGCATCAACCACGCCGATGTCGCGGCCCGGTTCCTCCGCGAGGCGGCGACCACGCCGGACTGCATCCTGCTCTCCGGCCGGTACACCTGCTCGACCAGTCCGCTGCCGACGAGCTGCTGCCGCTCTGCCTGCAGCTGGGCGTCTCCATCCTCGGCGCGGGCGTCTTCCACGGCGGGCCGCTCGCCGCGACCAAGCCCTCCGTCAACTATCCGCCGCTCGCCCCGGAGCTCGCCGGCCGGCTGGACCGCCTGCGCGCCCTGAGCCGCCAGTACGCCGTACCGTTGCCGGCCGCCGCGCTGCAGTTCCCGCTCAGCCACCCCGTCGTACCGGCGGTTGTCGTCGGGGCGCGGAGTCCCGCCGAGATCACCGAGGTGGCCGGCTACCTCGACCACGAGATCCCACCGGCGTTCTGGCGCGCCCTGGAAGCGGACGGGCTGATCCGGCTAGCCTCGTCCTGAGGAGGCGGTCATGCGGTACGCGCTGCTGCACAAGACGAACGACCGGTTGGAGGCAGGGCAAGCACCCGACCCGGACGTGCTCGCCCGCGCCGACGCGGTGCTGGAGGAGATGCGCCAGGCCGGCGTCCTGCTCACCGCCGAAGGCCTGATGCCGAGCGCCCGCGGCGCCCGCGTCACCTTCCCCGACGGCAGCCCGCGCGTCGTCGACGGCCCGTTCACCGAGACCAAGGAACTCGTCGCCGGGCTGTCGATCATTCGCGTCGAGTCCCGCGACGAAGCCGTCGGCTGGGCGCTGCGCTTCGCCGAGGCCGACCCCGGCACCGAGATCGACATCCTCGAGCTCGCCGACTGAGGCCGGGCTGCCGGGGGCGGCGACCGGCTACTGCGCGGCGATCCGCAGGTGGAGCAGCGGGTACGGCTTGCCGGTGCCGTCCACGGCTGAGCGGCCGACCACCTGGAAACCGTGGTGCAGGTAGAAGCCGACGGCCTGGTGGTTCTGCTCGTTGACGTCGACGGCGGTCACGCCGAAGGCGCCGCGGGCGTGCTCGAGCAGGAGAGTGCCACCGCCTCGCCCGCGGGACGCCGGGGCGAGGAACAGCATCTCCAGCTTGCCGTCGGCCGCGCCGGCGAAGCCGAGCAGCCGGCCGGCGCCGTCCCGCAGGCCCGCGAGGTGCTCGATCTGCCCGAACGCCGCGCGGACGAGCGGCCGGAAGACGTCCAGGTCGGCCTCGGTGACGAAGTCGTGGGTGGCCCGGACCGAGGCCTCCCAGATCCGCGCGGCCTCGGCGTACTCGTCCGGGCGAAGGTCGGTGATCTCCATCGGGTTGTTCACTCCGAGAGGTTCGTGGCGGCCCACTGGGTGAGGTCGTCGCGGCGGATGGCGGCGGCCATCAGGTCGGGGAACAGGTCCGGCGTGCAGGCGAACGCGGGAATGCCGAGGTCGGCGAGCGCGGCGGCGTTGTCGGCGTCGTACGACGGGGCGCCGGAGTCGGACAGCGCCAGCAGGGCGACGACCTGGACGCCGGACTCGGTCAGGGATCGCGCCCGGCGCAGCATCTCCTCGCGCACGCCGCCCTCGTACAGGTCGCTGATCAGCACCAGCACGGTCTCCGTCGGGCGCGCGACCAGCGACTCGCAGTACGCGAGCGCGCGGTTGATGTCGGTCCCGCCGCCGAGTTGCGTGCCGAACAGGACGTCGACCGGGTCGTCCAGCTGGTCGGTCAGGTCGACGACCGCGGTGTCGAACACGACCAGGCTGGTCCGCAAGGCGCGCAGCGAGCCGAGCACGGCGCCGAACAGGCTCGCGTAGACCACCGACTCGGCCATCGAGCCCGACTGGTCGATCGCGAGCACGACGTCCCGCTGCACGCTGTGGTTGCGCCGGGCGTAGCCGACCAGCCGGTCCGGCACGATCGTGCCGAGCGCCGGCGAGAAGTGCTTGAGGTTGATCCGGATCGTCCGGTCCCAGGCGATGTCGGAGTGCCGCGGCCGGGCGGTCCGGCCGGCTCGGTCGAGCGCGCCGGTGACCGCCGCCCGGGTCCGCTCGGCGAGGCGCTTCTCCAGGTCGGCCACCACCCGGGCGACCACGTCCCGCGCGGTCTGCTTGGTCTCCTCGGGCATCACCTCGTTCAGCGCGAGCAGGGTGCTGACCAGGTGCACGTCGGGCTCGACCGCGGTGAGCAGCTCGGGCTCCATCAGCAGCCGGGTGATGCCGAGCCGCTCGACCGCGTCCCGCTGCATCACCTGGACGACCGAGCTCGGGAAGTAGCCGCGGATGTCGCCCAGCCAGCGCGCGACCCGCGGCGCCGACGAGCCGAGGCCCGCGGAGCGCTTCGTGCCCGGCTCGCCGCGTTCGGCGTCGTACAGGGCGGCCAGGGCGGCGTCGACCGAGCGATCGGCCTTGGACAGCGTCGATCCCGTCTCCGGGTCCGCCTCGCTGCCGAGCACCATCCGCCACCGCCGCAGGCGCTCCTCGTCCGGTTCGGTCATCACACCCCCAGCAGCCTGGCCACGGCCGGCAGCACCGAGGCGGCCAGCTCGGCGTCCAGGTCGTCGTCCTCGGCAACCACCCGGACCGGTCCGCCCAGCGACCGGGCGCGGTCGCCGATCGAGCGCCGCTCCGGCGCGGCGAAGGTGCCGAACGTGCGCCGGAGCAGCGGAAGCACCTCCAGGAACGCCTCGGCCGGGATCGCGCCCAGCCAGGCGTCCACCAGCGCGAGCAGCCGTTCGTCGTGCACCAGCAGCAGACCACCACCGGCCAGGAACCCCTCGACGTAGCCGGCCGCCTCGGCGGTCGGCGTACCGGGCGACAACGCCCGGCCCAGTCGCAGTGCCACCTCGCCGGACTCGACCCGCGAGGTGTCGAGCATCAGCCGCGTCAACCGCCCCGCGATCAACGGCGGCACCGAGGACCGGTCGCTCAGCCCTGCCAGCGTGCGCAGCCAGATCTCCCGCGACTGCTCCGACAGCAGCGCGGTCGCATCCTGTACGCCGTCGATCAGCTCCAGCACGGCCGCGGCCGCATCGGCGTCCAGCCCATGCACCGTCCGTCCCAGACCGGCGCAGACCCGAGCCATCATCCGCTCGGCCACCGCCGTCAGCCCGGCCGTGTCACTGCCCCGTACGTCGCCGTAGCGGGCGGACCGGGCCAACGCCGGCAAGGCCGCCATCAGGTGCCCGACGTCCGCGTCCTTGGCGGCCCGGGTGTCCACCCCGGCGAGCAGTGCCGGCAGCGCCTCGGCCAGATCCGCCAGCAAGGACCGCTCCAGCGCGGACGTCACCTCGGCCAGCGTCGACGACTCCGCCGCGGCCGCGAGCATCTTGGTCGTCGCCGCACCGAGCACCGTCGTACCGTGCGCCCCCGCCGCGACCAGGTCGACCTCCAGACCCGGGTCCCACGCCAGTTTCCACAGCTCCCGGAACGTGCCCTGGCTGCGCCGGTCGTCCGAGGTCGGCATCCCCCAGTCGATGCCGAGAATCCTCAACCTGTGCAGCAGGTGCGACTTCTCCCGGTCGTTGTGCTTGCGCAGGTCGAGGTCGATCACCCGCTCGACGGCGTCGCGTTTCAGCCGCAGCCGCCGGGCCTGCGCGGCGAGGTCGGCCGCCACCGGGGCCTGCGGGGTGTCGCCCGGCACGGTGCCGAGCAGTTCACCGACGACCGCCTCGCGCGTCACCAGGTCGAGCAGGACGTCGTTGCCGCCGCACAGCACGGCCCGTGTCGCCTCGGTCATCTCGCTCAAGCCCGCGAGCGGTCGCTCCCGCAGCGCGGCGAGCGTCTCGGCCAGCCGGACCGCCTCGATCACGTGAGCGCTGGACACCGGAAGGTCCTCGGCGCGCAGGACCTGGGCGACCTTGGTCAGCCAGCGCACGGTGATCTGGTCGGGCGCCGAGAAGAGGTGGTGGTACCAGCCCGGTGAGGTGACGCCGGCGCCGTACCCGCTCGCGTTGGCCAGCCGGCTGTGCGTCCACGGCACCCACGTGCAGGCGACCTTGCGCTTGGCCAGGCCCTTCAGAATCCGCTGGTCGTGAGTTGCCGGGGGCAACGGTGCGGTCAGGGCCGGGACGTGCCAGGCGCCGCAGACCACCGCGATCCGCTCGAACCCCTCCTTGACCGCCTTGCGCAACGTCTGCCGCATGTACGCCTCGCGCTGTGCCTCCCGCCCGGTGGCCTGCTCGCCGCGCCGCAGCTCACCCATCGCCTCCGCGATCACCGTGAACGGCTCGGCGCCGTCCCGCCGGTGCTCGATCACGTCGTCCCACCAGCGCTCCGGGTCGTCGTAGCCACCGGCGGCCGCCAGCGTCGCGAGCGGGTCGATCGACGACCCCCGCCCGCCGCCGGAGGACGCGAACTGCAGCGCCGCCGGCAGGTCGTTGAACCGCACCGGTACGCCGGCCGCCAGCGCGAAGCGGATCGCCTGCCACTCGGGACTGAACACGGCGAACGGCCAGAACGCCGCCCGCGTCGAGTCCTCCACCGCGTACGCCAGCAGCGCGACCGGCGGCACCATCTCCGGATCGGCGGCCAGCCCGACCACCTTGTCGGCCTCCGGCGGCCCCTCGATCAGCACGATGTCGGGCTGCAGGTCCGCCAGCGCAGCCACCAGCGCCCGGGCCGACCCCGGCCCGTGGTGCCTGATGCCGAACAGGTGGACCGTCATCAGCTGATGTCCCGGCACGCCCGGTAGAAGTCCGACCAGCCGTCGCGCTCCCGGACCACGGTCTCCAGGTACTCCGACCAGACCACCCGATCCGCCGACGGGTCCTTCACCACCGCGCCGAGGATGCCGCCGGCCACGTCGTACGAGCGCAGCACGCCGTCGCCGAAGTGGGCGGCCAGCGCCAGTCCGCCGGTCACCACGCTGATCGCCTCGGCGGTGGACAGCGTGCCGGACGGCGACTTGACCGCGGTCCGGCCGTCCTCGGTCCGGCCCGAGCGCAGCTCGCGGAACACCGTGACCACCCGGCGGATCTCGTCCAGCGCGCTGTCCTGCGGCGGCAGCTCCAGCGACGCGCCGAGCTGGGCGACCCGGCGGGAGACGATCTCCACCTCGTCGTCGGCGGAGTCCGGCAGCGGCAGCACGACGGTGTTGAACCGGCGCCGCAACGCGCTGGACAGCTCGTTGACGCCCTTGTCCCGGTCGTTCGCGGTAGCGATCACGTTGAACCCCTTGCGGGCCTGCACCTCACTGGCCAGCTCGGGAATCGGCAGCGCCTTCTCCGACAGCACGGTGATCAGCGCGTCCTGCACGTCGGACGGCATCCGGGTCAGCTCCTCGATGCGCGCGATCTTGGCCTCGGCCATCGCCCGCTGGACCGGACTGGGGACGAGAGCTGCCTCGCTCGGGCCCTGGGCGATCAGCTGGGCGTAGTTCCAGCCGTAGCGGATCGCCTCCTCCGCCGTCCCGGCCGTGCCCTGGACCAGCAGCGTCGAGTCCCCGGAGATCGCCGCCGCGAGGTGCTCACTGACCCACGTCTTCGCCGTTCCCGGTACGCCGAGCAGCAGCAGCGCGCGATCGGTGGCCAGCGTGGCGACCGCGACCTCGACCAGCCGTCGCGGGCCGACGTACTTCGGCGTGATCTCCACGTCACCGGCCCGGCCGCCGAGCAGGTAGGTCACCACAGCCGCGGGCGACAACCGCCAGGCCGGCGGACGCACCCGCTCGTCGGTCGCAGCGAGCGCCGCCAGCTCCTCGGCGTACTCGTCCTCGGCGTGCGGACGCATGACGGCAGTGCTGCTCATGAAAGCTCCTCGTACATCTCACGACGGAAGACCAGGGTCTCGACAAGGCGCGATCGCCAGGTGTCTTCCTCACCGGTCGGCTCGCGGGTGATCGGATGGTTCAAGGCCTCGGGCGGCACCGCGCGTGCGGCGATGCCGGCCAGTCTGGCCCAGTTCCGGGCGGTGCCGACCTTGACGAGCTGGTCCAGCACCAGCTCGGCCACCGACGCCGACCACGGCACCGGCAGGCCGCCGACCAGATCGGACAGGTCGATCCTGGCCCGCAGATGCTCGATGGCGGCGGGCAGCTCGTCAGGCGGCAGCACCCGAAGCAGCTCGCTGGTGCGGTTGTCGGTGGCGGCGTTGTGGCGCAGCAGAGCGCGGGCCCACTCGACGTTCTGCTCACGGACGGCCGCCTCCGCCCACGCTGCCTGCAGCACTTCCGCGGCGATGCCTTCGACCGGCAGCTGGAGGATGCCCGGCGCGGGTAGCGGCGCGGCGGCGACGATCTGGCGCAGCCACCAAGCCCGGCGGCCCAGTCCTGGGTGCGCTTGCGCGTCGATGCCGTCGCGCTCCATCGCCTTGCTGACCCGCTCGGGCAGCGTCACCGCGAGCACGCCCTGGCTCTGGACCAGGTACGTCGAGACCCGCTCGGCCATGCGTACGCCGTACCGGGAGCCGTCGATCCGGGCCAGCAGGCCGGCCGCGACGCGGCGGACGTCCTTGGCCTTGTCGTCGAGGGCCTGCTCGAGCAAGTCCTCGTCGGCGCCGCTCAGGTTGGTCTTCAGGACACCGAGGAACTCCGCGCGGGCCGAGGCGGGCTCCGTCGGCCAGACCTCGCCCAGGGCGTCGAGCGCCGCGCCGGGGTCGCGCTGCCGAAGCGCCCGGAACCAGGCGCGGCGCTGGATCGAGTTGCCGTGGGTCCACAACTCGGGGTCTTCGCCGACGGCTTCGTGCAGGAAGCGCCACTCCGGGTTGAGGCCGGCCAGCCATGCGGCCCGGCGACCGGCCGCGGCGACGACCAGCGGCCGGTACTCCGCTCGGCCGCGGGCGTAGTCGGCCAGGGCAGGGAGATGCTCAGGCGGGATGCCCCAGCCCTTCGCCTCGGCGATCCGCAGCCACTCACCGAGCGCGGCCGACTGAAACCCGGTCAACATCGCGGTCAGCCGGCGGATCGCGTTCGGCCGGGGCAGCGGCCGATCCTCCCCTTCGGCGACGGGAAGGGGCTCGACTCCCCGCAGCGGAAGGCGTCCCGCCCGCTTGTACAGCGTCGCCAGCGCCGCCGCGTCCAGCAGGCCCGGCTCGCCGGACAGCTGCTGCTGGATCGGCGGCGGCAGCTCCTCGAAGTTCGGTGGCCGTCGCTCGGTCCCGAGCAACGCGGAACTGACCAGCCCGTCCCAGCCCCTCATCACACGATCACCGCGCGGTCGGTGTGCCAGGCGGTCATCGGGCGAAAGCCGGCGCGGTTCCACTCGCCGGTGACGGTGACGGGGTCCCCTGCGGAGACGGCCAGCAGCTTCCACGGGTCGACGGTCGGCAGCAGCTCCAGCGCGTCCCCGGCCGGGTCGACGAGGGCCCAGTTCTCGCCGTTGCGGGCCGGGCGGACGTCCTGCAGGACCAACGGCCAGCGCTCGTTCCAGGGGTCGGCCGTCAGTGACTCGACGTACGACGCGAGCGCCTGCCGCGCGGACATGCCGGCGGGCTTCGCAGCGGGCAGCCGCGGCGCCGTCTGGTCCAGCAACGCCCGCAGCGGCAACGCACCGGGGTAGAACGACAGCACCGCCGGCACGAGCTCCCCGGGCCGCGCGGGCAACGGATCGAGCCGCCGTCCGGCCGGCGCGAACGCCAGGATCAGCGCCAGTCGCCCGCTCGTTGCTCCACGCAACCACAGTCGGCGGACCGTCAGCCGGTCGTCGGGCTCGACCACCCGGCCGAGCACGAGCCAGTCGTCCTCGACCTTCTCCCCCTCGGCCTGGACCCGCGCGGTCTCGACGGTCCACCCGATCCGGGTCTGCACGGTGTCCGCCGTCGCCGGCGGCAGATCCGCCAGCCGGCTGTGCGCCGACACGGTCAGGTGGATCAGCGCCAGCTCCTCCAGCAGCTCCCCCGGCCATCCGTGCCCGCGCCCGACCACCCCGGCCGCCCGGCGTACGGCGCCTGCCACGCCCGGCGCCTGCGCGTCGACCATGCGCGCGGCGAGACGGCTGAGCTCGTCGTACCCGCGCTGCTCGAAACCGCTGAGCCCTCTGCGAACCTGGTCGTCCAGCCAGCTCCGCAGCTCGGCCATGCCCGCTGAGACCCGGTCAGCGCGACGGGAAGCGCGTTGCTGCGCCGCCAACGGGTCGGCGACCTCACCTGGCTTCTTTTCGGCTCGCTCGGCGGCTCGCTCCGCCCGGCTGTTGCGCTCGGTGAGCCAGCTCTCCACCCAGTCGGGCTCGTCGGCCGCCGCCAGCTCACCGGTCGACCAGAGCACCATCAGGCCCACGGCGTGCTTGCAGGGGAACTTCCGACTGGGGCAGGAACACCGGAAAGCCGGACCGCTGAGGTCGACCATCGTCTGGTAGGGCTGCTTGCCGCTGCCCTGGCAGTAGCCCCACAGCGCGCCCTCCGAGCTGCCGGACCGCGACCACTTGGCCGGCCGCGCCTGGGCCTGCCCTGCTTTGGCGGACGCAGGATCAGGCGCCATTGCGAGCACCTGCTCCGTATCCCAAGGCCCCACGACGCTCCTTGCGCTCTCACCTGCCTGTCAGCCGAGAGCATGCCACCTGGTGCCGACAGCTCAGCCGAAGGCCTCCCGCTCGGACTCGTACGTGCTCGGGTAACCATTGCCGTTGCGGTGGGCATTGACCGCCGCGGCCGACGCGGAGCAGCCGGTCGGGCTCCTCCGCCGGCCGCTGCCGAGGCTCGGCGTAACGCCCAGGTCCGATTGAGCGATCAACAGCACGAAGCCCCGGCGGAGCTGTCAGGGCCCGCCGGGGCCTTCATCTGCGCGGCACACCAACCGAGAACCTCAGCTGTCCGTGCCGCGCCCGGTCCGCGCCTGCAGCTCGTCGATCAGCCGGGACGCGTCGGCCTTGCTCAGTCCCTCCGGCACCTGTTCCCCCGCCTCCTGGGCGAGCGTGTTCAGGTAGGACTCCTGCGGCCCGGTCATCGGCTCGTCACCCGTCGTCCAGTCCTCCGGGTCCTTGTCCGGCACCGGATGCACGTCCTGAGTCATCGCTCCTCCTTCGAACACCAGCTCGATTACCGGCCCGGTACCCCGCGTCCGGCGTCCCATGCGCGATGTCAGTCCGGCAGGCGGCGGGTCTGGATCAGCTGCTCGGCGACGTCGCGCAGCTTGGTGTTGCTGTTCTGCGAGTAGCGGCGCAGTACGGCGAACGCCTGGTCGGCGTCGACGCCGAAACGCTCCATCAGGATGCCCTGCGCCTGCCCGATCAGCTTGCGGGCGTCAACCGCCTGCCGCAGCGACTCCTCCTGCCGCGCGGTGGCCAGTGCGACGGAGGCGTGCCGGGCCAGGATGTGCGCCACGGCGTCGTCGTCCGGCTCGAAGCCGTCCGGCTCGGCGTTGATCAGCTGCAGTACGCCGTGCGTGACACCACCTGCCCACAGCCGTACGCAGAGCAGGCTGCGCAGGCCCAGCGCAGCTGCCTGCGGCGCCCAGTCGGGCCAGCGGTCGTCCTTGAGGGTGTCGGGCACCAGCACGGTCTCGCACCCGCGCAGCAGTTCCAGAGCCGGTCCCTGGCCGGTGTCCAGCTGCAGCTTGTCGCACTGCTCGACCACCGGATCCGTGACCGCGAGCGTCGTCAGCCGGCCGTGGTGGCGCGACAACAGGCCGGCGTACGTGCAGGTCACCGCCTGAAGGGCGAACTGCAGCACCGCCTCGACCGTTTCCTCGACGCCGGGTTCCTCGTGCAACTCCACCGCGAGCCGAGCGAAGACATCCGCGACGTCCGCGCCGTCGTCGTTCACCCTTCGATGGTACGACGCCCTACGGCTGACGGACCTCGGTCTCGTCGACCCAGACGAGGTGGCCGTGGTGGCTGATCAGGACTTCGCCGGCGCCGGTCTGCGCGGTCCGGCGGGACAGGGCCTGACCGGCGATCCAGCGGCCGCCGATCCGGACGTGCACGGACGCGGTCTCGGTCGTGGTGGTGGTGGGTACCGCGGTGGCAACAGGCATGGCACCTGACTTCGGAACTGGGGCGGCGACGGACTGGTGACGTCTGGTCGTTCGGGGGTGGTGCTGCAGGTCGGGCATGTTCGTCCTCGGGAGGGACCGCAGTCGTCGACGCTTCGAACGCTGGCTGGCTGCTCAACCAAGGGCCACCCTACAACCGCCGGGTGAAGCAGCCCTAGCGGTATCCCGAATTCGGCCTTAAGACAAAGACCTGAATGAATTGGGTGGCGCCCGATGGGCACCAGGAAGGGCAACCAAGGAGGTCACCTCATGACGACCAACCCGATTCCCGCCGTTCCGCCGGTCGGGCCCGGCAGCGACCCGCAGAACCCCGACCTGGTCGACCCCGGCTTGGACCAGCCGGACGTGGGCACCCGGCCGGGCGACGACAGCCCGTTGTCACAGCCGGTTTCGACGCCGGAGTCCGACCCCGACGAGAACCCGGACGACCAGCTCCCGCGGAGCTGAGCCCCGGCCCGCAGCGGTCGGCACCCGGTCATCGGTCGCCGACCGCTGCGGCGGGAACATCTATTTCCAGGCCGGCAGCTGCTGCAGCGCCCAGGTGTTTCCGTCCGGGTCGGCGAAGAACACGAAGCTGCCCCACGGGAATTCCTGAACTTCGCTCACCTCGACGCCCCGGCCGGCGAGTTCCGCCCGCGCCGCGGCCACGTCGGCGACGACGATCTGCAGGCCGCGCACCGATCCCGGTTCCGCCTGGTCCATGCCGGTGCCGATGGCGATCGAGCAGGCCGATCCGGGCGGTGTCAGCTGGACGAACCGCAGTTCGTCGCTGACCCGGTGGTCATGGTCGGCCACGAAGCCCAGCTGCTCGGTGTAGAACGCCTTCGCCCGGTCGACGTCCGCCACCGGCACCGACACCAGTTCGAGCTTCCAGTCCATCGTTCCCAGCCTTTCCTCGCAGCGGTCCCGGCTCCGGCAACCTACCGCCCGGCGGTGGCACAAATTGTGCGTGCGCTTGGTGCCTGCGGCGGTGGGTACCAGATCGTTCAGCCGATGACACGGAGGCAACCGATGACGACGCATCCACCGGCCGTCCACCAGGACGGTCAGAGGACCGGACAGGACGAGCCCGTGGGCGCCCTGGTCTCTCAGCTCACCGCGGACGTGAGCCGCTTGGTACGCGCCGAGCTCCAGCTCGCCAAGGCGGAGCTGAAGGACAAGGGCAAGGAGGCCGGACTGGGCGTAGGCCTGTTCGGCGGCGCCGGCGCCTTCGCCTTCTACGGGCTCGGCGCGCTGGTGACCACCGCGATCCTCGGCCTTGCGTACGTCGTACCGGCGTGGCTGGCGGCTTTGATCGTGGCGGTGCTGCTGTTCGCCGTCGCCGGCGTCGCGGCGCTGCTCGGCAAGAAGCACGTCGCTCACGCGACGCCGCCGGTGCCGCAGGCGGCGGTCGACGGCGTGCACCAGGACATCGAGGCCCTCAAGGGCCACCACCCGGGAGGAAAGCGCGGATGACCACCACGCGGCAGACCGCGAGTCACGCGGCCACTGAGGCCCCGACCGAGACCGAAGCGCTGCGGGCGGACCTGGAGATGACCAGGCAGCACCTGGCCGACACGGTCCAGCAGCTGACCCGTCAGCTCAACGTGCCGCGCCGGATGAAGGAATCCGCGAGCAGCGCCGGTCACCGCGCGGTCCAGACGGCGAAGCACGCCGTCGGCGAGATGGGCGGCAAGGCCAAGCAGACCGCCGGAGAGGTGAGCGTCAAGGCCAAGCAGACGGCTGGAGACGTGAGCGTCAAGGCCAAGCAGACCGTCGGAGACATGAGCGTCAAGGCAAAGCACACCGTGGGCGGGCTGAGCAGCAGCGGCAAGCACACGTCCGGCGGTCCGGCACAGCGGAGCTGGCACTTGCCGGAGCAGGCGAAGAACCTGCCGGCCAAGGTGAGGCAGGTGCCGGAACTGAGTCGGCGGCACCCGCGGGCGACCGCCGCCGTCGGTGGCGCGGTGGCGCTCGGCGTCGGCGCCGCGGCCTGGATCGCGGGGAGGAACCGGTGAGCAGCAGCAAGACCGTCAAGCTGGCGTACCGCCCGTTCGGCCTGATCTCCGGTATGGCCGGCGGTCTGGTGGCGGGTGCCATCTTCAAGCAGGTGTGGCGCCGGGTCAGCGACAAGGACGACGCACCGGACGCCCTGCAGTCCGAGTACCCGTGGCGCGAGCTCCTGCTGGCCGCCGCCCTCCAGGGCGCCGTGTACGCCGTGGTGAAGGCCGCCGTCGACCGAGGCGGCGCCATCGCCTTCGAGCGCTGGACCGGCGAATGGCCCGGCGACTGACCGGCACCACAATCAGCACACAAGGGAGCACCCGGCAGACCGGGTGCTCCCTTTCGCTGTCACAGCTCGCGCAGCGCCGGCCCGAGCTCCTGGGTGAAGAAGTCGAAGAACCCCTCCATGTCCGGGCCGGCGTTGATCAGCGCCAGCTGGTCGTACCCGGCCGACACGAACTGCTTCGCCACCTCGACGTGCCGCTCGACGTCCGGCCCGCAGCCGAACTGCTCGCGCAGGTGGTCGGCCGTCACCAGCTTCGTCGCCGCGTCGAAGTTCACCGGGTTCGGCAGCTCCGACTGCACCTTCCAGCCCGTCACCCCGAACCGGAACAGCCGGCGCGCCGACTCCGCCGCCTCGTCCTCCGACGACGCCCAGGCCAGCGGCACCTCGGCGTACCGGGGTCCGCCACCGCCGGCCTGCCGGTACGCCGTGACGAGATCCTCGCGGGGTTCGGTGACGAACAGCGCGTCGCCGAGCTCGGCGGCGATCCGGGCTGCGGCGGGTCCGCCCGCGGCGACGGCGATCCGCGGCAACGGGTCGGGCAGGTCGAAGACCCGCGCGTCCTCCAGCCGCAGGTGCTTGCCCTGGTAGGACCGGTAGCCGCCGCTCCACAGCAACCGGATGATCTCCAACGACTCGCGCAGCATCTCGTGCCGCTCCGAGACCGCCGGCCAGCCCCGCCCGACCACGTGCTCGTTGAGCCGCTCGCCGGCCCCGATCCCGAGCGTGAACCGGCCGTCCGCCAGCAACGCCGTCGTCGCCGCCATCTGCGCCACGACGGCCGGGTGGTACCGGATGAACGGGCAGGTCACGCCGGTCGCGAGCTCGATCGTCGACGTCCGCGCGGCCGCGGCGGCGAGCATCGAGAACGCGAACCCCGAGTGCTGGTGCTCCGACACCCAGGGATGGAAGTGGTCACTGACCTCGACGAAGTCGAACCCGGCCTGCTCGGCCCGGACCGCCTGGTCGACGATCTCGGTCGGCGAGTACGCCTCCGCGATCAGCTTGAATCCCAGTCGCATCGTGCGCTACCTCCGAAAAGACGAATGGAACAAGGCCCGGTGGGCACCGGATGAGTGCAAGTACTGGTTGCCCAGGCCTCGGCGTTGAGCAGACAGCGCCGAGGCCGCCAGCCGGCCGCACGGCCGACAACCGCGGAAACCCGGTGCACGGACCGCCGGCAGCCCCCAGGAACGAGAACCGCCGGCAGCCGGCAAGGTCCGGCGAGGCAAGCTCAGTCCGGCGGCTCGGGAGTCTCCGGCACCCCTTCGTCCTCGCCCGGACCCGACGCCACGAACTCCGCGGCGTCGTCGGTGGTCGAGTCGGCCGGCGGATCCTCCTCCGGCCCACGGGTCTCGTCGATCAGGTCGTCCACCAGCCCGGTGGGGTTGGTGGTCTCATCCGGATGCTCGGTCATCCACAGCTCCTTTCACAGACGCCGCCTGGTACCCCTGGGCGCCGCTCCGCATGCACTCGCCACGCGCGCCTCAGCCGCGGACCGCGATCACCAGCGCGTCGTTCCCCCGCCGCCAGACCGCCCCGGCCCGTTCGAACCCGTTGCGCCGCAGGAGATCCACGTGCCAGCCTTCCCGCTCCAGCAGTTCGCCGGCCCAGTGCGCGAACACCTGCTGCCGCTCGGTCCACCACCCCGCGTACTGCGGATCGGCGTACGCGCGTTCGTACCAGCCGTCGCAGTCCTCGGTCTCCGCAAAGACCGTCCGCAGGTGCTGCTCGTGCAGGCGATCCGCCGCCGCCCGCAGGACCGGCTCGGCGATCGGGACGTGGTCCGCGTTGGCGAACACGCCGCCCGGCCGCAGCAGCCGCGCGACCCCGGCGTACACCTCGGCCAGTGCGTCCGCCGGAAACCAGTGCGTCGCGGTCGCGGTGACCACGGCGTCGAACCCGGTCGTCAGCCCCAGGTCCCAGTCCGGTGCCGCCAGCTGACGGGCCAGCACCGACACCCGGTGGTCGCCGGCGAACCTGTCCCGAGCCAGGTCGAGCAGCAGCGGATCGATGTCAACGGCAACTACTTCCGCCGCCGGGAAGCGAGCGAGCACCCGCTCGGTGAGTGAGCCCGGCCCGCAGCACAGGTCCAGCACCCGCCGCGGCGGCCCGGCCAGCTGCTCGACGTAGTCCAGCAGCAAACCGAAGCGGAGCTCGCGATCCGGTAGATGCCCGGCCTGCTGCTCGTCCCAGCTGCTGCGCAACTCCTCCCGCCGGCTGCGGGCCGCCGCCTCGACCGGCTCCTCTTCACGCTGTGTCGTCATGAGCTCAACGTTGCGCGCTCCGAGGACTCGACGTCCAAGACAAACGCGCACTAACGTCACACCCTTCGGTTATCACTGCAGGTGAGGAAGTCATGGACGTCGATCTACGGTTGGTGCGGTACTTCCTGGTGATGGCAGAGGAGTTGCACTTCACCGCCGCGGCCCGCCGGCTCTACGTGTCCCAGCCGGCCCTCAGCAACCAGATCCGCCGGCTGGAGAACCAGCTCGGCGCCCAACTCTTCGAGCGCTCGCCGCGCGGGGTGACGATGACCGCCGCCGGCGACGCCTTCCTGCCGCACGCGCAGAGCGCGCTCGCCGCGATCCGCTCGGGCGTCGCCGAAGCCACCGCCGCCGCCGGACGCGACCAGGTGCTGCGCATCGACGTGCTGCAGACCGACCTGGTCACACCGCGCGCGGTTCTGGCCCGCCTGCGGGACCGGTTGCCGGCTCTTCGGCTGGAAGTCAGCAGTCGCGGCAGTCGGGAGCAGGAGCAGCGGTTGCTCAGCGGTGAGCTCGACCTCGCACTCTGCGGGTCGACGGCCCGGCTGGCCGACGGCCTGGTGCAGCGGGTGATCCGCCGCGAGGCGCTCGGGATCGCGCTTCCCGCCGGCCACCCCCTGACCACGGCCGACGCCGTCGCGGTGCGCGAGCTGGCCGACGAGGTGCACTACCTGCCACGCGACGACTTCGCGCCGGAGTGGAACGAGTTTGTGCTCAGCTGCTTCCGGACCGCCGGGTTCCAGCCACGCCGGCACCCGGCCAGCACCGACGGGACCAGCTCCGCGCTGGAACTGGTCCGCGCCGGTGAGTGCGTCGCGCTCGGGCTGTTGTCGACCCCGGCCCCCGACGGGGTGGTGGTGAAGCCCCTGGCGGCCGGCGTCCCGCCGTACACGTGGACGCTGCGCTGGCGCGAGTCGGCGCACCCACCGACCGCCGCGCTCGCCGTACTGCGCTCGCTGGACTGAGTCGGCCGGGGGCGCCGGAGACACTGTGTTGCGCTCCGGTTACGATGCTGCGAATTGGTGTGAGTTCGAGGCCGAATGCATAACTTCGCTCTGCATGGGGTAGGAATGGACTCACACAGATATTGACCGCGGTCCAGACATGTGCCGCGCCGTGACTCAACGTCGCGAGGTCAAGAATCATGGTCACCGTACTTGCAAGCACCACCGTCGACGAGCTGCACAGCACCGATCCGAAGCAGCGCCGAGACCAGGCCACCCGGGAGCTTCTCTCCCGCCGGGCCGCCACCACCGACGAAGAGCTCCAGCAGGCCCTGCTCAACGAGGCCATCGAGCTCAACTTGGGCATCGCCCACAGCATTGCGAGCCGGTTCCGCGGCCGCGGGGTCGAGTCCGACGACCTCGACCAGGTCGCGTACCTCGGGCTGCTCAAGGCGGCCCGCAGCTACAACCCGTCCACCGGTACTCCGTTCCTCGCGTACGCCGTGCCGACCATCCGCGGTGAGGTGAAACGCTACTTCCGCGACTGCTCGTGGACCGTCCGGATCCCGCGCCGCCTGCAGGAGCTGCAGGGCTCGATCGCCAGCGTGCGGCCGCAGCTGGTGCAGGACCTGCAGCGTGACCCCACGCTGGAGGAGCTCGCCGCCGAGCTCGGTACCGACGTGGCCGAGGTCGAGGCGGCGATCGCCGCCGACGGCTGCTTCTCCGTGCTGTCGCTGGACCGCCCGGTCGACGGTGACTCCACCGCCAACCTGGCCGACACGATCGCCGACGAGGAGGACACCTCGTTCGAACGGACCGAGGCGGTCGCCATGCTCGAGCCGGTGCTGAACGACCTGACACCGCGCGAGCGCAAGATCCTCGAGCTGCGCTTCATCGAGGGGCACACCCAGGCCGACATCGGCGCCGAGATCGGCGTCAGCCAGATGCAGGTGTCCCGCCTGCTGCGCGGCATTCTGGACCGGCTGCGCGAGCAGATCGAGTCGCCGAACCAGGTTATCGCCGCCTGATCGAAGGCTGAACAGGTCCCTTCACGTCGTGGTCCGCCGCAGACTCGTGCTCCGGCGGACCACCCGTGGAGGGATCGATGCTTGAGGCACCTTCTTCGCCGGCCGCACCGATCTTCGTGGTGCAGCTGCACGACGCACGCCGGCTGCACTACGACGTCCGGCTCGAGGTCGACGGCGTGCTCAAGTCCTGGGCGGTGCCCCGCGGTCCGTCGCTCGACCCGACCGTGAAGCGGCTTGCCGTTCCCACCAGCGACCACGACCTGGAGTACGCCACCTACGAAGGCGTGCACGCCGGGGCGAAGTACGGCAGTGGCGCGGTGATCGTCTGGGACGCCGGGGTCTACACCAACCTCACCCGGGACAAGCAACGCCGGCTGGTCGAGCCGGCGGAGGCGATCGCGCGGGGTCATCTCAAGTTCGCCCTGCGCGGCGTGAAACTGAACGGCACCTGGGCGTTCACGCGCACCGAGCGGGACTGGTTGCTGGTGAAGGTCCGTGACGACGCCGCCGATCCGTTGCTCGACCTGACCGAGACAGAGCCGCAGTCGGTGCTCAGCGGCCTGACCATCGAGCAGATGGCGGCTAGCCGACCGTCAACCTGACCACCGCGGTCACCACGATGCCTGCGCCGACGGCGACCAGCATCGGTACCTTCGCCAGGGTCAGAGCTCCGGCCACGCCTACCCCGGTCAGCTGAGTCCAGTCCAGCTCCTTGCCGCCGAGCTCGGTGACGATCAGCCCGGCCAGCAGGACAGGCGCGGTCAGCGCCGTCACCCGGACAGCTTTCTGCGGCAGCTTGCGCGGACCGATGATCAGCGGAGCACTGGCCTTCATCAGCCAGCTCAGCACGGTCACTGCCAAGACCGACAGCCACACCCTCATACCGTCTCCTCCTCCGGCAGTACGCCGATCAGCGCGGCCGCCGTCGCTCCCAGCAGCGCGTAGCCAGGGCTGGTCACCAGTAGCAGCGCCCCGGCGATCACCGCACCCAGCGACGCGGCGACGAAGGCCCGGCGCGAACGCCTGAGCTCCTCCAGCGCCAGGATCAGGAAGAACGCGGGGAACGCCACGTCCAGACCCAACGTGTGCATCAGCGCGGGTGATGGCGAGGTCAGCGCGCCGAGCGCCGTACCGCTGACCCAGAAGAGCCACTGCGGCAGGCTGGCGCCGATCAGCCGGGACACGTCGTACCGGCCGTCGGCGTGGTGCGCGACGACGAACGACGCGTCTACCAGCGCCTGGGAGTGCAGCGCTCGACGCCACCGGCCGCCGTGCAAGCTGTTGTTGAGCGCCACACTCATCACCAGGTAGCGCGCGTTGATCAGGACGGCGGAGGTGATCGCGGCCAGGGCCGACCCACTGGCGAGCGCGGTCAGCAGCGTGAACTGTGCCGACCCGGAGAAGGCGAACATCGAGAACAGCACCGGCAGGCCGAACCCCCAGCCCCGCGCCTGCGCCTCGGCCCCGAAACTCAACGCCAGCACGAAGGCCGCGCTGCCGGGTCCCACCCCCAGCCGCATGCCGTCGACGAACGCGGCCCGATTCACTCGGCACCTGCGCGGGTGCGGCGGTAGTGGCGTGACGCCCGGGCGCGGTTACCGCAGTCCGCCGAGCTGCACCAGCGGCGGGATCCGTTCTTGGTCCGGTCGAGGAACAGCCAGCCGCAGTCGTCGTCCTGACACTGCCGCAGCCGGCTCAGGTTCTCGTCCTCCAGCAACCGCCAGGCCGCGAGCGCCAGCTCTCCGGCGAGGTCATCGGCCTTCCACCGCAAGGGGCTGAGGGTTACGATCCGCGCCCGCGCGACGGCGGCCACCAGCAACTCCCGCAGCTGATCGACGTCGTTCTCGGACGGCTCGTCGCCCACGGCGGGCGGCTGCAGAACCCGGTACGCGACTTCGCGCACCGTCGCGACCTGATCCAGCACCCCGCGGGTGGAGCCGGCTTCCAGCCCGGCCGCCGTCAACCAACGGTCGAGGGCCGCCCGGTCGGCGACGTTGTCCACCCAGCGCGCCGGGTCGAGGCGCCACGAGACCGTGTTGACCAGGTCGAGCAGCAGGTGCCCGGCGATCAACTGCGGCTGGTAGGTCATGGCACATCACCTCGCCTAACAGGCTAACGGTCTTTTACCTGTTAGTCACCCGCCCGAGTTCGTCAGCACGTGCGGGCGTGCGCGGGTTCACTCGAACGGCGTGGGGTCCCCGGCGCCGCGGCGGACGATCTCCGGCACGTCCTCGGAGAAGTCGATCACGGTCGTCGGCTCGATGCCGGCCTCACCGGAGTCGATCACCGCGTCGACCTGGTGATCGAGCTCCTCCTTGATCTCCCAGCCCTGCGTCATCGGCTCCTCCTGGCCCGGCAGCAGCAGCGTGCTGGACAGCAGCGGCTCACCGAGCTCGGCGACCAGTGCCTGCGCGACCACGTGGTCGGGGATCCGCACTCCGACGGTCTTCTTCTTCGGGTGCAGCAGCCGGCGCGGCACCTCCTTCGTCGCGGGCAGGATGAACGTGTAGCTGCCCGGCGTCGACGCCTTGATCGAGCGGAACACCGCGTTGCTGATGTGCACGAACTGCCCCAGCTGCGCGAAGTCCTGGCAGACCAGCGTGAAGTGGTGCCGGTCGTCGAGCTGCCGGATCGTGCGGATCCGGTCGATGCCGTCCCGGTTGCCCAGCTGGCAGCCGAGCGCGAAGCACGAGTCGGTCGGGTAGGCGATCAGGCCGCCGTCGCGGACCAGGTCGACCACCTGCCCGATCGCGCGCTTCTGCGGATTGTCCGGGTGCACGTCGAAGTACCTCGCCATACGCCGACCCTAGCGTCCCCGGGTCACAGGCCGGAGGTGAGCACCGAGGTGCCGAGGGCAATCAGTGCGAGAACCAGGACGAGCAGCCAACGGGCCCGGCGAGCGGCGCGCTCGTCCCCCGGTGCGGGAGGTGCGGACGGACTGGTCATGCCCTCATCATCCACGCCCGCCGGTCCGTCCGGAACTCGACCCGCCAGGTTTCAGGGCGCACTCGGGGCGGACTCAGTGGTTCACCTGACCGGTCCGCCCGGTACGCCGTACGCGGCAGGCCGACGGCCGACTCAGCGCAGGTGGCGGAGCGCTGCGGCGAAGGCGGAGTCCCGGGGTGCGGCAAGTTCGGTGGGAGTGAAGACGGGGACCCGCAGGTGGGGCGGGATGCCGGTGCCGTCGTACGTGGTCCAGGACCTGGTGCGGAACTCCTCGTTCGGCAGCACGGCCTGCCAGCCGTTGGGAAGGTGGCGGACCAGGACGTCGGAGAAGACGCCCTGGGTGTTCTGGCCGATCCGGTACGGCGCCGGCTTGCGGTTCATCACTGCCTGGGTGAAGGTCTCGCCTGCGCTGAGCTGCGAGCCACCGGTGAGCAGAACGAGCGGGCCGGTGAAGGTGCGGCGGTGCCGGGCCGGCTGGACGTGGATCGCCTGCGGCCGCGTCCACGACGTTGGGTCGGCCGGGTCGTTGCGAGCCCGTTTGGCGTAGGCGAAGAACGGCCGGTCGGTGAGCCGGCCGGCGAGGTCGAGCGCGAGCTGGTCGGAGCCGCCGCCGTTGATCCGGAGGTCGAGGATCAGCTTGCGCGGCTCGGTCGCGAAGATCTGGTCCATCGCCTGGTCGAGCGCCGCCCGCTGCGCGGCGTAGTTCTCGCGCTCGTCGTACCCGAAGAAGGCGATGACGCGCAGGTAGCCGATTCCGCCGGGCAGGGTGGTGTAGCCGATCAGGTCGTTGGCGTAGCTGGTCAGCTTCCGGCCACCGAGCGCGGTCTGCTCGATGTACGGCCGAATCTGCTGCTCGAGCGCCTGGTCCGGGATCGTCGTACCCGGACGGGAGCCGCCGAAGGTCCGGCCGGCCGGCGTACGGACCGCGGTGTGCGCGTCGCCGAGCGGGGCGATCATCGCCGTCAGCACCGCGAACAAGGCGTCGTCGGACATGTCCCGCGTCACCTTCGGCCGGTACTGCGCGCGGACGGCCTTCCAGTCGATGCCCTTGGCGGCGAAGAACGGGTAGTTCTCCTCGTAGGCCGCCCAGAACTGGTCGAACACCGCGAGCGGTCCGGACGCCCCGGGCTGTGTGCACCGCACCGGCAGCTTGTCGAGCCGGCGCATCCGGCGTTCACCGGGACTGCCCTCCAGCCGCATCGAGGCCCGGTCCCGTCGCGCCTCGACCGTGAACCCCTGCTGACCCGGCGCGGCGAACCGGTCACCGGACCAGGTGTAGACGGTGGCCGGGGTGCAGCTCACCCCGGTCGTCTCGTAGGCCGTCGCCTTACCGTTGCCAATAGCAATGATCGAGGCGTAGCCGTCGGTCTGCCAGATCCCGTCGGGCGCACCGGCCGCGGCCGCTGACGGCGCGGCGAGCGGAGCGGCGGCGAGCCCGGTGACGAGCGCCGCAACGATCAGGAGCCGCCGCGCCGGGCGGGAGGGTGAGAAGTCCATCTGCTCACCCTGCTCGACCATCGACGTGGTGGGGATGGTGACGCCTGCACCAGGGACGGTGGGACATTTCCCCTGTGGAGGTGGTTGTAGACCCCTTGCCTACTGGGCCAATCCGAGCGGCAGCGCCGTCACCAGCAGGTTGGCGGAGTAGCCGCCGCGGGCTGCGTCGTACGTGCCGGTGCAGGTGATCAGCGACAGCCGGTGCTCCCCGGTCTGCTCGAAAGCTCGGCCCTGGGTCGCGAGCGCATCTTTCGGCACCGACACCACCGAGCTCACCCGGTACGCCGCGCTGTGGCCGCCGCCGCGCAGTACGACGGTCTCGCCGACCCGGATGCGGAGCAGGCGGACGAAGTAGCCGATGCCGTCGGTCGCTGAGTCGACGTGACCGGCCAGCACCGTCGCACCGAACGGATCACCCGCCTGAGCTCCGCCGTCCCACCAGCCGACTCGCTGGACTCGTTCCGGCACCACCAGGCGGCCGTCGACCGTGCTCGCCGGCAGCACCGGCGCCTTCGCGCCGCCGGGCAGCACCACCTCGGTCGGAACGAACCTGATTCGCTGGCTGGCCGCCGGGGTGCCGACGCGGGCGGGTGGCACCGGCGTACCGGCTTGTGGTCCGGCGGGCGGCGACACCACGGTGGTGCCGCCGCCCACCTCAGCACTCGAGACCCCTTCGTCCTGCTGCGCGGCGCACCCCTCCAGGGCCACGCAACAGGTCAGAAGCAGTCCGAGCAGTCCTCTTTTCAGCGCCGGACCACCTTCCGGACGGTCATTGCGAGCCCACAGGCCGCCAGCAGGCCCAGCGGAACCAGGGGCGCAGGTGCCGGCCGCTGCTGCATCAGCTCGGCCGCCTGACCGCCGCTGCCGGTGTCGACGAGCTCGGGTTTGCCGGTCCCGGTGCCGGGCAGCCGCAGGGTGGCGACCGCGACGTTCATCGTCCGGGAATTCGGCTCCCCGACCGCGAACACCCGGGTCAGATATCCGGCCCGGACCGGCAGCGAAACCGGTCCGAGAACAACCGGCGTGGTCGCGCCGGCGGGCACGATCTCCACCCGGTACGTGCCGGCCGGAACGACGACGTCGAGGGATTCCCCGTTCGCCACGTTCGCGAACAGCACCTTGCCGTTCACCCGGATGTCGGCCGGCCCGACCGCGGCGGTGTGCGCGACCCGGACGGCGGCCTTGTCCTTCGGCACCGCGGTCAGCTTGTTCGGGTACGCGGTGATCACGGGTGCGGCCGTCGGCGCGGCCGGCCGGTGGATCACCACGTCGAGATTGCTCCCGGCGCCCACGGTGACGCTGCGGTCGATCACCGTGCGGCCGTTCTCCAGCGCGGTGATCCGGCGCTGTCCCGCCGAAACCGCCAGCGGACCGACCACCGTGGTGGCGGCCGCGCGCCGGGCGACCGGGCGGCCGTCGACGCGGATCTCCAGCGTCTGTCCCGGCAGCCCCTGGACGATGTGCAGCACCCCTCCGGTCGCCGCCCCGGCCGGCGGCGCGAGCGCGGCGGCCGGGGCGGCCAGCATCACCGCGAGCGCCAGGAATATCACCCTGCGGTGATGCGGACCTGCAATTCTCGAAATCACCGGATATCGCCGGCCACCCGCCGCCGCCACTGTTCGGAAGCGTTTGAACACTTTCCGTTTCCGCATTTTTCGTCCCCCTCGGAAATGCATTCGGAATTGCTTTGGACGGGCTAATTCCGGCGTATCGTATGCGGAAAGTCGATCCGGCCACCAGAGGAAGTGGCCGGGTCTCCTTGGGGGCGATGCCGGATGTCCGGAGGGACCAGGCGACGGGCGGGGCACCGCCTGCTGACCGTTGTCACGCTGACCGTGACACTCGGCGCGGCGCCTGCCTGCTCGGCGGAAACCGGCGGGCCCACTCCACCCAGTCCAGGGGTCGCACCCCGGGCGAGCGCCACCGCCGTACCCGTGCAGCCGCCGCCCACAGCCGAGGGTCCGGGTCTGACCGCGCCAGGCATCCGGCTCGTCGCCGCGCCACGAGGAGACGGCAGCTTCGACGTGGTCGAAGACGTGTTGCTGCGCACCGCCACCAGCGCGCTGCGACTGCAGTTGCCCCGGTCGGGCGAGCAATTGCGAGGGGTGATGGTGCGCACCCGGCCGGCGGCGACCGGCCTGCGGATCATCGCGGACGGCGACCCCGTCCCATTGCAGCAGACCGCTCTCCGGTCCGCTCAGACGCTGCCCCTGGACTCGGCGGCCACCCGACTGACGATGACGTACCGCCTGTCCGGTTCGTCGACGCGGAGCCTGCCGTCACGCGTCGGCCGCGCACTGGCCGTCATCAGCCCGCTGACCGCCGCCACGGACGCCACGTTGCCCACCAATCTCACCGTGTCGGGCGGCGGTCTGCTCAACGCCAACTGCCCACTGCTGGCCGAACCCAGGTGCGCAGTAGGCGAGCCACCCGGCCTCGGCATCCAGCAGGGCATTCCTGCCGGGCAGGCGCTCGCCGTACTGCAACTGGACCTGCCGCTGCATCCCTGACCTCACGACGGGAACTGCCGGCTCTAGCCTGTGCGTATGGTCGACACACAGCCTGACGAAGCCGATCGCCTGACCTTCGGTACGGCGCGAGCGCGGTGGGTGCTGGCCGCCACCGCTCTCGGCTCCGGGATGGCATTCCTGGACGGCACGGTGGTCAATGTCGCGCTGCCGGCGATGGGCGAGGATCTCGACGCCGACGTCGCGGGGCTGCAGTGGATCATCAACGGCTACATGCTGATGCTGGCTTCGCTGATCCTGCTGAGCGGCTCACTGGGCGACCGGCTCGGCCGGCGGCGGCTGTTCGTCGTCGGCGTCGTCTGGTTCGCGCTGGCGTCGATCGTCTGCGCGGTGGCGCCCAACCTCGAGGTGATGGTCGCCGGACGCGTCCTGCAGGGCATCGGCGGCGCACTGCTGACGCCGGGCAGCCTGGCAATACTGCAAACCAGCTTCCGGCACGCCGACCGGGCCAAAGCGGTCGGAGCCTGGTCCGGGCTCACCTCCGTCGCCGCGGCCATCGGCCCGTTCGTCGGTGGAGGCCTGGTCGACAGCGGCTCCTGGCGGCTGATCTTTCTCATCAACGTCCCGCTCGCCGCGATCACCGTGCTGGTGGCACTACGCCACGTGCCGGACACCCGCGACCAGACCGCCACCGGCAAGCTCGACCTCGCCGGAGCCCTGCTGGCCACCCTCGGACTCGCAGGCCTGACCTACGGCCTGATCAGCGCAGGCGAGCGGGGCTTCGGTGACCCCATGGTGCTCACTGCACTGGCCGTCGGTGTGGTCGGACTCGTCGCGTTCGTGGAGGTGGAGCGCCGCAGTTCGCACCCGATGCTGCCGCCGGGCATCTTCGCCAACCTGCGCTTCACCGGCGCCAACCTGGTGACCGTCGTCGTGTACGGCGCCCTGGGCACCGCCACCTTCCTGGTGGTCGTCTACCTGCAGACAGTGCTCGGGTACGACGCCCTGAGCGCCGGCGCGGCCCTGCTCCCGATGACGCTGCTGATGCTCACCCTGTCGGGCTATGCGGGCAGCCTGTCGAGCCGGATCGGCGCACGCGTCCCGATGACCGTCGGCCCGCTCTTCATGGCCGCCGGATTCCTGCTCATGCTGCGGATCGAGCCAGGCGCCGGGTACTTCGCCGCCGTACTGCCGTCCATCATCGTGCTGGGCATCGGCCTGGTCGCCACGGTGGCTCCCCTGACCGCGACCGTGCTGGACTCCGTCGAGGACCACCATGCCGGAGTGGCGTCGGGCGTGAACAACGCCGTGGCGCGCTCGGCACAGTTGATGGCGGTCGCCGCGATTCCCCTCGCGGCCGGAATCACCGGCGACGCCTACCGGGATCCCGTCGCCTTCGAGCAGGGCTTCGCGATGGCCTTGTGGATCTCGGCCGCACTGGCCGTCGCGGGCGCCGTACTGGCGTGGTTCACACTGGCCGACCGCAAGCCCACCACGCGGGAGCCGGCACCGGTCACGGCCCACCGGCACTGCGCGCTGGAAGCCCCGCCGCTGTCCAACAGCCCAACCACCTCCCGCTGACCGCCTCAAGCATCTGCCGACATGTCGACATATCTCAGGCGATTTGTTGCTGACAGCAATCAATACGCCACTGGGCAGCGGTTTAGCGCAGCGTGAGGTAGTGCTTGCGGTCCTCGGCTGGGAAGTGTTGCACGGCGTAGCGGAGCATGGTGCGCGGCATGGACGGGGCGTGCAGGTCGAGCCAGGCGCGGAGGTCGGTGGACGAGACCCGGGCGCCGGTTTCGCGGAGCATCCAGCCGGCTGCCTTGTGGATGAGGTCCTCGGGGTCGTCCAGCACCTGCGGCACCAGCGCGTAGAGGTCGGTGGCATCGCCGCTGCGGATGAAGTGGTGGGTGGCGATCAGCGCGATCCGGCGGTCCCAGATCAGCGGTGACCGGATCAAGGTGTGGAGGACGTCGCGCGGGCGGTCGGCCAGGTAGCCGCCGACGATCTGCGCGGCGCTACAGTCGACCAGGTCCCAGTTGTTCACCCGCGCGGTGTTGCGCAGGTAGAGAGTGTGGATCTCGGTGAGTTCCGCCGGGTTCGTCGTCCGGGGTCTGCGGGCGCGGGTGGCGCGGTAGGCGAGCACACAGAGCACGGCCAGGCGGTGCTCGTGAACTGGGCTGTGGAGCGCCTGCTCGAGGTCGGCGAGCGGGAGGTCGGCGGGCAGGTGAGGCTTCAACAGGGCGCGGATGGTGGAGAGCTTCACACCGATGAACCGATCGCCCTCGCCGTAGCCGCCGGGCTTGACCTGAAAGTAGCGCGCGAGGATCTCGGCGGTGTCCGGGTCCCCGGCGGCGTCCACCTCCGCCAGCAGATCGCCGACCGCGGTCACAGCAGCAGGCCGCCGGTGGCGCGCAGGTTCTGACCGGTGAGCCAGTGGGAGTCCGGTCCGGCGAGAAAGGCGACGACATCGGCGACGTCGCCCGGTTCGCCGACGCGGCCGAGGGCGGTCAGGCCGATCAGCAGGTCCGCGACCTCCGGCGGGTTCGCGTCGCGGAACATGTCGGTGTCGGTGGCGCCGGGCGAGACGATGTTGGCGGTGATGCCGCGGGCGCCGTACTCGCGGGCGGCGACCTTGGTGATCTGCTCCAGCCCACCCTTGCTGCCGGCGTACAGGGAGATGCCGGGGGCCGGGAAGCTGGTGTTGAGGGTGGAGACGGTGATGATCCGGCCGCCGTCGCGCAGCACGTCTCCGGCCCGCTGGATCGCGAAGTACGGGCCCTTGAGGTTGGTGCCGAGCAGCTGGTCGTAGTCGTGCTCGGTGACCTCGGCGATCGGCTTCACCATCGACCGCGCCGCGTTGCAGACCAGGATGTCCAGGCCTCCGGCCGGCTCGGCCGCGGCGTCGAAAACCGCCGGCAGCGCGGTGATGTCCGCCTGGTCGGCCCGGACGGCGTACGCCCGGCCGCCGGACTCCCGCACCTGCGCCACGACCTCGTCGGCGGCCTGCGCCGACGCCGCGTAGGTGAAGGTGACCGCGGCGCCGTCCGCGGCCAGCCGCCGGACGACGGCGGCGCCGATGCCGCGCGAGCCGCCGGTGACGAGTGCCGCCTTGCCGTCGAGCAGGCCCATCACAACTCCTTCAGCAGTGTCCGCATGGTCGCGATCTCCTTGGTCTGCGTGACGCCGACGTCCTGCGCGAGCTCGCCCACCCGCAGGTCGGACCCGTGCTCGATCACCCGGCCGCTCATCGCCACCGCGCCCTCATGGTGCTTGATCATCAGGGTCAGGAACTGGGTGTCGAAGGCCTTGCCGGTGGCCTGCAGCAACCGGGCCAGCTCGGCCGGCGTCGCCATGCCGGGCATGTCGCCGTGGTCGGTGTGCTCGACGTGCTCCAGCGGTGGCGGTGTGCCGCCGCGCTCGGTCAGCAGCTGCCGCATCGCCTCGATCTCGGGTTTCTGGCCGACCCGGATCCGCTCGGCCAGCGACCGCACCCGCTGGTCGGCCGCCGCGGTCTTGGCCCGCTCGGCCATCACCAGCGCCTGGCTGTGGTGGATCATCATGTCGGCCAGGAACGTCAGGTCGTCGGGGTCGACGGTCACCGCCGACGACGGCAGCGTGGCGAGCGTCCGGTTCGGGCCGCCCGGCGTACCGGGCACGATCACCGGCACCGAGGGGGCCGGCGCGGGAGCTGCCGTTTGGGGGGCTGACGAGCGGCAGCCCACGAGCACGGACAGGCACAGCACGGCGGCGGCCGGCGGCAGCAGGAAGTTCCTCACAAGGCCTCACTCCCAGTGGCATTTCGCTTCCGCACAGTGTCTATCACGCCTACCCTGGGGCAATCGATCGCTTCAACTGAAGAAAGGGAGCCAGGCATGCGCAACCGCCGCCCCCGGACGCTCGCCCGTCTCACCCTCGCCGCCGCCCTGGTCACCGGTCTGACCGGTCTGGCCGGCGCCGCCTCCGCGGAGGTCCCGGCGCCACCGCAGACCGGTGCCGCCAAGAGCGACAACATCACCCACCTGGCCAGCAAGCCGATGACCGGTCCGCTGGCCGGCGGGGTGAACACCGACATGGCGTTCGCCGGCAAGGTGGCCTACGTCGGCAACTACTCCGGTTTCGCGATCTACGACATCGCCGATCCCGCCGACCCGCAGCTGATCAGCCAGGTCTCCTGCCCCGGCAGCCAGAGCGACATCAGCGTCTCCGACGGCCTGCTGTTCCTGAGCACCGACTCCTCCCGCAGCGACAACTCCTGCCAGAGCGTCAGCCAGTCGCCGACGATCAAGGAGTCCTGGGAGGGCATCAAGATCTTCGACGTCAAGGACCCGCGCAACCCGCGGTACGTCGCGGCGGTGGAGACCAGGTGCGGTTCGCACACGCACACGCTGATCCCGGACAAGGCGCGGCGCGCGGTCTACCTGTACAACTCGTCGTACTTCCCGAACGCGACCTACCCCGACTGCCAGCCGCCGCACGACCGGGTCGACATCGTCAAGGTGCCGCTGCGTCATCCGGAGCAGGCCGCCGTGGTGGCCTCGCCGGTGCTGTTCCCCGACGGCGGCTTCCCGGGCAGCGCGACCGGCTACGCGACCAGCGGCTGCCACGACATCACCGCGTTCCCGGCCCGGGACATCGCGGCCGCCGCCTGCATGGGCGACGGTCTGCTGCTGGACATCTCCCGGCCGGAGCGGCCGACGGTGATCGACCGGGTCCAGAACGCCGAGAACTTCTCCTTCTGGCACGGCGCCACCTTCAACGGCGACGGCAGCAAGGTCGTATTCATGGACGAGCTCGGCGGGGGCGGCGGCGCGGAGTGCACGCCCGAGGTCGGCCCGAACAAGGGCGCGACGGCGATCTTCGACCTCGAGAAGCGCAAGCTGGTCTTCCGCAGCTACTACAAGATCGACCGGCACCAGGCCGCGAACGAGAACTGTGTCTCGCACAACGGCTCGCTGATCCCGGTCCGCGGCCGCGACATCATGGTGCAGGCCTGGTACCAGGGCGGCTTCTCGGTCTGGGACTTCACCGACTCCGCGCACCCGCGGGAGATCGGGTACTTCGACCGCCCGCCGCGCAACCCGGCGTCGTTCGGCGGGTACTGGTCGGTCTACTACTACAACGGCGCGATCTACGGCACCGAGTCGGTGACCGGGTTCGACGTGTTCCGGATCAAGGACCGGCGAACCGATTCCGCCGCCCGGGTGAAGCTCAAGGAGCTCAACGTGCAGACCCAGCCGGCGTTCTGGGGCTGAGCTTCGCGGCTCCCTGCCGGACCGCCCGCTCGGTCACGCTCCGGGGTCACTGGCCGTACAACCATTGTGACCCCGGAGCAATCCGGCATACGGTGAGCCCAGGGCTGTCACCCGCCACGCCAGGACCGACCCCGGCGTCCACGGGCCCGCCCGGGGGAGAGACCGCCGTGAACCAGCCGGAGTCGCAGGACGGCGAGCTGATCAGAACCGCGTTCGACGCGGTCACCGAAGAACTGCGCCCCGGCGTCCTGCTGGTCCGGCTGTCCGGCGAGATCGACATCGCCACCACCGACTTCGCCTCCGAGTCGATCCGGGCCGCGGTCGCGCCACCCGCGCGGCTGGTGCTGATCGACGTCTCCGCGGTCACCTTCTGCAGCTCCGCCGGTCTGGGCAACCTGGTCGAGGCCCGTCGGCTGGCCGGCCAGCACGGCATCGTGCTGGCGCTGGTCGGCGTCGGCCGCCCGGTCGACCGGCCGCTGGCCGTCACCGGTCTCGGCCAGCAGTTCCAGATCTTCTCGTCCGCGGAGGAAGCCGTCACCGCCCTGCTGTGACGAGCGAGAAACCGTTTGCGGGGTAGTGGTCCGGGTACCGCCAGGCATGACGAGTTCCCATGTGGTGGTTACCGGCGGTGCCGGGTTCCTGGGCAGCCACCTGTGCGAACGGCTTCTCGGCGAGGGTCACCGGGTGACCTGTCTGGACAACTTCCTGACCGGCAAGCCGGAGAACGTCGCGCACCTGCTCGAGGACCCCGCCTTCACGTTGACCCGAGCCGACCTGACCGAGTTCGTGCACGTCCCCGGCCCGGTGGACCTGGTCCTGCACTTCGCCAGCCCGGCCTCCCCGATCGACTACCTGCGGCTGCCGATCCAGACCCTCAAGGTCGGCGCGATCGGCACCTGGCACGCCCTCGGGCTGGCCAAGGAGAAGGGCGCCCGGTTCGTGCTGGCCAGCACCTCCGAGGTGTACGGCGACCCGCAGGTGCACCCGCAGCCCGAGGACTACTGGGGCCACGTGAACCCGATCGGCCCACGCGGCGTGTACGACGAGTCCAAGCGGTACGCCGAGGCGCTCACCACCGCCTACCGCGGCGCCGAGGGCGTCGACACCGCGATCGTCCGGATCTTCAACACCTACGGCCCGCGGATGCGCCCGAACGACGGCCGCGCGATCCCCACCTTCATCCGGCAGGGACTGGCCGGTGAGCCGCTGACGGTGGCCGGCGACGGCAGCCAGACCCGCTCGGTCTGCCACGTCGACGACACCGTGGACGGCATCCTGCGGCTGGCCGCGAGCGGGCACCCCGGACCGGTCAACATCGGCAACCCCGACGAGCGGTCCGTGCTGCGGATCGCGCAGGACGTGATCGCCGCGACCGGGTCCCGGTCGACGATCGAGTTCGTGGACCGCCCGGTGGACGACCCGGGCGTGCGCCGGCCGGACACCGCGCTGGCCGAGGAGCTGCTCAGCTGGAAGCCCGCCATCGATTGGCGTGAGGGTCTCAGCGCGACTGTGGCGTGGTTCCGGGAGCAGGACCTCAGTCAGGAGGACTGACCGCAGCGAGCACGTCCTGCACCGTGATGCTCAGCAGTGCCGGGTCCGGGCGGTCCGCATGCGGATCGCCCGGCTCTGTGCCGTGATAGAGCACGGTGTGCAGGTTCGGGTCGATTGCCGGACCCCACCACTGCGGTGGCGTGGGCCCGAACAAGGTGACCGACGCAGTACCGACTGCTGTCGCGAGATGCGCGACTCCGGTGTCCCCGCTGATCAGCAACGCAGCTCCCGCAACGAGCTCGGCCAGAGAATCGAGGTCGTGGAGACCACTGACGTCTTCGCAGCCGGTGGGCTTGCTGATCAGCCCACACAGCTCACGCTCGGCCGGTCCTCCGGTCACCATCACACGCCGTCCCGCCTCCTGCAGCGCGGTAACGACAGCCACCCAGCGTTCCGGCGGCCACTGCCTCGCCACGCTGGCCGCGCCGGGATGCACCAGGACGGCATCCGACGGAGTGGACGGCACGTCGAGCCTGAGGTCCTCCGGTGAGCAGGAGCCGCCGGCATCCCGCACGACCCGGCACCACCGCTCCACCTCGTGCTCGTCGGCCCGCCACACCGTCGTACTGCGGAAGCCGGCGTCCGGGCAGTCGAGCGCGATCAGCTCGTCCGGTGATCCGTCGAGCAGGAGCCGGTGACTCTGCGGGCCGCGCCCGTGCAGGTTGACGGCGGTGTGCGGCCCGACGGAACGGCCAGGCGGCGGACCCGCCAGCCCGTCCGTCGCAAGCACCTCGTCGACGACACCGAGCCGCTGCAGCCAGCTGGACACCGGATCGGAGCCGGCCAGAACCAGCGACCGATCCGGGTACAGCCGCTTGAGCCCGCGGAGAGCCGGTACGCCGGTGAGCGCGTCGCCGAGTCCGAGCGCGCGAAGAGCCAGGACTGTCACGGCCAGGAAGGCTCCACCGACGGGGTCACCACCAGCTCGCGGATCTCGACCCCGGGCGGCTGCGACAGCGCGTAGACCACCGTCTCCGCGACGTTGGCCGGATCGTTCAGCACAGCGTCCGGGCCGGGCTTGTACTGGTCCGGACGCCCGTCGAAGAAGGCGGTCTGCATGCCACCTGGCACCAGCATGGTCACCCCGACCCGTCCCGCGGTCTCCACCGCGAGCGCACGGCTGAAGCCGACCACGCCGAACTTCGACGCGCAGTACGCCGTCGCGTCGCTCAGCGCGCGCAGTCCCAGCGTCGAGGCCACGGTGACGATGCGGCCGTGCGTCCGTTCCAGCCGGGGCACGGCGGCTCTGGCGATGGCGGCCGTGCCGATCAGGTTCACCGAGATCACCCGGACCCAGTCGTCCAGCGAGACGTCGGTGATCAGGCCGCAGGCGTCGGTCCCGGCCGCGGTGACCACTCCGGTCAGCGGGCCGATCTGCTCCTCAGCGGCAGCCAGTGCGCCCTCGGCGGCGTGCGGGTCGGACAGGTCCACCTCGACGAAAGGCCCGTCGTCCGCGGGCTTCTGCCGGTCCAGCACGACGGCGGTACCGCCTCGCTTCTGCACGGCGCGGACCACGGCGGCGCCCAGGCCACTGGAACCTCCGGTCACCGCCACGCGGGACAGGGCGTTGGCAGTCGGCTCGGTCATCACAGAGTCCTCTCGTCGATCGGTACGGAGCGGTTCAGGATGGACGTGGTGGACCGGCCGGCCAGGTACGGCACCAGCACGACCCGGCCGCCCCAGCCGCTGACGACCGGTGTCTCGGGCAGCATGTCGGCGGTGTAGTCGCCACCCTTGGTCCAGATGTCCGGGCGCAGCTTGTCCAGCAGCGCACACGGGTCGTCGTCGTCGAACACCGCGACGGCGTCCACGCAGCGCAGCGAGCGCAGCACCTGGCAGCGGTCCTCCAGGGAGTTGACCGGCCGGTCGGGACCCTTCAGCCGGCGGATGCTGTCGTCGGAGTTGACCAGCACGACCAGGGCGTCGCCCAGCTTGCGCGCGGCTTCCAGGCTGGCGATGTGCCCGGCGTGCAGGACGTCGAAGCAGCCACCGGTCGCCACGACCTTGCCGCCCCCGGCGTGCACCCGCCGGATGACGGACTCCGCGTCGTCGTACTGCGTGGACCAGGTACTGCGGGTGCCGGCGTCCGGCGAGGCGGACACTCCACCGGCAGCGAGCCAGGCGGCGGTGTCGGCGACAGCACTCTCCACAGCGGCCCGGGCAGTCGCCCCGGCACCCAGCTCGGCCGCCACCGTCCCGGCGAAGCGGTCACCGGCACCGCAGGCATCGCCGTGGTGGTCGAACGGGGTGGGCGTGAACATCGCCGGTCCACCACCGGCTGCGGTGAACACACCGTTACCGCCATCGGTCACCGCGACGGCCCAGGCCTGCCACTGGTCACGCAGCCGGACCACCAACTGGTCGGGCTCACCCGGTACGTCGCAGAAGTGCCGGGCCTCGGCGCGGTTGGGCGTCGCCAGGGTCACACCGGGCACCGGCTCGGCGCCACGGGGGTGCGGGTCCCAGACAACGGCTCGCTGGGACGCCCACCGGCGCAGTACGCGGTGCACGTCGGGATGGCTGACCAGCCCACCGGCATAGTCGGAGACCAGTACTGCGTCCGCATCCTCCAGTGCCGCCTCCAGTGCCTGCACGTCGCAGGGCTCCTGGGCTGAGGGGTCTTCCGGTGTCGGCTCGACGTCGAGCCGCAGCAACGACTGACCGGCGCTCCGGACGCGGGTCTTGCAGCGGGTCCCCGGCGCGGTCAGGATCGACGTCACCGCGACCTTCTCGGTCAGCAACGCCGACAACCGCTTGGCCGGCTCGTCGTCGGCCAGTGCGGTCACCAGCTGGACCTCGATGCCCGGCCTGGCCAGCAGGCTCGCCGCCAGGCCCGCGCCACCGGCGCGTTCGTCGACGTCGCCGATCTCCAGCACCGGCACCGGCGCGTCCGGACAGACCCGGTCCACGTCGCCGTTGATGTCGCGGTCCAGCAGGACGTCACCGATCACCACAACCCGGACGGTCATACCGTCACCTCCTCCGTCTTGCTTCGGGCGTCCGACGGCAGACACCGTTCGACCGTCGCGCACAAGGCGTGCACTGCCACCAACTGGGCTTCCTGGACAGCTGTCGAGGCTTCGCTCTGCACGGCGAGCACCTCGTCGGCGGCGTCCGCCAACGGGTTCGGCGCCGGCCCGGTCATCGCCCAGACGCGCAGACCGCACCGCCGGGCGCGCTCCGCCGCGGTGAGCAGGTTCGTACTGCGGCCGCTGGTCGACAGCAGCATCAGCACGTCGCCGGGCCGGCCGTGCGCCTCCACCTGCCGGGCGAACGCCTCGGCGAAGCCGTAGTCGTTGCCGATCGCGGTGAGGCTGGAGGTCTCGGCGTGCAGGGCCAGCGCGGCCAGCGGCCGGCGTTCCATCTCGAACCGCCCGACCAGCTCCGCGGTCAGGTGCTGCGCCTCGGCCGCGCTCCCACCGTTGCCTGCGGCAAGTAGCCGCCCGCCGTCGGCCAGTACTCCGGCCAGCTGTTGTCCCCAGCGCTCCACCAGGTCGCCCTGCGCCTCCAGGCTGCGCAGTCCTTCCCGCAGATCGTCCAGGTGCCCGCTCAGTGTGCCGAACTTCGCCATCATCGCCCCCGTCCCGCCGAAAGAGCGGAGGTCATCCGCGCGTAGACCGTTTCGGTCTCCTCGGCGACGCGGGCCCAGGTGTACCGCTCGGCCACTCGGGCGGCTCCCGCCGCCCCCAGGGCGGCCCGTCGCTCCGGATCAGCCAGCAGGTCCCGCAGTACGGCCGCGAGGCGCTCCGGATCGCGCGGCGGGACATGGACCCCGGTGACGCCGTCCACGATGGTGTCGAGCAACCCGCCGACCGCCGACCCGACCACCGGCCGCCCGGCGGCCATTGCCTCCAACGGGACGATGCCGAACGGCTCGTACCAGGGTGTGCACGCCACGACGTCCGCCGAGCGCAGCAACCGCGGCACCAGGTCCCGTTCGACCGCTCCGAGCAGGCGGACCCGGTCGGCGACACCATGCCGTTCGGCTTCGGCGCGCAACCGGCGTACCTCTGGGTCCTGGTCGAAGGCGGCTCCTGCCGGTCCGCCCGCGATCACCAGCTCTGCGTCGGGCACGTTCGCCAGCGCGGCGATCACGGTGTCGACGCCCTTGCGTTCGACCAGGCGGCTGAGCGACAGGACGCGGCCGCCTCGGCCCTGCCACCAGTCCTCCGGCGCCGGCGACTCGTCCACGAACAGAGCCGGGTCCACTCCGCAGGGCACCACGTGCATGGTCTGCGCCGGTGCGCCGAGAGCGAGCAGCTCCCGCACCTCGTCGGTCGCTGTGGCGATCACCGCGTCCGCCTGCCGGGCCAGCCCTGCCTCCAGGTCCAGCCGCTCGGCCGGACTGGTGTCCTGTGCTCCCTGGTGGCGCCGCTTGACGACACCGAGCGCATGGAATGTCTGCGCGAACGGGACGCTCACCGTACGCCGTGCGCGCGTGCAGGCCACGCCGGACATCCAGAAGTGCGCGTGCAGCACGTCCGGCGGAGCGGCGGCCCACCGCTCAGCCATCCAGTCGCCGAACTCGGCCATGTACGGCAGCAGCTCGTCCTTCGGCAGCTGCTCGGCCGGACCGGCCGGGACATGAACCACCTCGACGCCGTCGCCGAGCGTCATCCGCTCAGGCAGCGCTGGATCGTCCCGCCTGGTGTAGACCTCGACCGAGTGACCCCGGGCCGCCAGCGCGGACGCGAGCGCGGCCACGTGGACGTTCTGCCCACCCGCGTCGGCCGTGCCGAGACCGGTCGCCAGGACCGCCAGCGGGCTGGCGTGCTCGGACACCATCGCGATTCTCATCGGGCTACCTCCTTCAGCAGTCGCTCCCAGTCGTCCAGGAACCGGTCGAGGCCGAACCGCCGCAGCGCGTGCGCCCGGGCGGCCTGCCCGCTCTCGCGCGCCTCGTCGGGATCGGCCAGCCATCTCAGGGCGGTGGCACCGAGCAGATCGACGTCGGAGCTGACGAGGCCTGCCTCGGGTGGAACAGACTCCGGCGCCGCGGTCGCCGCCAGCACCAGCACCGGCAGCCCCAGCGTCATCGCCTCGACCAGGGAGAGCCCGAGGCTGGTCCAGCGGTAGGGGTGCAGGTAGGCGAAGTGCTGGGCCATCCGGTCGTGCAGCTGGGCCTGCGACAGGTCGTCCACCTGCGCCAGACCGCTGGTGATCCGGGCCGTCAGCTCGTCGGTCTTCATGCCGTAGACGCTCACCGGGACCTGCTCGGCGATCCGCGCGACCAGGTCGGTCCCGGCGACGCGCCAGCGGCGTACGGGCTCGTTGACCGAGACCACCAGCGAGTCAAGCTCGCCGGTGTAGCGGTAGCCGTAGTCCGGTACGCCGTGCTCGATCACCACGGTCGGTGCGACGCCGTTGTCCCACATGGCCCGGTTGAACTCGGTCACGTGCACGACGGGGATGTCGGTTCGCTTGCCCAGCGGGTGGATCCAGTCGTTCACGTCGCCGCGCGGCGTGTTGTGCTCGACGTACACCGCCGGCACACCGTGGTCGCCCACGGACCGGCCGGACCAGCGCTCGAACAGCTCGACCTCGCTCGGCCGCTGCAGCAGCACGACGTCGAAATCGGTGCTGCGCAGTTCCTCGGGCGTCAGCTCGCTGACCGAGGCCGGCCAGTCGTAGGTCTGCGCCCGGCCCCTCCCGTCCTCTCCCCGGTCCGGCAGCACCGGAACGACGTAGTCGTGCGGGCCCTGGACGAACGACGTCATCCAGGCCGCGTGCACGTGCCAGGCAAGGACTCTCATCCCGCCACCTCCTCGATCAGCTTGCGGACGGCGACCACGACCTCGTCGGCCGAGATGCCGGCCAGGCAGGGGTGCCCCGGGACCGGGCAGACCCGGGCCCGGGTCGCCTGGCACGGGGCCTGCTGGTCTCCGAGCAGTACGGTCGGCACTCCCCAGGGCGCCCAGTTCTCGGCGGAGACCACCGGCGCGAAGAGCGACACCACCGGCGTACCGACGGCGGCCGCGAGGTGGGCCGGTCCGGTGTTGCCCACCACGACGCAGGACGCGGCCTTGAGCAGCGCGGCGAGCTCGCGGAAGCCGGTCCGCCCACCCAGGTCGATACCGCCACCGGCCGCGACCTCGGCGGTCAGCTCCCGCTCCGAGGCGGAGCCGGTGACCACGACCTGGTGCCCGTCGGCGACCAGCGCCTCGACCATCGCCCGCGCCGTCTTCGCACCGGGCGCGCGGGCCGGCACCGACGCCCCGGGGTGCACCACCACAAAAGGTGCCTCGGGCAACCAGGTCGGCGGCAGCGTGTCCCGGATCGCCAGCCGGCCGTCATCACCGGCCGGCAGGTCGTAGCCCCCGGCCCGGACCAGGGACAGGGCCCGCTCGACCTCGTGACCGGGCTCCGGGTGGTGCCGCAGGTCCAGCAGGGAGCCCGGGTAGTCGACGCTCGCCGCGCCGATCCAGCCCAGCCCGGCCATCCGCAGCAGCAGAGCCATCGGCAGCGGACTCTGGTGGAACGACGTGAGGATAAAGGCCCGATGCACCCGCGCCAGCCGCAGCGCGTCGACCAGCGTCCCGACGCTGACCGGATCGACGGCCGGCGGATCGAAGCCGGTCCACGGACAGGGCCAGACGAAGACGTCGTGCACGCCGGGCAGCATCCGCGCGGCCTGCTCACCCGACGGCGAAACCAGCAGGACGACCCGGTCCGTGGCGGCCACCGCTCGGACCGCCGGGCCCGCCAGCAGGACGTCGCCGTCGTTGTCCATCCGGCTGATCAGGACCGTTCTCATCAGCAGTGCTCCAGCACCAGGTCGACCGCCGTCCCGAGATCCGGCGCGACGACACCGGCCTGCACGATCTCCTCCGGCCGGGTCTTGCCGTTCGGCACCAGCACCGACCGAGCTCCGGCTGCGCGAGCCGCGGCCACGTCGGAGCCGATGTCGCCGACCACCACCACCTGCTCGGGCCGTACGCCGAGCCGCTCGGCGGCCGCCAGCACCAGCCCCGCGGCGGGTTTGCGGCAGTCGCAGCCGTCGGCCTCGACGTGCGGACACAGCTGCCAGGTGTCGAACGGGCCCAGCAGCTCGTCCACCCGCCGGTTGACCGCGTCGGCGTCGGCGGCGCTGATCAGTCCGCGGCCGATGCCCGACTGGTTAGTCACCACGCCGATCCGCAGCCCGGCCTCGCGCAACCGGGCCACCGCCTCCTCCGCACCCGCGACCGGCATCACCTTCGCCGGGTCGCCGTTGTACGGCACGTCGTGCACCAGCGTCCCGTCCCGGTCGAACAGCACCGCCCGGATCGGGCCGGGCCACTCGGTACTGCCTCGGTGCCGCCACGTGCCGCGCACCCGGTGCCAGACGGCCACGAACGGCAGCACCGCCGAGGTGGCGGTCATCCGCTGCAGCTCGTCACTCGTCCGTGGACCCGGCGCGATCCGGCGCCAGGCGAAGTCCGCAGTGAGTCCGAGCCAGCCGGCGAGGCCGGCGAGCGCAGTACGGCGCCTGCCGAGCAGAGCTCCGCCTAGCGCGAGCCCGGCGGCGGACACCGTCGCCAGGTGCCACTTGAACCGACCAGGCGGGCACTCGGCCAGCTCACGCCAGTGCTTCCCGTACACCGCGCGCAGCAAAGCGTCGTCCGCGTTACCCTTCTGCACCCGCACGCTGACCCAGAAGTTCTCCTGGCGGACCGGATGCAGCACCTGCCGCTCACCGACGACCAGCCGGCCGCCGCCACGTCGTACGCGCAGGGCGAGCTCGGCGTCCTCGCGGTAGGCGCGCGGGAAGCGCTCATCGAAGCCGCCGGCCTGCTCCAGAGCGGACCGCCGGTACGCCATGTCGGCCGTCGCCCACTTGGCCCCTTCCAGTCCGGCCGTACTGCGCTCCCAGTCCGTCGGCTTCCGGTCAGCGGCCAGCGGTACGACGATGCGCCCCTGAACCGCGGCGACCTCGTCGTGCTGCCGGAGGTCCTGAACCAGCACGACGGACCAGTCGTCGGGCAGCCGGACGTCGTCGTCCAGGAAGGCGATCCACTCGGTCGAGGCCGCTCTCCAGCCCTTGTTGCGGGCGGCCGCCGGTCCACGCCCGCCGCCTCGCAGCACCACCACGTCCAACCCGGCCGTGTCGACGTCGAGCGGGGCATCCGCCCGGGCGCGGTCGTCGACGACGTACACGGCGTCCGGCTGGATCCTCTGCCGAGCCAGGTCGGACAGCAGGCCGGTGAGGCAAGGGCGGCCCACAGTGGGCACCACGACCGACCACCTGGTCACCGGAAGGCTCCCGCCCGCCGGACAACGTGCGGGCCGAGGACGAGCATGTCGACCGGCGCCGCGCCGAACAGCTCCAGGGCGTCGTGCGGACTGTCCACCATCGGGCGCCCGGCGATGTTGAGGCTGGTGTTGACCAGCACCGGCAGACCGGTCCGCTGCTCGAACTCCTCCAGCAGCGCGGCCACCAGCGGCTCGTCGGCCCGGTCGACGGTCTGGATCCGGGCTGTGCCGTCGACGTGCACGACCGCGGCGATCCGGTCCTGCCATGCGGGTGCGACGTCGTGCACGAACAGCATGTACGGGCTGGGCAGCGGCCCGTCGAAGATCTCGGCGGCCCGCTCGGCCAGCACCAGCGGTGCGACCGGGCGGAACTGCTCGCGGCCCTTGATGTCGTTGAGCCGCTCCAGGTTCTCCTTGCGGCCGGGGTGGGCCAGCAGGGACCGGTGCCCGAGCGCACGCGGCCCGTACTCCGCGCGGCCCTGGAACCAGGCGATGATCTGGTCCTCCGCCAGCGCCTGCGCCACCACGGCGGCCAGGTCGCGGGGCGTCTCGAACGGCAGCGCCGCCTGCCGCAGACGTGCGGCCAGCTCCTCGTCGGTGAAGCCACGGCCCAGTGCGGGCGTCGCCATCGGCTCGGGCCGTCCCTCGGACGCGCTGAGCTGCAGCGCCGCGCCCAGCGCCGTACCGGCGTCGCCGGCGGCCGGCTGGACCCAGACATGCTCGTACGGGCCGCTGCGGGCCAGTACGGAGTTCGCGACACAGTTCAGCGCCGTACCGCCGGCCATGGTCAGCGCCTTGGCACCGGTCTGCTCGTGCAGCCAGCGCGCCAGGTCCAGCAGGACCTCCTCGAGCCGGCGCTGCACGCTGCAGGCCAGGTCGGCGTGCGCGTCGATCAGGTCCTCGCCCGGAGCCACCTTCGGCGCGTACGCGGCCCAGTCGATCTTCTCGGTGCGGAAGCCGCCGTCGTCGGTGGCCCGGACCAGTTCCCGGAAGTCCGCGAGGTGGCGCGGCTTGCCGTAGGACGCCAGCGCCATCACCTTGTACTCGTCGCTGGAGCGCAGGAATCCCAGGTGCTCGGTCAGGTCCTCGTAGAGCAGTCCCAGTGAGTGCGGCAGGTCCTGCGCGGCCAGGATGTCCAGCTTCGGACCGTCGTACCGGCCGGCCAGGTGCGACGCACGCTCACCACGGCCGTCCAGCACCAGGCACGCGCTCTCCTTGTACGGCGCCGCCAGCCCCGCCGACGCGGCGTGGGCGACGTGGTGCGGGACGAACCGCACCTTCTCGGGGTCGAGCCCGGGCAGCGAGGCCGCCAGGAAGCGGGGAGCACGCCGGGCGTAGTCGGTCCGGACCGCGTCGCCGGGGTCGGTGACGCCCAGCTCGCCGAGGTCCACGCACAGCGAGGGGTCGAAGGAGTACCCGATCAGGTCGACGTCCTCGGGCCGCAGGCCGGCTTGGTCCAGGCACCAGCGGATCGCCTGATCCGGCAGTTCCCAGGCCGACCAGGGCACCGGGCGTTTGCCGTGCTTGCGGCGACTGAACCGTTCCTCCTCCGCGGCGGCGACGATCCGGCCGTCGACGACCAGCGCCGCGGACGGGTCGTGAAAGATCGCGTTGACTCCGAGAACCCGCATCCCTACACCTCCTGGACAGGCGAAACCGACCCCGCTGTACCCACGCCGGAGGCTCGTACACGGCGAGTAGCGCTTCTTCCGGAGCTTTCCGTGGGAGCGCTACTCAGCGAAGCGGTTCTCACTCGCCGCTATCCGGTGTGCAGGTCGGCGACCGCCGTGAGCACCTCCTCCACCGTGACGCCGGCGACCACCGAGTCGGGATGCGCACACGCCATCCGCTCCACGCCGCACCGCGGACAATCGGTCCGGTACGCCGTCACCGCGCGGTGCGGTCCGACCAGCGGGCCGAACGTCTGCCGGTTGGGGCCCCAGAAGATGCCGACCGTCGGGACCCCGACCGCAGCGGCCAGGTGCCGCGGGCCGGAGTCGTTTCCGACGAACAGGCGAGCCCTGGACAGCAGTCCGAGCGTGCCACCCAGAGTCAGCCGGCCGACCAGGTCGCGGCAGCCCGGAAGCACTCCGGCCGGCAGTTCCGCCACCAGCTCACGATCCGCGGCCCCACCGATCAGCACCACCTCCCGCCCGAGTTCGGTCAGCCGCTCGATCAGGACGGCGAAGCTGCTCACCGGCCAGCGTCGGCGGGAGTCGTTCGCTCCCAGGTGGACCACCACGTCGACCTCGCTGGCAGAAGCGGAGAAGCTCTCGTCCAGGTCCTGGCCGGTCACCGCCAGGCGCGGTGCGAGGTCTTGGATGCTGGTGATGGAAGCGCCGACCAGGTCGACGATCTCCAAGCAGCGCAGGGTTTCGTGCCGGTCGGGTGGATAAGGTACCCAGCGGTCCAGCTCCGGCGCCTCGGGCGTCCGAGCGCCCACCGACAGTCTCGGCTTCAGTGCCTGGACAACCTGGTTGCTGGTACGGCCTCCGCCGTGCAGCTGGACCACCAGGTCGTAGGACTCCGCGATCTGCTGCACCAGGAAGGCTTCGTAGTCCGGACCCGGCTCGGCGTCGAAGGGTTCACCACGCAGGCCCGGGTAGCGCGGTCCCACCACGACGCGGTCCCAGGGGCCCGGCCGCTGCGCCAGGAGGTCCCGGTGCCACTCGTCGCCGATGAGCGTCAGCTGCGCCCCCGGGTACGCCGTACGCAGCGCCGCCAGGGCCGGCAGGCTGACGACGAGGTCCCCGATCGCGTTGGCCCGGAGTACGGCGAGTCTCTCGACGCCGGGAACGAGACCTCGGACAGCTGCGCCGCTCACCCCTTCGCCCCGTTCACAGTGGCCTCGCCGACGGCATCGGAGACTGCAGCGATGTCCGTCGGAAAGGTCGCCTGCCACTCCGCCAGTTGCCGCAGCTCGACCTCCAGGTCGGCCGGAAGTGTCTGCCGGGCGCGCAGAGCAGCCGGCAGCCGCGGGACGGCCGAGACGACCGCACGGACCCCACCAGTACCGGTCGCTGCGGCGACCTGCCGCACGGCCACCGGCCACGGCCTGCGCATGACGGCGGTGAGAAGCGTGTTGCGCGCCACAAGGGCGTCCCGGCCCCGACGGTTCCGGGTGGGCGACGGGTGGTGGTGAACGACCAGCTCCGGGACGTAGCGCAGCGCCCAGCCGGCCGCGGCCAGGTCGTAGGCGACCCGCTCCTCCTCACCGGCGAAGAACACGACCGGGTCGAACCCGCCGACGCTCAGGAAGGCGTCCCGGCGTACCACCGCGGCACAGGCTGCGAAGCCGAGAATCGGGCGGCCCGGCAGCTCACCGGAATCCGGCAGCGGGGAGTACTCCATCAGCCGGCACAGCGGGTCCTCGACCTCCTCGGCCCGCAGCAGGATGCGCGCCGCGAGCAGGCCGATCCGCGGGTAGCGGTCGAAGATCCGGGTCGCGGCAGCGAGGGAGCCCGGCGCCCACCACGAGTCGTCGTCGGCGAAAGCCACGTACGGCGTCCGCGCGAGCTCGACGCCGATGTTGCGAGCCTGCGCTCCGAGGTTGGTGGCCAGTGGCACCAGTTCCGTCGAGGGGTACCGCCGGGTCACCATCTCCGCCGTACCGTCGGTCGAGCCGTTGTCGACCAGCACCACCGGCCCCTGATGCCTGGCCAGGCTCGCCAGCAACTCGTCCCTGCGGTTGCGGCTGACCACCACCGTCGTGACTGCCGGGGCAGGCGAGGACTCTGAGCGTTCCATGCGGCCGCAGTACCCGATGTGGCGGCAACGTACCCGCCCGGCAAACGCAGCGGCGGCTTCTGGGCCGCGCGGGGGGACGGCACTGCAAGCGAGTGCTCGCGCAGCGTGCTGGCCGAAAGAATCCGTGTGGAATCGTTTGCACATCCTCTTGTCAACTACCCACAAGCGTTGCTTAGGGTGCTGTGTGTGATTAACCGAAGTCGGTCGGTCGGGCCGAACGTGCAGGCCGTCGACGACACCTGCGTCGTCTACCTGCACGTCGATCCCGAGCGGCGGACGGCGGTCGCCGTGGACGCCGGTTCCGGCCGCTGGCTGGAGCATCTGGACGCGTACGGCGTGGACCGCGTCACCGACGTGATCGTCACCCATCACCACCGCGACCAGGTCGAGGGGCTGCCGGCGCTGGCCGCGGCGGGCGCCCGCATCTGGGTGCCGGAGAACGAGGCCAGCCTGATCGAGCACGTCGACCACAACTGGCTGCGGCGCCGGCTGGCGAACAACTACGACCTTCGCCTCGACCGCTTCTCCTTGCTCGAGCAGGTGCCGATCACCGGAGTGATGAAGGACTACAGCACCTGCCGGATCGGTCACCTCGAGGTCACCACGGTCCCGACCCCGGGGCACACCCCCGGCAGCGTCACCTACCTGATCGACGGCCAGGCCTTCGTCGGCGACCTGGTGCACAGCCCCGGCAAGGTCTGGTCCGCCGCGGCCCTGCAGTGGTCGTACGTCGGTCTGGAGGGCGCGACGCTCACGATGGCGTCACTGGTCCAACTGCTCGACCACGAGCCGACGGTCCTGCTGCCCAGCCACGGGGAGCCGATGACGGACCCGGCCGACGCCGTCGCACAGACCTGCGCCAACCTCGCCGACCTGCACCGCGTCCGGATGGGCTTCCCCACCGACATTCTTGCCAAGCTGGAAAAGCCGTTCGTCGAGCTCAGCCCGCACCTGCTGATGAACCAGACGAGCGAGTCCCGCAGCTACGTGCTGCTGAGCGACGCCGGCACTGCCCTGCTCATCGACTACGGCTACGACCTCACCACCGGTATCCCGCAGGGCGGCGAGCGGTACACCGTGCGGCCTTGGCTGCCCAGTGTGCGGGCGCTGAAGCGCGACTACGGCATCGACCGGGTGGAGGTCGCCGTGCCGACCCACTACCACGACGACCACGTGGCGGGCTTCAACCTGCTGCGCGAGGTCCACGGCACGCAGGTGTGGGCGTCCAGCCCGGTGGCCGCCGTACTGGAGAGGCCGTCCGACTACGACGTGCCCTGCCTCTGGTACGAGCCGATCCGTTGCGAGCGGCACATACCCGACGGCACCACCGTGCGGTGGCGCGAGTACGAGCTGGAGATGCATGCACTGCCGGGACACACGCTCTACGCGTCGGCCATCGGCTTCACCGTCGACGGACGCCGAGTCCTGGCCACCGGTGACCAGCAGACCGGGACGTGGCTGCCCGGCGTGGTCCCGGAGATCCCGAACTTCCAGTACGCCAACCTGTTCCGCCCTGACGACTACATCGCCTCGGCGGAGCTCTACCAACGCCTGCAGCCGCAGCTGCTGATCGCTGGGCACTGGCAACCGCGCATCGTCGACCAGGACTACCTGGACGAGCTGACCCGGATCGGGGCCGAGGTGGCCCGTGTCCACCGCGAACTGCTGCAGCCCGACGATCCCGTCTACGGCGGAGCGACCCGCATCACGCCGTACCGGGTGGACGCGGTGGACGGGCAGCCGTTCGAGCTGACGGTCGACACGCCGGGGAGTGCGGAGTTGGTGGTACCCAGCGGCTGGGACTGCAAACCGGTCGACGACCAGCACTTCGTGGTGGTCCCGCACGTCGGGCGGCCGGTTCAGCGCGCTCGGGTCGCCGCGGCCGTCACCCGCGACGGCCGCTACCTGGGCCAACTGGCCGAGGCCCTGGTCAACGTCCGCCTTGCCTGAACACCGTCCTGGACACCGCCCACCCCTTCGGAGAGGAACTCTGTGAACATCGGCAACTACACGGTCGAGGTCAACACCGCGAAGGCGTACGCGGCGGTGCACGGCCTCGACGGCCGGCCCTGGTTCGAGCTGCGGCTGCACAGCTCGGTGGACACCGTCGGCGGCGTGGACGAGACCTACGGCGACATCCTGGTCGACGAGGCCAGGCACACCGGTGAGCTGGTGGTGACGACGACCAGTCGGAGCACCGTGTGGGACAGCCGGGTCACCACAGCGCGCTTCCTGCCGGACCGGATCGAGTTCGCCACCACCGTCACCGGTACCGGCCGGATCACCGATCTGCACCTGCTCGGCGGCCGGCGGACACCCCGGGGTTTCCTGCCCAGTGGTTCGCACCTCCGGCACGCCTGGTCGCCGAACCCGGACCACCCCACCCGGGTGGTGCGGGACGCGCTCGAGCCGGCCACCATCGGCCCGTGCGGCGAGGGCAGTGAGCCGGGCATCGAGCGCTGGCTGTTCTCCCCGGCTCCGTGGTGCTTCGCCGTCACGCCTGACGCGCAGCAGTGGATCGGACTGAGCCTGGTCGCTCCCGTGGCCGACCACACCTTCACCAACTACCACTACTCCCCTGTCACCGGTGGCTTCTCCCTCCAACTCGACTACGAGGGACACACCGCGGTGGACGGCTCCTTCCGTACGCCGTTGCTCGTGGTGCACCTGGGCGGCACGGACCCGGAGGACGTCGTGGCCCAGCACCGGGCTCTGCTGGACGAGTACGACGTCGTACCTCGCCGTACGGCGCAGAAGCAGGACTGGTGGCAGGGAACGATCTTCTGCGGGTGGGGCGCCCAGTGCGCGATCGCCGCCCGGACCGATCAGGCTCCACAGCCGCTGGCCACGCAGATCAACTACGACAGGTTCCTGGAGACGCTGGGTGGTCAGGGCATCACGCCGCAGACCATCGTGATCGACGACAAGTGGCAGGACCAGTACGCGACCTGCCGGCCCGATCCGGTCAAGTGGCCCGACCTCCGGGGCTGGATCGCGAAGCGCCACTCCGCCGGGCAGCGCGTGCTGCTGTGGTGGAAGGCCTGGGACGAAGAGGGCGCACCGGGGGACGCCTGCATCACCGACGCGGGCGGTCGGCCGGTCGGCCTCGACCCGGAGGCTCCGGCCTGCCGTGACCTGATCACCGAGGCGGTGGAGTACATGCTGTCCCCGGACGGACTCGACGCTGACGGCTTCAAGATCGACTTCACCGCGAGGACTCCGTCGGGCGCCTCGTTGCGGCACAACGGATCACTGTGGGGCACCGCCCTGCTGCACGAACAGCTCCGCCTCGTGTACGAGACGGCCAAGCGGATCAAGCCGGACGCGCTCGTCGTCACCCACACCCCGAACCCGGCCTTCGTCGACGTCACCGACATGATCCGGCTGAACGACGTCCTGCGCGCGATCGAGTACGCCGAGCTGGGCTACGTCGGCCGGCACATGACGTACCGGGCCGGTGTGGTGAAGGCAGCCTGTCCGGAGCTCGGCATCGACACCGACGGGTGGATGATGCCGAGTCACGCCGAGTGGCGGGAGTACCTGAAGATCCAGCACGGACTGGGCGTACCGGCGCTGTACTACGTCGACGGCACGGACACGGACCGGCACGACTTCGGCCCCGACGACTTCGCCGCCATCCAGGAAAGCTGGCGAAGCTTCGGCTCGGGCAGTACAGGGCTCGGGCAGGATCAGACGGCCTAGACTGCGGCCATGAACCCGCGGGGGCAGCAGGCGCGCAGTCCGCGCCCAGGGGCGGCTGTGAAGCGTCCGACGGTCCAGGACGTCGCCCGTGAGGCCGGTGTCTCGCCGTCGACGGTCTCCCGCGCCCTGCACACCCGTGGCTACGCCTCCCCGGACGTCCGGGACCGGGTCCGGGCGGCGGCGGAGAAGATCGGCTACGTCCTCGACCACAACGCCCGCAACCTGCGCAGCCGCACCTCCACCTCGATCGGCGTACTGATCTCCGACCTGCGCAACCCCTTCTACGCCGACCTGGCGGCCGGCATCGAGCAGGAGCTGCGGGCGGCGGAGTACCAGATGGTGCTGGTGAACGACAACGGCGAGCCGGCCGAGGAGATGCGGGCCGCCGAGACGCTGCTGGCGATGCGGGTGCCGGGGGTGATCGTCACGCCGGTCACCGCGGCCTGCCCCCGGGTGCTGCAGGAGAACGGCGTCCACGTGGTGTGCGCGGACCGTGAGCTCGGCCGGTCAGGCAGCGACGTGGTGCTGAGCGACAACAAGGCCGGCGCCCGCGCGCTGACCGAGCACCTCATCGGGCTGGGGCACACCCGGATCGGGCTGCTGATCGACGAGACCAAGTGGTCCACCGGCGCGGGCCGGCTGGCCGGCTTCCGGGCCGCGCACGCCGACCATGGGCTCGCCGTGGACGAGGACCTGATCGCCTTCACCAGCTTCGACGCCGACGCCGCGCAGCAGACCACCCGGCGGCTGCTGAACGAGCAGGACGTCACCGCGGTCATCTCGGCCAACAACGTGCTTGCACAGGGCGCGCTGGCCGAGATCAAGGAGCGGCGGCTGAAGGTGCCGCGCCAGCTCAGCCTCGCGGCGTACGACGACGTGCCGTGGATGTCGCTGGTCCAGCCCGCGCTGACCACCGTCGACCAGCACACCGTCGAGCTCGGCCGGAACTGCGCCCGGCTACTGCTGGCCCGCATCCGGGGCGAGCTCCCGGCCCGCCGCCGGATCCTCCGGGTCGCGCCGCGGCTCGTCGTCCGGGGCTCCACCGGCCCCGCTCCGACCGCCTGAGCCGCCGGAGCTTTCTTCCGGGGCCGCGCTGTTTCCGGGTGGGTACCTGACGAATTGTTATCCACAGCCGGGCACTCGAGCCTTGACGACCCCTCGGGCGCGAACATACGGTGCCAGGCATCGAATGTGGCATCGATGCCACATTCACCACGGTCTGTTCCCCTGTGAAGGTAAGGAGCACGCAATGAAGCATCTCCGCCTGCCCGTGGTGCTGGCAGCGAGCGCGCTGGCCCTGACGTCCTGCGCGGGCGTCGGCGGCAAGGAGGACAGCGGCGGCAGCGGGGACACCTCCGCCGAGTCCACCCCGTCGGGGACCCTGAACGTGATGGGTTTCAGCGGCGAGGACGAGGTCGCCCAGTCCCGGATCAGCGCCTTCAAGGCTGCCTACCCGGGCGTCACGGTGAAGAACAACAAGGGCGACTTCGACGCCCAGCAGTTCCTCACCGCGGTCTCCAGCGGGAACGCACCCGACGTGGTCTACATGGCCCGCAACCTGATCGGCACCTACGCCGCCAAGGGCGCCATCCAGCCGCTCGACGACTGCATCAAGAACAACGGGATCGACACCGGCCAGTACCGCGAGGCCGCGATGAACGAGGTCAAGCTCAAGGACAAGACCTACGGGATCCCGGAGTTCTACACCGTCACGGCCAACCTGATCAACGGCAAGGCGCTGAAGTCGGCCGGCGTGCAGACCGCCGACATCCAGACCACCGACTGGGACAAGCTCGAGCAGACCGCGAAGAAGCTCTACAAGGTCAAGAACGGCCGGCCGGCGCGGATCGGCTACGACCCCCGGATGCCGGACTTCTTCCCGCTCTGGGCGATGAACAACGGCGCCGAGCTGGTCAAGCCCGGCGGCGAGCCGAACCTGAACGACCCGAAGGCGGTCGAGGCGCTCAGCTACGCGATCAAGCTGGTCCAGGTGCAGGGCGGCTGGTCGAACTTCAAGACCTTCCGCGACACCTTCGACATCTTCGGTGAGAAGAACCAGTTCACCCAGGACCAGCTGGGCGTGATGCCGATCGAGAACTGGTACGTCAACGTCCTGCGGGACTCGCGCAAGAACGGCCTCGAGCTGGCCTCCACCCCGTTCACCGACCGGCAGGGCCAGCCGATCAGCACACTCGGCGGCTCGGCCTGGGTGGTGCCCAAGGGCGCGAAGAACTTCGACGCGGCCTGCAAGTGGGCCAAGACGCTGACCTCGGTGGAGACCTGGCACAAGGCGGCCGAGGCGCGGATGCAGACCGTCGCCAAGGACAAGAGCTTCTTCACCGGCCTGTTCACCGGCAACAAGACCGCCGACGAGGAGATCAAGGCCAAGCACCTGAAGCCGACCGGTGACGCCGGCTTCGACCAGGCCATCAACAACTACTACTCCGTGCTGGACAAGGCCAAGTCGCTCAACCCGTCGCCGGCCGGAGCGGAGATCGAAGCCGCCTGGAAGAACGCGGTCGGCAAGGCACTCGGCGGAACGGCGACCCCGCAGGCGGCGCTGGACCAGGCGCAGAGCGAGGCGAAGGCGGCCTTCGACAAGGCGAGCCAGGGCTGATCGGATGACGGCCACCGCTGAACGGGTCGGGACGGACGGGCCGGCCGAGCCCGTCCGTCCCGACCGGCGCGGACGCAGCCCGCTGGCCCGGCAGGAGGACCGGGCCGGCTGGGCGTTCGTCGCGCCGTGGGTGCTGGGCTTCCTGATCTTCACCGCCGGCCCGATGATCGCCAGCCTGGTGCTGTCGTTCACCGACTACCAGATGATCCAGAGCCCCAGGGCGGTCGGCCTGGAGAACTACCGCGAGCTGTTCGACGACCCACGGGTGCTCAAGTCGCTCAGCAACACCTTCGTGTACGCCGCGATGTTCGTCCCGCTCGGCACGATCTTCGCGCTGCTGCTGGCGATGATGCTGCTGCAGGTCGGCCGGGCCGGCGGGTTCTTCCGGACCGCGTTCTACCTGCCCGAGATGACCCCGGCGGTCGCCGCCGCCGCCATGTTCCTGCTGCTGCTGAACGGCCAGCAGGGCCTGGTGAACAAGGTGCTCGGCTGGGTCGGCATCAACGGGCCGAACTGGACCACCGACCCGAACTGGCTGAAACCGTCGCTGGCGATGGTCAGTCTGTGGACGCTGGGCGGCACGGTGGTGATCTACCTGGCCGCGCTGAACAGCGTGCCCAAGCAGCTGTACGAGGCGGCCGAGCTGGACGGCGCGGGGCCGGTGACGAAGTTCTTCCGGATCACGGTGCCGATGATCTCCGGCGCGCTGTTCTTCACGGTGATCACCAACACGATCGCCGCGATGCAGATGTTCGACCAGGCGTACACGATGTTCTACGGCCCGCAGCAGAAGGCCTCGGCGTCGGAGGAGTCGCTGGTCTACATGGTCTACCTGTTCCAGAACGCCTTCCAGTTCTTCAAGATGGGCTTCGCCTCGGCGATGGCCTGGCTGCTGTTCGTGATCATCCTGGCGATCACCTTCCTGCAGTTCCGGATCGGCAACCGCTACGTCTACTACCACGGGGAGCGCTGATGACGATTCCGTGGAAACGGCTGCCGTTCCTGACCTTCCTCGTGCTGGCCACGTTCGTCTTCGTCTACCCGCTGGTGTGGCTGGTCAGCGCCTCGCTGAAGCCGCGCTCCCAGGTCTTCGACAACCGGTTGATCCCGGAGGTGTTCCAGCCCGAGAACTACGCCCGGGTGTTCGACACCGCACCGGTGATGCGCTGGCTGATGAACTCGCTGACGGTCGGCTTCATGGCCGCGGCGGCGGTGACGCTGTCGAGCGCGCTGGTGGCGTTCGGCTTCGCGTACTTCCGGTTCCGCGGCCGCAACCTGCTGTTCGGCGTGCTGCTGTCGACGATGATGCTGCCCGGCGCGGTGACGATGATCCCGGTCTACCTGATCTGGAACCGGCTCGGCATGATCGACACCCAGATCCCGCTGTGGGCGCAGAACCTGTTCGGCTCGGCGTTCTACGTGTTCCTGCTGCGGCAGTTCTTCCTCGGCATCCCCCGCGAGCTGTTCGAGGCGGCCCGGGTGGACGGCTGCGGCTACTTCAGCATGTTCCGCCGGATCGCCTTCCCGCTGTGCAAACCGGCGCTGGTGATCGTGTTCGTCTTCGAGTTCAAGGCGAGCTGGTCGGACCTGATGAAACCGCTGATCTACCTGCAGACGCCGGACTACTTCACGATGCCGCGCGGCCTGAAGTCGATCATCGACGCGTTCGCCCTGTCCGGCCACTACGAGTGGGAGCTCGCCGTGGCCGCGAGCGTGATCGCGGTGGTGCCGATGATCGTCCTGTTCGCCTTCGGCCAGCGGTACATCCTCGACGGCGTGGCCACCACCGCGCAGAAGGGCTGATCCGTCCGTCATGCCTGAGCCTTCCGTGCTCGCCCTGGACGTGGGCGGGACCAAGCTCGCCGCCGGCGTGGTCGCGGCCGACGGCACCCTGCAGTCCTCGTTCCTGAGCATCGGGACGGCGGTCCACGACGGCCCGCAGGCGGTCGTCGGGCGGTTGCTCGACCTGGGTGAGAAGGCGCTGGCCGAGGCCGGTCATCCCGATATAGGGGCCGTCGGCATCGGTTGCGGCGGACCGCTGGACCCACGCACCGGCGTGATCCTCGGTCCGCCCGGCCTGCCCGGCTGGGACGAGGTGCCGCTCGGGCAGCTGGTGACGGACCGGCTCGGCCTCCCGGCGTACGTGGAGAACGACGCGACGGCGGCCGCGCTCGGCGAGTACCGGTGGGGCGGCTGGGGAGTGCGCAACCTGGTCTACCTGACCGTCTCGACCGGTTTCGGCGGCGGCGTCGTCATCGACGGCGACCTGTTCCGGGGTGCCGCCGGCCAGGGCGGCGAGCTCGGGCACGTCGTGGTCGACTGGCAGGGCCGTCCCTGCGGGTGCGGCGCCCGCGGCTGCGCCGAGGCGTACGTCTCCGGCACGGCGATCGCCGCGCGCGCCCACGAAGCGTTGCAGGGGTGGGGTTCGGAGTCCTCCCTGCGGTCGCTGGACAGCGTGACGGCCAAGGACGTGGTCGAGCACGCGAGCTCCGGCGACGTCTTGGCCACTGCGGTGTGGGGCGAGACGACGGCGATGCTCGGGCGGATGGTCGCGGTGATCATCAACGTCTGCGAGCCGGAGCTCGTGGTGCTCGGTGGCGGCGTGACGCGGGCCGGCGGGCTGCTGCTCGACCCGGTCCGCGAGGCCGCCCTGTCGCAGGCGATGCCGCCGGCCGCGAAGGCCTGCGACGTCGTCCTGAGCCACCACGGCGACCAGGCCGGTGTGCTGGGCGCCGCCGCGATCGGTTTCCACCATCTCGACAAGCTGCACGCGGAAGGCAACGGATGACCGAGCTTCAGGTCGAGCGCGTCCTGGAAACACAGCTCGACCGGCACGCCGAGGTGACCGCGGCGATGCGCGACCAGCTGCCCCAGGTGCAGGCCGTGGCGGACGAGCTGATCCGCCGGTTGGCGGCCGGAGGCGTCCTGTACACGTACGGCAACGGAGGCTCCGCGGCCGACGCGCAGCACCTGGTCGGCGAGCTGATCGGGCGGTACCTGCGGGAGCGGCGGCCGTTGCCCGCGGTCGCGCTGATCGGCGACGCGGCGGTGGTGAGCTGCATCGCGAACGACTACTCCTACGACGACGTGTTCGCCCGACAGGTGGAGGCACTGGCCCGGCCGCAGGACATCGTGGTGGGTTTCAGCACCTCGGGCACGTCGCCGACGGTGGTGAAGGGCCTGGCCGCGGCCCGGGCCAACGGCGCCTGCTCGGTCGCCTTCACCTCCCGCCGCGGCCAGGACCTCGCCGCGGCCGCCGACCTGGCGGTCGTCGTCCCGGCCGACGAGACGGCCCGGATCCAGGAGATGCACCTGCTCGCGCTGCACCTGATCAGCGAGCTCGTCGACCGCTGGGCGGCCGGCACCGACCACCCCAAGACCGTGGAGAGTCCATGACCCGTGGCCCCCTGCACATGATCGGCAACGCTCACATCGACGCGGTGTGGCTCTGGCAGTGGCAGGAGGGGTACCAAGAGGTCCGCGCGACGTTCCGGTCCGCCCTGGACCGGATGGACGAGTACCCCGACTACGTGTTCACCGCCGACTCGGTCGCCTACTTCAGCTGGATCGCCGAGCACGACCCGGGCCTGTTCGACCGGATCCGGAAGCGGGTCGCGGAGGGCCGCTTCGAGATCGTCGGCGGCTGGTGGGTCGAGCCGGACTGCAACATCCCGGGCGGTGAGGCGTTCGTCCGGCACGCGTTGTACTCGCAGCGCTGGCTGGCCGAGCACCTCGGCGTGATCGCGACCGTCGGCTGCAACGTCGACCCGTTCGGCCACAACGCCACGCTGCCGCAGCTGCTGAGCAAGGCCCGGCTCGACTCCTACGCCTTCCTGCGCCCGCAGTCGCACGAGCGGGAGCTGCCCGGGCAGAAGTTCTGGTGGGAGTCGATGGACGGATCCCGCGTGCTCGCCTACCGGATCCCGCACGAGTACTGCTCCCCCGGCGGCGAGATCTCCGGCCACGTGACCAAGGCGCTGCAGCAGCTGCCGGTCACCACCGAGCCGCTGATGGTCTTCTACGGCGTCGGCAACCACGGCGGCGGCCCGACGATCGAGAACATCGAGTCGATCAAGCAGCTCGCCCAGCGCGACCTGTTCCCGACCATGTTCCCGTCCACCATGCGGAAGTTCTTCGACGAGGCCCGCGGCTTCGACGGCATCCCGGTGCACGCGACCGAGCTGCAGCCGCACGCCGTCGGCTGCTACGCCGCCCACTCCGAGGTCAAGCGGCAGAACCGGCTGGCCGAGCAGCTGCTGCTCGCCGCGGAGAAGTGGACCACGATCGCCGGCGTGCTCAGCGGTACGCCGGACGCAACCGCCGAGCTCGGGCACGCCTGGAAGCAGGTGCTGTTCAACCAGTTCCACGACATCGCGGCCGGGACGGCGATCGAGCCGGCCTACGACGACGCTCGCGACCAGCTCGGCGAGGCGAAGGCGATCGCGGCCCGGCTGGCGAACCGGTCGATCCAGTCGATCGCCCGGCAGATCGACGTCCCGGCGGAGCCGAAGATGGTGCCGGTCGCGGTGTTCAACCCGCACCCGTGGCCGGTGACCACGACGGTCGAGCTGGAGCTGGGCTACCCGGCGCCGTTGCGCGGGGACATCGCAGTGACCGAAGGGCTGGCGGGCCGGCAGCTGCAGATGCAGGAGATCCGCTCCGCCGCGACCGCGAACGGGCGGCGCCGGGTCGCGTTCGTCGCCGACCTGCCGCCGCTGGGCTACCAGCTCTACACGCTGCGCCCGGGCGACTCGACGTACCACCTGGGCGCGCCGGCGCAGGACGGCTTCGTGCTGGACAACGGCATCGTCCGTGCCGAGGTCGACCCGCGCACGGGCTGGCTGAAGACGCTGGCGACCGCCGACGGGCCGAATCTGCTGCCGGCCAGGAAGAAGCAGGTCGCGCACGCGCAGGTGATCGACGACGACACCGACACCTGGAGCCACGGCGTCCGGTCGCTGTGGAACACGTCGGGCGCGTTCGAGGTGACCCGGGTCCGGCGGCTCGCGGACGGCCCGGTCCGCCAGGTCGTGCGGGTCGAGTCGGCGTACGGGCAGTCCACGCTGGTCGAGGAGTACGTGCTGGACGCGGGCGCCGACGCGGTCGACGTGCGGGTCACGATCGACTGGCGCGAGCAGCTGAAGACGCTGAAGCTGTGCTTCCCCTTCGCGATCGAGCAGGCCGAGGCGACGCACGAGGTGCCGTACGGGCATCTGGTCCGCGAGCAGAACCGCGAGGAAGTGCCGTCGCACGCCTGGGTGGACGTCTCCGGGTCGAACGGAGGCGTCGCACTGCTCAACGACGGCAAGTACTCGTTCGCCGTCGACGGGTCGGAGGCTGGTCGGCCAGTGCTCGCGATGACGTGCGTGCGCTCGCCGGTGTACGCGTGGCACGACCCGCGGCAGCTCGACGCCGACGGGGTGTACGAGTACCTCGACCAGGGGATCCAGAAGTTCCGGTGCCGGCTGCAGCCGCACGCGGGCGACTGGCGTACGGCCGGGGTGGTCCGCAACGCGGCCGTCCTGAACCAGCCGGTCACGCCGCTGATCGAGTGCTTCCACCGCGGGCCACTGCCCGAGCAGCAGTCGTTCGTCACCGTCGACGGGCCGGGCGCCGACCAGGTCGTGCTGTCGGTGCTGAAGAAGGACGAGGACGACAACGGCGCGGTGGTGCTGCGCGGCTACGAGACGAGTGGACGCGAGGCCGAGGTGACGGTCACGTTGCCGTTCCTCGGCCGGACGGTGGAGGCGGTCTTCCGGCCTGGTGAGGTGAAGACCCTGCTCCTGGGCGCCGCCGCGGAGACCCCGGCCACCGAGGTCGACCTGCTCGAGTGGGACCCCCGCAAGCCTCCACCCGGCGTACTGCGCTGAGCCGGGCCCTGCGTCGGCGGGGTCAGGCGACGGCGGCGATCGCGACGAGCGGTCGCCGCCACAGCCCGCTGGGACCGGCGTCCCGACGAGGTACGCCGCCTCGGTCCGGCGCCCGCCGTACGGCGGTCAGCATCTCGCCCCGCGCACGCCGTGCTCGCCGGGCAGAACCGCCAGCGGCAGCTCGCACCGGCGGCCGGCCACCGGCGTGGACGACCTGTCCCGGGCTGAGGATCAGCTGGGCCGGGCGGCGTGCCAGGGGCGGGCGGTGCGGTGCACGATGGCGGCGATCTCGGCCAGGCGGTCGCGGCAACGGCCGGCGAGCACCGGGGCCGGGTCGTCGGTCTCCAGGGCCGGGGTCCACAGGGCGCGACCGGCGAGGGTGCCGGAGGCTCCGCCGGTACAGGCCAGCTCGACGGCCAGCGGGAAGTCGTCACGAGCGACGCCGTTCGACAGCACGACCCAGGGGACCGGAAGGATGCCGGTGAGCTGCTCACACGTCTTCACGATCGCGTCGGCCGGACCGATCCCCCGGCTCGGCACCTGCGCCTTGTAGAGGTCCGGCCCGACCGGCCCCAGCGCCTCGGCCGCCGCGACGATCGCCCGATCGAGCTCGAAATCGGCCTCACCAGGCGCGGCCTGCGCAACCGGCTCCAGCACCGACAGCAACCCTGCCGCCCGACTGAGCTCGACGAACTCCCGCGCCATCTCCAGCCGGCGTGCCTCGTGGCCGTCCCGCTTCCAGATCACCAGCAGCTTCAGCGCCACCACCCCCCGCGCCTTCGCTGCCGCTAACGCTTTGTCGTCCAATTGCGTGCGATCCAGGTGCGTATCGGTGACCGGCCCACCACGCTCCTGCGTCAATTGGTCCACCGCCAGGATCAATCCCGGCTCCGCAGGAGCCTCGTACCCGGCGTCGATCAGGAACCCCGACGCCAGCGGCGCCAGGTGCTGCGCGACAGCGGCTTTGAAGGCGGCGATCGCGGTCGGGTCGTCGGGCCGCCCGTGCTCCGCGAGCATCGTGCGCAGGCTCTCGCGCTGATCCATCGCGACCATCGCGAACGTGCCGTCGTCGTAGGCCAGGGCATCCAGCGTCGGGCTCATCGGTCTCCTCGCGTGCGCGGGTCTCGGCGATCAGCCGATCGCTGTCACCACCTTATGGAATCGATGCCAGCCAGGGCCATCCCACTGCCGCGCCAGCTGTGGAGAACTCCGCACCGGACGACCTCCCAGCGGCACGCTCGGCGTACCAGTCACCACCTCCGCCGCCATTAACGCGGCGCCTGCTGCCGCCGTCGCTTCTCCTGGCACTACAGCGAATCCCCGCTCACCCCCAGCGAGCGCCTTGCGTGCCATCCACCCGTCCAGCCGCGCCGGACCACCGAACGCGACCGTGCTGCGCCACTCGATCCCCAGCAGCCGGGTCTGTTCCTCCGCCATCCACCGGGCATGGAAGCTCAGCGCGTCGACCAGCGCGCGCATCTCCGCCGCGGGATCAGCCGCCGGACCGCGTACGTCGTACCGGGGTGTCGGGTCGGGCGCTGGGGCCTGCCGGCCGTTGGGGTACGGCGCGATGACCTGGTCGCTGGCTGGGCCGATCGGCGCCAGGACGGCGGCGAGCCAGTCGTAGTCGCGGCCGAAGTACGCGAGGCGCTGCTGCACGAGACCGCCCGCTGCGCCGTTCCCGGAGACCGCGCAGCCGAGCCGGCCGTCGGCGTACCAGCCGGAGCTGATGCCCTGCCGTCTGAGCTCGTCGTCGAGCACGAGTTCGGGACTGGGCGTGATGACAGCCTCGGACGTCCCCAGCGAGTCGGCGACCTGGCCGGGCTCGCGAACTCCGGCGGCCCACGCGCCCACAAGGTGATCATGACCACACAGGACCACCGGTACGCCGCTCGGTAGCGGCCCGGTTGTCGTATGCGCCGTGACAGTCATCGGCTCGGCAATCGCCGGCAACCGGTCCAGTCCACCCCACGCCAGCAGTTCGGCGTCCCACTGCCGCTTCCGCAGGTCCAGTACGCCGTACCGCTGAGCATGGGTGAGGTGAGTCGCGGAGGTGCCGGTCAACGCGGCCAGGACGAGGTCTGGCGCACCTGCCCAGAGCCGGGTGCGATTGAGTACGTCTGTGGTGTCGCCGAGCCAGCGCCAAGTCGTCACCGGGAGCTTGGGACTGAGCCGGAGGCCTGTCCGGGCGAACAACTCGCGCGGACCGACCGCTGACTCAAGCTGAGCAGCCTGCTGGACACCAGGTTGGTCCTGCCAGGTGATCAGGTCCGTCAGCGGTGCCAGACCGGCGTCCAGCGGCGCACCGGTCTCCGCCATCCCGGCGATACCGACCGCGTCCACGCGCTGCCCGTCGGTGATCTCGGCAACCAGGCGCAGCGCGTCCGCGACCAGCTCCGTGGCGCTGCGCGGGGTGGGCGTGGTGAGGATCCGGCCCTGCGGGAACAGGCATGCTTTGGTGTTCGTGGTGCCGACATCTATCCCCAGATACGTCACCCTGAGGACCCTAGACCGGTTGATGCGATAGCGTCCTGAGTCCCCGAAGAAGGAAATGTCAATGGGTGAGAGCTTGTCCAAGATCATCGTCGTCGTGCCGACCTACAACGAGCGGGAGAACCTGCCCGTGCTGGCCGGACTGCTGGCCGACCTGCACCTGCCCGGGCTGCAGATGCTGGTCGTCGACGACAACTCCCCGGACGGCACCGGTGACGTCGCCGACGAGCTGGCCAAGGCGGCGCCGGAGCGGGTCGGCGTCCTGCACCGGACCGAGAAGAACGGTCTCGGCCGCGCGTACGTGGCCGGCATCACCCGGGCGCTCGACGAGAACGCGGACATCATCCTCCAGATGGACGCCGACCTGTCCCACCCGGCGTCGGTCGTGCCGATCATGGTCGAGAAGCTGCGCAGCACCGACGCCGGCCTGGTGATCGGTTCGCGGTACGTCGAGGGCGGCTCCGCGGCGGCCGAGTGGGCCTGGCACCGGCGGATGCTGTCGGCCTGGGCGAACTTCTACGTGAACACGATCCTGCGGCTGGGCGTGAAGGACGCGACCGCCGGCTTCAAGGCGTGGAAGGCCGACACGCTGCGGGCGATCGAGGTCGGCTCGATCCAGAGCAACGGCTACTCGTTCCAGGTGGAGATGAACTACCGGGCGGTCCGCCGCGGCTTCCGGATCGCCGAGGTGCCGATCCGGTTCGAGGAGCGCACCCACGGCGCGTCGAAGATGAGCCTGAAGGTCCAGCTCGAGTCGGCCCTGATGCCCTGGAAGCTGCTCTTCCGCCGCTCCTGACCCCCTCGTTGTCCGCCGTACCGGTGCGCTGCCGGTACGGCGTACTGGCGCGCCCTGCGGGCTGTTGTTGTCAGTCGTAGCCGAGTTCGTGCAGGCGGGCGTCGTCGATGCCGAAGTGGTGCGCGATCTCGTGCACGACGGTGACGTTCACCTCGTCGACCACGTCCTCGACCGTCTCGCAGATCGCCAGCGTCGGATTCCGGTAGATGGTGATCCGGTCCGGCAGCACCCCGCCGTACCAGTTGCCACGCTCGGTCAGCGGCACGCCCTCGTAGATGCCCAGCAGCCCAGGGTCGCTCGGCGGCGCGTCGTCCTCGACGAAGATCGCCACGTTGTCGATCAGCGACGCGAGCTCGACCGGCACCTCGTCCAGCGCCTCGGCCACCAGCACCTCGAAATCCGCCCGGCTCATCTCCATCACCACCCCAGCGTAGTGACGCCCCCCACCCGAGCGGCCGGCGTACCGGCGGTCGCGGGGTCTGGCCGGCGGGCCGCAGGCGATCGACCCCAGCAGCACGAGCGCTCGAACGCCACCCCAACCGCCGCCAGGGCGGGCGCCTTTGGACCCTGCTCACCCGCCCCCAGCTATCTCGTTTTGGACCTCGGACCCATCTCCTCTATGCTTACGGCTGTCCCTGGAGCTTCGGCTCCCGCGGGTCCGAGTCCCCATCGTCTAGTGGCCTAGGACGCTGCCCTTTCAAGGCGGTAACGCGGGTTCGAATCCCGTTGGGGATACGGTCGAAAGGCCGATTGCAGTACCGCTCCGAAGATGGTGTAACATCATCGAGCGTTCAAGGCCCAGTAGCGCAGTTGGTTAGCGTGCCGCCCTGTCACGGCGGAGGTCGCGGGTTCGAGTCCCGTCTGGGTCGCCAGGAGAAGGCGGTGGGTGCAAACCCACCGCCATCTTTTCTCCCGGTCAGGTAGCTCAGCTGGTAGAGCGTCCGCCTGAAAAGCGGAAGGTCGGCGGTTCGAGACCGCCCCTGACCACACAGCGCCCTCTTCGGCTTCCGGGGAGGGATTTTTCTTTCCCACGCGCGCTACGCAGCCGACCTCCGTCGCTCCGCTCCTCCGGTCGCCCGCTACGCCCGCTCCCGCCCACCCTCCGGCTCAGCGCCGGCTGAAGCTGCATGCTTATCGCAGGCGGTTGCCGGCTATCGCCAGCCGGTTCCCGGCGGTCGTCGGCCGAGCGGCTGTCGCCGCCGTGTGGGCTTATCGCCCGCGATCTGCGCGCCTATCCCGCGGCCTACCCCGAGCGCCGTCTTTTCGGCGATCCTCGTGCTGGCAATCACCATCCCGGCACAGCGCTCTACCGGCGCCACGGATCCCGCCGGTGCATCCGCTCAGGGCGATCCGCGGGGAAGACCTCTTCATCTGCGTCCTTAATGCTCACCCGGTACCGTTCGCGCGCAGGGCGGCCACCGTGCGGACCTGCCGAGGAGCGGGCGGCTAGGCGAAGCCGCGGAAAACGCCGTCAGCGTCGGTATTGTCGGCGAACTCATCCCAATCCATGTTCGCGAGGTTGAGGTTGTTGTCCACAGACCAGAGCTCCCGAGCGATACACCTGAACGGGGCTCGTGATGCACCGCTGAGGTCCACGGCCTGGATGGGATGATCCTCACCGAGTGCAGATTGGTCCGCGATGAACAGGACCGCGGCGTGTTCCCCGCCGGCCATGGCCGCTTGGCGCACGTCTTCCCAGGAAGCGCCATCGTAGGCGCGCTCATCGATGACCGTCACGTAGGCGCTGAAGCCATCAACGCTCTCGGCCAGCGCAGCCGATCGAACCCGCTGCCATGCGGCGTTGTCAGTGAAATCGGTCCGCACCAGCAGGGACAACTCGGAACTCGGCAAACTGAGCATGTTCGTATTGAACCTCACGGCCCGCAGACAGCAGCGCAACGCACTCATCTGCCGCGATCCGCGCCTTCGCAGATCACATGGCGGACGGGTCTGGCACATCAGTCGACGGAGGACACGGTGCAGCCCGGCGAACATGACCCCAGCCCGACCGGCGACAGTTACCGATCGCGCTGCGTGCTCAGGTTCGGATCGCTAGGCGGACTCCCGTCTTCGCGGGTTGCCTTCTCGCCAAGGGAGGTGGGATGGAAAGGCCAGGGTGACGGGACAGGGGATTCGACCGCCAGCCTGACCAGCTCAGACGTCGACCTCCCGCGACTTCCGTCACACCGCTCAGCGCCGGCTGAAGCTGCATGCTTGTCGCAGATGGTCGCCGGCTGTCGCCGCCTTGCGTGATTATCGCCCGAGCGCCGTCTTTGGCATCGTCGTGCTGGTAATCACCATCCGGCACAGCGTTCTACCGGCGCCACGGATCCAGCCGGTGCATCCGTTCAGGGCGATCGGCGAGGTAGACCTCTTGACCCGCGCCCGTGATGCTCACCCGGAACTCTCCGCGCGCAGGGCGGCCATCCTCCTCCCAGGCACTATGCGCAGCTTCCACCTCGTCCCAAAGGGCACCGGGCCCGCCCTGCGTCACCACGCCGTCGGCCAGCCGCGCCCAGGCACCATCCGACCGGAATGCCAGCGCCGTACCGTCCACTGTCATCGTACGAATGGCTGGATTCGTCAGGTCGAGCCAGAACCGAGCGTCGTTGTCGCGGTAGATCGAGAGGTCGCACCGGTACGCACGGCTGACGCCGACTCCGTGCAAGGCGAGCTCAACCAACTCCCCGACGGCTTCCGGCTCCGGCTGATGCCGAAGCGGCATGAAGTACGCCGGATCCGGAAGAAAGTGACCTCGCGCTTCAGTGTCTGTTTGCCCTTTCCGAAGCACGGCAACGCCGGCACCCAACGGAGTCACGATGACCCCGCCGGGCTGGAGCTGGCGAAGCCAAGCCAACGGAACGAAGTCAAGCCGGCATGTCCCGATCACGGCGTCGTACGGGCTGGCCTCCGGATAACCATCGACTCCATCTGCGACGGTGACGAGCGGGCGGTAACCCGCCAGCGCGAGCCTTTCCCGAGCCTGATCGACGAGTCCAGGATCGACATCGACACTGGTCACCTGCTCAGAACCCAATCTCTCCGAGAGCAGGGCTGCGTTGTAGCCGGTTCCGGTGCCAATCTCGAGAACCCGCTCGCCACCGTCCAGCCCGAGTGCTTGCAGCATGCTCGCCATCAAACTCGGAGCTGTGGAGGACGATCTGACGTCTTCGGTGGTGACGAGGTGGATGTCCGAGTAGACGGCCGACAGCCAGTCGTCCTCAGACGCCGAGTCAACGATCGAACTGCCCTGCTCGTCGTTCCGATAGAAGCGAGGTACGAACAGGTGCCGCGGGACGGCGCTGAAAGCCGCCCTCCACCGCGGATCAGTGATGTTGCCGCTCGCAACAAGTTCTCCGACCATCCTGTTCAGCTCTGCGATCGCCTTGTGATCGGGACTCGCGTTCGGCTCACTCATCGGCAATTGCTCTCCAGAAAGTCGGCGATCGCACAAGCAATGGAATCCCGCAGCTCGGGAACGAAGGCCCATTGTCCATTCGGGTTGGCTTCCAGGAAGACCCAGCTACGCCCGGGAACGATCCGGAAGTCGAGGGCGGCGAAGGTCAGCTGTAGCTCGCCGAGCACACTGGTACTCCGGTGACGACGGATGCAGCTCCTTGCCGGGTGGGCTGGGCGTGTCAGCCCGGCCGGCCCTCGACCCGGAGCTGCTCGATCAGCCGAGCCAGGGACGAGTTCATCCGCAGGATCGTGCCTGCCTCGCGGGCCGGCGCCTGATCGGCCAGCTCTGCGATGGCCCGGATCGCCGACTCGGCCGCGGCGATGCGGTCCTGCGTCGTTCCTTGCGCGCTCGCGGCCTGACCCTGCAGCTGTACGGCTCGCTCGAACTGCTCACTCGTGCCCGCCGCGGGCCCGGTGATCAGCTCGGGCAGCCGCTGCGCCCTGGCCACGGCACGCGCCCGCCAGAGGTCGTCCGGGATCTGCGCCGCCAGGTTCTTCAACCGATCGACCTCGGCCGCGATCGTCGCCTGATCCGCGCCGCGGAGCAACTCGGACAGCGCGCGGACCTGAGTGTCTACGGTCTGGTAGTCCATCGATGAACTTTAACTGCGCCGGTCCGTGCCGGAGTTTCCGGTAGATGACCGGCCGCGGCCCGCGGTACCACTGGGGTTGATGGGTGTGGCTGTCGCTGTAGCGACACCTCAGCTCGCTGCAGCGCGCAAGCGGTCGAAGGCCTTCGGGGTGTCCAGTTGCTCCAAGGATTCAGCGATGATCTGCGCGCACGCTTCCGGGGTCTGGTTCGTGGTGTCGACGACGAGGTCTCGATCCTTGTGCTCGAAGACGGACTGCGACCGGGCCAGACCGAGGGGCCGATCCTGCCGGGCGCGTTCTCGGCGCTCGAGTTCCGCTTCCGAGCAGCGGACTTCGACCAGGGTGACGTCGTACCCGGTCAGTACCTCGAGCAGGTCCGTCAGCCGCCATGGCTCGCTGAGCGGGTAGTCCATGATCACGTCGTTGCCCTGCGAGGCGAGGGCGGCGACGGCTCGGTGATACCCGCGCCGGGTGCGGGTCAGCATCTCCGCGATCTCGTCCTTGGTGAGCTGGCGGGTGTGGACGGTGGACCGCAAGCCGCTGATGACGTCGACCGGAACCAAGAACCACGGGTCGGGCAGCAGGGGCAGCAGAGCGCGGCCGATCGACCCTTTGCCTGAACTCGATGGGCCGTTGAGCAGGAGCACCCGACCACGAGGTTGAGGAGTCATGTCAGCACACTAGCCACGGAGTACCGCAACGCTGAACAGCGGTTCTCGGCCTCGTCCGAACGAGGTACGGTCAGCGCCATGATTCGCCACGTGGCCGCTGGATTCTTTCGTCGCACCGATGCCGAGAGGCGCGACCAGGAGCTGGCTTGGAACCGGTCGGATCAAGCATTTTTCGCTGCGGGCGCTTGCCACATCCTGGCGTGGACGTTCTTGGAGACGTATCCGGACGCGGGGTTCCACCTCGTCGACCTGCGCAAGGTTGGCGAGAAGGACGCGTTCCACGTCGTCGCGAGCAACGGGACTGACGCCTTCGATCACGCCGGCTGGACGTCACTCGACGAACTCGTCCGCATGAGCGAGGAGTTCGAGGGCGTGCCGATCGAGACCCTTCCTGTCACGGAGGACAGTCTGCACAGCTATTGCCAGAGTCATTGGTGCCGGCCGCCTGAGGGCTACTGGTCAGATCCGATCCCACGCGCGCAGGCCTACCTCAAGCAATTCCCCGCAGCGGGCAGTACTGCGGTGCTCCGGTAGCCACGCCCGGCGCTGTTGGACTGCTATTCGCCCGTGGCGCCGTCGATGCGCTCGCGGAGGAAATCGGCGTGGCCGTTGTGGCGTGCGTACTCTACGGGTATCGAGCCAGGTAAGGCTGTATCGCCGTGAACCGGCTAGGCAGCATGCAAAGGAGCGGTCGAAATGCCGCGGTCGCCGGAGGGCGTACTGGTTGCTGGTCGGCTGACCGTTCTTACTGTCGACTCGCTGATTCCCGGTAGGTGCTGACGACATCCAGGTACTTCGCCACGCGAGCGCGGGCGGTGTTGTGGCCGCGGACTCGCGCCAGTACGGCGTACAGGCCTGCGGCGTCAGGAGTTATCTCGAGCATGGCGGCCATCGGCGTCGCCTTGTCCACGTCACCACGGGCTACGAACTTCGCGGCCAGGGGGAGCATGGCGAGGGCGAAAGTGTCGGGATCTGGGGAAGGGCCTGGAACTCCCCGTCCGACGAGGGTGAGGGTGTCCGCGAGGTTCAAGCGTCCCGCGGAGCCGGAGCCGGCCAGGAGTCGTGAGCCGGTGGGGATCGGGGCGGTTGAGGGCCACTCGTACCAGTCGACCCAAAGAGGTAGCTCGCCGAGGTCGTACATCGCGCCGACGTACCGGCCGCCGGAGGGGCCGTTCTGGGGCAGTTCGAGGGTGAGCAGCGCGTCGTCCAGCAGGCAACTTCCGTCGACGACCAAGAGGTCCAGGTCGCTCCAGGCGTCGCCGCGTCCTTCTCCGATGGAGCCGGTCAGCCACACGGCTTTCGCCTTCAGCGCCGGAATTGTGTCTGCCAGCCAGCGATCGCGCGCGCGGATGAGGCCGGCCAACGGGCCGTGAGGATCATCCGGCGTCATGGACGGAGGTTAGCTCGGACTCGGTGGAGGTGACGCGGATTCTGCTGTGGTGCGGAGTGTGATCGGTGCACGAGGTAGGGCAGAAGGCCTGGTCGGGACTCAGCTTCCGGCCGGTGGTGGGTCCTCCACGGCGCGCAGGTGCGCGGTTTCGTTCAGGGTGACGACCTGGTGGCTGTGGTGGGTGTCGTTGCGGCGGAGGGTGGTGATGCTGCCTGCAGTGAGGGGGAAGAAGACCCGGTCGGTCGATGTTTTCGGCATGCCGATCCAGGCTGCGATCAGGTAGCTGGATGCGCTTGCGTGGGAGACCACGATCTGGTGGGCGACTGGCTGGCGGAGGATGTCGGCCAGGGCCGGGTACAGGCGTTCGACCAGCTGCAGGCGGGTCTCCGCGCCGGCTGGGCCGTCGTGGTGGCCGAGGCGGTCGCCGTACTCCGGGAGTGGGATGCGGCGTTCGGCCAGCCACGCTTGGGGACGCCCGTCGGCCTCGCCGTTGGACCTCTCGCGGAGCCGTGGATCGGTCTGGACTTCGACGGCGAGGCTTTGGGCGATGCGCTCCGCCGTTTGGCTGGCTCGGCTCAGATCCGAGGAGTAGACCTCGACCGGCTGTTGTCCGATCCTGCTCGCCAGGACCTCGGCGATGCATTCGGCCTGCAGGCGTCCGCGGGGTGTCAGCTCTGAGTCGTGCCAGCCTCCGACGATGCCGTCGACGTGGTGCTGGGCCTCGGGATGGGTGACGAGGTAGATGTGTCTCATTGCCCTCCTTCAGCAGGCTGCATCCATGATGAAGGCGGAGGGGTCGGTCACGGACGGAGTTTGCCGAAGACGAGGCGGCTCAGGAGGGCGACCAGGACGAAGGCGACGAGGCCTGCCAGGGCGACCACCGAGACGATGCAGGCGACGTTCGTGGCCAGAGTCAGCCGCGGGGTCGACTTGGTGAAACCTTCGGACAGGAGCGCGAGGCCGGCGAGCATCGTGAAGCCGACGGCGGCGAACACCAGCACGATCAGGTGGTGCCCTCCCAGCGTCGCTGTGGAGGTGAGCCGCGACGAGTGATCGAGCCAGGGCCCGAACGTGTGCATCCAGACAACGGTCATCAGGTCAGCAGCCATCAGGGCCCACATGCTGATGCCGGAGCGCGAGGTGCTGCGCGTGGTCGTGCTCGACCGCGGCAGACGCTGCAGCATGGTCACCACCTCCGAACGTCCACGGACTGGTAGCGCAGAACTCGGTCGTTCGAGACCGAGCGCAACCCCGGCTCGAACGAGGACCAGCGAACGCCGCGCGAAACGCGGTGGGCATGGACTTGGACGACGCCACGACAGCGACCCGCTGGCGGCGCCGGGTTGGTCGACAGACTGGCAAGTCTGGACAGAACACCAAGAGCGCCGTGCGTGGCCGAGTGGGGTCCCGTCGTCTCCTCTACCGTGGAATCCTGACTCCATCATGGGGTCAGTAGATTCTATGAGATTACGGTAGACCGAGGTGTAGTTCGGTACAACCCGGTACGGCGAAGTGGTATGAACCGTTACCATCGGCTACCGAACAGAGGTCAGGGTCCGAGAGTCACACCGTGGTGTGAGCGTAACCAAGGCGCAAGGTCGTCGGTTGAGACTTAACACACCGCTTCTAGTGCTACACCCGATTTCGGGTGTAGACAGGTGTACGGTTACCGGGCGCGGGATCACGCGAGTCAACGACGATCCGGGAGTGATCTTGGGCCCTTCACCAGAGGCCGTTCGGCTGGCCAGGAAACTGCGAGGCCTGCGCGAATCGCACGAGTCCGGCCTGACTCAGGCGACGCTGGCTCGTGCGCTCAGCGACGACTCGCGGGTCGCCGTCGCGACGATCAGCTCATGGGAGTCCCTGACCAATCCCAAGCTGCCGCCGGCTGACCGGTTGCGCTCGTACGCGCTGTTCTTCTGCTCGGACCGGCCGATCACCGACCCGCCGCACCTGGTGCCCGAGAGCGAGCTCACGGCGGACGAGCGGCAGCGATTCCAGGACCTGCACCAGGAACTCGTGGCGCTGCGCGAGGCGGTCCGCAGTCAGGGTGGCGGCAGCGGTTCGCCGATCGGCGGCTCCTACACCTGGGACTTCGAGAGCGGCCCGATCACGATCATCTGCCCCGAGGCGCCGCTGCCGGGACGGCCTCCGTTGGCGAACGAGAAGAACCCCAACTACACGCGCATGTACCGGTACGCCGACCTGGATGCGCTGATCGAGTTGTGGGGGCACCTTCGCGCATCCAACCCCGAACTGAGCGTCGTGCACCGACTGCCTTCGGAGGTGGTCGCCGACGACCTGTCCAGTCACGTGGTCGTGCTCGGCGGCATCGCCTGGAACCAGGTGACCAAGCGGCTCCTCAAGACGCTGCGCGAGCTGCCGGTGTCCCAAGTCGAGGTCGAGGACCTGAAGACGGGCGAGATCTTTCGATCCAGCGGACCCGGCGGCCGGGAGTTCCGGCCGGTCTGGGACGACGGGGACAACGGCCGCGAACTGGTCGAGGACGTCGCCCTGCTGGCCCGGCTGCGTAATCCCTTCAACCACAGCCGGACCATCACCATCTGCAACGGCATCCACAGCCGCGGCGTGCTCGGGTCGGTCCGGGTGCTCACCGATGTCGCGGTGCGCGAGCGCAACGAGGCATTTCTTTCCAGCCACTTCCCGCAGGGATCGTTCGCCCTGCTCCTGCGGGTCCCGGTGGTGAACGGCGAGGCGATCTCCCCCGATCTGGAAATCGCCGCGAACCGGCTCTACGAGTGGTCGCCGAGCGAGAAGACGACAGCCGAGTGAACAACTCCGTCAAACATGTGTCCTCGCACGCCTCGCTTCTGCGCGATGTGTCGACGGCGTCCACCTCGCCGTCCGGGAGCCGGCTGGACGCGATCGTCGTACCGGCTTCCCGGCCGTCCTTGCAGCGGCTGATCTCGCTGTCGGCCGACCTGTCCGTTCCGTTGGTCGTGCTGTGCAGCCGGCAGGCGCAGGTGGAAAAGGTTGCGGAACGTGTCGAGGCCACGTTCGGCGCGCGGGCGTTGGTGATCGACGTACCGCACGACTACCAACTGCTGGATCATCACCATTTCACCTCCGACCGGGCCTTCTGGAAAGCCAGCGCCGAGCGGGCGAGCGACCTGAGCATCAAGCGCAACCTCGGGCTGGTCCTGGCCCGGCTGCGCGGCTGGAGCAAGATCCTGTTTGTCGACGACGACATCTCTCAGCTGCGCCCGCGCGATGTCGCGCGGCTGTCCGGTTATCTCGACCGCCACCCGGTCGCGGCGATGGCCAGCAAGCAGTTTCCGGACAACTCGGTGGTGTGTCACGCCCGCCGCCTCGCGGGGTTGGGACAGGACGTGTTCGTCAGCGGCGCGGTGCTGGGCGTCAACACCCAGCACTCGGCCGTGTCGTTCTTTCCGGACGTCTACAACGAGGACTGGTTCTTCTTCGCCCAGCACGCGGCCGCGCGTTCGCTGCCCAAGGTCGGCGAGGTCCGGCAGGACGAGTACGACCCGTACTTCGATCCGCAGCGGGCCGCCCGGGAGGAGTTGGGGGACCTCCTTGCCGAGGGCCTCTATGCGTTGTTCAACGGAACACCTGGGTGGGATCTTTCCGAACAGCTGCGGGCCGCGACCAGTAGCCGTCACTGGCGACTGTTCATCGAGGACCGGCGCCAGATGATTTCCGAGACTGACAATCGTCTGTCAGCCGTTCCGTACACGAGCGAGTCGGGCACGTCGGCGGTCTGCAAAGCGCAGAAGTCGCTCGGCAAAGCTGCTGAGCAACTGGACATCATCACACCAGAACTGTGTGTCGACTTCATTGAGCGATGGCGCGAGGACGATGTTCGCTGGCAGCAGGTGATGCCGCGGAGAGGCACCGCTCTCAGTGAGCGGGAAGCCATGAACGAACTGCAGGTCGAGAAGTGGGTCTCGTGCGGCTACGGCACCGACCCAGGATCGTCCAAGTCGCGCACAGCTGCTTTCGACTCCAGCCTCATCCGTTCCTCCGATCGCCCCAAAGTACTGAGCAGCTGACGCTCGCCGGTGGACGCGAAACCCAACCGTTCGTAGATCGCGCGGGCCTCGTCATTTCCGTCGAGCACCCAGACCAGCCAGCTGCGGACCTCCGGCTCGAGCTCGGCCAAGTGATGGAGCATTGCGCGCAGCACGCCTTGCCGGCGGTGTGCGGGATCAACCCAGATCGACTCGAGATGCCGTTCGTCCGCCGGCCGATCGAGAACCTTGACGGAGCACACCAGGCCTACCGCCCGATGCTGGTTGCGAGCGACGACCCAGCGGTACGCTAGGCAGCGGTGACGCCAGTACTCTTCGCCCGCGGCCGCCTCGGCCTGATAGCTCGACAGGAACGCGGCCGGGGAATCGTCGAGGGCTCGCAGCCGAACCTGTCGCAGAACTGCCCAATCGTCCTCAGCTAGCACTTCGACGTCCAAGGTCGACCCTCCGTCGGCGCGTCTCAGCACAGGCCGTTCAGCCGCCTTCCAGTGTTGGCCATCCGGTACCGGGCGGCAATTGCGCGCTGAGTGTCGCCGAGGTGAGTTGCTCCGGTGGGCTGGCCAGGCCGATGGTGGATAGGTTGGTGGGTATGCCGCGTCGTTTGCGTTCGGGTCAGCTGGCCGAGGTTTTTGTGGTGGATGTGCGGACTGGGAAAAGTCGGCTGGTGCACCGGTCGACGGAGGTGCTGGTGGAGGCGCCGAACTGGACTCCGGACGGCGAGTGGCTGGTGGTCAACGGGGACGGCAAGTTGTTCCGGGTTGCGGTGACCGGCGGAGAGTTGCAGGAGATTCCGCTCGGTGGAGTGCCGCCGGTCAACAACGATCATGTGCTGAGCCCGGACGGGGCGACTGTGTACGTCTCGGCCGAGGACGGACATCTGTACGCCGTGAGCGCAGGCGTGGCGCGGCGGGTGAGCAACGATCGCGGAGAGGGGTTCAAGCACTACCTGCACGGGGTTTCGCCCGATGGGCGGACGCTGGCTTACATCGGGATGGATCGTCGCGGGATCACCAACGTGTGCACGGTTCCGGCGGCCGGTGGCGACGACGTGCAGATCACCGATGACGCATACGCCGGCGACGGGGCGGAGTACAGCGCGGACGGTCGGTGGATCTACTTCAACTCCGAGCGGGCGGCGAGTGTGCCGGGGCATGCGCAGTTGTTCCGCGTGCCGGCGGCGGGTGGGGTGCCGGAGCAGTTGACGGATGACGAGCGGGTGAACTGGTTCCCGCACCCGGCGCCGGACGGGTCGGCGGTGGCGTACGTCAGTTTTCCGCCCGGGACCGTGGGGCATCCGGCCGATGTCGCGGACGTGCGGATTCGGTTGCTGACGGCCGATGGGGGGATCCGGGAGGTTGCCACGGTGTTCGGTGGGCAAGGCACGATGAACGTGCCGAGCTGGTCGCCGGACAGCAATTCCTTCGCGTACGTCGCGTACCCGCTGTAGGTTCGGCGGATGGTTGTGCTGGAACGGCTGCGGGCGGATCACGAGGCCGAGTTGCTCCGGTTCGAGCTCGAGAATCGGGCGTACTTCGCGCGGGTGATCCCCGATCGCGGCGACGCGTACTTCGCCGAGTTCTCCCAACGGCACAAGGCGTTGCTGGAGTTCCAGGCGGCCGGGTCGGACCACTTCCACGTGCTGGTCGACGGTGCCGAGATCGTCGGCCGGGTCAATCTGGTCGAGGTGGTCGACGGGTCGGCCGAACTGGGTTACCGCATCGCCGAGTCCGCCGGCGGCCGCGGGCTGGCGACGTGGGCCGTGCAGGAGGTCGCGCAGCTCGCCAGTACGGCGTACGGGCTGACGCGGCTGACGGCGGTCACCACGGTGGACAACGTCGCCTCCCAGAAGGTCCTCCACCGCGCCGGCTTCACCCCCACCGGCGACCTGCAACTGGACGGCCGCCCGGGCCTCAGCTACGCCTTGGAGCTGGCACCTGTGGACAATCCACAGCCCAGGAGCCGGCCGACCGGTTAACCTGGCTCCATGACCGCGCAACCGCTCCAGGGACCGGGCGACGACCCCGCCGAGATCCTGCGCGTGCTGCCGGCGAAGTGGCACGAACAATTCCTCAGCGAGTACCACCAGGCGCTCGACGCCGCGCACGAGGTCTGGCGGTTCCGGCAATTGCGCGATGTGCTGCACCTGTGGCAGCTACGGGCAGTCGCCTACTCGAATCCTGATTTCGACAAGGCAGCAGCGGCGGCGCGCCAGGGTTGCGACAGCGAGTTCGTGCCGGCCGACCAGGTTCTTCCGGACTGGCCCACCCGGTCGTGAGCGGCCGCGTGGAGTTCCACGCGGCCGCCCTGGCACAGCTCGACGGACTCCCCGCGGAGGCCTTCGACGCGCTGGTGCGCCGCGCGACGGAGCTGGTCGTCGCCCCTTGGGACAGCATGGCGCTGGGCGCCGGCGAGCCGGCGTTCAGGCAGACGACCTTCCATCCGCTGGGCCTGCTCTCCTTCTACGTCGATGACAGTCGGCAGTTGCTGAGGATCTTCGACGTCACGTGGGTGGGTTGACGCTTCGGCGATGTGCCTGCGTGGTGTGATGAGGCATGGGTGTGTTGGATGCGGTGTTGATGAAGGCGTTCGGGCGGCCGGAGGGGGTGGCTGGGCGACTCGGGGGTTGGGTGATGGCTCGGGGGAACGGGCCGACGGAGAAGTACGTGGTGGAGTTGGCCGCAGTGCAGCCGAAAGAGCATGTGGTGGTGCTCGGGCCGGGGCCCGGGGTGGGGCTGCGGGCGGCCGCGCAGTACGCCGGGATCGTGGTGGGGGTGGACCCGTCGGACACGATGTTGCTGGCGGCGCGGCAGCGGTGCGGGGATCTGGTCGAGGCGGGCAAGGTGCAGCTGGTGCGTGGGGAAGCGGCGGACACGCATCAGCCGGACGAGTCGGCGAGCGTCGTGCTGTCGGTGAACAACGTGCAGTTGTGGGCGGATCGGCCGGCGGGCTTCGCGGAGATCCGCCGGATCTTGAAGCCGGGTGGGCGGATGCTGCTGTCGGTGCACGAGAAGTGGGCGCCGGGTGGGCTCGTGGAGGAGATCGAGACCGCGGGGTTCGGCGGCGTGGAGACGGAGAGCTGGCAGCCGCCGACGCGGACCGCCGGTACGGCGATGATCGTCACGGCACGCAAGTCCTAGCAGGCTCGACGACCGGGCGACGAAGGCAGAAGTCGCTGCTGTTCGTTGCCGTTAGCAATCAACTGGGCGACTGCGGAGAGGCGAGGAGCTGGGCGATCCAGCTCCCCGCCGGAGCGGTTCAGGTGCCAGCGGCTAGGCGGCGGCTGCGGCCTCCGCCAGCTGGTCGGCGGTCGGCTGCAGCTGCGGAGTGAGAATCGTGGCGACGACGTTGGCGATCGCGAACAACGCGGCGATCAGGATGCCGCGCTGGAAGCCCTCGACGAGAGCCTGTTGCTGGGCGACTCCCTCGGCCAGCGCGTCCGTCGTCCGGGTGACGGAGAGGGTGGTGACGATCGCCAAACCCAGCGCGCCGCCGACCTGGTACATGGTGGTGACGGCACCGGAGGCCGCGCCGGCTTCGTGGTGCTCGACCTCGGACACGGCAGCAATCTGAGCCGGTACGCCGACCGCGATGATGCCGACGCCGAACAGGACCAGGCCCGGCAGAAGCTGGGTCGAGTAGGCGCCGGTGGCGTCCGCGCGGGACAGGAGCAGCAGTCCGGCGACACTCAGCACCGTGCCGCCGAGCTGGACGGTCCGGGTGCCGAGCTTCTGGACCAGCTGGGACGCGGCGACCGCGCCGAGCACCGCCGCGGCGCCCATCGGCAAGAAGTGGATGCCGGCGTCGAGCGCGGAGTCGCCGCGGACCTGCTGCAGGTAGATCGCGGTGAGGAAGAACATCGACAGGAAGCCCGCGCCGTTCAGTGCCAGCGAGATGCTGGACACGCTCAGCGCACGGGACCGGAAGAGCCGCAGCGGGATCAGCGGCGCCTTCGACCGCGCCTCGACCGCGACGAACACAACGAGCAGCACCGCGCCGCCGACCAGGAAACCCATCACCTCGGCCGAACCCCAGCCCTCGGGCTCGGCGCGGACCACGGCGTACACGATCGCGAGCAGGCCGCCGGTGCCGAGGATGGCGCCGGCGGTGTCGAAGCCACGCGGGCCGTTCTCGTTGTGCCGGGTGTCGGGCACGAAGACCGGGATCACCGCGACCAGCGCGAGCACGATCGGCACGTTGACGAAGAAGACCCACTGCCAACTGAGCGCGTCGACCAGCACGCCGCCGGCCACCACGCCCAGGGTGCCGCCGAGACCGGCCAGACCACCCCAGACACCCATCGCGATGTTGCGCTCGCGGCCGTGTGCGAAGGTGACGGTCAGGATCGCCAGCGCCGCCGGTGACAGCAGCGCACCGCCGAGACCCTGGACCGCCCGGGCGCCGATCAGGAAGCCGGGCGACTCGGCCAGTCCCGCGACCAGCGAGGTGACGCCGAACAGCAGCAGGCCCGCGACGAACACCCGGCGCGGGCCGAGCAGGTCGGCCATCCGGCCGCCGAGCAGGAGGAAGCCGCCGAACAGCAGGGTGTACGCGCTGATCACCCACTGCAGGGTCTCGGCCGAGAAGCCCAGGTCGGCCTGGATGTCGGGCAGCGCGACGTTCACGATCGTCACGTCGAGCACGACGATGAACTGCGCCAGGGCCAGCACCGCCAGGGTGGCCCAAGGACTGCGTCGCATGGCGACTACCTCACTTGTCTACGTTGTATGTATACGCTGTATGCGGACGCCGTCAACGTAAGGTCTACGATGTAAACTTGTCAACATGCCCACGCTCAGCAAGGAGAGTCCGCGACGGCTCGATCCGGCGAAGGTGGTCGACAGCGCGCTGCTGATCGCCGACACCGAAGGGCTGGACGCAGTCACGCTGCGCCGGCTCGCCCAGGTGCACGAGGTCACGCCGATGGCGCTCTACCGGCACTTCAGCGACAAGAGCGACCTGCTCGCCGCGCTCGCCGACCGACTGCTGGCCGACATCACTCTCCCGGAGCCGTCCGCGCAGCCTTGGGACCGCCGGCTGCGCGACATCCTCACCGCCTTCGTCGCCGCCCTCCGCCCGCACCCGAACGTGGCTGGTCTCACGCTGCCCCGGATCTTGGTGACCGAGTCCGGCCTGGAGCTGGCCGAGCGGACGCTGGGGCTGCTCGTCGAGGGCGGCTTCAGTCCCGACCACGCCGCCGAGGTCGGCCGTCAGTCGATCTGCTCACTGGTCTCGCTCGTCACCACCGAGCCGGGCGCCGGCGAGGACCCAGAACCCGCCGTACGCGAGCAGTCCCTGCGCCGGAAGCGCGCGAACCTGGGTGCGCTCGACCCGAAGCGATACCCCTTGGTCACCAGCACGGCTCACGTCCTGGTCTGCCCGACCTCGACCGACGACTACTACACGCTGGGCATCGATCTGGTCGTCGCCGGCATCACCGGCGTCCTCGCCCGGCAGGACGCATGAGCACCAGCACCATCACCTACCTCGAGCAAACCAGCCCGAACGGGGTCCGGCCCGCCAAGGAGCCGCGGCAGCCGGTTGACGTACGGCTGGTCGAGGAGGTGTCGCCGGAGTTCGCCCGGTTCCTGTACGCGTCGGTCGGCGGCGACTGGTACTGGACCGAGAAGCTCAGCTGGACCTGGGATCGCTGGATCGCGTGGCTGACCAGGCCTGCCTTCGAGACCTGGGTCGCGTACGCCGGTGGCGTGCCGGCGGGGTACATCGCACTGAAGGCCGAAGGCACCGAGGTCGAGGTGGAGAACTTCGGCCTGCTGCCCGGCTTCATCGGCCGGGGCATCGGCGGCCACCTGCTGACCGTGGGGCTCCGCAGTGCGTGGTCGTTCCCGCAGCGGCATCCCGAGATCGACCAGGTCACCCGGGTCTGGCTGCACACGAACACCCTGGACGGGCCCAACGCCCTGGGCAACTACGAGGCCCGCGGTCTGCGCCGGTACAAAACAGAGAAGGAGGAGCGGCCGGAGGCCGACGGACCGCCGCCCGGCCCCTGGCCGGGAGCCGCCAAGCCTCCAGCTGCTTCTTGAGCTCGGCTCCATCGAAGCGAGCGTTGTCCCGTGTCGGCCGGACAGCACGCTCGGTGCGGGTTACGCTCCGAAGCGTCGTCACCCCAAACCAACGGGAGGTCCGCATGGCAGCCAAGTTCGAGCTTTACGAGGACAAGTCGGGCGGGTACCGGTTCCGCCTCAAGGCCGGCAACGGTGAGGTGATCGCCAGCAGCGAGAGCTACCAGACCAAGGCCGGCGCGCTGAACGGCATCGAGTCGATCAAGACCAACGCGCCGGGCGCGAACGTCGACGACCAGACCTCCTGATCTACCGGCACCACGCACTCACCGGCCGCGCGCAGCTCTGGCCGTGCGACGACGGCAGGGCACTCCGATCCCGGAAGCCCTGCCGTCGGCCGGTTCAGCCGGTGATCAGCGCTCGAGCTCGAAGACGACCTCGCGGACCTCCACGCCGAGGCCCTCGATCCCGGCGTCCGGAATCATCGCGGCCAACTCCTGGGCCCGCTCCTTGCTCGCGCAGTCCAGCAGGTAGTAGCCGGCCAGGAACTCCTTCGACTCCAGGAACGGCCCGTCGGTCACGGCCGGTACGCCGTCGCGCACCTTGACCACCGACGACTTGGCCGGCTCGGCGAGCGCGACGGTGCTGTGGAACTCGCCGGACTCCTGCACGGTCGCGAGAAACTTCTCGTGCCCGCTGAAGATCGCCTGCTGCTCCTCCTCGGTCAGAGCCTGCAGCACGTCGGGGTTGATGTTCAGCACCACCAGGTACTTCACGGTGTCTCCTCCGGTCCCGGCTCCCCCGGACGGGAGCCACTCGTCTTCAGTACGGAGCCGTTCCGGCCGTCTTGACATCGCGATGCTACGAGTTCCCCCGGCCACAACGGGCGCGCCGAGCAGGGCTCCGGCCGGCCCTCGAAGGCAGCCGAATCCCCTGCGGGAGCGGTAGGTTCGGCCTCATGCTGAGTATCGAGGACGTCAGGGCCGCAGCGAAACGCATCGAAGGAGCAGCGCACCGTACGCCGGTCCTGACGTCGCGCACGCTGGACGAACGGGTCGGGGCCCAGGTCTTCCTGAAGGCGGAGAACTTCCAGCGGGTCGGGGCCTTCAAGTTCCGTGGCGCGTTCAACGCGATCAGCCGGCTGACCGACGAGCAGAAGGCGCGGGGCGTTGCGGCGTTCTCGTCGGGCAACCACGCGCAGGCCGTCGCGCTGGCGGCGGCGCTGGCCGGGACGAGTACGGTGATCCTGATGCCCACCGACGCGCCGCCCACCAAGGTCGCCGCCACCCGGGAGTACGGCGCCGAGGTGGTCACCTACGACCGGTACACCGAGGACCGGGACGCGCTGGCGACGAAGCTGTCGGCGGATCGCGGGCTGACGCTGATCCCGCCGTACGACCACTACGACGTGATGGCCGGACAGGGCACGGTCGCGCTGGAGCTGATCGAGGAGGTCGGCCCGCTCGGGGCGCTGCTGGTCCCGGTCGGCGGGGGCGGACTGCTGGCCGGGTGCGCGACGGTGGCGACCGCCCTGGTGCCTGGGATCCGGATGATCGGCGTCGAGCCGGCCGCGGGCGACGACCACGCCCGGTCGCTGGCGGCCGGGCACCGGGTGGCGATCGAGGTGCCGCGGACGATCGCCGACGGCCAGGCCGTGGCGACCCCGGGCGAGCTGACCTTCGCCGTGAACCAGTCGCTGGTCGAGGCCTTCGCGCTGGTCTCCGACGACGAGATCCGGGCGGCGATGGCGTTCGCCTTCGAACGACTGAAGATCGTGGTGGAGCCGAGCGGCGCGAGCGCGCTGGCGGCACTGCTGTCCGGCCGGGTTCCCGGGCTTCCGGAACGGGTCGGAGTGGTGCTTTCAGGCGGGAACGTGGGCTTGCAGAGGTTTCACGACCTGCTCGGGCCGGGGCGGCCCGAGCACTGACTGTGCCCGTTGTCACAGAGCGCGACTTGCCATTGTGATGCAGATCACGTATCTGAGCTGTGCGGCCGCCTCAGCCCCGCTCAGAAGCGCTCAGGACACCTGATGTTCACCAGGAGTCCCTGACCCGTCAGAGACCCACTGAGGGCCTTTCAAGAGGGTTCCTGCGGATCTGAGGGTTTGCGTCGTGATCGTTCTGTTATACAGTCGGCGGCGGTTCGCCAAATACGACGAACTGCATGTGTGTCAACGCCGAGCCCTGCCAGGCACACATGTTCCCCTCGAACACCATGGCAGGGGTGGGGGACCCAGGAACTCGGGTCTCGACCGTGAGTGGTCGGAACCCTGGGGTGAAGTCCGCGGGAGCGGACCGGGCTAATGACTCTCAGCCCGAACCCGACAGCTAACTCCGCAGGCGTCGGGAGACAACCATGCCCGTCACTGCCCGACGGACAGCGCTTCTGCGCGCCGTCACCACGAGCGAATCCAGTACCCGGCCGACCGGACGGACGCTGGCCAAGCACCGCAAGACCAGCAAGTCGCCGGCCCCCCGTGCCGCGGCCGCCGTCCTCTCGGTCGGCCTGGCCATGTCCGGTGGAGCGGCGCTCAGCGTCGTCACGCCGGCGGAGACCGCGCACGCGGGAACTTCGAAGACCACCTCGGCCGCCTGGGCCCGAGGCAACAAGCCGATCGCCACCAAGCCGCTGCTGCGCTACGCGGACGCCGGCTCGGCCGTCCGGTACGTGCAGAAGTCCCTCGACGTGCCGGCCGGTGGCTGGTACGGCTCGGCGACCCGCACCGCGGTCGCCAACTTCCAGCGCCGGGTGGGCCTGCCCCGCACCGGCACCATGACCGTGAACACCTGGCGCTCGCTCTTCTACGCCGCCAGCCACGGCCTGCTGCACGGCGGCTCCAGCAAGAGCTCGAGCTTCCACGCCCGGGTGCTGAAGGAGGCCGCGAAGCTCAAGGGCACGCCGTACCGGTACGGCGGCACCACGCCGAAGGGCTTCGACTGCTCCGGCTACACCGGCTACGTCTACAAGAAGGCCGGCAAGAAGCTGCCCCGTACGTCGCGCGCGCAGTACAGCGCCACCAAGCGCCTGAGCCGCAAGGCGGCCAAGCCGGGTGACCTGGTGTTCTTCAAGAGCGGCGGCGGCAGCGTCTACCACGTCGGCATCTACGCCGGCGGCAACATGCTGTGGCACTCCTCGAAGCCGGGTCGCCCCATCGGCAAGGCGAAGATCTGGAGCTCGAACGTGGCCTTCGGCCGCAAGTGAGTTCCTAGCCCGTCAGCGAGACCCACTCCCCCCTGGGTCGCTGGCCTGGTAACCGGTCGTGCGTCGCCGCCCCCACCCCTCCGGCGGCGCACGGCCGGTTTCGTCGTGTCCGGGCCGCGCCGTCGGTCGAGGCGGGCCGCGCGTCAGCCGTCGAGCAGCCCGGCCTCGTGCGCCAGGATCGCGACCTGGACCCGGTTGGTGGCGTCCAGCTTCACCAGCACTCGGGAGACATGCGCCTTGACCGTTGCCTCGCTCATGAACAGGCTCCGGCCGATGTCGGCGTTCGACAGGCCGCGCCCGACCGCGACGAGCACTTCCACCTCGCGGTCGGTCAGCCGGCTCAGCCGCTGCTTCGCCAGCCGCTGCCGGTCGGTGCGCTGGTCCGCGGCGAAGTGCCCGATCAGTCGCCGGGTGACCGCCGGGGACAACATCGCGTCGCCGGCGGCGACCACCCGGACCGCCTGCACCAGCTCGCGCGGTGGCGTGTCCTTGAGCAGGAAGCCGCTCGCCCCGGCCTGCAGCGCCCGGAACACGTAGTCGTCGAGGTCGAAGGTGGTCAGCACGACGACCTTCGGCGGCTCGGGCAGCGCCTGGATCTCCCGGGTCGCGGCCAGCCCGTCCAGCCGGGGCATCCGGATGTCCATCAGGACCACGTCCGGCCGGTGCTCGCGGACCATCGCGGCGGCGTCGGCGCCGTCCTCGGCCTCCGCCACCACCTGGAGGTCGTCGGCCGACTCCAGGATCATCTTCAGCCCGGCCCGGACCAGCGCCTCGTCGTCCACGATCAACAGCCGTGTCATAGCTCTCCTTCTCTGCCGTCCGACCAGGGCAACCAGGCCTCGACCCGCCAGCCCCCGTCCTCCGTGGGCCCGGCGGACAACCGTCCGCCGGACAGGGTGACCCGCTCGCGCAGGCCGACCAACCCGGCGCCGGACCCCGGCAGCAGTGAACCAGCCGCGACCGGCCGGATGTTGGTCACCCGGACGGTGACCCCCTCGCCCTCGGCCCCGTGCACCACCACCTCGGTGGTCGCGCCCCGGGCGTGCTTGTGCACGTTGGTCAGCGACTCCTGCACGATCCGGTAGACCGTCCGCCCCACCGACGCCGGTACGTCGTCCGGCAGCGCCAGCTCACTGCGTACGTCGACCCCAGCGGCCCGGGAGTCACCGACCAGCCGGACCAGGTCGGATGCCCGCGGCACCGGTGTCAGGTCGGCTCCGTCCTGGCTCAGGTCGGTCCGTAGGACGCCGAGCACCTCGCGCAGGTCCTCCATCGCCTGCCGGGCGGTCTGCCGGATCAGCCCGGCCGACTCCTCGACCTTCTCCGCGCCCACCGCCGGGTTCACCTCCAGGCCGCCGGCGTGCAGCGCGATCAGCGACACCTTGTGCGCCAGGACGTCGTGCATCTCCTGCGCGATCCGGGCCCGCTCCCCCAGCTTCGCCTGCTCGGCCCGGAGCTCGCGCTCGGCCTCGGCGCGCTCGGCCCGATCCCGCAGCGACACCATCAGGTCCCGCCGGGCGCCGATGTACGCGCCGACCGCGACCCAGGTGCCGACCAGGAAGGGAGCGGTGAACAGCAGCACGAGCAGATCGCCGCTCTGCCGCAGGCCGCTGGCGACGAACGCGGCGGACGCGGCCAGGGTGAGGACCGCGAGCCAGAGGTCGCGGCGGCGGATCGCCAGGGTCAGCAGCGCCAAGCCCATCGGGACGAAGATCTCCGCGCCCGCCATCGCGACGATGCCGATCGCCGTCACGGTTCTGGGGAACCGGCGGCGCCACCACAGCGACAGCGACGCGACCAGGCCGGCCGTGAGCACGAGCCAGCTGTCGGTTCTCCAGCCGCCCTGGGTGGAGGTGCTGGCCGACTGCGCGACGATCGACACCAGGCTGAAGCCGACGTACAGCAGGTCACGCAGTCGCGCGGCATGCCGGACGAACCAGGCGTACCACCGGCGCAACCGCTGCATTCGGTCAGCGTAGTCGCGCTCCGTACCGGTTCTCGTCCCCCGTCCGGGTGGTTCCAGGGTGCGTCCCCGACGACTTTCGTAGGGGGCCGGGCGAGACGGTCGGGCGATGTGGGCGAGGGAGCCGGGCCGGAAGAGTAGCGGTCATGATCACCGTCGAGAACCTGAGCAAGCGGTACGGCAGCACGACCGCCGTCCACGAGGTGTCCTTCACCGTCGAGCCCGGCAGCATCACCGGCTTCCTCGGACCGAACGGCGCCGGCAAGTCGACCACCCTGCGCATGCTGACCGGCCTGACGCCGCCGACCTCCGGCAGCTCGACCATCGCCGGCAGGCGGTACGCCGACCTGCCGAACCCGGGCCGGGTCGTCGGCGTCATGCTCGACGCGGCCGCCCAGCACCCCGGGCGGACCGGCCGGGAGACGCTGCAGCTCAACGCGAGCCTGCTCGGCGTCCCGAAGACCCGTGCCGACGAGATGCTCGAAGCTGTCGGGCTCAGCTCGGCCGCGAAGCGCCGGGTCGGGCAGTACTCGCTGGGCATGCGGCAGCGGCTCGGCATCGCCAGCGCCCTGCTCGGCGACCCCGCCGCGCTGATCCTGGACGAGCCGGCCAACGGCATGGACCCCGAAGGCATCCGCTGGATGCGCGGCCTGCTCCAGGACTTCGCATCCCGTGGCGGCACGGTCATCCTGTCCAGCCACCTGCTCGGCGAGGTCCAGGCGACCGTCGACCGGCTCGTCGTCATCGGCAGTGGCCGGATCGTCGCGAACGGCTCGCTGGAGGAGCTGCTCGCCGGCAGCGGCACCCTGGTCCGCGGGCTGGACCCGGCCGGTCTGCGGCAGGCCCTGACCACCGCCGGCCTGTCCGTGGAGCCGCTGCACGACGGCGCCCTGCGCGTCGACGCCACCGCCGAGCAGGTCGGCCGGGCGGCCGCCGCGGCGAACCAGATCCTGATCGAGCTGCGCGAGAGCGACAGCGCCGGCCTGGAAGAGCTCTTCTTCCAGCTGACCAGCCCGACCGCCGTCGCGGCCTGACCACCACTTTCACCGGGAGCTTCCGACATGACCGTCACCGACCTCACCACCCCGGCCGCCCCCGCGGCAGCCGGCAAGCACCGGGCCGTGGCGTCCAGCTTGCCGCCCGCCCGTGGCCAGTCCTTCCTCCAGCTCGTCACCATCGAGCTGCGCAAGTCAGTGAACACCCGCAGCGGCCAGGTCCTGATCCTCGGCATCCTGGCCCTCGCGATCGCCGCCCTGACCTGGCAGCTCACCCACCTCCCGTCCGGCCCGGCGGCCTTCGACGACTTTCTGGCCGCCGCCTCGACCGGGGTCCAGCTGCTGCTACCGGTGATCGGTGTGATGGCGATGACCAGCGAGTGGACCCAGCGGACCGCGCTGACCACGTTCACGCTGTCGCCGCGCCGGACCCGGGTCCAGCTGGCCAAGTTCGCCGCGGCGATCGTGCTGAGCGTCGTGGTTCTCACCGCGACGACCGCGCTGGCCTTCGGAGCCACGGCCCTCGGGGGAGCCGTCGGCGGCGACGGAGCGACGTACGCCGGACTGGGCGGGTCGCTGGCCGGGGCCTACCTGACCAACGCGCTGAACGTGGTGATGGGCGCCGCCTTCGGGGCCGTGATCGCGCAGACCGCCGTGGCCATCCTGGTCTTCCTGATCGCCCCAACCGCGTGGATGCTGGCCGGACCTGCGCTATTCAAGGACAACGCCGATTGGCTGGACGTGTTCGGCGCCTTCGGCCGGATCGCGGAGCGCGACCTGAACGGCATGGTGCCGGAGACGCTCACCGCGCTCGGCATCTGGATCGTGCTGCCGACGATCGTCGGACTGTGGGCAAGCTCACGTCGCGAGGTGAAGTAACCAGCGCCGTCAGGCGCAAAAGACGGGGTGGGCCTGGCCGGTCAGAGGGGACCGGCTGGCCCATCCGGCTGTCCGGACCGGTTCGGGGACCACTAGGCAGGGGGCGGTGCGTGTGTCGATCCCCCGCTGCAGGTAACCTAGAACCACGATTACTGACGACTGATCCGTGGGCGCCGCGCTGCGTACCCGGTTGACTTGTGCGAGGGGGTCGACGCTATGGGGCGCGGCCGTGCAAAGGCCAAGCAGACGAAGGTCGCTCGCGACCTGAAGTACCGCACCTGGGAAACCGATCTGGAGCAGCTCAAGCGTGAGCTGTCCGGCGGGGCCGAGGGCGGTACTGGTTCTGTGAACGGCGACTACGACGCAGACGCCGGCGATGACGCCGACGACTACCACCCCCGTCGGTAAAGCGACAGCAGCTCGTGTGGCTCGTCCCCGCGCCTGAGGCGTGCGGACGGGCCAGCTGCGCGCGATCGACGGCGTTTTGTCACACCGGTACCGCAGGTCGTGCTGGCCTGCCGTTTTCGTGCCGGGCGGTGCCAGGCCGCGTCGGTGACGTTCACCCGTTGGGTGAGCGTGAACCGGCCGGTGCGGTGCTGGTACCGCGGAAGCTTCGCCGTACCCGCTTCGACCCCGGGTGAGGTCGACCGGCCCGGGATGGTCGGGGCGGATCCGTGCGCCGGACCGGACCAGGTGGCCTGGCCCCTGACGAGTTCGCAGGTGTCCCGGAGCGCTCAGCCGGCGTAGTCGCCGAGCAGCTCGACACCGGTCTTTTCGCCGGCGGTGCCGACCTCGCCGCAGACCCAGGCCGGGATGTCCCGCTCGGCGAGCACCGCGATCGCGCGGTCCGCGGCGGCCGGGTCGAGCACCGCGACCATGCCGACGCCCATGTTCAGCGTCTTCTCCAGCTCCAGCTGCGGGACGTCGCCGAGCTGCCCGACCAGGCCGAACACCGGCGCCGGCGTCCAGGTCGACCGGTCGATCCGGACCGCGAGCTCGGCCGGGATCACCCGGGCCAGGTTCGCCGCGAAACCGCCGCCGGTGATGTGCGACATCGCGTGCAGCGGCCGGTCCCCGTCCAGGTTCAGCGCCCGGATCAGCTCCAGGCAGTGCTTGGCGTAGACCCGGGTCGGGGTGAGCAGCGTCTCCCCCAGCGTGCCGCCGAGCTCGGGGACCTCGCGGTCCAGCTGCCAGCCGGCCCGGTCGAAGAACACATGCCGGACCAGGGAGTACCCGTTCGAGTGCAGACCGGACGAGGCCATCGCGAGCACCACGTCACCCGCCGCCACCCGCTCGGCGCCGAGCAGCTCGTCGGCCTCGACGACTCCGGTCGACGCCCCGGCCACGTCGTACTCGTCCGGCTCCAGCAGGCCCGGGTGCTCGGCCGTCTCGCCGCCGACCAGCGCCGTACCGGCTTCCACGCACGCCTCGGCGATGCCCTTGACGATCTGCGCGATCGTCTCCGGGACCACCTTGCCGGTGCAGATGTAGTCGGTCATGAACAGCGGCTCGGCGCCGCAGACGACCAGGTCGTCGACGACCATGCCGACCAGGTCGAACCCGATCGTGTCGTGCCGGTCCATCTTCTGCGCGATCGCGACCTTCGTACCGACCCCGTCGGTCGAGGTGGCCAGCAACGGCCGCCGGTACGCCGTCAGCGCGCCGGCGTCGAACAGCCCGGCGAACCCGCCGAGCCCCCCGACCACCTCGGGGCGGGTCGCCTTGGCCACCCACTCCTTCATCAGCTCGACGGCCCGGTCACCGGCCTCGATGTCGACTCCGGCGGCGGCGTAGCTGGCGCCCTGGCTCACGGTGTTCTCCTTCGTCGGCGGGACGGCGTCCCGGAAGTTCGTACGGCGGGACGCTGCCGCGGCGCCGACGCGACCGCCCGGCCGGGCTGGGTCGGGACCGCGGTCATCGGACGAGCCCGTTACGGACGGGACAGGGCGTCCGCGGCGCCGGCACCGCCGGAGACCGTGGCGAGACCGTCGACGTCGGTGCTGACCGGCAGCTCGAGCAGGTGCTTGCCCAGCCGCTCCGGGTCGGGCAGCTCGACCGGGTAGACCCCGTCGAAGCAGGCCCGGCACAGCTTGTCCTTCGGCACCGTGGTGGCTTCGATCAGCCCGTCCAGGCTGATGTAGCCGAGCGAGTCCGCGCCGATCGAGCGGCAGATCTCCTCGGTGTTCAGGCCGTTGGCGATCAGTTCGGCGCGGCTGGCGAAGTCGATGCCGTAGAAGCACGGCCACTTCACCGGCGGCGACGAGATCCGGACGTGGATCTCGGCCGCGCCGGACTCGCGCAGCATCCGGATCACCGCGCGCTGGGTGTTGCCGCGCACGATCGAGTCGTCGACCACGACCAGCCGTTTGCCCTCGATGACCTCGCGCAGCGGGTTCAGCTTGAGCCGGATGCCGAGCTGGCGGATCGTCTGGCTGGGCTGGATGAAGGTGCGGCCGACGTAAGCGTTCTTGACCAGGCCGGAGCCGTACGGGATGCCGGACTCCTCGGCGTACCCGATGGCGCCCGGTGTACCGGACTCCGGGGTGGCGATCACCAGGTCGGCCTCGACCGGGTGCTCGCGGGCCAACTGACGGCCGACCTGGACCCGGGTGGAGTGGATCCGCTGGCCGGAGATCTGGGTGTCCGGGCGGGCCAGGTAGACGAACTCGAACAGGCAGCCCTTCGGGTCCGGCTCGGCGAACCGGGTGGAGCGCAGGCCGTCCTCGTCGATCGCGACGATCTCGCCCGGCTCGACCTCCCGGATGAAGCTGGCACCGACGATGTCCAGCGCCGCGGTCTCGCTGGCGACCACCCAGCCCCGTTCGAGCCGGCCCAGCACCAGCGGACGGATGCCCTGCGGGTCGCGGGCGGCGTACAGGGTAGACTCGTCCATGAAGATCAGGCTGAACGCGCCCTTGACCTTCGGCAGCACCTTGGCGGCCGCCTGCTCGACGTCGAGGTCGGGGTAGCCGGCCAGCATCGAGGTGAGGATGTCGGTGTCCGAGGAGGCGCCGTGCTTGGCGTTTGCCTTGGCGTGCTCCACCTCGAGGTCGAGGCCGAGGTCCAGGTCGTCGCTGCCGTCCAGGGTGGCCGCGAGGTCACCGGTGTTGGTCAGGTTGCCGTTGTGCGCGAGCGCCACCGACCCGGTCGCGGTGGACCGGAAGGTCGGTTGCGCGTTCGCCCAGACGCTGGAGCCGGTCGTCGAGTAGCGGCAGTGGCCGACGGCGATGTGCCCCCGCAACGATGCCAGCGTCGCCTCGTCGAAGGCCTGGCTGACCAGCCCCATGTCCTTGTAGACCAGGATCTGGCTCCCGTTGCCGACCGCGATCCCGGCCGACTCCTGCCCTCGGTGCTGCAGAGCGTAGAGCCCGAAATAGGTGAGTTTGGCGACCTCTTCCCCAGGAGCCCAGACTCCGAAGACGCCACAGGCGTCCTGCGGACCCAGATCCTGCGGGTCGAGATCATGAGTGAGCCGACCATCGCCACGAGCCACGGGCAACAGTCTACGGGAGCGCTCGACAGCCTCGAACCGGCCTCACCCCGGGCCGGGCCTCACCCCGGGACCGGAGCTACCAGCAGGGGCCGGCGACGCAGACCCCGTTCGGGTCGTCGCTCACGGTGGGATCTTCACCCGCAGTCGTCGCCGAGCCCTGAAGTGCCGCACCCAGAGCGAACAAGGCGGTAGAACCCACCACGGCGAGAAATCTCTTGATCACAGCTGGTCCCCTCGAAATAATCCGAATCCGTCCGCGAAGCGCGCCAAATGGACGCACGCTGTATATGGTCGGTTCCAAACGAGCGTTCGAAGGGTGTGGATGGTGCTGGAACCGCTAGGTCTCGATGACGACACTTCAGCGGTCTACCACGCCCTCTTGCGCGCGCCCGAGGCTACGCCGGAAGAGATTGCCGCGCTAGTGAAGCTTCCACTCCGGGAAGTGCACGACCGAATGGACGAGCTGCGCAAACTCGACCTGCTCGTTCCGACCTGGAGCAATCCGGACGTCGAGCACGCGGTGCACCCCCGGGTCGGGCTGACCGGCCTGGCCGAGCGCCGGCGCAGCGAGCTGAACAAGCTGCTCGGCGAGGTCGCCGCCGCCCAGGCCTACGTCGAGACGATGGCCGAGCAGTACAACGAGCTGCTCACCGCCCGCACCAGCGGCGACGTCGAGATCCTCAAGGGCCGCGCGAACGCCTCCCGGCGGATCGAGGAGCTCGGTGCGCAGACCAAGGAAAGCTTCTGGGGCCTGATCCCCGCCCACGTCGACGACATCGTCGCCCCGGCCGAGGAGTCTCCCGACCTGCCCCTGCTCGAGCGCGGCATCAAGATGCGCACCGTCTACCTGCAGAGCATGACCGTCTCCAAGCAGGGCCTCGAGTTCGCCGCGTACATGTACAAGCAGGGCAACGAGGTCCGGGCCACGCCCACCCTGCCCATGCGCCTGCTGATCATCGACCAGAAGATCGCGATCATGCCGCTCAACCCCCAGCAGGAGAGCGCCGGCGCCGTCATCCACCGCAGCCCCGCCGTCGTGGCCCTGGCCCTCGCCCTCTTCGACGCCTACTGGTCCCGCGCCATCGAACTGTTCTCCCCCGAGGACCGCCCCGACACCTCCCCGCTCACCCCCCACGAGGCCGAGGTCCTGCGCCTGCTGGCCGGCGGCGCCAAGGACGAGCAGGTCGCGCGGCTGCTGGGGATCTCGCTGCGTACCGCGCGCCGCATCACCGCCAATTTGTCCGACCGTTTGGACGCTACGTCGCGGTTCGAGCTGGGGGTGGCCGCGGCGAAGCGCGGATGGGTTTGATTTCGCGGGCGGTAGGCAGTTCGGGTGGCTTGCGGGCAGAAATCCGAGGCTCGGCTGTATTTGACCAATCCACTCGATCAGCTTCGCGCCGAACATTCGGGTGCAGCGAATCTTTCCCACTGATCGAGTGGCGGTGCTGCTCATTTGATATTCAGGCAGCCAACGGTTTGCACCACAGTGTGAATGGCACCGTTCGCGGTGAAATACCTGCATGAGCACAACCACCAGCGCTGCGGCGGAGCGGCGAACCCGTCGCCCTGACAACGAGATCAGCACCCAGGGCACCCAGTCGCTCGGCAGGTCGATGCAGTGGGCAACCGATCGGCCATTAGGCGGGTCGGACTTCGATCTGCGGGTTCGGGCGGCTCAGCGTGGAGGGTGGGATTGGCGAGCGCTTTCCTCGCTTGATTTTTGGACTGGACCGGATGGTGGGCCGCAGCAGCGGTGGCGAGAAGATGCCAAAGGGTTGTGCTCGCACCGAAAGAGTGTTTAGCCGGAGGAGCATTCGGTGGCGCCCGGAAATGAGGCGGCGACCAGGAAAGCGTCGAGCCACGGTGAGCGGGGCGAAGCGGCTGCCCAGTCAAGCTGACACGATCGTCAAGTCCTTTCGGACATGACGAACAGCACAAATATCGCCGGAGTGCACGGTCAATTGCCCCGGCGTATTGAGCTGCGGAGCCGGTGCCCGAGCCCTGCCACTGACCGCTCCTACCCGCCCGTTGCCGGCATCGCTCAGCGTCAGCCCGTCCACCCACCCCGATGGCGCGATTCATCACCGCTGACCTCGTACACGGCCCCACCGGTGACCTTCGCTGTCAGTGGTCGCGGCAGGGCGCCTTCAGCAACCACCTCGGGGCGGCCCAGCCGTGACCGCCGGCACGCCCCGAAAGCGTCAGACCGTCTTGACCGAAGCGAGCAGCTTGGCCAGCGACTCCCGCGCGTCGCCGAAGAGCAGGGTGGTCCGCGGGTCGTACAGCAACTCGTTCTCGATGCCTGCGAAACCCGGGCGCATGGAGCGCTTGAGGAAGATGACGCGCTGGGCCTCGTCGGCGTTCAGGATCGGCATGCCGTAGATCGGCGCGCTGGGGGTGGTTCGGGCGGCCGGGTTGACGACGTCGTTGGCGCCGACGACCAGGACGACGTCGGTGGACTTGAAGTCGCCGTTGATCTCGTCCATCTCGCGCAGCTGCTCGTACGGGACCTGGGCCTCGGCGAGCAGGACGTTCATGTGGCCGGGCATCCGGCCGGCGACGGGGTGGATGGCGTAGTCGACCTTGACGCCGCGGCCCTGCAGTTCCTCGACCAGGTCGCGCAGGGTGTGCTGGGCCTGGGCGACGGCCAGGCCGTAGCCGGGCACGATGATGACGCGCTGCGCGTAGCCGAGCAGGATCGCGACGTCCTCGGCGCTGCCGGAGATGACCGGGCGCTCGGACGCCGTACCGCCGCCGAGGGTCGAGCCGCCGCGGACGGCGCCGAAGAGGATGTTGAAGACGGACCGGCCCATCGCGTCGGCCATCAGCTTGGTCAGCAACGTACCGGCCGCGCCGACGAGGGTTCCGGCGACCAGGAGCAGGGTGTTGCCGAGCACGTAGCCGCCCGCGGCGACGGTGAGGCCGGTGAAGGCGTTCAGCAGCGAGATGACGATCGGTACGTCGGCGCCGCCGACCGGCAGCACCAGCATGACGCCGACCGCGAGGCCCAGCAGACAGAGCAGTACGCCGACCCAGACGCGCGGCTCGGACACCAGCCACGCCGAGACGGCGACGCCACCGAGCAGCCCGGCGACGAACAGGACCGGCAGGCCCGGGAAGGTGACCGGCCGGGTGGTCATCAGTTCCTGCAGCTTGGCGAACGTCACGATCGAGCCGGAGAAGGAGATCGCGCCGACCAGGATGGTGAACGCGGTGGCGATCGCGGCGACGGTCTCGCCGTCGTGCACCTCGCCGAGCTCCATCAGCGCGACCAGCGCGGCAGCGCCACCACCGACACCGTTGAACAGGGCAACGAGCTGCGGCATGTGCGTCATCTGCACCCGGCGCGACCCGACCACACCACCGACGGTGCCGATCAGCAGGGCGATCAGGATCGCGACCAGGTTGTCCGGCTTGTAGGCGATGAACGTGATCACCACCGCCAGGACGGCACCGGCCGCGCCGAGCGCGTTGCCGGTGCGCGCGGTCTTCGGCGAGGACAGGCCCTTCAGCGCGACGATGAAGCAGACCGCCGCGACCAGGTAGCCGATCTGGGCCCAGGTGGCGATCACTTGTTCAGCTCCTTCTTGCGCCCGCCCGGACCGCGGAACATCTCCAGCATCCGGTCGGTGACGACAAAACCGCCGACCATGTTCACCGTCGCCAGCACGACCGCCAGCAGCCCGACGACCACCACCAGCGTCGACTCGGCCTGCCCGGTGACGATGATCGCGCCGACCAGGATGACGCCGTGGATCGCGTTGGCGCCGGACATCAGCGGGGTGTGCAGGGTCGCCGACACCTTGCTGATCACCTCGACACCGACGAACGCCGCGAGCACGAAAATCGTCAGCAGAGCAATCGATTCGGTCATGCGGCCTCCCGGCCTGGACTGAGGAGCGGAAAGCGCCCGGTCATGGGGCCTCCTGGCCTGGACTGAGGAGTGGAGGGAGCCCGGTCATGGGGCCTCCCGGCCTGGACTGAGGAGCGGAGGGAGCGAAGCGACCGGAGCGACGAGGGAAGGGCGGGAGTTCCAGCCCCATGACCCGCCGTGCCGGAGGCGCGGCAAATGGCACAGCGACCGCAGCGACGAGGGAAGGGCGGGAGTTCCAGCCCCATGACCACGCCGGCGCCGAAGGCCCGGCCATCAGTACTGTCCTTCCAGGAGTTCGCGGGTCGGCTCGTGCAGCACCTTGCCGTCGTGGGTGACGCAGCAGCCGGCCACGATCTCGTCGCTGAAGTCCGGGTCGAAGGCCGCGTTGCGGGTCATCAGCGTGATCAGGTTGGCGACGTTCTGGCCGTACAGCCGGCTCGCCGGACCGGCCAGCTGGCTGGGCACGTTCGAGCCGCCCCAGACCAGCGCGTTGCCGATCATCAGCTCGGTCCCGGCAACCGAGCCCTCGACGTTGCCGCCCTGCTCGGAGGCCAGGTCGACGACCACCGAACCGGGCTTCATCCGCTCGACCATCTCGCGGGTGACCAGCATCGGCGCCGTCCGCCCGGGAACCGCCGCGGTGGTGATCAGCGCGTCCGCGCCCGCCACGTACGGCGCCAGCAGGTCGCGCTGGAGCTGGGCCCGTTCCGGCGTCATCTCGCGGGCGTAGCCGCCCGGGCCGTCCAAGGTGCCGAGCTCGAGCTCGATCGGCTGCGCGCCCATCGAGGCGATCTCCTCGGCGGCGGCGGTGCGCACGTCGTACGCCTTGACCACGGCGCCGAGGCGTTTGGCGGTCGCGATCGCCTGCAGACCGGCAACGCCGGCGCCGAGCACGAGCACCTGGGCCGGCGGCACCGTGCCGGCGGCGGTCATGTTCAGCGGGAAGAACCGCGGCAGCCGTTCGGCCGCGACGATCGCGGCGCGGTAGCCGGCCACCAGCGCCTGCGAGGACAGCGCGTCCATCGCCTGCGCCCGGGAGATCCGCGGGATCAGTTCCATCGCGAACGCCGTCAGCCGGGCCCGGGTCGCGGCCCGGACCACGTCCGGCGGGTTGGTCGGCAGGAACGACATCAGCGCGGTGCCGGCGTGCAGCCGTTGCAGGCGTTCGCGTTCCAGCGGCTGCACCGAGGCGACCACCGTGGCCGCGTGGTCGGCGCCCCAGGCCACTTCGGCGCCGGCCTCCCGGTAGGCGTCGTCGGAGTACAGCGCCCGCTCGCCGGCCGCGGGCTCGACCGCGACCTCGTAGCCGAGCTGGACGAGCTTGGCGACTTGCTCGGGCACCAGCGCCACCCGGCGCTCGGCCGGTCTGGTCTCTCGCACGACTGCGATCTTCACTCGCCGAAACCTATGCCAAACTCTGGGTCGCCGGAAAGCCCGCTCACGCTTGTTCGGCCAAGTTCTGCAACAGTTGGGCCTCGGCGTGGCAGACCTTGGCGAATTCGGCCAGGTGCAGGCCCTCGTCGATGCCGTGCGCCCGGGTGTCGGGATCCTCCACCCCGGTCACCAGAACGGCCGCCTGCGGGAAGGCCTGCTGGAACTCGGCAATGAACGGGATCGAGCCGCCCATGCCGGTGTCCACCGGCTCGACGCCCCAGGCCGCGGCGAACGCCGACCGGGCCGCGTCGTACGCCGGGCCGCGGGCGTCGATCGAGCAGGGCTGGCCGACGTCGCCGTCGGTCACGGTGACCTGCGCACCCCACGGGGCGTTCTGCTCCAAATGGTTGCGCAGGGCCTGCAACGCCTTGGTCGCGTCGTCGCCGGGCGCGACCCGCAGGCTCACCTTGGCCCGCGCGACCGGCACCAGCGTGTTGCTCGCGTCCGCGACCCGCGGCGCGTCGATGGCCAGCACCGAGATCGCCGGCCGGGTCCACAGCCGGTCGACCAGCGAGCCGGTGCCGATCAGGCGGACCGAGTCCAGCACGCTCGACTCGGCGCGGAACCGGTCCTCGGGGTACTCGAGGTCGGCCGCGCGGCTCGCGTGCAACCCGTCCACGGCGACGTCACCGTTGTCGGTGTGCAGCGTCGAGAGCAGCCGGCACAGCGCTGTCAGCGCGTCCGGCACGGCGCCGCCGAACAGGCCGGAGTGCACGGCGTGGTCGAGGGTGCGGAGCTCCACGTAGCAGTCCACCAGGCCCCGCAGCGACACCGTCAGCGCCGGCTGGCCGACCGCCCAGTTGCCCGAGTCGGCGATTACGATGGCGTCGGCGGTCAGCTCGTCGGCGTACTCGTCCAGCAACTGCAGCAGGGTCGGTGAGCCGATCTCCTCCTCGCCTTCGACGAACACCGTCACCCCGACCGGCAGGTCGTTGCCAAAGGCCCGTACCGCGGCCAGGTGGGCGGCGATGCCGGCCTTGTCGTCGGCCGCGCCCCGGGCGTACAGCCGGTCGCCACGCTCGGTCGGCTCGAACGGCTCCGAGGTCCACTCCTCGACCGCCCCGGTCGGCTGGACGTCGTGGTGCGCGTAGAGCAGCACGGTCGGCTTGCCCGCCGGGGCCGGCTTCTTCGCGATCACCGCCGGCGCGCCCTGGCCGGCGCGCACGATCTTCACCGCGAACCCCTCGGCCTCGAAGAGCGCGGCGGTGGCCTCGGCGGAGCGCTGGACGTCGGCCGCACGGGCGGGGTCCGCACTGACCGAGGGAATCCGGATGAGGTCCTCGAGGTCGGCACGGACAGAGGGCAGAACGCGGTCGATCGCCGCGGACAGGTCGGTCATGGGGCCTACGGTACGGCGTGCGCGCAGGTCCGGCGGCGCCACCCGAGCCAGTACCGGTAAAGAAGTCACGGTCTACTCTGAAAGTCCCGAAGGTTACCGCCCCAACCGGAGAGGACCCCGATGACCCGCCCCCTCGCACTGCTGACGGCGCTGCTCAGCACAGCCACTGTCCTAACCGCCGTCGCCACCCCGCCGACCGCCCACGCCGCGATCAGCTGCGACACCGACACCACCGGCGGCAGTACCTTCTACGACGGGCCGTCGGCGTCGCGCAAGTACGACGCCCGGTTCAGCAACAGCCACAGCATTCCCAACCTCGGCACCCACACCCCGCAAGGCGCCGGCACTTGGTACAACTGGGACGGCGCCGGCCGGAACCTGCTGCTGGTCTCGTCCTACCGCGGCGGCGCGAACGCGCAGATCTACGGCATCGACCCGGCCACCGGCGCGACCGTCGGCGTGGTCGCGATCGCCGAGTCGCACGTCGGCGGCATCACCACCAGCAAGGGCTGGGCGTTCGTCTCGGGTGGATCCGGCTCGGTCCGCAAGTACCGGCTGTCGGACCTGCGGACCGCGCTGAAGGCCGCCGGTACGCCGTACCTGGCGCAGGTCGGGACCGCGCGGGCGGTGACCGGGTCGTCGTTCCTGACCAGCTACGGCGACTCGCTGTGGTCGGGCACGTTCAACGAGACCGGCCGCGGCACGATGTACGAGTACAAGATCGCCGACGACGGCACGCTGACCACGGTCGCCGGCGCGTGGGAGGTCCCGACCAAGGCCCAAGGCCTGATGGTCACGGCGAACCACTTCGTCTACAGCACGTCGTACGGGCGCGGGAACCGCAGCAACCTGTACGTCGTACGCCGCGGGCAGAGGGATCTGGACGCGGCCGCGCTGAGCTGCTTCCGCGCGCCGAGCATGACCGAGGGCATCACCGAGTACAACGGGACCGCCTACCTGGTCTACGAGTCCGGCAGCCACCTGTACGCCGGTGACCCGGCAACGCTGAACGTCATCCCACGCATGCACAAGGCCGCGGTCACCTCGCTGACATCTCTGGTGCCCTAGCTTCTGTACGACACCGAGTTCAGGACCTCGGTGAGCTCCTGCGAGTCCTTGCTGCGCACTTGGGCTCGCAGGACCTGGGTGTCGGAGATGCGCAGGTAGCGCTCGACGACCGCGGCGTTGTCGCCGCAGGAGTAGCTGAAGGTCACCGCGGGTAACTCACCGGCGGCCGAGGTGTCGGGCGGCAACGGGGTGCAGCCGGTCGGCGGCGTCGCGGTCGTCGGCAGCGTGGTGCGGTCGAGCACGCCGAGAAAGATGCCGGGCATGTTCGCGTCGGCCTGCCAGCGGGCGGTGTCCTCGCTGACCAGCAGCGCGGGCGGCGCCTCCTGGGTGGACTTCTGGTCCCAGTTGCGGGGCACCTTGACGGAGAGCTCGCCGTGCTCGACCGTGACCGGCCGGCGCATCACCAGCTCGTAGCCGCCGTACCCGCCGCCCGCGGCGAGCAGAACGGCCAGCACAGCGGCGACCGCCCGAGACCGCGATCTGCGGATCGGCGCCGTCTCCGCGGCGACGGCGACGGTCGGGCGGTCGGCGGCGGCCAGCTCGGTCTCCTGGTCGACCGCGCCCGGTCCGGTCGGCACCGGCAGCTCCTCGGCCGGCACCAGCCCGGCCGGGATCTTGCCCGTGGTGTGCGCCTCGTGCAGCGCGGTGAGGAAGCTGTTCAGGTCGGGCCAGCGCTTGTCCCGGTCGGGCTCCAGCGCACGGCGTACGACGACGTCGACGGCGTCCGGGATGTCGGCGCGCAGGGTGGTCATCGACGGCGGCGGGGCGTCGATCCGCATCACCGCGCCCAGGCTCAGCACGCCGTGCGGCGCCTGCCCGGTGAAGGCGGCGTACGCGACGGCGCCGAGCGAGTAGAGGTCCGCCCGGTGGTCCAGCCGGTCGCCCATCACCTGCTCCGGCGCGACGTACGCCGGGGTGCCGCCGGGCATCGTCAGCTGGGACACCGTCTCCAGCGACTTGCCGAGACCGAGGTCGCCGAGCATCGCGCGGTCGCCGGCCGGGTCGGTCCGGAACAGCACGTTCGCGGGCTTCACGTCGCGGTGCAGGACGCCCCGGGCGTGCAGCTGCTTCAGCCCGCTGCCGACCTGAGCGACGATCTGGACGACGTCGGCGATCTCCAGCGGGCCGGCCTTGATCCGGTCCGCCAGCGAGCCGCCGTCGGCGTAGGTCAGCACCAGGTACGGCCGGCCGTCCTCGGACTCGCCGACGTCGTGCACGCCGACCACGTGCGGCGAGTCGACCCGGCGCAGGAACCGTCCCTCGGCCAGGAACCGCCGGCGGACGTCGTGCTCGTCGATCCAGTTGTCGGACAGGATCTTGACCGCGACCTCGGCGTCCAGCTGCTCGTCGCGGGCCAGCCAGACGGTCGCGAAACCCCCGGCACCCACCCGGCGGACCAGGGAGTACCGGCCGATCCGGGGTGGCTGGTCCATCCCCGCATTATGCTCGATCGCTCCTGCGACCGCGTCGCCGGAGCGAACAAAACACCCAGTTGTGACGTCACACCGGGGACCGGACACGCCCGGTCGCGCGGGTCCGCGCGCCGAACCGGCCGTGCCGCACACTGCAGGAGTTCACGAACGCTGGTTAGGAGCCCGTTGATGAGGCAGCTGAACCCCCGGCTGACCGTCGTCGTCGCCGCGGTCGCGGTCGCGGCCGTGGTGATCGGTGGCGTCGTCGCCTCTCGACAGAGCCCTCGGTCGATCGACAGCGACGCGGCTCCGCTTGGCGGCTCACCCAGCAGCCCGGCACCGTCGGTCGCGCCGTCTCCGGCTCCGTCGGCCACGCCGTCGGGCGCGAAGCCACCGGCCAAGCCGACGGGCACTCCGACGAGCGCCCCGGTGAGTACGCCGGAGAGCACGCCGGTGACCAAGACGCCCGGCCAGACCGGACAGGCGGTCGTCCCGCTGACCCTGGACAAGCTCGGCGAGGGCCGGACACCGCAGCTCGCGCACGTGGTCGGTCGCGAGCTGCGCGGAGGTCCTGGCGCGGCGCTGAAGATCCCCGGCACCGGGACGATCGTCGAGGCCGTCCGGGTCGGCGACACGGCCCTGGCCCTCCAGGACGGGCAAGGCTCGCTCAAGCTGGTCCGCGGCGGGTACGTCGGCGACTCGACCGAGGTCCCGGACGTGACGACGCTGGTGGCCAGCCCGGACGGGAGGGCCGCGGCCTACGCCAGCCAGCGGCAGAGCTCGACCGGCGAGCAGCTCAAGGGCGGCGTCGTCTACGCCGAGGACACCTCCTCGCCGGTCCGGAAGCTGCCGCTGCCGGACGCGCTCGACCTCGAGGTGCTCGCCTACGCGGCCAACCGGGTCTTCTACTCGGCCAAGTCCTCGGCGCGGGGCACTGCGAAGCTCTACGCGTGGACGCCGGGCCGCTCGTCGGCCAGCCTGGTGAAGGGCGTGCTGGACCCGACGGCGGTCTCCGCCGACGGCCGGCTGGCCGCGTCGATCGAGGCCTGGAGCAACTCCGGCACCTGCTCGTTCGTGGTCGAGATCGCCACCGGCAAGAAGCTCTGGCGCGCCTGCGACCACATGGTGCTGGGCTTCACCCCCGACAAGTCCTCGGTGATCGCCGGCCCGACGTACGCCGACGGGTACGCGCCGCTGTCGACCTGGATCCTGGACGGCAGCACCGGCGCGGTCCGGCGGGAATGGACCGGGCTGGCGTTCAAGCGGGTCCGGGCCGAGGACGACGAGCACCTGCTGATGCAGGTCGACGAGGGGCCGGAGACCAAGGGCGCGATCGTCCGCTGTGCGATCAGCACCGGCGAGTGCGAGCGGGCCACGCCGCTCACGTCAGGTCAGCTCAAGCTCGGCGGCTGAGGATGAGTGGCTGATGGCCCGGGGAAACACCCGGCTGGTCGTCCTGGTCTCCGCTGTTGCCGTGGCGGCGGTGGCCGTCGGTGGGGTGGTGGCGAACCGGCAGGCGCCGCGGTCCGACGACGGCGCGGCGGCTTCGCCGCTGTCCGGCCGCAGCGGTTCGGTGGGAACCGCCGGCCCGCCCGACGGACCGGAGTACACGGGACCGGTCAAGGTTCGGCTGCCGCTGAAGACGCTGAAGCGGGGGCGGGAGCCGCAGGTGCCGCACAGCGTCGGCCGGGCGGTACGTGGTGGTGCGGGGGGCGAGATCGGCGTTCCGGGCACGGCGCCGGTGCTGGAGTTCAGCCGGACGGGGGATGCGGTGTTCGCGATCCTGTCGGAGGGCGACGGCGCTTCGACCGTGCTGCTGAAGCTCAAGGCCGACGGCAGCCAGGAGCGGGTCCGCGACGTCATCAGCGTGCGGGGGACCGAGGACGAGTCGGCGGTCGCGTACGCGACGCAGCCCCGGGCCCAGGACGGCACGAACCGGCGCGGCAGCGTCGTGTTCGCGGAGACCGCCGACGGCACGGTCCGGCAGCTGAAGGTGCCCAACCAGTACGACGTCCGCATGCTCGCCTACGTCGGCGACGCGGTCTACTTCCGGGGCAGCGCGGCCCCCGACGCCGGGTCGTGGAAGCTGTGGCGCTGGGTGCCGGGCGAGAGCCGGGCGCGGCAGGTCCCGACGCACGGTTCGGCCACCGCGATCAGCCCGGACGGGAAGCTGGTCGCCCTGCGGACTGCGGCCGGCGACCACCGGGCCTGCTCGACGGTGAACGAACTGGCCACCGGCCGCAGCCTGTGGCGCACGTGCGACCACGAGATCAGGAGCTTCACGCCCGACGGGCGGATCGCGATCGCCGGACCGGCCTACGCCGACGGCTGGGCGGCAAGCTCGGTCAGCGCGCTCGACGTCGCCGACGGGAACCTGCTGCGCCAGTGGACCGGCGCAGCCTTCGTCGCGAGCCGGGCCGAGGACGACCAGCACGTGCTGCTGCTGATCGACGACAAGGAGTCGATGCCGCGCGGCGTCCTGCGCTGTGCGGTGCCGACCGGGACGTGTGAGCTGGCGGTGCCGCTCGGAGGCTTCCGGGTCGGGCTCGGCACCTGAACGCCACCCACCCGCCTTCTGCTGGCAGCGAAGCTTGCTTCGGGCGTCGGGAAGAGGCGCGAGACTGTTCGGATGGGACAGATTGCGGTGCTCGCGGACGTCCACGGCGTACTGCCGGCTCTCGAGGCGGTCCTGGCCGAGCCGGACGTGCAGCAGGCGGACGTCATCGTGCTGGCCGGCGACCTCGCGAGCGGGCCACAGCCGGTCGAGACGCTGGATCTCCTGGTGGCGTTGGGGAATCGGGCCGTCTGGGTGCGTGGCAATGCCGACCGTGAGCTGGTGACGCTGGCCCGGGGCGGGCAGCTCGACCCGCCCGACGACGTGACGCCGTGGGCCGCCAACCAGCTCCGGCCGGACCAGGTTGAACTGCTGGCAGACCTGCCGACCAGCGTGACCATCGGCGACACCCTGTTCTGCCACGCGACCCCGCGGGACGACGAGGAGGTTGTGCTCGTGGACAGCCCGATCAGCCGCTGGGCCGACGTGCTCGGCGGCGTACCGGAGCAGGTGCGGACGATCGTCTGCGGGCACACGCACATGCCGTTCGCCCGCCAGGTCGACCGGCGGCTGGTGGTGAACGCCGGCAGCGTCGGCATGCCGTACGGCGCCCCCGGTCCGAGCTGGGCGCTGCTCACCCCCGACGGCGTCCAGCTCCGGCGCTCCACCCTGGACGCCGGGGCCGCCGCGGACCGCGTCGTCCAGCAGTCCACCTACCCCGGACGAGCCGCCTGGGCCGACGAGTACCTGCGCACCAACTACAGCGACACCGAAGCCCTCGCCGCGTTCCGTCCCCGCGCGGAGGCCTGACCGGCTACCGTCGGGGCATGTTCGCGCGGCGGCGGAAGCATTTCGGGACTCCGGCTGACAAGGCGACGTATGCCACCCTGCATACCGCCTCGCTGGCCTCGCCGTACCTGCGCGAAGGACTGACTCCGGCGGCGGCCGGCAAGGCGAGCAAGCATCTCCGCGACCTGCTCGGTACGGCGGCGATCGCGATCTGCGACTCCTCGGGCGTGCTCGCCTGGGACGGGGTCGGCGGCGCGTACGAGAGCAACCACCGGGTCGACGCGAAGGCGATCGCCGCGATGACGCTGCGCAGCGGGCGAACGGCCGTGCTCGGCGCGCACGACGTGGCCTGCGGCGATCCCCAGTGCCCGGTCCGGACGGCGGTGGTCGCGCCGATCGTCACCGAAGACCGCGTGGTCGCCGTCCTGGTCGCGTACAGCCCGCGGTCGTCGGCGGCGCTCGTCCGGGCCACCGAGGAGGTCGCTCGCTGGGTCTCGGGCCAGGTCGAGCTGGCCGAGCTGAACAAGGAACGCACCCGCGCGATGGAGGCCGAGCTGCGCGCGCTGCGGGCCCAGATCAGCCCGCACTTCATCTACAACGCGCTCGCGGCGATCGCGTCGTTCGTGCGGACGGACCCGGAGCGGGCGCGGGAGCTGCTGCTGGAGTTCGCCGACTTCTCCCGCTACGCGCTGCGCCGCGGCGGCGAGTTCACCACGCTCTCGGACGAGCTGCGCAACGTCGAGCGGTACCTGGTGCTGGAGCAGGCGCGGTTCGGGGAGCGGCTGAAGGTGTCCCTGCTGATCGCGCCGGAGGTGCTGTCGGTGGCGATCCCGTTCCTGGTCGTCCAGCCGCTGGTGGAGAACGCCGTACGGCACGGGCTGGAGGGCACCACCGGCGTCGGGCAGCTCACCATCCGGGCAATGGACCGTGGCTCGGAGGCCGAGATCAGCGTCGAGGACGACGGCGTCGGCAGCGACCCGGAGGTGATCCGGGCGGTGCTGGCCGGCGAGTCCGGCAACGACTCGGTCGGCCTCGGCAACGTCGACGCCCGGCTCCGCCAGGTGTACGGCGACGCCTACGGCCTGGTCGTCGAGACCGAGGTGGAAGCCGGCACCAAGGTCAGCTTCCGGGTGCCGAAGTACGCCTCCGGAGTGCACGCGTCGGCTTGAGGTCGGAACCGTGCCAGGCCGCGCACCGGGCATTAGTGTGTGGCCATGGCCGAGACTCCCTTGCGCGCGCTGGTGGCCGACGACGAGGAGCCGGCGCTGGCGGAGCTGGTGTACCTGCTGTCGCGGGACGAGCGGATCGGTGAGATCCGGACCGCCGCCAACGGGCCGGACGCCCTCAAGATCCTGCAGGCCACCGACCTGGACGTGGTGTTCTGCGACATCAAGATGCCGGGGCTGGACGGCATCGACCTGGCCCGGGTGCTGTCGAAGTTCGCCAGCCGGCCGCAGATCGTCTTCGTCACGGCGTACGACGAGCACGCGGTCGCGGCCTTCGACCTGGACGCGACCGACTACGTGATGAAGCCGGTCCGGGCGGAGCGGCTGGCCGAGGCGGTCCGCCGGGTGGTCAGCGCGGGCGGTCCGCAGGCCGTGCAGTCGCCGGAGGTGACCGACGACGAGGTGATCCCGGTCGAGCTGGCGGGCGTGACCCGGTTCGTGCAGCGCTCCACCGTCCGGTACGTCGAGGCGCAGGGCGACTACGCCCGCCTGCACACCGGGCAGAACTCGCACCTGGTCCGGGTTCCACTGAGCACGCTGGAAGAGCGCTGGCGCGACGCGGGCTTCACCCGGATCCACCGCAGCACGCTCGTCGCGCTCGCCCACGTCGACGAGATGCGGGTGGACAGTGGCCGGTGTGCCGTCCGGGTCGGCGACGACTGGCTCCCGGTCAGCCGCCGGCACACCCGCGAGCTGCGTGACCTGCTGGTCCGCTCGACCTCGCTGCGCGGCTGACATGTCGACCCCGGACGGGCCCCGGCGGGTGCGGGTGACGAGTCCGCGGACGAGCGCGGCGCGCCGTAGTACGGGGCACACGGGCACCCGGGAGATCGACGAGCAGACGAGGGTCGGCGAGGTCTACATGCACTCGCTGATCCAGTCGCAGCTGCGGCTCGCGCTCGTGGTGATCGCCGGCACCGCGGTCTGCCTCGGCAGCCTGCCGCTGCTGTTCTTCCTGGTCCCGGCGACCCGCACGGCCGGCGTGTTCGGTGTCCCGCTGCCCTGGCTGCTGCTGGGCGTCGTGATCTACCCGGTCGTGTACGTCGCCGCCCGGATCTACGTGCGCAACGCGGAGCGGATCGAGACCGAGTTCACCGAGTTCGTGGGACGGCAGTAGTGTCCGCCCGCGCCGACGGGGACCCGCGATGTCGCCGGCGATGAGCCTGACCGCGATCGGGCTGGTGATCGCGGCGACCATCGGGATCGGCCTGTTCGGGTTGCGGATCTCCCGCACCACCAGCGACTTCTACGTGGCGAGCCGGGCCGTCAGCCCGCGCTGGAACGCGTCCGCGATCAGCGGCGAGTACCTGTCGGCCGCCTCCTTCCTCGGCGTCGCCGGACTGCTGGTGGTGAACGGCGCCGATATGCTGTGGTTCTCCGTCGGGTACACCGTCGGCTACCTGATGCTGCTGGTCCTGATCGCCGCCCCGCTGCGACGGTCCGGCGCGTACACGCTGCCCGACTTCGCCGAGACCCGCTTCGAGTCGGCGGTGGTCCGGCGGATCTGCTCGGCCCTGGTCGCGGGAATCGGCACGCTGTACCTGCTGCCCCAGCTGCGCGGCGCCGGCCTCACCGTGCAGACCGTGACCGGCGCTCCACCCGCCGTCGGCGCCGCCCTGGTCGCGATCATCGTGGTGATCAACGTCGCCGCGGGTGGGATGCGCTCGATCACCTTCGTGCAGGCGTTCCAGTACTGGCTGAAGCTGACCGCGCTGGCCGCGCCGGTGTTCGTCATCCTGATCGCCTGGCGGTCGATGGACCACCCCGTCGGCGTACTGCAGTCGCTGCAGGGCGCCGGGTCGGAGTGGGCCGAACCGCTGTCCCAGGCCAACGGCCGCGACCACCCGCTGTACGCGACGTACTCGTTGCTGCTGGCCCTTTGTTTCGGAACGATGGGCCTGCCGCACGTGCTGGTCCGGTTCTACACCAATCCCGACGGCCGCGCGGCCCGCCGTACGACGGTCGTGGTGCTCGCCCTGCTCGGCGTCTTCTACCTCTTCCCCCCCGTGTACGCCGTGCTCGGCCGGTCGTTCGCACCCGACCTGGTCGCGGGCGCCGCCGACACCGTCGTCCTGGAACTGCCCGGCCGGATCTTCCCCGGGACCGTCGGCGACCTGCTCGGCGCACTGGTCGCCGCCGGGGCCTTCGCCGCGTTCCTGTCGACGTCGTCCGGCCTGACCGTCGCGATCGCCGGCGTGATCGACCAGGACCTGCTGCGCAACCGCCTGCACCGGTTGACCGGCGGCGACTACCTGGCCGTGAACAGCTTCCGGATCGCGGCGGTGCTGGCGATCGTCGTACCGTTCGTCGGCTGGAACTTCACCGGTTCCCTCAGCCTCGCCGACACCGTCGGCCTGGCCTTCGCCGTCGCGGCCTCGACGTTCTGCCCGCTGCTCGTGCTGGGCATCTGGTGGCGCCGGATGTCGACGGTCGGCGCCGCGGCCGGCCTGCTCGTCGGCGGGGTCGCCGCCATCGCCGCCGTTCTGGTGAACGTGATCAGCCCGCCCGCCGGCGGCTGGGCCGGCGCGCTGTTCGGCCAGCCCGCCGCGTGGACGATGCCGCTCGCCTTTCTCACCGTCATCGTCGTCTCCAAGCTCACGCCGCAGAAGATCCCGGCCGGCACCGCGCGCAGCATGGTCCGCCTGCACACCCCCGAAGCGGTCGACGTCGACCGCGGGCTGAACCCGCACCACTCACCAAGCTCCGGTCCCTGATCCCCGGCTCGCCGAGCCCGGCGGGCCGTCGCCCGGCGGCCGGTGATGGTGAGTGGTGCACGTCCGGCCGTTCGTCGTCCGGATGCGACCGCTCGTCGCAGGTGCGCTTCCCGCCGGTCGAAGGGTGCCGTCCGCTGGGCGCTCGATGCGGGTCAGTGCTGTCGGCTCCGGGGTGAGCTGGACCACAGTACGAACCGTCAACGCCCACGCGCGCCGGTCCCGCCCGGCCCGAATCACGTCTGGAGGTCCCGCGATGAGTGAACCGCGCCGCGCGGGCGAACCGGAGCTCACGACGTACCGGGATGTCCAGCTGTCACCGGACTTCACCGAACTACGTCGCCGGTTCCGGCGCTTCGTGTTCCCGATGACCGGCCTGTTCCTGGCCTGGTACTTCCTCTACGTCCTGCTCGCCGACTACGCCCACGGCTTCATGTCGTACCGGCTGTTCGGCAACATCAACGTCGCTCTGCTGCTCGGCTTCGGCCAGTTCGTGTCGACGTTCGCGATCACGATGATCTACGTCCGCTGGGCCGACAAGCAGGTCGACCCGGCCGCCGACCGGATGCGGCAGCTGATCGAAGGTGAGGACCAGTGAGCACACCCCTGCTGATCCCGCAGGCCACCGACATCGGCAACCCCACGGTCAACATCGCCATCTTCGCGCTGTTCGTGGTGGCCACGCTGGCGATCGTGATCCGGGCCTCGCGCAACAACCGGACCGCGGCCGACTACTACGCCGGCGGCCGCTCGTTCACCGGCCCGCAGAACGGCGTCGCGATCGCCGGTGACTACCTGTCCGCCGCGTCGTTCCTCGGCATCGCCGGCGCGATCGCGCTGAACGGCTACGACGGCTTCCTCTACTCGATCGGCTTCCTGGTCGCCTGGCTGGTCGCGCTGCTGCTGGTCGCCGAGCTGCTGCGCAACACCGGCCGGTTCACGATGGCCGACGTGCTGTCGTTCCGGCTGAAACAGCGCCCGGTCCGGATGGCCGCGGCGATCTCGACCCTGGTGGTCAGCTTCTTCTACCTGCTCGCGCAGATGGCCGGTGCCGGTGGTCTGGTCGCGCTGCTGCTGGGCATCGACGGCCGCGCCGGGCAGAACCTGGTGATCGCGGTGGTCGGCCTGATCATGATCACCTACGTGCTCGTCGGCGGCATGAAGGGCACCACCTGGGTGCAGATCGTCAAGGCGGTGCTGCTGGTCATCGGCGCCGGCCTGATGACGCTGTGGGTGCTGGCGAAGTACAGCTTCAACCTGTCCGGCCTGCTCGGCGCGGCGGTCGAGAAGAGCCCGGTCGGCGAACGACTGCTCGAGCCGGGCCTCCAGTACGGCGTGAGCGGGATCAGCAAGCTCGACTTCATCTCGCTGGGTCTGGCCCTGGTGCTCGGTACGGCGGGCCTGCCGCACGTGCTGATGCGGTTCTACACGGTCCCGAACTCCAAGGAAGCCCGCCGCAGCGTCAGCTGGGCGATCTGGATCATCGGCATCTTCTACCTGTTCACGCTGGTGCTCGGGTACGGCGCGGCCGCGCTCGTCGGCCCCGACGTGATCCGCGCCGCGCCCGGCCGGGCGAACTCGGCGGCGCCACTGCTGGCCTTCGAGCTCGGCGGGGAGATCCTGCTGGGCGTGATCTCGGCGGTCGCCTTCGCCACCATTCTCGCGGTGGTCGCCGGACTGACCATCACCGCCAGCGCGTCGTTCGCGCACGACATCTACGGCCAGGTGATCAAGAAGGGCCAGATCAGCGGCGACGGGGAGGTCCGGGTGGCCCGGATCACCGTGCTGGTGATCGGGGTCGTCGCGATCATCGGCGGCATCTTCGCCAACGGCCAGAACGTCGCCTTCCTGGTGGCGCTCGCCTTCGCGGTCGCGGCCAGCGCGAACCTGCCGACCATCCTGTACTCCCTGTTCTGGCGGCGGTTCAACACCCGCGGCGCGCTCTGGAGCATCTACGGCGGTCTGGGCTCGTCGATCCTGCTGATCGCGTTCTCCCCGGTCGTGTCCGGCAAGGTCGACGCCAAGACCGGCGCCAGCCTGTCGATGATCACCGACCCGTCGATCGACTTCCACTGGTTCCCGCTGGACAACCCCGGCCTGGTGTCGATCCCGCTGGCGTTCTTGCTCGGCTGGCTCGGCACGGTGACCAGCAAGGAGGGCACCGACGTCGACAAGTTCGCCGAGATGGAGGTCCGCTCCCTCACCGGCGCCGGCGCCGAGAAGGCGGTGAAGCACTAGGGCTGCCCTTCCGAACCCTGTCAGGCAGGTCCTGCTGAACACACCGCGAACCTGCCTGACAGACCCACCCGCCCCGACGGGCCCAGCAACCAGCTGGGCCCGTCCGGCGTTTCCGGACGTACTGCGGGGACCGTGAACACCAAGCGGGGACCGTGCACAAGGCAGAACCTGTTCGAGGTCCTCGCAGGGTGTTCACGGACCCGGGCCGGCGCTGGGTTGCGGCGCCCCAGTTGCCCCAGCTGCCCCAGCTGCCCCAGTACGGCGTACCGGATGGGCCTCAGTGGAACCAGCCGGGGAGGTCGGCCAGCGGGGTGGGGGTGTTGCTGGGAGTGAGCTTGGGAAGATCGTCTTCGAGGGCCTGCAGGCGGGTCGGGCCCAGCGACTCGCGCCACTCCCGGTGGAGGTCCTCGAAGATCCGGGCGGCGGCGGTCAGGGACGCCCGGCCGTGCGGTGTGAGCGTGATCAGGACGGCACGGGCATCGGTGGGGTCCTGGCCGCGGGTGACGTAGCCGAGATCGGTGAGCTTGCCGAGGGTTTTGGTCGCCGCTTGCTTGGAGACGCCCAGCCGGCGGCCGAGCTCGGACACCGTCGCGCCGTCGCGACCGATCGCCTGCAACGCGAACCCGTACGCCGGGCGCAGGTCGGGATGGCCCTGCTCGGCCAGGCGGCGGTGCAACTCGTCGATGATCCGGCGGAACGCGCCGGCCAGCAGCAGCGGGAGTTCGTAGCCGTGCCTGTCCATGCGCGCATCATGGCGGACCCCTGGACATATCGACAACCCGGTGTACTATTTCGTCAACCCGGTTGACCAGCTAGGAAGGAGACAGCGCATGCAGCGCATCACGGAGACCCCGAACGCGGTGATGACGACGTACGCCTCACCCACCCAGGGCAGCCAGGAGCTGAGCGTGTGGCGGGTGGACATGAAGCAGGGCGCGCAGGGCCCGTGGCACTCGATGGACAGCGAGCAGGTGTGGACCGGCCTCGCCGGAGCCGCGACCGTGCAACTCGGTGACGAGCAGGTCGAGCTTCGGGCGGGCAGCGCTGTGGTGTTGCCCGCAGGCGTCGAGCGACGGATCTCAGCGACCGAGCAGTTCACCGCGATCGTCGCCGGCTACGGGCACGCCAAGGCCAGCGTCCGCGGCGAGGACGCCGACCGCGGCACCCCGGCGTGGATCAGCTGAGCTTGATGGTCGGCCACAGCTCCAGGAACGCGACCCGCGACCGCTCGCCCCGGTTCTCCTCGGCCGCGTGCAGCCGGCCGAAGGTGAACGCGTTGCCGCCGTCCAGGTGGTGCTGCACGGCCAGTCGGCGGAGCAGGTCGCGGGCGACCACGCTGTCCTGGTGGTCGCCGAGCACTTCCTGGACCTGCTGAGCCCGGGCCACCAGGTCCGTCGCCGACTCCCCGAGCACGGGCTCGGCCGACTCGGCGGCGTACCGCAGGCGCTTGGCCGCCTTCCGGGTCTCGTGCAGCTCGTGGTCCTGCTCCGCCAGCGTCTCGGCCTTCTGCATCCGGCGGACCGACTTCTGCATCCGCTTCAGGTCATGCTTCAGCAGCTCGGGCACCTGCTTCTTCGCCTTGCTGCTGGTGTCGGTCACCGGCGGCGAGGCGATCAGCTCGTCGAGCAGGTCGAGCAGCCGGAAGTACCGCTCGCTCTCCAGCGCGGCCAGCGCCTCGACCCGCGCCTTCTTGTACGTCGCGCGCAGGTGGTCGTCGATGTAGCCGGCGATCCGGCCCATCACCAGTTCCTGCGGCTGCTCGGACACCGCGACCAGGAAGTGCTCGCGCAGCACCTCCGCGTCCCGCGCGCCGCCGAGCTCACCGGCCAGCCACTTCAGCTCACCGCGGATCCGGTCCGCGGCCTCGCGATCCACCACCGGCCGGTACGTCGCCAGCGCCGACCGCAGCCGCCGGGTGGCGACCCGCATCTTGTGCACCGCGTCGGGCAGGTCGCGCCGGACCTCCGGGTCGCGCCGGCGGATCGCCTCGACCTGCGCGGCGGCGTACGCGCGGAACAGGTCGGCGGTCGTCGGCTTCGACGGCAGCTCCCACGCGTCGCGCACCGGCACGCGGTCACCGAGCGCCCGAGCCAACTTGCTCGGCCCGGCCGCCGGGGTCGCGCCGGCGGCCCGCAGGACGGGCTCGGCGGCTTCGAGCAGCTCGGTCGTGCCGTTGACCAGCTCGATCTCCCACTCCCGCCAGCTCTCGGGCTCGCTGCCGTCAACCGTCGCGGTGACGTGGTCGTCGCTGACCTCGGCCAGCACCTCGCCGTCCGCGGAGAGCAGCCGATGCACGATGCGGCGCGTCGCCAGCGTCACCACCGGCACGAGCTCCTTGTCGCGCACGTGCACCCGTACCGCACGGACGACCTGGATCGGTACGTTGCGCACCGACCGGCCGAGCGGGTGCTGGATCTCCAGCCGGCCGCGGGCGGCCGGCAGCTTGAGGTGCCAGCCGTCGTCCTCGCCGCCGGTCCGCCGGCGCAGGGTGACCTTGTTCGCCGCCAGGTCGAGCCCCGCGGTGTCGAAGTAGACGGCTTCCAGCCCGAGCTCGACCGGTTGCTCGACCCGGTCCACCCCGGGCAGCTCGTGCAACGCCGGCAGCATCGCGTGCTCGTCGACGTCGTACTTGGTCTCGATCTCCACCTGCTCGGTCGGCGACATGCCCTCCTGTCTACCAGCTCGAACAAGCTCGGTCAGCCGCTGCCCGCAGGTCGTCCCGCAGCCGCTGCAGGTCCCGGTCCGGTACGCCGGTCCGCGAGCCGGCGGGGATCGCCGGCGAGCGCTGGCGACGGCGGTTCCACTCCAGCGCGGCGATCAGCAGCGCGACGAGGACCAGCAACGCGATCATCGCACCCCGACCACCTTGAAGGAGGTGTAGTGAAAGGTGCCGCCCGGCTCGGCAGTCCGTTCCAGGTCGGCGATGCCCTGCGCCCAGGCGGCCGGCGTACTGAGGCCGGCGGCGATCGACCGTTCGCGGACCGAGCCGACCATCGCGATGAAGGTCCTGCGGGTGAAACCGTCGACGAGGTGCGGCACGGTCTCGTCGGCGTACACGGTGCGGGGGTGGGTGGCGACGTTCCGGAAGCCGGCCGCGGCCAGCAGCGGCTGGACCCGGCGGCCGATCAACGCGTCGCCGCCGGAGTCGGCCTGGGAGACGGTGAGGCACTCGATCACGGCCTGAGCGGCCGGGCTCTGCGGATGGTAGAGGGCTGACCCGTGGTCGCCTTCGATGACGGTGATCGTGCCGCCCGGACGGAGCAGGCTGCGGAGGGTGCGGAGGGCGGCGACTGGTTCCGGCAGGTGCTCGAGCACGAAGCAGACGAAGAGGTGGTCGAACGACGCGTCGGCGTACGGGAGGTCGCGCAGGTCGCCGTGATGCCACTCCACCCGCGCGTCCGGCGCCTCGGCGGCGACGCGTTGCTTCGCCTGCGCGAGCGACTCCTCGGAGATGTCGGCCGCGACCAGCTCGATTCCCGGGCTGCGCGTCACCAGCTGCACGGTCTGCGCGCCCACACCGCAGCCGGCCTCCAGGACCCGACTGCCCGGCTCGTACTGCGTGTCGCCGTGCAGGAGGTCGGCGAGCGTCTCCGCCTGCTCGGCCAGCCGGCGGGTCTCGGTATCGGTGTAGCCGTGCACGTAGTCAGTTCTCATAACTCCACGGTGCGGTCACAATGGACCAGTGAACAGGTCCAATCAGGCGAAGATTGGCAGGTCCAAACCGCCGCCGTCGGGATACGCCATGGATGCGGGGCGGGATTCCCGGAGTGGGGTGGGGGCGGACTTTCTGCAGCTAGTGCCTGGAGATGCCCCGGTGGGTGGGTTGGCGGGTTGGTTGGCAGATCAGTTGCGGGCGGCGATCGCCGACGGTCGGCTCCCGCTCGGCAGCCGTCTGCCGGCCAGTCGGGTGCTCGCCGCCGAACTGCGGGTCTCCCGCGGCGTCGTCACCGAGGCCTACCAGCGCCTCACCGAAGACGGCCACGTCGTCGGCCGCGGCCGCGCCGGAACCATCGTCGTCGCTCCGGCCTTCATCGCCTCCCCGCCGGCCAAGCCCGGGGTCGGCGAGGGTGGGGAGGGGGACGGCGCGGGGGTGCCACGCGGCGTACAGGCCGCGTCGCGGCGGGAACCACCCGCGGCGGCGCAGGCAACGGACCCGGCGCAGGTGACAGACCCGACCCAGGCGGCGAACCCGACCCAAGCGGCGGACGAGGCGCAGGTGATGAACGTCGCGCCGGGGCTTGCGGTGTTCGACGTGATGCGGGCGGTGCCGGCTCGGGTGGATCTGACGCCGGGGGTGCCTGATCTGGCGGCGTTTCCGCGGGCGGCTTGGGTGAAGGCGGAGCGGGCGGTGCTGGACGGGTTGTCGGCGGCGGCGTTCGGGTACGGCGATCCGTCCGGTACGCCCGCGTTGCGGGTGGCTGTGGCGCGCTGGCTCGCGCGATACCGCGGGATCCACGCGGACCCGCAGGACGTGATCGTCGTGGCGGGTGTCGCGCAGGCGCTCGGACTGATCGCGCGGGTGTTCAGCGCCGAGGGGATCGACGAGCTCGCGACCGAGGATCCCGGCTCGCTCGGCTCCCGGCAGCACCTGCAGCAGTGGGGTCTGCGCACTCCCCCGATCCCGGTCGACGCCGGCGGTCTCCGCGTCGACGTACTGCGGGACAGCGGCACCCGAGCCGTCATCCTGACCCCGGCCCACCAGTTCCCGACCGGCGTCGTCCTGGAAGGTGAACGACGCCGCGCTCTGATCCAGTGGGCCACCGAGGGCGGACTGATCGTGGAAGACGACTACGACGCCGAACACCGCTACGACCGACCACCCGTACCGGCGCTGCGCGCGATGCTGCCCGAGCAGGTGATCTACGCCGGCAGCGTGTCCAAGCTGCTCGCCCCGGCCCTGCGCATCGGCTGGATGCTCGCCCCCGCCCGGTACCGCGACGCCCTCGTCGACGCCAAGCGGCTCGCCGACCTCGGCAATGCCGCCCTGCCACAGCTCGTCCTTGCCCAGCTGATGGAGTCCGGCGCACTGGAACGCCAGCTTCGCCTCG